>JBAUEH010000050.1:0-2793 GCA_049678505.1 Candidatus Acidiferrales bacterium
GAGATCGTCGATGGATTCCCGAAGCGAGAGGTCGTACAGGAAAACATCGCCGATTTGCCGGCAGACGCTCCCGAATTGCAACTTATCGCGCTCTTAGATCAATACCGGCAGAAGCGCGAGGCGCGGCTCAGCACGGAGACTCGCAGAATTCAAACCGCATCGGGACTGCTCCTCTCTGGACTGCAACAACGACTCTTCTCTTCGATTGAAGCGTTCAGCCGAACACTACGCGTCCACAGGAAAACTGTTCTGAAACAGTGGGAGTCAACTCGGTCTGGAGCGAAAGCGCCACAGGCGGCTTCCACTGCCAAGCACAGCTTCCGAGTGCAAAGTGTTGGTCCCGACGATGAACGGGCGATATTTTCGGAACAGGAGCTAACCGTCGAAGAAGAAGCGGAAATCGCCGCGGTTTCCGAGGCGACGATGGGCCAGTTTAATACTGGTCCCGCGCAGACGTTGTTCGCCCAGGAACAGGAACTACTCGCGCAAATGACGGAACTCGCCGAGTCCAGCCGCGCGCTGCCTGATGCGAGAATGCGTAAGCTCATTGCGTGGATCAAAGAAAACATGTGCTCGGAACTGGGCAATTCCAATGCAAAGTGGAACGACCTCCGAGTAATCATTTTCACTGAGTGGGATGACACCAAGCGATATCTTCACCAGCAACTTAGCGCCGCGATCGCCGGCTCCGACCGCGGCGACGAGCGAATCGCAATCTTCCATGGTCCTACGCCGCCTGCAGAGCGCGACGAAATTAAAGCCGCCTTCAACGCCCCACCTTCGAAACACCCGGTCCGAATACTCATCGCCACCGATGCGGCCCGAGAGGGCCTGAATCTACAAGCACACTGCTGGAACATGTTCCACTTCGACGTTCCATGGAATCCCAGCCGCATGGAGCAGCGGAATGGTCGTATCGATCGTAAGCTGCAACCAAACCCGGTCGTCTACTGTCGCTACTTCTTCTACACACAAAGGCCTGAGGACAAGGTTCTTGCAGCATTGGTTCGAAAAACGAAGACCATCCGGGAAGAGTTGGGCAGCCTCTCGCAGGTGATCGACAGCAAGCTCGACCTGCTCATGAAGTACGGTATCCGCCGACGCGATATTGATGCTCTCACCAGCGAGATTGAGTCCACCGACATGGACCAAGAATCGCGAGCGGCAGTAGAGGAGGAGCTTGAGGCGTCAAGAAAACGTAAAACGGAGCTTCTGGAACAGATTGAGAATCTGAGCACAATTCTCGAGGACTCGCAGGAAGCGATTGCGTTCTCGAAAGATCATTTCCGATCCGCCATCTCCTGCGCGCTCCAGATTCTCGGTGCGGAGCCTCTAAAGCCTGGGCGGGACGGCTCAAATCGGGAGGAATGCGTTTTTCCAGTCATGGACCAACGCGAAGGTGCCGACCCGACATGGGCGGAAACGATGGACAGCCTGCGCACGCCGCGCAAACGCGACCAGAAGTTCTGGGAATGGCGACGCACATCTCCGATTCGCCCCGTTGTCTTCGAGGACCCCGGAGTAGTTACAGATGAGGTTGTCCAACTTCACCTGGAGCAGCGTGTCGTCCAACGGCTGCTCTCCAGATTCACCGCGCAGGGTTTCGTTCACCACGATCTTTCTCGTGCTTGTCTCGCGCATACTGCCGACGCGGTTCCCCGCGTCCTACTCATTGGCCGGCTCTCGCTCTACGGCCCCGGCGCCGCCCGTTTGCACGAAGAGTTAGTCCCGGTTACTGCGCGATGGACAGATCCCGCAATCCGCAAAGGCGGGCTGACTCCCTATAGCCGTGAAGCCGAAACCAAAACGATGAATCTGCTTGACGCTGCTCTCCTCGAAAAGCACGAGCGCGTGGTTTCTGAAGTGGTGCGTCACCAACTGCTCACCTCGGCGCCGACGGACGTTCGAGAATTGCTGCCCCATCTTGAAAAACGCGCTGCAGAGTACGCGGCTGACGCCGCATTGAAGCTTCAGAAGCGCGCAGATGCCGAATCGAAGGCCATGCGCGAAATCCTCGAACTCCAGCAAAAGCACATTGTAGGTACGATTGACCGCCATGATCGCTCACCGCAGTTGACTCTGGCGTTCCCTGACGACGAGAAGCGCCAACTGGAGTCGAATCGTCGGTATTGGAACCAGCGGCTGGTTTCAATCGGGAATGAATTAACCAGCGAGCCAGAACGAATTCGCGGGCTTTACGAAGTCCGCGCCACCAGAGTTGAACCGGTCGGCCTTGTGTATCTGTGGCCGGCGTCGAGATAGGGCCATGGCGAAGGATCCCGCAATACTCGCGCACCAGGAATGGTTGGGCTACGTTCAGCCGGTTGGCCTTGTCGTGTCCATCCCTGCGATGCTCGACGCGAATCTCCGGGTGAATCAAAACTCTGCCCCGGACCATCGGCGCTTTCTTGAAGCACTGCCTTCTACCGCAGAGGGTGATCCGAATCCTGAGATCGACGATTTCCCGCGCTTCGCCCAGGATGTGCTGGGTTGGTCGCCAAGCGACCTCTGTGGAACCCCCGGTTCCGATCCTGTCCCGGCGTCATTCGAAGTCGCTCTCCCCGAATACAACGAGACGCTACTGCCCACTTACGCACTGCGCGATTTCGATCCTGACAATGACAATCCCGGCTGGATTCTTCTCGTCAAAGTTCTCCCGAAAGGCGCGCGGTTTGACGATCCTGAAGATGTCGATGCGCGGCATTGGCAGGCGAGCCCGCAAGCAAAGTTCGAACGCCTGCTTCGGCAGACGCGAGTCCCCATCGGTTTGCTCGTCAACGGTCAGGAAATCCG
>JBAUEH010000051.1:0-22430 GCA_049678505.1 Candidatus Acidiferrales bacterium
CGGTTCAGAGTGACGGGGATTTCAGCGGGCTCGCGCTCGAGCGGGGGCGCGTGCCAGAGCTGGCGGCGAAAGACCATGGCGAGGATGGCGACGTCGAGGAGCAGGCCGATGAGCGCCACGGGAGCCAGATGCACGAGAAATTCGAGAAATGTGAAATGCGCGGTGACGCCGACGAGTGCGTTCTGCGGATTGCCGGTGACGGACATGACCGAGCCTATGTTGGCGGAAGTGGCGAGCGCGAGGAGATAGGGGAGTTTGGGAAGACGCAGACGTTCCGTGACGGCGAGGACGATGGGAGTAAACATCAGGCAGACGGTGTCGTTGACAAAAAATGCGGCGAGGATGCCAGTGGTAAAAATCAGAAGAACGAGAAATTGAAAAGGCGTCTTGGCGATGGCGGCGACGCGCGCGGCGATCCAGTCGAAGAAGTGGGCGATTTGAAAATGGGCGACGAGGATCATGATGCCGAGGAGAAAAACGATGGTGTCCCAACTGATGGCGCGATAGGCGCCGTCAAGGGAGACGACACCAGCGAAGACCATGGCCACCGCGCCGCAAAACGCGGCGGCGGTGCGGTCGAGATGGCTGCCGCGGCCGCTTTCGACGGCGATCAGCAAATAAGTAATGAGGAAAATGGCGATAGGGAGCCAGTGGAGGTGCGTCAGGAAAGGGGCGATGACCAGCGACAGCGTGAGCATGAAAGAGCGAGCTTAACGCGGTATGCGACAAGGGACAATACGAGCTAAGACGACCGGAAGTGTACGCGCAACCACGATGGCGCAGGGGATGATGCCCAAGCTGAAAACGGAGCGGCTAGGGCTGGGACAATTGAAACTTCAGGGTGACGTGGCCGTCGCTGGGACCATCGACGACGGAGTAGTCCGGCGGAGGTTGAAAAAGGGCTGGGTCCGGTTCGGCGAGACTGATGTTCGTTAGTCGAGTGGTGTAATCGCCGTAGAGCGGGCTGGAGTGTTTGTAAAGGACATTGTCGTGCAACTCGGGAGAGTGCCAATACTCAACCGTGTCGGTAATCGGGCGATCATTGCCCATGGAGCCGGGGGGAAACACAGTCGTGACTCGGTGACCCTCGAGGAAACACCTTCCATGATCTGCATGCCAAGGGACTCAGTCGTTTTTTGCGGAGAAGCGGAGTCGTCCGATGTATCCGACGTAGATTTGGCTTGAGGCGAGGACGAGGACGCCTCGGGTGAGCTTACTCGAGACGAAGCAGTGCTCAATGGAAAGCGGTAAGCGACGCGGTTCACCGTGTCGAGGACGTACTGCACTCCGGCGACTGGGTCGCAGATCTCGATCAACGGAACCTTCGGAAGCTTCTGGTCCGGGGCAAATCCTTCGAACATGGGGCGCTCTGTGCGCGTTCTCCCGGAGGAATCGCGGTAGAAGTAGCTGGTCTGGGTCTTGTCGGTGATGCGAGTTCCGTCGGCAAGCACTCTTGAGCTGTCAAAGACTCGCTCGTAGGATACAGGTAAGCCAATGGTCGGACTTGACTGGAGTGAGAGCTGCGTTTCGAATGTTGCAGCGCGAGCCCCCAACTCTACGGTTGTTTTTTCTTGAGCTAGAACTGCAAAGGGCGTACAGAGCGCCAGAAGGAAAAATGGAGTGAAGCGCGGGAAGGATTTCATGGTCACCTCCGAAGGGGCGTATCCGGGGAACCAATTGCTGAATTTAGCAAACCGTAAAGATAGACGCAAGAAAAGGGGGAAGAGTTGCGTCGGGAATCGCGCGAACAACAAAATTAATGGGCCCAGATTTTGGCGGGGTCGGACTGGTACGGGTAGACGTGGACCATCCAGTTGAAGACTTGCGGGATCCAGTGGCCGCCGGCGGCGGAGCAGGCTTGCTCGGTAGAGATGCTGCCGGCGAAGCCGAATTTCGTGTGGTCGACCTGCGACTGAGGAGTGCCCCAGGGAGCGAGACAGAAATTAACGTGCTTGTGCCAGCGGGCGACGCTGAGCGGGACGCGCTGGTTGAGCTGATCTTCGGTGAAGCGCCGCGGC
The DNA here is from genome assembly GCA_049678505.1 of Candidatus Acidiferrales bacterium. Taxonomy (GTDB): domain Bacteria; phylum Acidobacteriota; class Terriglobia; order Acidiferrales; family UBA7541; genus DAHUXN01. Next base: position 2,019 of record JBAUEH010000051.1, read on the forward strand.
GCGGTGTACATGGCGCCGACGAGCTGGTAGCCGCCGCCAACTTTTTTGTAGAGAAGCGAAGTGGGGCGCGCGGGATCGAAGGTGAATTGCGCGCGGAGGGCGTTGCTGCGGCTGGTGAAGTGGTAGATGGGCTGCGGGACGTTGGGCGCGAAGATTTTGTAGCCGTCGGCGAGCGCCACATTGTAATCCTGGTATTTTTCGATGGCCGGGCGAAGGGCGGCGACAATTTGCGCGGCGCGGGCCTGGTCGGCGGCGTTCGGCGGGCGCAGGGCGGTCATGAACATGTGGGCCATGTTCATATGCATGTCCATATCCATGTCGGACATGCCGTTGTTGGCGGCGCGGGTGGCGGCGGGATTGGCGGCGACTTCGCTTTGCGCGGAAGGCGTGGGCGTTTTCGACATGCCGGGCATGTTGCTCATTTCAGAAGAGGGCTTTGCCGAGGACGGGGGCGGAGACTGCGCCTGCGATTGCCACTGCGTAAAGACGGCTGCGTGCGCAGCTCGGGCGTGGAGACGCGCGGTGACAAAGAACGTGAGGCATGCGGCGAGAAGAGCGGCCGCGATTTTTGATGAAGGCTTGCTCGTCGTTTTCCTGGTGCGCGTCATGGGTTATAGCCTCTGCTCATCATGCTACTTAGTTAACGCATAGCGGCGGGAAAAGTTTCGCCGAACGGGCATGAGCGAAAGGGCGAAGTACTAAGGCGGCAAAAGCCTCACGTCAGCCGGCGCAAGGTTCCGGCGGGACGTGAGCTACATAGGCACCAAGGGCTCGCGCCGGTGGAAAAGATGTCGTGTACTATTCGAGCCATGGATGAAGCATGAGCGAAGCGATACAAACGCGGTGCTGCATTGCAGGCGGAGGGCCGGCAGGAATGATGCTGGGATTTTTGCTGGCGAGAGCGGGCGTGGATGTATGTGTGCTCGAAAAGCATGGGGATTTTCTGCGGGATTTTCGTGGAGACACCGTTCATCCTTCGACGCTGGAAGTGATGTACGAGCTGGGACTGCTGGAACGGTTCCTGAAACTGCCGCACCAGGAAGTGCAGGAACTGGCAGGGCAGGTGGGCAGCGAAACGGTGACGATTGCGGATTTCCGTCATTTGCCGACGCATTGCAAGTTCATCGCACTGATGCCGCAATGGGATTTTCTGGATTTCATCGCCGAAGAAGGCAAGCGCTATGCGGGTTTTCATTTGCGGATGCAGACGGAAGTGACAGAACTGATCGAGGAAAACGGAAAAGTTGCGGGGGCGCGCGCGAAGACGCCAGATGGAATCCTTGAGGTGCGCGCGAATTTGACGATTGGAGCGGACGGACGGCATTCGGTGGTGCGCGAGCGGGCTGGGCTGAAAGCGGTAAATCTTGGCGCGCCGATGGACGTGCTGTGGATGCGGGTCAGCAGGCGCGATGGCGATCCGGAGCAGACATTCGGGCACGCCGACGCAGGGAAAATGCTGGTGATGCTGGACCGCAGCGAATATTGGCAATGCGCGTTCGTCATTCCGAAAGGCGGATTCGAGGAAATCCGGCAAAAAGGGCTCGACGCGCTGCGCGAAGATATCGCAAGGCTTTCTCCCTTTTTGCGCGACCGCGTGGGAGAGCTGCGCGATTGGAAGGACATAAGCCTGCTGACCGTGACCGTGGACCGGCTGTCGCGCTGGCATTTGCCGGGGCTGCTGTGCATAGGAGACGCGGCGCACGCGATGTCGCCGATTGGAGGCGTGGGAATCAATCTGGCGATTCAGGATGCGGTTGCGGCGGCGAATATTCTGAGCGCGAAGCTGCGTGAAGGAACGCTACGCGAAAGCGATTTGCGCGCGGTGCAGCAACGAAGGATGTTTCCCACGCGGGCGACGCAGCGGCTGCAAGTGGTGGTACAGAATCGCGTGATCCAGCGGGTCCTGGGAAGCACAAAGCCGTTTTCGCTTCCATGGCCTTTGAAACTCGTGCGGCGATGGCCCGTGCTGCGGCGGATTTTGCCGCGAATCGTGGGCGTGGGGTTCCGTCCGGAACACGTGAAAACGCGAGAAGCGACAACCGGGCGGCGGAGCCCTTAAATCCGTCTCAACAAGCCGGGTGGGCCTTCACGCCACAAGCTTCCGCATGCATCGAGAAAAGCGAAACGTTTTCCCGTTGGTTTCATATCGCACGATTTGTGCTTTTTCTGTCGCGATAGTTCGCCTAGAATCGTGCGCGCCGAACCGAGTTGCCCACCGCCAAGAGAGCGTCAGGAGCAGGGCGAAAGAAAAAGAGGCGCAGGTGTTTATCAGAACCCGCAAAGTGAGTGAAACGACGATTCTGGACTTGAATGGCCCGCTGATGGTCGGAGAAAGCGAGCTGGAGTTTCGTCAAAAGATCAAGCAACTGCTCGACGAAGGCATCCGGCGATTTGCCATCAACCTCGCGGGCGTGCCGGAAATGGATAGTTGGGGGCTGGGTGCACTGGTGCGGCACTGCACTCACGTGAGGAAGGCTGGCGGCCGCTGTATTTTCTTTGCACCGATACCGCGCGTCCTTCAGCTTCTTAAAACTGCGAATCTTGATTCAGTTCTCGATATTGTTGAAACGGAAGCAGACGCACTATCGCGCTAGCCGCGGCGTTTCGTGGCATTATTTCGCGTTCGCTGAAACGAAGATTGCCTTCGGCAGCATCATGCTCACCACGTCGTTCCCATCGACAAGCTCGCTGATGTGAAGATCGGCTGTGACGCTGGAAAGCATATAGGCGTCGTCGCGGGAAAGATGTTTCTCGTGCATCAAGAAGTCGATCATTTCATGGACGGCCATTTCCGTCGCCTTGGTCAGATCTGCGTTGATTCCCATCGTGATGTAGTAGTCCGGCGTTTCCGCGCGCGGCCACAGCAGGTGCATGTCCTTGCGGTCGATCAGTTGAAATGTGCCGACGAGCGAAGTTTCCATTGCGGTGATGTCCACTTCGCCATCGCCCTGGCCGGCATGGCCGTCGCCTGCCCAAAAAAGCGCTCCCGGGGCGTTGATCGGAATGTACAGCGTAGTTCCCGCGACAAGATATTTGTTGTCTAGATTGCCTGCATGCATCCAAGGTGGCCCGCTGCTAACGCGACCGGCAGCTTCTGGCGGAGCATCGCCCAAGCTGCCAAAAAATGGATGGAGAGGGATTTCAATTCCATCGGCGAAGCGTGCCACCATGCGGTCAGCGTCGAGCGGAATGATCTTGATCCTTGCATACGGATAATCGTCGGGCAGAAATCCTCTCCCCGGCCCGAAGGCATTGTAAGCATAGGGAATCGCAAGGCGAATCGCCTGAATACAGACTTCGAGAACGTCGCCGGGTTCAGCTCCTTCCACGTGAACCGGCCCTGTAAGTATGTGCCCTCCAGGGCCGCGGTCTTTCACTTGGTTAAAAATATCGCGGAGCGACTGCTCGATTTGGCCGGCGGGAACGCCTGCCTCGGCGAGGCGTTTTGGACTTGACGTCAGGAGCGTCTGAATCTCCACCGTGTCGCCGGAATGGATTTGCAGCACGGGCGGAGCGCTCGCGGAGTAGTAGCCCCACGTGACCGTCTTGGGCGTCGGCTTCAATTGGTAGGTAGCCTGTTTGCTTGCAGTGGGTCCGGGCTGTTGTTGTGCCAGCGAGGCCGAACACAAGAGCAACAATATCGAGCAAGCCGTAACTATTTTCATCTGGCGCTCTCCGCGTTTATCCCAGTTGGTCAAGTCGTTCGCGGAGTCTAGCACAGGCGGGGGGCGCAGCAGGTGCGTCTGGCAGTAGTACTCAAGCGTTTCATATTGGCACAAGGCTCGCTCGGGGGAACGCCAATTCCTTTTTGGGACTAAGCTTCTTGTTAACTTCCAGTAACCCGTCGCGATAGAAAGGGTTAAGAAGCTATATTCACGTCTTCTTTGGCTTGTTTCCTGCAACACAATTCAGCGATGAAAATTTCGGCCATTGTTGTTCTGGGGGCGGTTACGGGGCTCGTGCCCATGACCGTTCCGCGTGCGCGGGGCGCGCAAGGGCCAAGCGTCATGGATTACGAGGCTCAGTCAGAGTACCTTCGCAGCTTAGCGGATTTCATAGACTGGCCTTCTTCCGCATCAAACCGCGCCGTGAGCAAGACAATAAACTTCTGCGTTTTGGGGCGCGATCCCTATGGAGAAATGTTAAATAAATCCGTTCTGGACCATCCACTGGGGGAACGTCGCACCGTTATCACACGTGCTCTGCACTTGGAGGATCTTGGTACATGCGACATTCTCTTTATCAGCTCATCCGAGGTAAAACACGAAGCAAAAATCCTCGAGCGCCTGCGCAACAAGGATGTTCTCACGGTAGGGGACACAGATGATTTCGCCGCGCGCGGCGGCATCATTCAGTTTGTAATGAACCAGGGACATGTCAGTTTTCTGATCAATGTGGACGCCGCCCAACGTGCCGGCCTGAGAATTCGTGCGTCATTGCTGGCACTCGCCAAGATCGTCCACGACCAGCCGGGGAAGAGTGGCGGATAGGATGCCGGTTACAGGCAACCACCAATCCATTCGCACCAAGCTCACACGCATAATCGTACTTACATGCGGCGCGGCAGTCTTGGCGGCTTGCGTCGTTTTCGCAACGTACGACATTTATATGGTTCGGCAATCGCAGCTTCGGGCGCTCCAGACTGTTGCCGAAATCAGCGGTACGAATTCAACAGCGGCGCTGACGTTTCATGATAGCGAGGCTGCGACAGCAATCCTCCGTTCGCTCTCCAGAGAGAAGCAGATTTTGCACGCGGTACTCTACACAGCGGATGGGAAGGTCCTTACTGAATATGATCGCGACGCGAACCGAGGCAGCTTTTCGCCGCCGCAGTGGGAGCCGGACGGGGCCCGTCTGACGAGTCATGACATACGCGCGTTTTTTACGATTAACCTCGACGGCAGAACTGTGGGAAAGATCTATCTCGAATCGAACTTGGCGGCTCTGCGAGCGCGCGAAGAAAAACTCGTAATGATGGTTTGCGCGGCCCTGCTCATCTCGCTCATTGTGGCGCAGTTGCTCGGTTCAAGACTGCAACACGTGATTTCGGATCCCATTCTTCAATTAGCGCAGACCGCTTTCACTGTGGCAGTGGAGAGGAACTATTCCGTCCCCGTAACCGCGAAAAGCGGCGACGAAATAGGATTTCTCTACGAACAGTTTAATGGAATGCTTGACCGAATACAGAAGCGCGACAGTGAATTGGAAAGCGCCCGAGCCGACCTGGAACAGCGCGTCGCCGAGCGCACTGCCTACCTCAATGCTTTGGTGGAAACAAGCCCGCTGGGCATTATCACTACCGACCGCGACGGCAGAGTGCGAGTTTGCAATAGCGCCTTCGAGCGGCTGTTTCAATATTCAAGGAAAGAGATCGTCGGCACAGAACTCAATAGCTTGGTTGCCCCACCACAATTGATTGCAGAGGTAGCAGATTTCACTCGTCGTATTGTGGCGGGTGAGCCGATTCGAGCCATCACCCAACGGCGCCGCAGGGATCAGACCCTGCTGGACGTCGAGCTCTATGGAGTGCCCTTGTCCGTCAGCGGTGAACAGGTGGGTGAACTGGTGCTCTATCACGATATTAGCGAGCGCAAACGCGCGGAACAGGCGTTGCGTGCGGCAAAGGAGATGGCCGAAAGCGCCAACCAAGCCAAGAGCGACTTCTTAGCCAACATGAGCCATGAAATTCGCACCCCGATGAATGGCATCATCGGAATGACTCAGCTCGCACTGGAGACCGACCTGAGCAGGGAAGTTCGAGAATATCTCGGCATGGTGAAATCCTCGGCCGATTCGTTGCTGGCTCTATTGAATGACATCCTCGACTTTTCGAAAATTGAGGCTGGCAAATTCGAATTTGAGTCGCGGCCGTTTGCTCTGCGGGAAAATCTGGGCCAAACCATGAAGGCGCTCGGGCATTCGGCGCATCGCAAGGGTCTCGAGTTAGCGTGGCAGGTGGCCTCCGATGTGCCGGAATGGCTGCTCGGGGATTGTGGGCGCCTTCGCCAAGTGCTGGTAAACCTTGTCGGAAACGCCATCAAGTTCACCGAACGCGGGGAAGTGCTGGTATCGGCCACGCTCGCAGGGAGCACCTCCGCTTGGGCGGAATTGCATTTCACGGTTCGCGACACGGGCATCGGAATTCCCACGGACAAGCAAGCGCTCATCTTCGCCGTGTTCACTCAAGCCGACCCGTCGACGACAAGAAAATATGGAGGTACGGGTCTGGGCCTGGCCATTGTCCAGCGATTGGTAACCATGATGGAAGGCGCCATCAAAGTAGAAAGCGAACCGGGCAAAGGAAGCACGTTTCATTTCACCGTTCGCCTCCGGCTGCCTGAAAAGAAATTCGTGCCTCCGGCGCTTGTCGATCCCTCAACGCTTCGGAGCCTGCATGTGCTGATCGTCGACGATAATCGAACGAATCGCTTGATCCTGGCGGAAATTTTCAAGCAGTGGGGCATGACGCCTCAAATTGCGGCGAGCGGGCGCGAGGCTCTTGAAATGCTGCGCCAACAACGGGCCGGAACCTCGTTCCGTTTGGCAGTGATCGACGCGCAGATGCCCGAAATGGACGGCCTCATGCTGGCGCGTCAGATCCGGGCGACTGACGAATTCCTGGATTTGCCCATCGTCATGCTGACTTCAATCTCTCAGCCAGTTGAAAACAGGGAGGGCTGCCAACCAGGCATTTTCGCATGTCTCACCAAACCCGTGCAGCCCTCTGAGTTACTCAACACGATTCTCAGCGCCATCGGAACGCTCGTTACGCTCGCATCGGCCGGGAACGAGACTGCATCAGAGCGCCAGGGAAATGGAACGCCGCCGATGCGCATTCTGCTGGCCGAAGATAACGCAACGAACCGTCAATTCGCCGTGAAATTGCTCGAGAAGCGAGGGCACACAGTACTTGCGGCAAGTAACGGCCGGGAGGCTCTCGCCATGTGGGAGCGTGAGAAGGTGGATGTGATTTTAATGGATGTGCAAATGCCGGACATTGACGGCCTCAAAGCAATACGCATGATCCGTCAAAAGGAAAAAACGTCTGGAGAACATGTGCCCATCATCAGCGTGACGGCGCACGTGATGAAGGGCGACCGCGAAAATTGCATCGCAGCGGGAGCGGATGATTACGTTTCGAAGCCGCTCAAGCCTGCGGAGTTATTCAGCGCAATGGAACGCTGTTGCGCAAAATGGGAGGAAGTCTTGTCCATTGCACAGGAAGCTGTGAACGCATCCGAAATCCTCGACCGGTGTCAGGGAGATCGCGAGTTGCTCGCGGAGATCATCGAACTTTTCGACGGCGGATCGCAAACTCTGCTACAGGAGATGGCCCTAGGCATTGAGCAGGGCGATGCACCTGGGCTGGCAAGAACGGCTCACTCATTGAAGGGGTCGATTGGAAATTTCAGCGAAGGGCCTGCGTATCGCGCCGTGGAAAAGCTGGAAGAGCAAGCGCGGCGAAACGACCTGGCGTCCGTTCGCGCCGGCTTCCCTTCGGTGGAGATCGCCATCCAGCGATTGAAGGAAGCGCTTGCGCCATTCCGAAACGCCGGACCCACGCGATCGATGCCCGTACCTCTGGATGTGCATTCCGAAAAAACCTAGCAGGAGGCCCGCGTATGAAGATCCTGATTGCCGAAGATGATCCGGTCTCGCGCCGGGTCCTCGAAGAATTCCTCAGAAAATGGGGTTATGAAGTGGTTGCCGTTGCCAATGGCGCGGATGCATGGGCGCGGCTTGCAGCCGAGGACGCGCCACCACGGATGGCTATTCTCGATTGGATGATGCCTGAGCTTGAGGGAATTGAAGTTTGCCGCCTCGTCCGCGCTCGTTCGGGCCGCGCTTATACTTTTTTGATTTTGGTGACCGCCCATGGCCAGAGATATAGCCTCCTCGCTGGATTGAAGGCGGGTGCTGATGATTATCTTTCGAAGCCTTTTGATGCCGAGGAACTTCGCGCCCGTTTGCAAGTCGGCGAGCGCATCCTCCGCATGCAGGACGAGTTGATTGCCGCTCACGACGCGCTGCACTTTCAAGCCACCCACGATCTCCTTACGGGTGTCTCCAGTCGCGGAGCAGCCATGGACTTTCTCACGCGGGAACTAGCCCGCGGTTTTCGCGAAAACCGAACAATGGGCATCGTGCTGGCCGACCTCGACTACTTCAAGCACATCAACGACCAGTACGGCCATCTTGTGGGAGACGCTGTTCTGCAAGAATTGGCCCGGCGAATGTTGAAGTGCGTCCGCGCCTACGATTGCGTAGGCCGCTACGGCGGCGAGGAATTCCTGATCATCTTCCCGTCCTCCAATGAAGAAGGCACCATGCGGCAAACCGAGAGAATCCGCAAATTGGTGGAATCCGCGCCGATACAAGTCCTCGAGGCGCAAATTCCGGTGACGGCCAGCTTTGGCATTGTGACAACAGATCCCTCGAGATTGCAGGGTGCCATGGAGTTGTTATGCAATGCCGATGCCGCGTTATACCGCGCGAAGGAGCTCGGACGTAATCGCGTGGAGCGCGCTGTCCCGGCAGAGCTTCTCGCCGTGCCTTCCCCCGAGAAATCGTAGGCATCTGGTCCAAATGCGTGGCGGCATGCGACGTGGTGAAGCAGCGAGTCTCCATACGCAACCGAATGGAATCGGCCGCCTGATAACTTTTTCTCGTAGCACAGGAACGGAAAACGATTTCGTTGCGTACGGTTAGGTGTAAACTTAATTGTTGCAGGAAGTCGAGGAGGCCCAAAGGTGAGTTCGACGAAGCCCGTTTCTGCGCCAGCAGACGATAAGCAGAGTGCTGTGCGCCGCGAGACCCTGACGATTACTGACAATCGCACGGGGAAACAATACGAAGTGCCCGTTCAGCACGACACGATTCGTGCTATCGATTTGCGCCAGATCAAAGTCAACGCCGGCGATTTTGGTTTGATGAGTTACGACCCGGCGTTCACGAATACCGCTTCTTGCACCAGCCGGATCACTTTTATTGATGGCGACAAGGGGATTCTGCGCTATCGCGGATACCCCATCGAGGAGCTGGCGGAGAAAAGCACTTATCTCGAGACGGCGTATTTGATTCTGCATGGAGAGTTGCCCACGCGGCCGCAACTCACCGATTGGACCTATCACGTTACCCATCACACCTTCATCCACGAGAGCATCAAGAAATTCCTCGATGGCTTCCATTACGACGCTCATCCGATGGGCATGGTGATTTCCGCCGTGGCTGCGCTTTCCACCTTTTATCCCGATGCGCGGAACATTTTCGACGAGGATTCGCGCCGCAAGCAGACGTGGCGCTTGATCGGTAAGATGCCCACGATGGCGGCGTTCGCCTATCGGCACAGCCTGGGCATGCCTTACGTGTATCCCGATAATGAGCTGAGCTATCCCGGCAATTTTCTGAATATGTTATTCCGCACCACGGAGTTGCAATATCGCCCGAATCCCACGCTCGAGCACGCATTGGATATTCTTTTTATTCTGCATGCAGACCACGAGCAAAACTGCTCGGCGAGCGCCATGCGCGGAGTGGGCAGCTCGCAGGTCGATCCGTATTCGGCGATTGCCGCCGCGACGGCGGCCCTTTACGGTCCTCTGCATGGCGGCGCCAATGAAGCTGTGTTGCGCATGCTACTCGAAATCGGCTCGGTCAATCGCGTTCCCGAGTACATCAAACAGGTCAAGTCCGGCGGCGAGCACAAACTGATGGGCTTTGGCCATCGCGTCTACAAGAACTACGATCCGCGCGCGAAAATTGTGAAGCGCATCGCCTATGAAGTCTTTGACGTCATGGGACGCAATCCACTGATCGATATTGCGCTCGAGTGCGAACGCATCGCTCTCGAAGACGAGTACTTCGTGAAGCGGAAACTGTATCCCAACGTGGATTTCTATACTGGCCTTATCTATCAGTCGATGGGCTTGCCGGTGACCATGTTTCCGGTGCTGTTTGCGATCCCGCGAACATCGGGCTGGATTGCGCAGTGGCAGGAAATGCTGCTGGACAGCGAACAGAAAATTGCGCGGCCGAGGCAAATCTATCTGGGAGAAGATACGCGCAGTTATATTCCCATGGACCACCGCGGATAGCGCGAATCCGGCGCGTGCCGCGAACAGGTTCCCGCGGTGGGTGTTGGAGCCAAAGAATCAAGCCTGCTGGCCGGAGGAGAGCGCCGGCAACACCTGTTTTCCCTGTTCGCTACGCTTGTTTGCATACAGAGACTTGTCCGCTCTCTCGATCAGTTGCGCGGGTGTTTCCCCTTTTTCATAACCTGCCCATCCGGCTGCGCTGGTGACGCTGAGTTTTTCCTCTTCCCATTCCACTTCAACGCATCCCAAACGGTTGAGCAGGGCGGGAATTCTCTCCGGCAAACACTCTGGCAGGATCACCAGGAATTCATCTCCGCCGAGTCTTACCGCGAGATCGGAGGCGCGTATCACTTTGTTCAAGCGCTCGGCAAATGTTTTCAGCACTAAATCCCCAGCCGCGTGCCCGTAGCGGTCGTTGATGCTTTTGAATCGATTAAGGTCCAGGAGCAATACGCTGAGAGGGTGCCCGTGACGTTCCGAACGCGCTACTTCGCTCGCAAGCCGCTCCTCGCCAGGGCGGCGATTGGAGAGTCCCGTTAGCGAATCTCGCATTGCCAGTCGATGAAATTCCTCTGCTCGGATCCGCAGCCCTGAGAGTATCTCGAGATGTTTCGCAGTTTGTGTGCGCAAGCGTTTGATCAGCCACTGCTGGTATACGGTGTAAATGTTGAACAGCAGCACCAGTCCTACCAGGGCGTGAATGGCGAGGCTCAGGTTGAGCTCGAAGATGCGGTCGGATTCCTTAAGTATGTTTGGCAGAGAAACGATGACCACGGCAAGGGTCAGCAGAAGCATTACTGTTACGGCGCTCCACCAAAGCCACCAGTCGCGACGCTCCAGCCCTCTCAGGTGCTTCTGTGCCGCCTCTATTTCCTGAATCTGCTGTTCCGACAAGGGATCAAACGTGTTCTCGGTCAAGTCTGGCACAGGAATACTCTGGAGGAATTCTGCGGGGGCTCTAGGGGCAGTATAGCCGTTATCGCGATTGTTCAACGGCCGGAGGATGTTCGTGTTTCGTGGTGCTAACGGGCTCTGCCCGGCGTCTGTCCGGCAGCAATTCTTATACTTGCCGAGCCGAGTATCTTCGCCGCTTCACGGCGGCAACAAAATGATCGGCATCTCTGGTGGGGCGGGGTATGCGGTAAGCGTCCAGCACCGCAAGAACAAACTTCAGAGCAGTCGGCAAAGACACGCGATGTCCCTGCGTCACATAAATCGGCTTGACTCCTTTCCGTGTGCGGAGCGCTGCGCCAATGACCTCGTCGTCGTCCTTCAGCGGCGTCCATGCCCCTGCATGGAGAGGCAAAGGCCGGTGCGTTCCGATGAGCAGCGATTTTGCGCAGCCAATCGTAGGCGTGCCCAGCAGCAGGCCCAGATGTGACGCGATGCCAAATCGGCGCGGATGCGCATAGCCGTGGCCGTCGCAAAAAATCAAATCGGGCTTGTTTTTTACTCGTGCGAAGACTTTCAGCAGCGCCGGCGCTTCGCGAAAACTGAGCAAGCCCGGAACGTAAGGAAAGGTGATTCGACTTTCACTCCATACGCGTTCGATTTCCTCCATTTCCGGAAACGCATAAATCACAACACCGGCGATGGCCCGGTTACGATCGAGATCGAACGCCAAATCCGCGCCCGCTACGCGCCGGACGGTCGGCAACCGGTCAGCCAATTCCACTTTCGAACGCAATCGTAACTGAATCCTGACAGCTTCTCGAGGAGTCACGCGCCATGAATGTAAGCGCTGAAATTTCATTCCGTCGAAGCTATCCACGTAGCATCATGCTGTCAAGCGCGGCAAGCCCATATCACTTACGCGGAGCCATTCTCGGCGAATAGGTAATGTCGGGAGTATAATTCCATCCGTTGAGAGCCGGATGGATGAACGCGTCCAAGGGCCAGTTTCATAATGCTCCAGGAGGGCAGGGATGCCGCTGAGAATTTCCGTGCGCCAATTGGCAGATGTGAATGTTGTGGATTTAGATGGGCGTTTGGTCATCGGCCCAGATAGCGAAGCGTTGGCGGAGAAATTGCACCAATTATCCCGGCAGGGCGCGCGAAAAATCCTGGTCAATCTGGCGAAAGTCACGCAACTGGATAGCTCTGGCATTTGCAGTCTCCTTCAGGGTTATACATCAATGAAACGGGCAGGCGGGTCGTTCAAACTCTTGCACCCTGGTGGGCACACGCGCGAAGTGCTGGAGGTCATGCGGCTTACGGAGACGATTCCGACGCTGGACGACGAAGCCCAGGCCGTGGCGAGTTTCGTTTCAGCAGAGCCAGCGGCCGGTTAAGTACGTCACGGATTCGACTGGCTTCAGGAATTTTTCTTAAGGTCGCTAAGAACCAGCTTCGCGACTTCCTTCAGCGTATCGAACACACCCTGCCCTTGAACCGCGATCGCCTCGATGACGGGCTCGCCCTTCAGTTGCAATTGTTTTGTCAATTCGCCGACCGGCATGGCGTTGGGCAGGTCACGCTTGTTCAGTTGCAAAGCATAAGGAATCGTGTCGAAATTTAGATTGTGATCCTTTAGATGTTCCTTCAGGTTGTCGATCGTTTCGAAATTTGCGTCCAGGCGTTCTTCTTGTGAATCCGCCACGAAAACCACGCCGTCCGCGCCTTTGAGGATCAGCCGGCGGCTCGCTTCATAAAATACTTGCCCCGGAACGGTGTACAAATGGAAGCGCGTGCGGAATCCCCGCACGGAGCCGAGATCAAGCGGCAGAAAATCGAAAAACAAAGTACGGTCTGTTTCGGTCGCCAGCGACACCATTTTTCCTTTTTGAGTGTTGCCCGTATGATCGTAAATCCACTGAAGATTGGCGGTTTTGCCACCAAGGCCAGGGCCATAGTAGACAAGCTTGCAGTTAATCTCTCGAGCGGGAAAATTTATGAACGGCACAAGCCCCTCAGTTTTGTCGCCGTTTACTTATAGCATAGCCGTGTACGGCAGGACATCTGGTGTCTTTCGTGCTGGTTCGGAACAGATAACCTTTTCATCCTTGTGGTACTACCCCCGAAACTGACGCAAACGGACCTAAAATGGCGAGTTAAGCGCCATGTTCCTTGTCAGAGCACTGCCTCAGTGGTCCACTCCTGGAAGATATAGCTTAAATCGCGGCCATCCACTTGGAAATATCACTTATTAACCTGAAATCTAGTGAGTTGACGTTGCAATGATCCGCTGTTATTCTAAGCTCGTATGGTGCGCTCAAGCGGCAAGACTAAGCAACGAGGCACTCGTACCTCGTCGCAGGCCCGGGGACGCCGCAAGCCTCTGAAAAATAAAGCCTTACCACAGAAACAACATGCCAATGTTTTTGCGCGATCCGAATGTGACCATGCAACTCTTCAGCAACTAAAGGCTTACGAAGAGGGGCTCAAGCACTTCCAGCAACAGAAATTCCCTCGCGCAAAAGAAGCCTTGGAGCGAGTCATCGAGGGTCCCAACAAGGAGCTCTCTGATCGCGCGCGAATTCATCTTCGGATTTGCGCCCAACGCATCTCCAGGTCTGTCGAGCCAGCCGCGAAGTCGGCTGAGGATCACTATAATCAAGGCATCGCCATGATGAACCTCGGGCGCTGGGATGACGCTCGTGAGCATTTGGATCGTGCGCGTAAGGTTGCTCCGAAGGCCGATCATATTGTTTATGCGATGGCAGCGCTTGATTGCTTGACAGGCGAGGCCGAATCTTCGATGCAGAATCTGAAGATTGCCATTCAGTTGCGCGCGGACAATCGCTATCGCGCGCGCAACGATGAAGATTTTGCTTTCCTCCAGGAGGATCCTCGCTTTACCGAACTTCTCTACCCTGAGCGAGAAGGCGCAAGCGGTTAGTTTTCTCCGTTGTGGGAATCGCTAAGAAAATTCGTTCAAGACCAATCCGCGTGCTTGCTCTTGGCGGGGGAACAGGTCTTTCCATGTTGCTGCGCGGCTTGAAAGAGTACACCGCGCGGCCTCGCGACGAATCCAGACGGCAGTCTTCCATTCAAATCGATGCGGTAGTAACTGTCACGGATGATGGGGGCAGTTCCGGCCGGTTGCGGCGCGAGTACGCGATCCTTCCGCCTGGAGATATTCGGAACTGCATAGTGGCGCTCTCGCCGGATGAGGCGTTGCTCGCCCGGCTTTTTCAGTATCGGTTTCCGGGGCGTGGCAGCGGGCTCGCTGGCCACAGCTTCGGCAATTTGTTTCTGGCGGCGCTAACTCACGTCACCGGTGATTTTCCGGAAGCGGTGCGCCTTTCCAGCAAGGTTCTTGCGACGCGTGGCAGGATTTTTCCTTCGACGGCGAAAAACGTGACCCTGGAGGCCACGCTCGACAACGGACGCATTGTTGTGGGAGAAACCAAAATTTCCCGTTCACGCCGCCGCATCCGCCGCATCAGGCTGGTGCCCGCCACCGCACGGCCGCTATCCGAAGTGACGCGCGCAATCCGCGAGGCTGATTTGATTTTGATGGGCCCGGGCTCGCTTTACACCAGTATCATTCCCAATTTGTTAGTGCGAGGCGTTGCCAGAGGAATCGCCAAATCGCGTGCGAAGTGTGTCTACATCGCGAATTTGATGACGCAGCCAGGGGAAACAACGGGATATTCCTTGGCTGACCATGTGCGCGCAATTTATGAGCATACCAGCAGAAATTTGTTTCATTCGGTCGTAGTGAACCAATCGTCCGCGCCAGCGCACATCTTGCGGCGTTACCGCAAACAGGGTGCCGAACCGGTTGACCTCTCGTTTGACGAACTCCACACCATGGGTATGCAGTATGTAGCCGGCAATCTCTTGCAGCACGGGGACGTGATACGCCACGATCAGCGGCGCCTTGCAGAGCTCATTCTCGATCATTATGTCTACGGAGCGCGATCTTGATTCGCATAGGTCGGCCGCCGGCTCACGAAATCGCTTTTGTGCCGCTGTTCTTATCCATAACCGGTAACAAAGTGGCCCGTTCTTGCGCCGCGGCATGCACGCTTCATATACTGGCGCGGGCTAATTCGAGTTCTGCGACATCGGCTTTCCTTCGCCGCGAGGGAATTTCTGCCTCGCAGAATCGGCCGGTGCTATCATCCATCCCACTTCGTTGAGGAGAGAACGCCATCATGGCCACACTGTCGCTCGAACATGAACTGAATCCGTACGAAGCTGCTGAAGCTCGCTTTGAGGAAGCAGCCAAGAAACTAGGCCTTGCGCAAGATCTGTATCGATATTTGCAGAATCCCAACAAGGAAATCACTGTTTACATTCCCGTGAAAATGGATGACGGCAAGCTGGAAGTTTTCACCGGCTATCGCGTGCAGCACTCGCTGGTTCGCGGGCCTGGCAAAGGCGGCATCCGCTACGCTCCGAACGTGACCATTGACGAGGTGCGCGCCCTCGCCTCGTGGATGACGTGGAAGTGCGCAGTTGTCGACATTCCTTTTGGCGGCGCCAAAGGCGGCATCATTTGCGATCCCGACAAAATGTCGCAACGCGAATTGGAAGCCCTTACTCGGCGCTACACCGCGGAGCTCTCCGATTGGATTGGTCCAGAGCGCGATGTGCCAGCGCCTGACGTCAACACCAACGCGCAGGTGATGGCTTGGATCATGGACACCTATTCCATGCACATGCGCCACACGGTCACCGCGGTCGTCACTGGCAAACCGCTTGAACTGGGCGGCTCGCTCGGACGCCCGGAGGCCACCGGCCGCGGAGTGATGATGGTTTGCGACCGGGCTATTGCGAAGTTGGGAATGAAAAAGGAAGACTGCCGGGTTGTGATTCAAGGCTTTGGCAACGTAGGGTCGATGGGCGCGCGCCTGATGCACGAGGCGGGGTACAAAATCGTCGGCTTGGCCGACGTGCATGGAGGCCTCTACAACGAAAAAGGTTTCGACATGCCAAAAGTCATCGACTGGGTCTACGGCCAGCATAAATCTCTCCCGGAACTCCCCGCTGGCGGCCAGAAAGTTTCTTCAGTTGATGTGCTTTTCCAGCCTTGCGATATTCTGGTGCCTGCGGCCATCGAGAATCAGATCACCAGCCAGAATGTCAGCCGCATCCAAACCAAGATCCTCTGCGAAGGCGCCAACGGTCCCACGACCGTCCCTGCGGACGAAGTGCTGGGCAAGAAAGGCGTTTTCATTATTCCAGACATTCTCGGAAACGCAGGTGGAGTGACCGTCAGTTACTTCGAATGGGTGCAGGACCGTCAGGGCTTTTTCTGGCGCGAGCGCGAAGTGAACGAGCGGTTGCAGGATGTGATGGACCGCAGTTTCGACGATGTGGTGCGCTATGCGGAAAAGCACGGCGTCAACAATCGCATCGCCGCTTATATGCTGGCCATTGACCGGGTGGCCATCGCTCTAAGACATCGCGGCATTTACGCCTAGAATCGGCAAGCCTGCTCCTGGCATGCGCGCTGGAAATATGCCTTGGCTTCGTGTATAAGGTGCTGGCGAAGAATCGCAGGCTTGCTGAAGATGACTTTTGACACGATTTCGCACGGCGCTCTGAAGAGCGAAGATGAACATCGGCGCGACATCTGTACTGTCGGCCGATGGTTTCATCAGCAGAATTTTGTCGCTGCTACCGATGGGAACATTTCCCTTCGCCTCGATTCGCATCGCGTGCTTACCTCTCCCACCGGCGTCTCCAAGGGAATGATGTCTCCCGAGGACCTCGTCATTACCGATTTCGCGGGAAACAAAATCTCGGGCTATCGCAATCCTTCTTCAGAACTTGCCATGCATCTGTTGATTTATCGCTTGCGGCCCGATGTCAATGCCGTTTGCCATGCCCATCCAATTACGGCCACAGGTTACGCCGCCGCAGGGCTGCCGCTAGATAAGGCGCTCCTCAGCGAAGCGGTGATTGGACTTGGCACCGTTCCCTTGGCGCAATACGGCACGCCTGGCACAACAGAGCTGACGGATTCCATTGAACCCTTTGTGCAATCGCACGATGCGATTCTCATGGCGAACCATGGGGTGGTGAGCTGCGGCGTCGATCTGCTGACCGCATACTACCGGATGGAGACGGTCGAGCACTTTGCGCGCGTCGCGCTGGTGACAGAATTGCTTCACAAGCAGGTGCTGCTTTCTCGCAAGGACGTCGACAAATTGCTAGTTGCGCGGGCCCGATATGGCATCGAGACGGCCGCCGTGGGCTGCCCGATCACGTCCGACTCGTCCGAACCGGATCGTATTCCCCTAACCCGCCGCGAGCTCGAAAGCCTCGTTGAAGAAGCCATCCGCAATGACCGTTTGCGGCATTAGCACTTATCATTAAAACGTAAATCCAAAGAAAACTGCGGGCGCCACTGCAGCGGCGCCCGCTTGTTGCGTGACATTCACATGATCACAATGGAGCGCTTCTTGCCTTTGAAGCGGATTTCTCGAATCACCCCGCTGTCGTCGATTACCGCGTTGCTGTCCGCAGTCTCTATGTCTTTCCATTGAATGGGAGCCTGCGCGGCAATCTTGCCGTTGAATAAGAAAGAAACCTGCGAATCGCTCGCGACCACTTTGTATTCTCCAGGCGGGAGATTTGTGCCATTGAGCGATTTGCCGGTGGGAAGAGCAAAGGTTCCTTTTGCTACGATGTTTCCGGTCGTTTCTTTTGCGTTCTTCGCCGCTGCCATGGCCGGAAGAGCTACGGCCAGAAGCAACGCGAAAACAAATATCTGGGACATTCGGTTGCGCGTCATGTTCGTTCTCCTTTTTTCTGCGGGCCTGACTTCACACATTTAGACGCGCGAATTTCCACGACGAATCATGATGGACATCAAGTAATGAAAAATATTTTTTGCGGCAAGTGCGAACTGTCCGAAAACATTTCAATTTGTCGAATTCGCGCAGCGCTTTCGTTTTGTATACGAATGTGCGCACTAATTATCTCCGTAAATTCGGATATTACGTTGCAACTTTGCGCTCGTCGTCCGCTGTAAGCTCCTGTAATTTCCGTCGAATTTCAGATGCGGTAGGAACCGGTGGTTTCGAGTCGCGTTGACACCGCATGGACACTAATCAATAATCGCTCGCATGATCGGACAGCTGCGCGGCGCGCTCGCCGATAAACGACCGAATCAAATCATCGTCGATGTAGCCGGTGTCGGTTATCAGGTGCAGGTTCCGCTCTCCACGTTCACAGGCTTAGGCGCGCTGCGCTCGGAAGTCACATTGCTGATCCACACGCATCTGCGCGAAGATCAGATTTCGCTTTACGGATTCCTTACGGCGCGGGAGAAACAATGCTTTGAACTTCTTATCTCCGTCACCGGCGTCGGGCCAAGTTTAGCCCTGAAGATTTTGTCCGGAATGAGCCTCGACGAGCTGGTGCCAGCGGTTCGCAAAGGAGATATTGTCCAGTTAAGACGCATTCCTGGCGTGGGACAGAAAACGGCCGAACGCATCGTCCTCGAACTGCGCGACAAGCTAGCTGTCGTTGAGGTGGTCGAGGCAAGCAAAGTGCCGGCGCGCTCCCAAGTGGAATCCGACGTGGGTTCGGCGCTCGTCAACCTCGGTTATGAATCACGCTCGGTCGAGAAAACGATTGAGCAGTTGCACAGCCACAATTTGACATTTGACGCCTTGCTCCGCGCCGCTTTGCAGGAATTAGGCGGAGCTGCGATCGAGAAAGGGTCGCGCGCTGCTGGCGGCTAATTGCGAAAATAATGGGACTACCTCATCGGCCTGGCGCGAAAATTCCAACCCGCATCGCGGAATGCATGAATCGTACGTACGAATCGTCGCGCAAGGCGGCTCAGTTTCTGTGAGGTTTTCAGTTATCTGCGAGCGGCGGAAATGGCTGAATTGAAACATCGCGTGGTTTCAGGACAGGCGTTCGATGAGGACGCGCGCATCGAGGCCAGCGTACGTCCGAAACGCTTCGATGATTTTGTGGGCCAGTCGCGCGTAAAGGAGAATCTGAAGATTGCCGTGGAAGCAGCGCGCAGCCGCGGCGACGCGCTCGATCATGTGTTGCTTTATGGGCCTCCCGGTTTGGGAAAAACAACGCTCGCCCAAATTCTTGCGAGCGAGATGCAAGTCGGCATCAAAATCAGTTCGGGCCCGCTGCTCGAACGCAAAGGGGATCTCACCGCGATCCTTACAGCGCTTGAGCCCCGGGAGCTTTTCTTTTTGGATGAGATTCACCGCCTGATGCCCGCCATCGAGGAAATCCTTTATCCGGCGATGGAGGATTTTCGCCTCGACTTGATCATCGGTCAGGGTCCCGGTGCGCGAATCCATCCTTATCAGTTGCAGAAATTCACACTGGTCGGAGCCACCACGCGAGCCGGCTTGATCATGGCGCCGATGCGCTCGCGTTTTGGCATTGTGCATCGCTTGGATTTTTACACTGCCGCAGATCTGATCGAAATCGTGCGGCGCTCGGCTGGGATTCTAGGCATTGCCATGGACGACGCAGGCGCCGAAGAAATTGCGCGTCGCAGCCGCGGCACTCCGCGTGTCGCGAACAGGTTGTTGCGCCGTGTGCGCGATTTTGCCGAGGTGCGGGCGGGCGGCAAGATTACCAGCAGTGTTGCCAAGGAGGCTCTTGAGATGCTCGGCGTCGATGAGCACGGTCTCGATGAGGTCGATCGCAACTTGCTTCTCGCCATCATTCATAAATATGGCGGCGGGCCCGTCGGACTGAACACGCTCTCCGCGGCGCTCAGCGAGGAAGAAGACGCCATCGAGGAAATTTACGAGCCTTATTTGATGCAGCTTGGCCTTCTCGATCGCACCCAGCGTGGTCGCGTGGCCACAGCATTGGCGTACAAACATTTCGGCATGGATGAGCCGCGCCGCCAGCCTCAACTTTTCTAAGATGGTGGGGTCAATCGGGAATGAAAACGGCATACATATCGCTTGGTTCGAATGTTGGTGACCGCGAACAGCAGATTGCGGCTGCCATTCAGGCGCTGGGAGCAAGAGGCATTCGCATCCTACAACAATCGTCTATCTATTCGACGGAACCAGTGGACGTAGCGGCCCAGAGCTGGTTCCTGAATTGTGTGTTGGAAGTGGAAACGGACTTGATGCCGCGCCAGCTACTCAGGGCATTCCAGGAAATCGAAAATGAACTGGGCCGCAAACACACGGTGCGCAGAGGACCGCGCGTTATCGACCTGGACATTTTGCTATACGGATCGAGCGTCATTCACACCCAAGAACTCGAAGTTCCACATCCACGAATGAGTCAGAGGCGCTTTGTTTTGGTGCCGCTTGCGGAAATCGCGCCAGCCTTGCGTCACCCGGTCGAAAATAAGAGCATCGAGGAGCTTCTCGCGGAAACCGAAGATCGCAGTGTCGTGCATCGTTGCAAAGCGGGC
>JBAUEH010000052.1:0-4835 GCA_049678505.1 Candidatus Acidiferrales bacterium
GCCAATCAGCCCATCGTCAAGGGCATGTGCGAAGCCGCTCCCGCCATCATCGATCTCCTCGATCGCATGGGTGTGATGTTCAATCGCACGCCGGAAGGCCTGCTCGATTTTCGCCGTTTCGGCGGAACTCTCCACCATCGCACCGCCTTCGCCGGAGCCACCACGGGCCAGCAGCTTCTCTACGCTCTCGATGAGCAAGTCCGCCGCTTCGAAGCCGAAGATAAAGTCCACAAATTCGAAGGCTGGACGTTTCTCTCCGCCGTCATCGACGAAGGCCGAGTCTGCCGCGGCATCTGCGCCATGGACCTCCGCACCATGGAAGTCCGCACTTTTCCTGCGGACGCCGTAATCTTCTGCACCGGCGGCATCGGCGCGATTTTCCGCCAGACCACCAACTCCGTTGTCTGCACCGGCACGGCCCAATCCGCGCTTTTCCAGCAAGGCGTTTACTACGCCAACGGCGAATTTATCCAAGTCCACCCCACCGCCATTCCCGGCGAAGACAAGTGCCGCCTCATGAGCGAATCCCTTCGCGGTGAAGGTGGCCGCGTCTGGGTTCCGCGAAAGGCTGGCGACAATCGTCCCGCGCGCTCCATTCCCGAAAAAGAGCGATTCTATTTTCTCGAGGAGTGGTATCCCAAATACGGCAATCTCGTCCCGCGCGATGTCGCCACGCGCGCCATTTACAAAATTGTCTTTGAAGAAAAACTCAGCCTGCCCGGCATGAACGCCGTCTATCTCGACCTCACCCATCTGCCGCGCGAAATGCTCGACCGCAAGCTCGAAGGCGTGCTCGAAATCTATCAAAAATTCGTCGGACCCGATCCGCGCGAAGAGCCCATGAAGGTTTTTCCTGCGATGCATTACACCATGGGCGGCCTGTGGGTCGATAACGAGCGCCAAGCCACCAACATTCCCGGAATTTTCGCCGCCGGTGAATGCGAATATCAATATCACGGCGCCAATCGCCTCGGCGCCAACTCGCTTGTCTCGTGCATTTACGGCGGAATGGTCGCCGGCCCTAGCGCCGTCAAATACGCGCGCAGTCTCGAAAAGGGTTGCGAAAGCGTTTCTTCCTCTATCTACGACGCCGAGCGCTCGCGCCAGCAGGAAGCCAATGACAGCCTGCTTCACAGTCAGGGAACCGAAAATCCCATGACCATTTGGAAAGAGCTCGGCGAAGTGATGGTCGAGCACGTCACCGTCGTCCGCTTGAACGCCAATCTCGAAAAGGCTCTGCGCAAACTCGACGAGCTCACCGACCGTTTCAGTCGCGTCAATCTCGCCGACCGCACCCAATGGTCGAACCAAACTTTGCAGTTCACGCGCGAGCTCGGCAACATGCTCATCCTTTCCAAAGTCATCGCTCTCGGCGCTCTCGCTCGCAACGAAACTCGCGGCGCTCACTACAAACCAGAATTTCCCGAGCGCGACGACAAGAATTGGCTCAAGACCACCAAGGCCAGCTTTAACGGCGGCAACATCAAGCTCGAATACGAGCCCGTGGATATTTCGCTTCTGCCGCCCCGGCCCCGTAAGTATTAATTTTTTGTAGCTCAGGTCCCGTCCGACGTTCTTTGTCGGACTGACCTGAGGCCGTTGTTTTTGTAGCGCAGCCCTTCGCGCTGGCAGTCTTTTGCGTTGAAATCGAGGCCTCATGCCTGAAAACACATTCATCGTTCGCATCAAACGCCAGGCCGCTCCTCACGAAGCCGTGCGCTGGCAGGAATTCGAAATTCGCTATCGCCCGCACATGAACGTCATCACCTGCCTGCGCGACATTGCCGAAAAACCCGTCACGCGCGACGCCCAAGGCACCACTCCCGTTTCCTATGACGCGAATTGCCTCGAGGAAATCTGCGGCGCCTGCGCCATGCTCATCAACGGCTATCCGCGCCAAGCTTGCTCCGCCCTCGTCGACAATCTCGAAAAGCCCATTCGTCTTGAGCCGCTCACCAAATTTCCCCTCGTGCGCGACCTCCAAGTCGATCGCTCCATCATGTTCGAAAATCTCAAACGCATGCAGTGCTGGGTTCCCATTGACGGCACCTATGCCATCGGCCCCGGCCCGCGCATGTCGCCCGAGGAGCAGCAGGTTGGCTATCCGCTTGCGCGCTGCATCACGTGCGGCAATTGTCTCGAGGCCTGCCCCAAAGTGAATTCACACACCCAATTCATCGGCGCGGCCATCATCAATCAAGTCCGTCTCTTCAACATGCATCCCACCGGCGAAATGCACTCGCGCGCCCGCCTCGAAGCCATGATGGGCCCCGGCGGCATCCAGGATTGCGACAACGCGCAAAATTGCGTGAAGGTTTGCCCCAAAAGCATTCCTCTCACCGAATCCAACAACGAAATCAATCGTCAGGTCCTCAAGCACGCCATCTGGGATTGGCTAAGCTGGTCCGAAGGCCCCACCAAACGTTCCGACGAATGGAAGAAGCTCGGAATTCAAAAATGACGCGTTCCTTTGTAGCGGCGGTTTTAGGCCGCCATTGGTTTTTTCTTGTCATTCAGAGCCCGGCCGCACCCGGACTGGCTCAGCAGCCCAACGTGAAAAAGGCGCGGATGGTGGCGAGGAATCTGATGTTGTCTTCCGTAATGCCGGTACCGAAATGAATTATCCTTTGCCCGCATCGGCTCCTTGCGTTACTCTTTCCCGCCGGAGGAAGCCTCATCGATGCGCAATCTTGCTTGCACCGTGTGCAGCCTGTTGTTCTTGGCGTTCCCATTGATGGTGTCCGCGCAAACCGTGAAAATCTCGGCCCGCGCCCGCGCTTTGCATTTCAGCTCCATCGTCATCGACACGCACGACGACACCACCCAGCGCCTCATGGACCCGCACTTCAATCTCGACGTGCGCCACACCGACGGCAACATCGACATTCCGCGCATGAAGCAGGGCGGCCTGGATGGCATTTTCTTCTCCATCTATATGCCCGGCACAATCACGGGTCCCATCGCCGTCGAGAAAGCCCTCGACCAAATCGACGCCGTTCGCGAACAGGCCCGCCTCCATCCCAACGACATTATGCTCGCCCGCACCGCCGCCGACGTCCGCCGCGCCTTCGCCGAACACAAAATCGCCGCGCTCATGGGCGTTGAAGGCGGCCACATGATCAATGACGATCTCGCCGTCCTCGACACTTTCGCCGCCCTCGGCGTTCGCTACATGACCCTCACCCACATGGTCAACACTGACTGGGCCGACTCCTCCACCGACAAGCCCGCGCACAACGGCCTCACCGATTTCGGCAAGCAAGTCGTCCTGCGCATGAATCGCGATGGCATCATGGTCGACATCTCGCACACCGCCGACAAAACTTTTTACGACGCCCTCGCCGTCAGCAAAGCGCCGCTCATCGCCTCTCACTCTTCCTGCCGCGCTCTGTGCAATGTTCCGCGCGACATGACCGACGCCATGATCAAGGCTCTCGCCGCGAAAGGCGGCGTCATCCAGATCAATTACCATGTTGGTTTCCTCAGCCAGGAATATGCCGACGCCGTGAAAGCCAAGCCCGACGTCATGAAGAAGATGAACGACGAAGTCACGCAGAAATGCGGCAAGGACAACGAGGCCTGCAGCATCATGACCGAGGACGAACTCATCCACAAAATGATGCTCGACGGCACGCTTCCGCGCGTGAATTGGACGAAAATCGTCGACCACATCGACCACGCCGTGAAAAGCGGCGGGGTCGATCACGTCGGCCTCGGCTCCGACTACGACGGCTCCGACATGCCCATCGGCATGGAAGACGTCACGCATCTCCCGGAGATCACCCAGGCGCTGCTTGATCGCGGCTACTCCGACGCGGACATCAAGAAAATTCTCGGCGAGAACACGCTGCGCGTCATGGCCGAATGCGAGCGCGTCAGCCGCGAAATGCAATCCCAGCCATGATCCTAATTTGTCATTCCGAGTGAGGATGCGACCAGCATCCGACGAGGAATCTGCTGTTGCCGCACTTTTTGCTGTTCGAGGTTGACCGCGTTGTTTTGTAGGGCGGGCATGAGCCCAACCGCGGTCTTCTTACGATATTTGTGGAGGGAAGATGAAGTTCAACAGAATTGCTAGCCTTTTGTCAGTTTTGAGTCTTGGTGCCATCGCGGCGTCCGTTGTTTCAGCCCAGACCACCACGACTCACAAAACAGTTCAAAGGAGACACATGTCCGCCACCGGTTCGCTTCTGAATCCAGCATCTCTGCACGCCACCGCGCCAGCCGTTTATCACGTGCACTTTCACACCACCAAGGGCGATTTCACCATCGAAGTCACGCGCGCCTGGGCGCCCAACGGCGCCGACCGTTTCTATAATCTCGTCGAGCATCATTTTTATGACAATGCCACTCTCTTTCGCGTCGTGTCGAAATTCGTCGTGCAATTCGGCATTCCCGCTGACCCGCGCTACGGCAAAATTTGGGCCAACGCCAATATCAAGGACGATGCCGTAAAGGAGAGCAATCTTCTTGGCTACATCACCTATGCGCAGTCGTCCGCGCCGAACTCGCGCACCACTCAGGTGTTCATCAATTATGGTAACAACGCGCGCCTGGACTCCATGGGTTTTGCGCCATTCGGCAAAGTCACCGAAGGAATGGCCGTCGTCGAATCCTTCTACGGCGGCTATGCCGACCAGCCGACCGGCCTGCAGGATCGCATCGCCAACGAAGGCAACGCCTTCCTCGAGAAAAATTTCCCGAAGCTCGACAAAATCGTAACCGCCCGCATCGTTCCCGCTGCGCCCGCTCATCCCGCAACTCACACCGCGCCGCACCCCGCCTCGCATTAATGGTTTTGTCTGTAGCTCACGTCCCGACCGGCAGCATTTCGC
>JBAUEH010000053.1:0-77197 GCA_049678505.1 Candidatus Acidiferrales bacterium
TATGAATATATCAATCTTGACGATCCGATCACCCGGGTTCCGGGAATTGCCAACGTGCAGGTTTTCGGCGCGGGACAGTACGCGATGCGAATCTGGCTCAAGCCCGATCTGCTGGCCAAGCTTGGCATCACGGTATCCGACGTCGTCAATGCGGTTCAATCGCAAAATACGGTGAACCCAGCTGGGCAGATCGGTAGCGAACCAGCGCCGGCGGGCCAGGAATTCACGTATTCGGTGCGAGCGCAGGGGCGCCTGGTTACGCCTGAAGAATTCGGCAACATAATCATCCGCGAAAATCCCGATGGCGGTGTGGTACGGGTGAAAGACGTGGCACGTATCGAGCTCGGCGTCCAAAGCTACACGCTGATGGGCCGCTTGAATGGGAAGCCGAGCGCCATTCTTGCTATCTATCAGCTTCCCGGCTCCAATGCCGTGAATGACGCGAAGGCAGTCAGGGCGCTGATGGCTCAGTTGAAGGACCGCTTCCCAGCAGACATCGCTTACGTCGTATCGCTGGATCAAACGCGAGCCGTCACTGAAGGTATACGGGAAATCTTGCTGACGCTAATTATCGCGCTCGTACTGGTGATTATCGTCGTCTATATTTTCCTCCAAGGCTGGCGCGCCACGCTGATTCCGCTGCTGGCTGTTCCAGTCTCGTTGGTTGGCACCTTCGCCTTCTTCCCACTCTTCGGCTTCTCCATCAATACGCTCTCGATGTTTGGCTTGGTGCTCGCTATCGGCCTGGTCGTGGATGATGCGATCGTCGTTGTCGAGTCCGTAGAACGCCATATTGAAGAAGGTAAGGCTCCGAAGGCAGCCGCCCTGAAGGCCATGGAGGAGATTTCAGGGCCAGTCATCGGTATCGCCCTAGTTCTCTCAGCGGTTTTCGTGCCGACAGCATTCATACCGGGGATTACAGGACGGTTGTACCAGCAATTCGCCGTGACTATCGCGATTTCCGTGATCATTTCCGCATTCAACGCTCTCAGCCTCAGCCCCGCTCTCGCTGCACTGCTGCTTCGGCCAAAGAAGCCAAGCAAGGGACCGCTGAGGAAGTTTTTCGATTGGTTCAATCGTGTTTTTGGGCGCACCACCGACGGCTACGTTCGCGCCAGCGCGGCGTTGATTCGCAAAAGCGGCGTAGCAGTTGTCGCCCTGCTGCTTTTCGGAGTTGTGGCGATCTTTTTTGGCGAGAAGTTGCCGTCCGGCTTCCTGCCGGACGAGGATCAGGGATATGTTTTCGTCAATCTTCAGCTTCCCAATGCGGCTTCACTCCAGCGTACGGATCAAGCTGCTCGAGAAGTTGAAGGCGTCCTCGCCAAAACGCCTGGGGTCCAGTACACGACGAGCGTCATTGGCTTCAGCCTGCTCAGCTATGTTCAGACCAGTTACAACGCCTTCTTCTTTGTTACATTGAAGCCTTGGACGGACCGCAAAACGCGAGCCGAGCAATTCCAAGCCATTAAAGAACGGCTGAATCAAGAGCTTAGCAAGCTCCCGCAGGGAACCGCTTTCAGTTTTTCGCCGCCAGCCATTCCGGGTGTGGGCACATCTGGTGGCTTCACATTTGTCCTTGAAGACCGGGGTGGGAATGACACTTCTTACCTAGCCGCGAACGTGGATAAGTTTTTGGCGGCTGCCCGCAAGCGCCCGGAGATTTCAGGCATTACCTCATCGTTGTTGCCAAGCGTTCCGCAAGAGTTTGTCGACGTGGATCGCGACAAAGTGCTTAAACAGGGCGTGCCGATTTCCGACGTTTACACGACACTGCAAACTTACATGGGTGGTCTTTTCGTAAATTATTTCAATCGTTTCGGCCGTCAGTGGCAGGTCTACGTGGAAGCCGAAGGAAACTATCGAACAAATGCGCAAGATGCCGGGCAGTTCTACGTTCGGAACAACAGTGGCGCAATGGTTCCGCTATCGGCTTTGACGAAGTTCGAACCGCGCCTAGGTCCTGAATTCGTCATGCACTACGACGAATATCCCTCTGCCCAAATCAACGGCAATGCCGCTCCCGGATACAGTTCCGATCAAGCCACGGCCGCTCTCGAACAGGTGTTTGCGCAAACAATGCCCCATGATATGGGCTACGACTACATGGGTATGTCGTTCCAGCAGCAGCAGGCGGAACAAGGCATATCATCCACGACGATCTTTGGAGTTTCTATTCTATTTGTTTTCCTGATCCTGGCGGCCCTTTATGAAAGTTGGTCGCTGCCTTTCAGTGTGCTGTTGAGCACGCCCGTGGCCGTCTTCGGCGCTCTTGGAGTGCTGCTTTTACGCCGTTTATTCACGCAAGCCTTCGATCCGCCTTACATGGTCCAAATGGAAAATGACGTCTATTCGCAAATCGGTTTAGTGATGCTGATTGGTTTGGCAGCCAAAAATGCGATTCTGATTGTCGAGTTTGCGAAAGACGAATACGAACAAGGCAAGCCCCTCATCGACGCAGCGCTCGGAGGAGCAAGGCTTCGCCTCCGGCCCATTCTGATGACATCCCTGGCGTTTATTCTTGGATGCGCTCCGCTGTGGTTTGCATCTGGCGCCGGATCCGTAGCCCGTCAAGTCATGGGTACTACCGTGATTGGCGGCATGCTGGCCGCGAGCGCAATCGCCATCTTCTTCATTCCTGCGATCTTCTATTTCGTAGAAAAGCTTTCCGGCGGAAAACGGCACAACCTAGAAGAGGCTTCTGCAGATGCCACGCCACAAGAGGGTGATTAAAGTGAGGAAGTTCGCATTCGTGGCAATCGGACTTTGCATAGCTGGCTGCACCGTTGGGCCGAATTACAAAAGACCTACTATTGATACTCCTGGTGCTTATCGAGGCGAAAGTTCCAGCCAATCTTCCGTCGCCTCTGCGGAATCCCTGGGTAACGAAAAATGGTGGGAAGTTTTTCAAGACCCGCTCTTGCAGCAATTGATTCGTACGGCATTGCAACAGAACTATGACGTGCAAATCGCTGCAACACGTGTTCTGCAGGCTCAAGCTCAGCTCGGTATCACCCGCGCTAACGAATTTCCGATGGCGGCTGCAGGGGCCCAAGTCTTCAGTGAACGCAATCCGAAAATCTCAAGCGCAATTCCCTCCTATGAGGCAAATGCGGGGCAGGTCAATCTGTCCGTTATCTGGAACCTAGATTTTTGGGGGAAATACCGGCGAGAGACGGAAGCGGCGCGCGCCAGTTTGCTCGCTTCGGAGTGGGGCCGGCGTGCGGTTCTCACTTCCGTAGTATCGAGCGTGGCCACTGCCTATTTCCAGCTTCGTGAACTTGATTCGGCGCTGGAAGTGTCGAAAAACACGCTCGCCTCGCGACAGGATTCGCTGCGGCTCACCAACGTGCTCGCCAAGAACGGGTCCACATCTATGCTCGACGTACGACAAGCCGAACAGCTTGTCTATACTGCTGCGGAGACGATTCCCGACCTCGAACGCCAAATTGCGCAGCAGGAAAATTCCCTGAGCATTCTTCTGGGTGAGAATCCAGGAGCGATCCCTCGGGGCCGCCAACTCACTGAGCAGCCAAACCCACCGACGGTTCCCGCCGGCCTGCCCTCCGAACTTCTGGAGCGTCGCCCGGACATCCGGGAAGCCGAAGGAAACTTGGTTGCGGCGAACGCTGAGATTGGTGTCGCTAAGGCCGCCTATTTCCCTAGTATTTCTCTTACTGGCACGGCAGGATTCGAAAGCTACGCACTGAACCAACTCTTCACCGGCTCGGCTGGACTCTGGAACAATGCCGCGTCGCTTACGCAGCCAGTTTTTGAAGCCGGGGGCCTCCGCTCGGGCATGCGGCTTGCCCAGGCGCAGGAACAACAAATGCTTCTGACCTATAAGCAAACGATCGTGGACGCCTTCCAGCAGGTTTCTGACTCCCTCGTCGCGTATCAGAAGGACCGCGAGTTTCGGGAGCAGCAAGAGTTACTGACCTCCGCCGCGCAGGATACTGACCGCTTGTCGAACATGCTTTACCAGCATGGCGGCGCGAGCTACCTGCAAGTCCTGACTAGCGAAACGAATTACTTTGCGGCGCAACTCAATCTCGCGCAAGCGCAGCTCAATGAGCGGCTCGTGCTCGTCCAGCTCTACAACGCTCTGGGCGGGGGCTGGCAACAATAGGTCGAGAGCATGCGGTACTCGATCCTGCCATGGGCCTAATTCCCATTCTGGGATATCGATTCCCCCAGGCCAGAATTTCGGCAAGGGACAGGATCGCTTGGCAGGGCGGCCGGGATCGAACCAAGAGTGGTACGGAAAACGCGCAAGTTATTGGTTCTGTTAAGCGAGGGAAACGCCAAAAGCATCCAACCCGCACAAGTGAGATACACGTTGAGCAGACGACCGATGAAGGCCACCTCGTGGAAGGTCAAGTAATCGCGGTTCCTCGTAAGCGACACCAGCAGCGGTACTTAGAGTTTTGTATTGCTTAGCTTCTTAAGCAGAATGCGCAGGTCCGAGTCCTGCGTGGCGACGCCATCTCATTGAATTTAAAAGAATTAATAGGAATCGCTTTTCTCCCGTTGACCTCTGTCCCCAAAGCACGTGCTCTCCCAGCTGAACTTCACGCCCTTGCGGTGCAACCATACGGGTCAACAGTTTACAGTGACTTCTTCAACTGCTCTAACTTCGGTTTTTGGTCCATCGGTCCAACAACGGGGTTTTCGGGCGGGAGTTCAAAGCCCAAGCCTACTTTCTCGACTACTTGCTTGCGAGGCTCCACGTCGTCCTTCCGTCTCGACGCCATGATAGGAACTGCATAAGAAAGCATCCACCCACAAATTAAATATGTTCCTTTTTGTACGGTAACACTTTTCCCTCATATCTAATCTAACATTTCGTGTTGGATCATGTGCTGTTGATCTGAAAGGAAAAGCAGGGAGGACTGCGAAAGATGAAAGAACGCGCACATTCCGAGCGGTGCGGCCTGCAATTCGACTCTGCTTTTGACACAGGAGATTTGGGTGATCGAAAACGCTTCAGTCGTTCGTGACATGTCCGTATCAGCATACACGGTGCCGACAGATTACCCGGAGTCGGATGGCACGATCGAGTGGGACAAAACGACCCTAGTTTTGGTGCATGTGAGCGCAGCCGACAAAGTTGGGATGGGCTACACGTACGCGGATGTCGCCACTGCAGAACTAATTAAACAAACACTAACTCCTCTAATCCTCGGAACAGATGCCATGGCCATACCGGCTTGCTGGTCGGCAATGAGACACGCCATTCGCAATCTGGGACGGCCGGGAATTTGTTCAATGGCCATTGCCGCGGTTGATTCTGCTCTGTGGGATCTAAAAGCAAAACTGTTGAACCTTCCCCTGGTGTCGTTGCTTGGTGCGGCGCAACCGAGCATCGAAATCTACGGCAGTGGAGGTTTCACTTCATGTTCGATCGACGAACTACAGAAACAATTCGCCGGCTGGGCAGAGCAAGGGATCAAGAGCGTGAAAATGAAGGTTGGCAGAAATCCCGAAAACGATACGGCCCGAGTGAGGGCTGCACGCGAGGCGATTGGTCCTGATGTGGCGTTATATGTGGACGCCAATGGTGCGTATTCGCGCACGCAAGCGTTAGGGATGGCACAACGGTTCGAGGAATTCGATGTGAGCTGGTTTGAGGAGCCGGTCACGTCAGATGATTTGGAAGGTTTACGATTTATTCGCGACCGGGCCCCAGCGCGAATGGACATCGCAGCCGGCGAGTATGGTTATGACCTTCCGTACTTCAAGCGGATGCTCGATGCGGGAGCGGTGGATGTTCAACAGGCAGATGCATCCCGCTGCGCTGGCATTAGTGAATTCCTGAGAGTCGGAGCGCTGTGTGAAGCGGCGAACATGCCGATGTCGGCGCATACATCGCCGTCGCTTCATCTCCATCCCTGCTGCGCCTTAACACGTTTGCGAAATATTGAATATTTTCACGATCATGTTCGCATCGAGGACATGTTCTTCGAGGGCGTCGTTCATCCGGTGAACGGACGGCTGCACCCCGATCTCTCGCGTCCCGGCATGGGCATCGAGTTCAAGCAGCGCGATGCGAAACGCTATGCGGCCTAGGTGACAGCCACGGATTCCGAACGCACATCTCGGATTCAAGAAGCTCTTGGAAACGCAGGATTCAATGCCGTGGTTTGCGCGCTTCCTGCGAACGTGCTTCTGCTGACCGGCTACTGGCCGGTCGTGGGTGAAAGCATTGCGATTTGTGTTCGCGACGGCCCAACCGTGCTGCTCGTTCCCGAAGACGAACAAGAATTGGCGGAGAAAAGCTTTGGCGGTCCGATCGAGACGTTCCGCCCCGGATCGCTGCACGAGATGACCAGCATTCCCGATGTCGTGCGCCTGCGGCTTGCAGAAGTTTTTCACCAGCTCAAAATTCATCGCGGCTCGATTGGTGTGGAAGATGGGCCAGTCTCGGAGCCCGCTTCCTACGTTGCAGTCCACCTCTATGGCCAGCGTCTGGCGGCGATGCTCGAGGACTTGCTGCCCGAATCAAAAGTTACGGGGCTCAATCGTTGGCTGCGCGACCTACGGTCCGTGAAAACCGCGTTCGAACTGGAAAGAATCCGGCAAGCATGCGATATCGTGCGGCACTCCTATGAAATGGGCGCGCCTCGACTGCGTGCCGGGATGAAAGAGCCGGAAGCCGCTGCTCTGTTTCGGCCGCTCCTGAGCAGCACTCAAGTGTCTGGCCCGGAAATTCAGAGACGCGATGGCTATGTCTTTTGCATGTCCGGGCCAAACTCCGCCAACGCTTTCGCGGCTTACGCAAGGACGCGCGAGCGCACGCTGGAACCGGCCGATCTCGTGATGATTCACTGCGATTCCTATGTTGACGGTTTCTGGACCGACATTACTCGCACCTACCATTTGCAGTCTCCCGAGGAGCGGCAACGCAAAATGCACGAAGCGGTTTTCGCCGCACGTAAGGCTGCTTTGGCTGCGATTAAACCTGGCGTTCGAGCAGCGGAAGTGGATTTGGCGGCTCGGCAAGTGATCCAGGATTTTGGCTTCGGAAAAGATTTCAAACACGGCACGGGCCACGGCGTCGGCTTTTCACCGATGAGCGCATACAGCTTTCCTCGCGTTCACCCGGGATCGCCCGACGTGCTGAGTGAAGGCATGGTCTTCAACGTCGAGCCTGCCGTTTACATCGAGGGCTACGGAGGCGTGCGCCACTGCGACATGGTCGCCGTTACGGCAAGCGGATACCAATTGCTCACCAACTTTCAGGCAGGCATCGAGAGTCTCACCGTCGAAGCCAGCCGAAAGTTGAAAGGCGAACACACGGTGGCCGCGCACACGAAAACCGCTTCATAACGGCGGTCGCCTAGCGTCAGAACGGATCGGATCAACGAACTTACAGACGCAATCGAGGAGAGAGGGATGGCGAAGACAGTAGCGGATTTGTTGGTGGAGCGGCTGATCAGTTGGGATGTCGACACGATTTTCGGATTTCCCGGAGACGGAATTAACGGAATCTTCGAGGCCTTACGCACGCATCAGGGCGAATTGAAATTCATTCAGGTAAGGCATGAGGAGGCAGCGGCCTTCGCCGCTTGTGGTTATGCCAAGTATTCTGGCCGGCTTGGAGTATGTCTGGCCACGTCCGGTCCCGGCGGGGTACATCTTTTGAATGGACTCTACGACGCAAAATGCGACAGCCAGCCGGTCCTCGCGATCACTGGGCACACCTTTCACGACTTGATTGGCACCCATTACCAGCAGGACGTTGATCTGGACAAACTGTTCATGGATGTCGCCGAGTTTAACCAGCGGATTATGGGACCCAGTCATGTAAACAATCTTGTCGATGAAGCTATTAAGACTTCCTTAACTCGTCGCACAGTAAGCCACATCACGATTCCGAAAGATATCCAGGAATGGACAGCAAATGATGAAGAGAGATCGAAAGCTAATGTACCGAAACACAGCTCGGACTTGTACGTGGCGGCCCATCCTGTTCCATCTCAACAATTGCTCGAAGACGCCGCTGAAATAATCAATCGAGGCTCGAAGGTCGCGATCCTGGCGGGAGCAGGCTGCCTGAAAGCACGGGCCGAGGTGCTGCAACTCGCCGAAAAAGTAGCCGGGCCCATCATCAAACCGCTGCTAGGAAAAGCGGTCGTGCCGGACCAGAGCCCTTACACGATCGGAGGAATCGGATTACTCGGCACCGCGCCGTCGCAAGAAGCCTTGCAAGAATGCGACACGCTGGTCATCGCTGGAAGTGGATTCCCCTACATGGAGTTTTACCCAAAGGTGGGTCATGCAAAAACAGTCCAAATTGACATTGATCCAGCTCGCATCGGCTTGCGCCATCCGGTAGACATTGGCCTGGCAGGCGAGTGTCGAGGGGTCCTGCAAGCACTGCTGCCCCTCATCCGCAAGAAGAAAGACCAGGGCTTCTTGAGCGCAGCTCAAAAGAATATGAAGAAGTGGAATCGCCTGATGGAAGAACGGGGCACGCGCAAGGACAAGCCGATGAAGCCGCAGGTGGTGACGTGGACCCTGAATAAGCTTCTCGACGACGATGCCATCGTCTCATCGGATAGCGGGACAATCGCGACCTGGAGCGCCCGCTATATCGAAATGCGCGGTGACATGAAGTTCTCGCTTTCGGGTTCGCTGGCAACCATGGCGAATGGACTCCCCTACAGCATAGGAGCAGCGATTGCTTTTCCCGGAAGGCAGGTGGTGTGCATTGTCGGCGATGGAGGTCTGACGATGCTGATGGGCGAAATCGCGACCTTGGTGAAGTACAAACTTCCTGTGAAGGTGATCGTCATCAAAAACAACGTGCTGGGACAAATCAAATGGGAACAGATGGTGCAGGAGGGAAATCCTGAGTTTGGGGTGGAGCTGCAACCCATCGATTTTGCAGGCATTGCGAAGAGTTGCGGAGCCGCAGGTTACACGATCGAAGAACCGGAACAAGCAAAATCCATTCTACGTGATGCTCTAGCTTGTAAGGGACCGGCGGTCGTTCAAGCAGTAGTGGACGCCAACGAGCCTCCTCTCCCCGGCAACGTTACTTCCGAGCAAGCTTTTAAATTCGCGGAATCGCTTGCCCGAGGCCAGAAAAACAGCTGGAAAATCATCAAGACTGTGCTGGAGGACAAAATCCGCGAGGTCATTTGAGACGCTTGGTTAGGGTGAGGAGATTGAGGATACGTCAGTGAATTCCTTTGAGAAGACAGGAAGAAATCAATCCAGTAGCGGCGATCTTCTGGACGGAATCGAGAATGCGGAGCGCACAATCGCCCATCACATTAGGGAAGGCAGATTTCAGAGGAGTCTGGCGCTGGTCGCCGGGCTATCGAGCGCGGTCGCCGGAGTCGAAGTAACCTACGAACACTACCGCGGCAGTTACAGTAATCCAGTAATGTACACGCCCGTCGTTCTCAGCGGAGCGCTTTTCGTCTCTGGTGTGTCGGCGGCGATGAATCGCCGCGCTGCACGCACAATTTTACCGGTCGTGTCCACTCTTACTCTAGCTGATTGCCTTATTGGATTTGGCTTCCACATTCGCGGGGTACAACGAAAGCCCGGAGGTTGGCGGCTGCCGGTATTCAACATAATTATGGGTCCGCCTATTCTTGCGCCCCTCTTGTTCGCAACGAGCGCCTACCTCGGCTTAGTGGCTTCATTTTTGAGGCGCGAAGACTCCTCACAACGGGTTCCGCGTCTTTCGGCTCCAGCATGGTCGAAATTATTGCCTCGGAAACTAGAGCGCCATGAGATCACAGCGGTTCAGGAACTGCGAGAAGGCCGATTTCAACGACACTTAGCCGTTGCTACCGCAGCTGCGGCGTTTTTCAGCGGCGTTGAAGCCCTTTACTCGCATTATAAAAACAACTTTAAGTACAAGGCACAGTGGAGCCCGATTGTGATCGCCGCTGTCCTTGTTGGGACGGCCTTGGGCGCGGTTCGAAGCCCGCGAGTCGCGAAGAAACTTCTGCCGGCGGTTTCTGCGTTGGCAATCGCGGATGGCGCAGCCGGATTTTATTATCACGCACGGGGTGTCGCGCGCCGTCCGGGCGGCTTGAAACATCCTGTCTATAACGTCATGTATGGGCCACCGATCTTCGCCCCACTCCTTTTCGCGGCGTGTGGCTTTCTTGGCTTGCTCGCCAGCATGTTCCGGAGAGAGCGTTAATGTTCGGATCGAGCCATGATGGAAGGCCTGTTGATCCCAATACGGGAAAGCAGTTGGCACCCCGTGCGCGACCCGGCTACTATCCCGGCTTCAGCACCCTTGGCCAAAAAGGCTTTTGGGACCAAGCCACTCGCAATCTAGTTCTCGCCAGGGTAGAACAAATTCCCGCTATTCGCTTTTTCTCTCACCAGGAAACCCTGTTGATGACCGCTATTTGCGACCGGATCCTGCCGCAAGATGATCGCGACGAACTCCACAAAATACCCATCGTGAATTTCATCGACGAACGCCTCTACGAGAACCGCCTCGATGGTTACCGATTTGAATCCATGCCTAGCGATCAAGAGGCATTCCGTCTCGGGCTCGAAGGAATCACAGCGATCTCTCAACACATGTACGGGAAGCCATTTGTTGAGCTTAGTCCGCTCGAACAAGAATTCGTCCTGAAGACCTTGCATGATGGTAAGCCGCCTGCTGGTCAGCATATATGGGGACGAATGCCCATTTCCCGCTTCTGGTTGCTCCTTGTGCAGGATGTCGTCGGTGTGTACTACGCACATCCGTTTGCCTGGGATGAAATTGGGTTTGGCGGTCCAGCATATCCGCGAGGCTACATGCGTCTGGAAAAGGGCGATCCGGAGCCGTGGGAAGTTGATGAGCGGCGATATGCATGGGCTCCGCCACCCGGCTCGCCGTCGGCGAAGTTCACTTCCGTAGGAGGATCATCGGAGCATAAAGGTAGCGCCGGGCAAGGGGGCACGCATTGAAAGAGCCTCTCCTCGGCGCCTTTGAAGCCTCCCCGCATAATCACATGCTCGGAGCCAAGCAGCGCCTTGGTGTGCCAATGCGTCGCTACCGGAAGACGGAGGAAGTTGACTACTGCATCGTAGGAGTCGGCTCGGCGGGAGGAGTGTTGCTCCAGCGATTGGCCCGCGCGGGATTCAGCGTCGTTGGACTGGAAGCCGGCCCTTTCTGGGATACGGAGCGTGACTGGGTCAGCGATGAAGCCGGATCGTACAATCTGTATTGGAATGACCTCCGCATAACGGGGGGTGCGGATCCTCTCGCTCTTGGTGCCAATAACAGCGGGCGAGGCGTTGGTGGCGGCTCAGTTCATTGGGCGGGCTTCACTCCACGCCTCCACCCTTCTGATTTCCGCGTTCACTCCGAAGATGGCGTCGGGGTTGACTGGCCGATCGCGTACGAAGAAATAAAACCATACTACGAGCTACTGGAAAAAGAAATTCCGGTGTCCGGTCCGGCCTATTTCCCGTGGGGGGAACCGCATGGCTACCCTTATGGACCTCATCCGATGGGTGGATGCGGCGACATTTTGATCAAAGGCTGCACGAAACTGGGCATCCGGGTAAGCATCGGCGGACCAGTCGCGATCCTCGCGGGTTCTCACGGCGACCGGCCGCATTGCATCTACCGGGGTTTCTGTATTCAAGGCTGCAAGGTCGGCGCCAAACAAAGCACGCTGATATCGCACGTTCCCGATGCGCTCGAGCACGGTGCGGAGATCCGCGACCACTGCATGGTGTCCCGGATTCACCTCGGCAAGGATGGACGCGTGACCGGCGTGACGTACTTTGACTCTAACGGACATGAGGCCGAGCAGAAAGCCAAAGCAGTCATTGTCTGCGGGTATGCCATTGAAACGCCGCGTCTGCTGCTGAACTCTGCGTGTCCCGGCCATGAAGACGGCCTGGCGAACTCGAGCGGTACTCTTGGCCGCTACTTGATGGCGCAAGCAGGAAATGTCGTCCTTGGACGTTTCGAGGAACTCGTCCGCATGTACAAAGCGCCTCCCGCACACGCCCTCACCGAAGAGTTCTACGAAACGGATCCAAAGCGCGGATTTGCTCGTGGCTTTGCCGTTCAGACTGTCGGTCCACTGCCGATCGCTTTCGCTCGGCAGATGATGGTCGCGAAGGGCGCGTGGGGATGGGGTATGCGCCAGGTAATGATGGACTACAACCATTGGGGCGCGATCGCGTTGCTCGGCGAAATCCTTCCCTGGGAAGACAATCGCGTCGAATTGGCCGGCGAAAGAGATCGCAACGGCATCCCTGTCGCAAAAGTTACATTCAATCTGCACGACAACGACAAAAAGATGATCGAGTACGGCAAGAACAAGGTCATGGAAATTATGCAAGCGGCTGGAGCAGAGGAAGTGGTCCAAGAAGCGCGCTATGCCCATTTGGTAGGCGGCGCGCGCATGGGAAACGATCCAGGCACTTCGGTGGTTGATAAGTTCGGACGCACACACGATATGCCCAATCTTTTTGTCTGCGATGGCAGCGTGATGCCCACGCAAGGATCGGCGAATCCAGGTCTCACGATCCAGGCGCTTGCCGCACGAACTGCTGATTACCTGGTCTCTCAGGGAAGCGAGGCTTTTACAAAATCAACTCGCAGCACGGAGCGTCCACCGGTTCGATACAACTTATCTCCACCCGGTACATGGGGCAAAGGCGTGCCGCGTTTCACATGACAAGCGATTCGAGTTGGTAACACTGTTTCGGTAGTTTTGCTCACAGGAACAGAAGAAAGGAAATCTCGAAATGTCAATGCGAAATGGCGGCAGCCCCGAAATCGTGGTTATAACCGGTGCGTCGGCAGGCGTGGGCCGCGCCACGGCTCGGGCTTTCGCGCGTAGAGGCGCACGCATAGGACTTCTCGCGCGGGGGAAGGATGGCTTAGAAGGAGCCCGGGCTGATGTTGAAGCAGACGGCGGCGAAGCATTGGCTATTCCAACCGATGTCGCTGACAGTAATCAGGTTGAGGCTGCTGCGGAGGCCGTCGAGAAGCAGTTTGGGCCCATCAATATTTGGGTAAACAATGCCATGACGACAATTTTCTCGCCGTTGAAGGAGATCACTCCCGAGGAGTTCAAGCGAGCAACGGAAGTCACATATCTCGGAGCGGTCTACGGCACAATGGCTGCACTTAAGAGGATGGCTCCTCGCGACCGCGGAGTTATCGTGCAGGTAGGCTCCGCTCTCGCGTACCGGTCGATTCCTCTGCAAGCGCCCTACTGTGGGGCGAAACATGCCATCAGAGGATTTACCGACTCTTTACGCTCGGAACTTATTCACGATCACAGCAATATTCATTTGACGATGGTTCAGATGCCAGCGCTCAATACACCGCAATTCAATTGGTGCAAAACCCGCCTTCCTCGCCATCCACAACCAGTGCCCCCTATCTTTCAGCCTGAGGTCGCGGCCGAAGCCATTGTCTGGGCTGCGCATCACAAACGGCGGGAGGTTTATGTCGGTGGACCAACCGTGCAAGCCATCGAGGCCAATAAAATTGCGCCAGGATTGCTGGATTTGTATCTCGCGCGCACTTGCTACGACGGGCAGCAAACAGATGAACAGGTCAGCCCAAATCGCCCGAACAATCTTTTTGAGCCGGTTGCCGGAGATCATGGCGCTCATGGAATTTTCGACAGCCAAGCTCATGACAATAGTGCCCAGCTTTGGCAGACCACCCATCGTAGTTGGCTAACTGTGGCTGGCTTAGGCGTTGCCGCCCTGGCTTGCGCGGCCGTGCTGCGGAGCAAACGATGGAATTAATTCAAAAGGACAAACAAAAATCCGAGGCACTCGGTTCAAGCCTGCGGATTCCTGAGGCGCGCAGTGCGCTTCGCCCTTAACGTGATCTGGATGGTGCGGAGAGCTATCTAATTGGGTCGTTCAAGGGCTAAGGAGGTGGTTATGAGTTCGAAGATGGTAGACGGGCAGGTCGCTCCTGGGTATCCGGGTATCACGCCCCACTGGACTTCGAGCAGTAAGAGCGGCGTGGGGACCGCGGC
This sequence comes from Candidatus Acidiferrales bacterium, assembly GCA_049678505.1. Classification (GTDB taxonomy): domain Bacteria; phylum Acidobacteriota; class Terriglobia; order Acidiferrales; family UBA7541; genus DAHUXN01. The sequence goes on from JBAUEH010000053.1 coordinate 13,989, forward strand.
CAGCAAACAGAGCCGCCTGTGGTTTACGGTCTCTCACGGGATCATCAATGAAATTTATTATCCGAATATCGACCGGGCCGATACGCGGGACTTCGAACTACTAGTCACGGACGGTGCAAGTTTCTTCTCCGAAGAAAAACGGGATACGGAGCACAAAATTGAACCACTCGCTCAGGGTGTCCCAGGTTATCGCCTGACAAACACCTGCAAGCGAAACCGCTATCGCATCGTAAAGACAGTTGTGGTCGATTCTCTCCGGGAAGTTCTATTGCAAAGGATCAGATTCGAACCTCTGCAAGGCTCTCTGAAGGATTACCACCTCTACGCTCTCTTGGCGCCTCACGTCAATGATCAAGGGCAACACAACAATGGATGGTTTGGTGATTACAAAAACATACCTATGCTTTTCGCCCAAAGGGACGACATCGCCCTCGCCCTTGCATGCTCAACTTCGTTCCTCGGCAGAAGCTGCGGCTATGTCGGCAAGAGCGATGGCTGGTCCGACATAAGCGACCACAAACGCATGACTTGGTTTTATCCGCGGGCTATAGACGGTAACATCGCGTTGACAGCGGAGATCGATCTGCAGGCGTGCGGCGGAGATTTTTCCCTCGCGCTAGGATTCGGAGAAACACCTCCGGAGGCGGGGCAGCGCGCCCGAGCGACGCTGCTCGAAAAATCTGACTGCGTCGTAAAACGCTACATCGATGGCTGGCAACGCGTTCAGAAGTCGTGCTTGAATTTGGGAGAGTCTCAACAAGATGGCTTCGATCCGTACCGCGTGAGCACAGCGGTATTACGAACACACGAGTCGAAACGGTTTCCCGGTGGAATGATTGCGAGTTTGTCATTTCCCTGGGGTGCGACCAAGGGCGATCACGATGTTGCTGGTTACCACGTTGTCTGGCCACGCGATTTGGTGCAGGCTGCCGGTGGTTTGCTCGCCGCCGGAGACCCGGCCAGCGCGCGGCGGACCCTCTCTTATTTGATGAGCACACAAGACGCCGATGGCCACTGGCCACAGAACATGTGGCTGGACGGAACTCCGTATTGGAACGGAGTTCAAATGGACGGAACGGGGTTTGTCATCTTGCTGGCCGACCTGTTGCGACGCACCGGCGAATTATCCGCAATCGATCCATGGCAAACCGTGCGGACGGCTGCGGCATTCCTGGTGAAGCATGGTCCGGAATCCGAACAAGATCGCTGGGAAGAGAATGCGGGTTATTCCACTTACACGATGGCGGTCGAAATCGCGGCTCTACTAGCCGCCGCGGATTTCGCCGATGGAGCAAAGGAAAGTAAGCTGGCCATCTATTTGCGTCAGACCGCTGATATTTGGAACTCCAACATCGATCAGTGGACTTACGCGACCGGCACGCAGCTCGCTCATAGAGTCGGCGTCAATGGCTACTATGTTCGTATGGCTCCTCCTGAGGTCTTGAAAACTGGATCGGTTCTCGACGTCCCCTTGAAAATCAAAAATCAGTCTGCTGATAAGGCGACATTGCCCGCGAGCGACGTGGTGAGTCCCGATGCCCTGGGACTTGTGCGCTACGGCTTGCGCGCTGCTGAAGATCCTCGCATCGCAAACACAGCCAAGGTTATCGACGCAATGCTGAAGACGGAAGTTTCTACTGGACCCGTCTGGCACCGCTATACGATGGATGGCTATGGAGAGACGAGCGATGGCGGCCCATTCCGCCATGAAGGGATCGGTCGCGGCTGGCCGCTTCTGGGAGGGGAACGGGCTCACTATGAGTTGGCTCGTCGCAATCGGGACGAGGCGCGCCGGTTGCTGGGCGTAATGGCAAAACAAACGAGCCCCGGAGGACTTATTCCCGAACAGATATGGGATGCGCCCGATATCTCGCAACGAGAGTTGTTCAACGGCCACCCTTCCGGCTCGGGCATGCCGCTTGTCTGGGCCCATGCAGAGTATGTAAAATTGGCGCGATCGCTGCGCGACGGGTGTGTTTTCGACACGCCTCCGCAAACAGTGCAGCGTTATCAAGTGGGAAAAACCGGCTCTTCGTTTTCTGCCTGGCGCTTCAATCATATGGCAAGGCATCTTTTGCAAGGGACCGATCTGCGAGTCCAGTTGCTTTCCCCAGCACTCGTGCATTGGAGCGCCGACAATTGGAAAACGGCAGCGGATGCAAAAACTGCGGACTCAGGACTGGGGCTGCACTACGTCGACTTGCCGACGAACAAACTGCCCGTCGGAGGAAAAGTTACTTTCACATTCTTCTGGCCCAATGCAAGCAAATGGGAAGGAACAAACTGGGAAGTCATTGTCGTGGCCAAGAACACTTGACGATGGCGAGAGGATTCTTGACGAACCTGTAGGAACTGAGGTGAAATCGCATCGCGGGTGCATTGATGCAAAGCGGCTCTACAATTAATCCGGCTTCGAGTCTGGCGCAGCCCATCGCGCACTTGTTTCTCATCGTTGGGATTGTAATGTTGGCAATTCTGCTGCTCGTTACAGTCCTCGTTCTTTACACAGCCTTCCGTTACCGTCAGCGTCCGGGAACGAATGAACCAGGGCAGCAGTTCGGCCGCAAGGGGTTCGAAGTCGCATGGACCATCGCTCCACTGCTATTGCTGGTCTACATCTTCGCGGTTACGGTTCAGGCGATGCACCGTTCAGATCCGGGTATTTCGACTGACCGCCAGCCGGATATGGTCATCGTGGGCCATCAGTGGTGGTGGGAGGCTCGCTATACGCGTTCTCATGTTGTGGCGGCAAACGAGATTCATATTCCTGCTGGCAAACTCTTGCTGGTCCGTTTGGAATCGGCCGACGTGATCCATGATTGGTGGGTGCCCCCGTTGGGGCGCAAGATGGACGCAATACCCGGTCATCCCAATCTTTTTTGGCTTAAAGCCGACGCCCCGGGAACGTATCTGGGAACTTGCTCGGAATATTGCGGTGCGGAGCACGCATGGATGCGCATTCGGGTCATTGCACAATCAGAAGTTGATTTCGAGCGCTGGAGCGAGCGCCAGCTTGAAATACCTCCGCAATCTTACACAGGCGATGCCGCAAAAGGAGCGCGTCTTTTTCAGCAACTTACCTGTGCGAATTGCCACGCAATCTCCGGCACATTAGCAAGCGCCGACATCGGCCCCGACTTAACACATATGGCGGAGCGTCAGACGCTCGCGGCAGGCCGCCTTGAAAACACGCCTGCGAATCTCGAGCGCTGGCTCACGGATCCCCAGGCCATCAAACCCGGCATTCATATGCCGAATTTCGAGATGACCACCGATCAGGTCCGCGACCTCACCGCATATTTGGAGAGCCTGAAATGAGCGATACGCCGTACATCCCGGCAGCGCCGACTATTCCCATTGCGCGAGACACAGCAGACCGTTCCAGCCTGTTAGGCTGGGTGGCAACTGTCGATCACAAACGAATCGGGATCATGTACCTCATGTTGAGCCTGATCTTCTTCGGCGCCGGAGGCATTGAGGCGCTGCTGATGCGTATCCAGCTTGCACGGCCCAACAATAATTTTCTTTCGCCCGACGCGTTCAACCAAATTTTCACAATGCACGGCACTACCATGATTTTTCTCGTTGCTATGCCGGTGCTTACCGGAATGGCCAATTACCTGGTGCCTCTGATGATTGGCGCAAAAGATGTCGCATTTCCCCGGTTAAATGCTTTGAGTCTTTGGCTCCTGGTTTTCGGCGGCTTGCTCCTATATTTCAGCTTTATCGCGGGAGGGGCTCCGGCGGTGGGATGGTTCAGTTACGCGCCGCTCAGCGAAAAGCCGTATTCGGCGACTACGGGAGTGGATTACTACGCCCTAAGCCTTCTGGTTGTGGGAATTGCCTCGATCGTCGCAGCTATCAATCTTGTTGTCACCATCTCGAAATTTCGCGCTCCGGGCCTGACCATCCGGAGGTTGCCCCTGTTCGTGTGGATGGTTCTGGTCACGCAAGTTTTGATTCTGCTGGCGCTCCCGGCGCTCAATGCATCGCTCGCCATGCTGCTGATTGATCGTCTCATGAGCGGCCACTTTTTCGTGCCTCTTGCAGGTGGTTCTGCTGTTCTCTGGCAACACTTTTTTTGGTCCTTTGGGCATCCTGAGGTCTACATTGTCGTGTTGCCGGCCTTTGGGATGATTTCGGAAGTCATCCCTGTCTTCTCAGGCAAGGTGATCTACGGTTACGAATTCGTCGCGGGTTCCACCGTTGCGATTGCCGTGCTCAGCTTTCTGGTTTGGGCCCATCACATGTTCGCCGTGGGGCTAGGCCATCCGGTTGATTTGATGTTCGCAGTGGGGAGCATGCTGATCGCTGTGCCCACGGGCGTAAAAATCTTCAACTGGATTGCGACCATGTGGGGAGGATCAATCCGCTTTACTACGTCTATGTTGTTCGCGATGGGCTTTCTCGTAATGTTTACGATCGGTGGGCTCAGTGGGGTTTCCTTTGCGGCGTTTCCCATCGACTGGCAGGTTACGGACACGTACTATCTGGTCGCTCACATCCATTACGTGCTTTTCGGCGGCACGATTTTCGCGGTATTTTCGGGCCTCTACTACTGGTTCCCAAAAATCAGCGGACGCATGCTTTCCGAGACCCTGGGCAAATGGCATTTCTGGCTGATGCTTGTGGGGTTCAACATGACCTTCTTTGACCAGCACTTTCTTGGACTGATGGGCATGACGCGCCGCACATTTACTTATCCGAACTTGCCGGGTTGGGCCGCGTTGAACTTGATTTCTTCAATTGGCGCGGTGGTCATGGGACTCGCGGTGGTTGTTTTTCTTTGGAACATCGCTGCCAGCCTGTTGCACGGCGAGATCGCGGGCGACAACCCATGGAACGCCTGGACGCTCGAGTGGGCGACCTCTTCTCCGCCGCCGCCGGATAATTTCAAGCGGTTACCGCCGGTTCGGAGCCGCCGCCCGCTTTGGGATTTGGCGCACCCGGAAAACCCGGACTGGAAATATGGACGCTGAACGCGCAGAGCGATTTATCACCGACGACATCAACAGATTCGCTATGCTTCTATTTTTGCTCTCGGAAGCGGCTTTCTTCGCGTTTCTGATTATCGCTTATGTGTATTTCCACAATGTCGTTAGAACGGGACCCAACGCAGCGAATAGCCTTGACCCGCTAAAGAGCGGGATTTATACCGTAAGCCTGCTCGCCAGTAGTTTCACCGTTTGGCGCGCGGAGAAATGCTACAGCAGGGGCCGCAACGGCGCATTCCTCAACTGGCTCTTGGCGACCATCCTGCTGGGCGTGATTTTTCTTTTTGGTCAAGGGCGCGAGTATATTCATTTGTATCGCGCGAATATAACCGTCAGCCGGAATATTTTTGGCAGTACGTTTTTTACTCTTACGGGCTTTCATGGATTGCACGTTTTACTCGGATTGATCGCATTGACGATTCTTCTGGGCGTGGCTCTAGCCGACCGGAGCGGGACGCAATCATCGGCAGTTAGAACTGTTGCAACCTATTGGCACTTCGTTGACTGGGTCTGGGTGGTGATTTTTTCTGTGGTCTACCTTTGGGGTCTGCTTTAGAGGCATAGCACATGAGCGACTGGCAGCTTTTTGTCTCAGCCTGGGATTGGGAACCTTCGGTTATTGCGGGGTGCGCGGCGATGTTGCTGGCGTATTTCGCCGCTCTGCGATTCCGATTCCCGAAAGTTGCGTGGTATTTCATTACTGGAGTCATGGTGTTGTTGCTCGCTCTCGTTTCTCCAGTGGATACACTTGGAGATACATATCTTTTCAGCGCGCACATGTTGCAGCACATTTTGCTGATTCTGATCGTCCCGCCTTTGCTGTTACTGGGAGTTCCGCGAGACCTCGCGCAACGGATTCTTCGACGCCCGCTCGCCGACAGGACAGAGCGTGTGCTGAGTAGGCCGGTCTTGGCGTGGACGCTGGGAGTTGGAACGATGTGGATATGGCACTGGCCGCCGCTCTATAACGCAGCTCTTGCGAGCGAACCCATCCACATTGTGGAGCACTTGCTGTTTCTCGTCACTGCCACGATTTTTTGGTGGCCCGTGATAAGTCCGATCGAGGAATTGCGGCTCGCCCCTCTCGGGGCGGTCATTTACGTTTTTGGAGCTTGTATCGCGCACACCGTTCTCGCGATTCTGCTCACCTTCGCACCACTTGGCCTGTATCCCGCGTACCTGCAGCCGGTGGATACACTCCATATTCTTCCACTGCTTCGAGATCGCTGGGGACTTACTCCGCGCGCCGATCAGCAATGGGGCGGGCTGCTGATGTGGGTGCCCGCGTGCCTGGTGTATCTCAGTGTCTTGTTGGCTACGCTCGCGCGCTGGTATCGAATACCGGAACGGGATGAACTCGTGGCATCGCTCGCGATGCCACCAGCGACAATTTCTGAAGCGCCCGGAGAAGCTCATGGCAGATGAGGTCAGGACAGGGAACTCAGAAGTTACTCAGGGCCACGACTCGTGGACTGAGCCTCGACCTCAAAATATTCCTCGGCCAACCTACAGCCCGGCGGTGCTCGCGCTCGCGATTGCCTGCTTGCTGTGGGGGTTGGTGACTTCCTACTTGATCTCTCTGCTCGGTTTGATTTTATTCGCCGTTGGTTTAGCCGGCTGGATCGGAGAGCTTCTTCATGAACACGAAGTCAAATAATGCTATGTCAAAGAATCCGCAGGAACCTCTCCGTCACGAACAGTCCTCTGACAGGGAATTCAGCCGACGAAGCTTTTTTAATAGGCTCAGCCTCGCGTTAGTGGGCTTCGCCTCTCTTTTGGTGGGCGTGCCAATTGTTGGATTCTTAGTGGCGCCTCTCTTTCGACCGGCGCCTAGATTTTGGCGGCCGGTGGGAGCAGTTGACGACTTTAAGCTTGGCGATATCGCGGAGGTCAGCTTTGATGATACGTCGGCGCTTCCGTGGGCGGGGTTAACCAGCGAAACAGCAGCGTGGCTTTACCGTCAGGGCCAGCAGGAGTTCGTCGCGTACTCCGCGAACTGCAGTCATCTGGGGTGTCCTGTGAGATGGGAGGCAGACGCCGAGCTGTTTATGTGTCCTTGCCATGGAGGTGTTTATTACAAGAACGGTGATGTCGCTGCGGGGCCGCCGCCGCGAGGCTTAGCGAAGTACCCGGTGCGCGTTCAGAATGGCCAGGTTGAGATTCTAACGAGCCCTGCACCAATCACCCGATGAACGTCCGATAAATCAGCCTATGCGGATTCTTTTACAACTTTGGCGCTGGTTTGACGACCGAACCGGCGCTTCGACGGTTTGGAAGGCCACTGCGGGGCATTTGGTCCCCCCGAACACGGGCTGGTGGTACGTATTCGGCAGCGCCACTCTGGTGGCCTTTATTGTGCAAGTCGTCACGGGCATCGCCCTCGCGACAATTTATGTTCCATCCACCGCACACGCTTACAGCACGCTTCAATTTATCAGCACGCAAGCAAAATGGGGACATCTGCTGCGCGGCCTGCATTACTTTGGCGCTTCCGCGATGATTTTGCTGGTTGGAATTCACGTGACACGTACTTATCTAATGGCCGCGTACAAGTATCCGCGCGAAATGAGCTGGTTGAGTGGCTCAGCATTGTTGTTGCTCATTGTCGGTATGGGCTTCACTGGCCAACTCCTTCGATGGGACCAAGTTGCTTATTGGTCCGTTTACATTGCGGCCGAGCAGGCCGGGCGCGTGCCGTTTATCGGCAAGATCATGGCGCATTTCATTCTCGCAGGCGATACCGTCGGCGGCGCAACTCTCAGCCGATTTTTCGCCTTCCACGTTTTTTTCATTCCTATGCTGATTTTCGGATTCATCGGTGTGCATTTATATCTCGTGATTCGCAATGGGATTTCCGAGCCGCCAAGAAAAGGGCATCCTGTCGATCCAAAAACCTACCGCGCCTGGTATGAGAACATGCTGAAAAGGGAGGGCCATCCTTTCTGGCCCGACGCCGCCTGGCGCGACGTTGTTTTCGGCGTAGCAATGGTTTTAGTCCTGGTGATTTTGGCATGGGCTATAGGGGCGCCTCATCTATCCAAGCCGCCGGACCCGACGATTCTCGCTGCGGAACCCCGGCCAGACTGGTATTTGCTGTGGTATTTCGCTCTCCTCGCATTGATTCCACCAAAACTGGAGAGCTATGTGATGGTCCTCGCGCCGCTCGTCTTTGTTCTATTTTTGATTTTGCCGCCATTAGTCGCGAACAAAGGCGAACGTAGCGCGTGGCGTCGTCCGTGGGCAATCGGACTTGTGATTATGTGCTGGATGATGATCGGCACGCTGTGGATTGAGGGGAAAAGAGCTCCTTGGTCTCCTGATTTCTCGGCCCAGTCTTTGCCTTCCGAGGTTGTTCACGCTTCAAGCGGGCCCATCTACCAGGGGGCGCAATTATTTCACTCCCAGGGTTGTGAGTATTGTCACACGATCTCAGGATACGGCGGCCACCGTGGCCCTGATCTCAGCTATGTCGGAGATCGCCTTTCCTCGGATCAGCTGACGATCCAAATTGTGAACGGGGGAACGAACATGCCCGCTTATGGAGGCAATCTCTCCGCAAGCGAATTGAGCGACATTGTCGCTTTTCTCGCCTCGCGCAAGTCACATTAGGCAGCCGATACGGCCGTTATTCCAAGCCTTAACTTGAGATACTCAAACTGTCCGCGCACATTAGTTTATACACGACTAGACGATCCGTGTTCGCGGCGCTGGCGCGTAAATGCGGTCCGAATTGACCTTGACCCGGGAGTTCACATTGTTGTCGCATCCAGTATCAGGTCATAGTTAACGGAAAGTACTTTTAGATAAAGCAGTTTGGTTTTTTCAGAGGTCAACTTACCCGGCGTGCAGATCCGTCCGCTGGCTTACGGCATCACCGTCTCCCCTTTTCAACCCAAGGAAAACGACCATGGAGACGAGGGTCATCCCGCCGAGAACAAAGAACGCCAAGTGGATGCCATGAATGAATTGTGCAGGATTCGAACGAGAATGGTCGGGAATGAAAAAGACTGTGACGAGCGACGCCGACGCAACACCGAAACTAATAGCCATCTGCTGCATTGTGCTCGCGATGGAACTTGCACTGCTCTCCTGTTTCTGGCTGACATCGGCGTAGACCAACGTGTTCATGCTCGTATATTGCAGCGACGTAAAGAAACCGTAAAAGAACACTTCAATCACAACGAGCCACACCGGAGTGCCCTTGCCGATGGTCGCAAAAAGCAAGATGAACAGTCCAATGATCAGCGTGTTCGATATCAGCACAACCCGATAGCCTAGTTGCGCTAGAATCCGCGGCATCGTCACTTTCAGGCTCATGGCCGCAATCGCCTGCGGCATCATGAGCAGGCGGCCGGATTGAATCGGCGTGAACCCGAGGCCGACCTGATACAAAAGCGGAAAGAGAAACGGAATGCCGCCGATGCCAAGGCGAGTCAGGAAGCTACCGCTCACCGCCGCGCGAAACGTGCGAATCCGAAATAGGATCAGATTCAGCATTGGATGTGCGGTCTTCGTTGCGTGAAATCCGTAGCCTGCCAGGAGAACGACGGAAACGGCCAAGAGTCCCAGAATTTCGCGCACGCTCAGCGTGTGCTCGCCGAACACCTCCAGCACGTACGAAAGCAGCGCGACGCCGGACTCAAAAAGGATCAGCCCAGCTACATCGAGAGGATCGGTGCGCTCGCGGTAGTCCGGCACATGCAGGTAAGCCATGCACAAACCAGCGACGCCAATCGGAATATTCACGAAGAAAATAAGGCTCCAGTGAAAGTATCCGACGATCAGGCCTCCGACAATTGGTCCCAGCATAGGGCCAATCAAAGCGGGGATGGCGACGAAGCTCATAGCGCGAACTAGTTCGTACTTGGCGAACGTCCGCACAATGGTCAGCCTTCCGACAGGCACCATCATTGATCCGCCGCACCCCTGCAGAATGCGGCACGCGACAAGCACATGGATGTTGCTCGATATGCCGCAGAGAAACGATCCCAGTGTGAAGATGCCGATCGCGGAGGAGAACACGCGGCGGGTTCCGAACCGGTCCGCCATCCACCCGCTGATCGGAATAAATACCGCAAGACTCAGTGTGTAACTTGCGAGCACCGACTTCATGCTGAGCGGAGCAACATGGAGCGCGGCCGCAATCGTCGGCACTGCGGTATTGAGAATCGTGGTGTCCAGCGACTCCATAAAAAACGCTACCGCAATCAGCCATGGCACCAGACGTTTGCTGGAAACCGCCAGCGATGGTTGCGAGGAAGGAGTTTCAGTCGGACTGGACGGGTTCACATTCGTCGGGCTCGGCTGCATCGGCCTCCGTCATCGCGTTTACTATCGCCATGTTGCGAAAAGTCAATTATCGCCGACTCGCGCCTGGATTTCAGCGAGGCAGTTGCACCGTCGTAGCCAAACCATTTGCAATATCGAGGAACCGTGGCGCCTTGCAAGAGGTTTGCAACGGTCATAGAAACAGAGATCCCTCTTGCGCGGGGTTTGAGCTGTGCGGTCCGGTCAACTTCCGGGTGGTCGGCTACAGTTGGCCAGGCCACGCGCCATCTTAGAGTTCACCTCAACAATTTCAGTCCAACTTCGGTCCAATTCGAGAGCGAGATAAATGACGCGCTTCCTCGCGAGCGACACCGGCAGCGGCACTTAGAATTTTGTACTGCATAGCTTCAAAGCAGAGGGTCGAGAGCTCGAATCTCTCCGGGCGAGCCACCTTTTGGCTTGGTGAAATCAACTCAACTCCCGCACTCTTCCGATAAGCGCAAAGAATGCGGCACCTACCATTTGCTGATTGTAGGGCGTGCGCTACCGGCCGGATTCCTAACAGGCTACAGCCTCCATCCCACAAGGAGTTTAATCTCTGGCGGGGCTGCTACGAAATCGTTAGAAACGTTCTAAGAATCGCTCCGAAACAAAAACCCCGGCGCGCAGCCGGGAATTTTGCTCCAATGGAATTGGAATATCTCTTCAGCTTGCCTTGCGCAGCGCCGCGAAGCCGAGTCCCGCGAATCCGAGCCCTAGCAACGTAAGTGTGCCTGGCTCCGGGGTCGCGGCCGCGGTCGTACCCAAGAAAGCGAGGCCCACCATGTTTTGGCTACCATAGGGCCCGATCAGAGTGGCATCTCCATCGGACAGATTCATCGTATAGAGCGAGTCTGTTTCAGAGCTTATGACAAACATCGTGCCGGTTGTCGAGTTAAACGCGAGGTCGTAAGCATAGGCGAGCGATTCGGAACTTACAAGTGTACCTGAGCCAGAAGTGAGGCTAATTGTGATCAACTGATCAGTGTTATCAGAAATTCCGTAAAGAGTTCCATTCTGGCTAAAGCCGAGCGCATATATATTGTCGAAACCGACGCTGGAGCCAATCGCTGTTGCCACTGCCGCAGTCGCGCAGCAAACCAACAGTCAATATGAGCCGCCGAACGCGCCGGGTGCCGGTCAGAAACTGCTGGCGCAATTTGTGGGCGACTGGGACGTCGTCAAGACGTTCTTCCCGATGAACGGGAAGCCGATCGTGTCGAAAGGCACTTGTAAGCAGTATATGATCGAGGACGGCAAGTTTCTGCAGTCGGATTTTACATTCTTCAATTCGGACGGGTCGAAGAGCACCGGCACGGGAATTTCCGGCTTCGATTCCAAAACGAATCGCTTCACGACTGTGTGGTACGACTCGCGGCAGACGACCATGTCGATTCGCCAGAGCGACGGCACGTTCGACGGCAAAAACATCGTCCTGTGGGCCACGCCTCTCGATCCCGACCATCCTGGGCGCAAGACCGTCGCGCGGGCGCACCTCGAAGACAACGGCCGCGTCCTCGTCCATCGCCATTTCCTGATCGATGATAAAGGGAACGAGCGGATGATGATCGAGTTGCGGCTGACGCGCAAGTAGCTGCCCGAGCTTGCCGAGTTTTTTGAATTGCATGCCCTGCTTGCGCGGCCTTTTCACCATCCCTCCCAATCCCATTCCCGGAGAATGCCTCCTCGAAACAGGAAAGAAATGTGCCGAACGCCGCGGCTGAACAGCTTTTCATCCGCGCACAAAGGCCATTCTTGGCCCCTGCAGAATGTCTATAGAAATGGCCTGGTTCTATAACTCGAATTTTCCTCATTTTCTGAAAATTGGTCTGGTCTCCCCCTCGCGCCAGCACTACAGTCCGGCGGCAACCGTGGTCCACGAATTTCCGTTTTTCCTAAGGAATTCGCAAATTTCTAGATTCTACGCCTCGAAAAAACACGAAAATTCGCTTTTTTCAATGGCCTGCTTCACCAGGCCAATTTTTGCCAAAAACACCCCTCCAAAGAGACAATTTGGCCGGGTAGGTCCGCTTGGCCCGTACTGGTACTGCGCTCGCCTCACCGCGCCGCCCTAATCAAGTTGTGGCCCCCCATCTCCTTTCCTATACTCGGCTTCTAACTCTTTATGGCTTCACGCAAGATCACCGGAATGCGCAACCGCGAAGCGGCGCGCTACGCTCGCTGGTCCGCTGGCGTTGCCGTTGCCATTTGTTTGCTGGTCCTCGGTGTCTACTTGCACCGGCGGGCGCGCGACAGAGCGCGCGGCAAAACTTTCGCGCCGGTTCCTGAAATTGTTGCGCAGCAATCCGCCAGCTTCGGGTTTTCCCGCGTGGTCGGCACTCGAACAATTTTCACGGTGCACGCTTCGCAGGCGACGCAGTTCAAAGACGAGAATCGCAGCCTGCTTGAAAATGTTCAGATCACAATTTTCGGCCCGCAAGGCGATCGCAACGATTCCGTGCACGCCGGCGAGTGTAGCTACGAGTCGAACACCGGAAGCATTCGCTGCCAGGGCGTGGTGCAAATCGATTTGCGCGACGCAAAATCGGGCGCGCAAAAAAGTGAATTACATTTGGACACCAGCGACATCTTATTCGATCACGACAGCGGCAAAGTGAGTACCGACAAGTCCGTCGCGTTCAAATTTTCAGGGGGAGAAGGAAAAGGGACGGGCCTCGAGTACGAGCCGCAGACCGAAAACGTGAAGCTGGAAAAAGATGTGCAGCTCGAAATTTCTCCGCCGCAAAAGTCCCGCGCTGTCTCCATATTTATAGCCAGCAGCGCGCTGGAATTTCGCCGCAGCGACAATCGATTGCGGCTCTTCGGGCCAGTTCGCGTGCGGCAAGATACGCACACGCTGACGGCCGGCGCTCTGGATTTGCAACTGGATGCCGCGATGCAACCGGAGCACGCCGTGGCCACAGGAAATCCGGAAATCGTTGCCAGCGGCGCGCGCGGAAAAGTCACGCTCACCGCCGGTCAGATGACGACGGATCTCTCACCCAACGGAACGATCCAGAAAATCACCGCTGATGAAAATGTTCGCGGCGAATCGAGCGGCCGCGATGGCGAGAATCATTTGTCCGCGCAACACACGGAAATATTCATGAACTTGACCGCCGCGGGAAGCGAGCCGCGCGAAGTCCTCGCTCAGGGAAACGTGAAAGCAGAAACGAATGAGCGCAAGGCGCACGGAAATCTTGCCACGGAAAGCCTGCGCGTGGAGTTGTCACCGAGCGAGAGTGGCGAAAGAGTTGCGAGCGCGGAGACATTAGCGCCTGGAAAAATCATGCTGACCGAGCCTAATGAATCGGATCAACTCCAGGGAGGAAGGTTGAGCGCAATCTTCGGCGCGCAAAGCCGGCTGAGCGAACTGCACGGCAGTTCTGGAGTGCGCATCGAGCGCAAGCCGAGCTCCGATCCACTGCAAACAAGCACGGCGCAAAATTTCTCGGCGAAATTTGGCACCGATGGGAATTGGCAAGCGATCGACGAAAGCGGCAACGTAAAATTCCGTCAAGGTGACAGGAGCGGCGCGGCGAACACAGCTCAGCTTTCGCGCGCTGCAAATGAAATGATCCTTGCGGGTTCCGCGTCCGTAGAGGATTCGATGTCGCGTTTGCAGGCCGAAAAGATTTGGATGAATCAGACGACGAACGAAATGCGCGCGAGCGGAAATGTCGTGGCGAGTTTCGCAGGCCAGAAGGGAAGTCCCGCCGCGAATCCAGCAGCAGGCAGCGCGCAGATTTCCGCCGATGAGATGAACGGAACATCACCGGCAAAATCTACGAACACGAATTCATCGAACGATTTATCGGGCATTTTAGCAAACACGGGCCACGCGGTTTTCGCCGGCCACGCGCGATTGTGGCATGGCGCCGATGTGCTGCAGGCGCAGACGATTGAGTTCTGGCAGAACGAGAATCGCACGGAGGCGCGCGGCGATGCGCTGGGAGAATTTGTCGAAGCACCGCACAACGACTTGGCGAATGGGAAGCAGGCAGGAAAGAAATCTGCGCCGATTCTTTGGCAGGTGCGTGCGCCGAAAGTGGATTACTGGAGCGATTCCGGAAAGATGGAGTGGGGCGAAGGGGTCGAGGCGCATTCATCAGAGGGAACGATTGTGAGCCGAACCTTGGAAATGTCGTTTTCAAAAACCGAGAATAATCAGCAAACGCTGGACCGGGCCGTCGCCACAGGCAAGGTGCGCATTCAACAGAACGGACGCACCGGCACGGCGGAGCGCGGCGAATACATTGCGCGCGACGGAAAATTCATTCTCTCCGGAGGTCAGCCGACGCTGGCGGACAGTTCTGGAAACACAACGACCGGCCGCGAACTGACGTTCTTCCTAGCGAATGACTCGATCCTCGTCGATTCGCAAAGCGATTCGCGAAGCATGACCAAACATCAATCCGAGAAATAATAGATAGAAGGAGCGGCGAGTCTGTAGCGGATGCGGTCAGCGGAGTTTGGCGTATTCGGCTTTGGCTTGCTTGAGAATGGGGATGCCGGGGTCGGCGGATTTCCAGAGGGCGAAAAAGTCCTGATAGGCCGCCTTGGCTTTGGCGGTGTCGCCGAACAGCGCATAGGCGCGCGCAAATCCGAGATGGGCGAGGGGGCTAATCGGCTCGTTCCCCACCACACCAGCGTGATCGAGAATCTTCTGAAATTCGCCTGCGGCGGCGGCGCCGTTCTTGGCAGCCAGATAGGCCTCACCGCGTAAATAAATGGGATACAAGGCGAAAGTGAATGCAGCATTCCCTTCCGCCAATTCGTAAGGTTCAGCAGTGGACAGCGCCTGAACAGCCTTTGCGGCGTCGGCGCCACGAAGCGCGAGGGCGGCATGTATCATCGGAAGAAAATCGAACTGCACGTCCGTATCCTCGGGGAAATGCTTATTGAGATCGTCTGCTAACCGCTCGGCTTGTGTCGAATCGCCGGCCAGCGCGAGCGCGATACCCGCGAATGACTGAGCGATTTTACTGTTTGCCGTTGCGAGCGCAGCCTGCGCATCTTGCTTCGCCACTGCGACATTGCCGACGAGCGCCTGGCGGATGGCATCGTGCGCCTCGTATTCCGCCGCCGTTTCTTTTTCATCGGTTCGTTGCGCGGAATCGGCGGCGCGTCGCGCCAACTCTTGAGCTTCCGTGAATTGGCCGCGGTATGCGGAGGTTTCGGATTGCAGGAAGAGAATTTGATCGTCGACTCCCGGTTTTCCCGTCGCGGCGGCGACCTGCTGCGCCATTCCGGCAGCGTCGTGTTCAAGGAAATCCACGTTGTAAAGAAGCAAAGGAATCCACGGCGAGTCGATGTTGTGGGCGCGCGACTCCCGTATCAGGGCCTTGGCCTGATCGAGCTGGTCGATCCACTGGTAGCTGTAGGCCAGATTCACAACGTTGTTTCCGCTGTCGGGATTGAGCTTCACAGCCTGCAGCGCCGCGGCATGAGCCTTCGGGTAATCTCCCATGAGGGCATAAGTTGTCCACAGGTTCGTCGGCGGTTCGTCATCATGAGGATACGTCTGCTCGAATAGCTCATAGGAGGTGCGGGCGGCCTCAAGATTTCCCGTGACGGCAAGATCATAAAACGAGGAAATGGCAAGATTTTCGCCCTCGCTTGCGCGCCCGCGCAATTCGTAAGCTTTGCGAGTAAACTCGGCGCAACGGTCGAATTGGCTGAGGGGCTGATAACTTTGGGCCAATCGCAAATAGGCCATGGCGAAATTAGGATCGAGGGAAATGGCCTTTTGGAAGAAGGGAATCGCTGCCGTGTAGTCATTTGCAATGTCGGCGGTTTGATTACCCATGGCATAGGCTTGCAGGGCTTCGAGCGATGAAGTGGTGACGTTCTCGGGCAGGGCGTCATATTTTTGCAGCGAGGCCAGCGATTCTCCGAGCTTCGCGCGTAACTGACTGGTGGCGTCGCCGAGCGCTTTGAGAACCTGCTCTTTTCCGGCAGCTGTGACTTGTTCGTCGGCGAGCAGGTCGCCCGTACGGCAATTCACGGCTTTCAATCCCAAAACATATTCGCTGCCCAAACTGGAGATGGAGCCTTCGATGGTAGCGGCGCTGCCGGTGCGCTGGCAGAGGTCGCGGGCGACGTCCGGCGTGAGGTGCCTGTCTTTTGGTTTGGCCATGAGCGTGAGCGTTTGCGCGATGCGGTCGTCGGAGATAAGGCTGATGAATGGCGACTGTTCGAGCTGCGCCGCAAGGCCCTGCCGCAGCGTGCCATCGAAGACGGGATCGCCCGTGGTGTTCGCAAAATCGGCGAGGACGATGGTGTCTTTGTCGGTGAGCTTTGGTGTTTTGTGGAAATAGAAGTAAGCGCTTAAGGCGAGCGCGGCGATCAAAAGCGCGGCTACGACGGCGCCGAGCCACTTGCGCGATTTGGATGACGCGGCGGAAACCGGAGCGGCCGTTGACGCAGCAGTTGGAACGGCGGAGCTGCCTAAGTCGCTGCGATGTTCGGCAACCGCGATGGGTGAGCTCGAATCGCGTCTGAGGCGCTTGAGGTCGGCGCGTAGCTCGGCGGCATGCTGACAGCGAATGTCACGGTCTTTTTCGAGGGTCTTGTTGATGATGCGTTCGAGCTCAACAGGAATCTTAGGATTCAAGCGCAGCGGCGGCACAGGCGATTTTTCGAGAATGGCATTGAAAATCACAGCCGACGTATTTCCGGCGAATGGCATGCGCCCGGTAGCCATTTCATAGAGCACGGCGCCAAAGCTGAACAGGTCGGTGCGCGGATCGAGTTCCTCGCCGCGCGCCTGTTCGGGCGACATGTAAGCGACAGTGCCGAGGGCGACGCCGGGGCTGGTGAGGTGTTCTTTGCCGATGGCAATATCGCGAGTGGCGTCGCTGCGGGAGTGACCCTCATCCTTTGCGGATTGTTTGGCGAGGCCGAAATCGAGAATCTTGGCGTGGCCGCGGCCCGTGATGAAAATATTGGCGGGCTTGATGTCGCGGTGGATGATTCCTTTGCTGTGCGCGGCGTCGAGCGCGTCGGTGATTTCGATAGAGAGTTCAAGAGTCTGTTCGAGCGAAAGATCACCGGCCGCGATACGATGCTTGAGGGTGTGACCTTCCAGAAACTCCATGGCGATGAAGGATCGCTCACCGTCGCGCCCGATTTCGTAAATGGTGCAGATGTTGGGGTGATTCAATGCGGAGGCGGCGCGGGCTTCGCGGCGAAAGCGTTCGAGCGCATGAGCATCGCGCACCAAATCGTCGGAAAGGAATTTCAGCGCAACA
Source organism: Candidatus Acidiferrales bacterium (assembly GCA_049678505.1). Classification (GTDB taxonomy): domain Bacteria; phylum Acidobacteriota; class Terriglobia; order Acidiferrales; family UBA7541; genus DAHUXN01. The sequence goes on from JBAUEH010000053.1 coordinate 31,543, forward strand.
AGGCGGCCGAGGTCGGTGTCTTCAGCTTTATAGACCACGCCCATTCCGCCGCCACCGATTTTTTCCAGGACGCGGTAGTGGGAGATGGTTAGACCGATCAACTGGAGGGTTCCGTCCTCGGGGAGAGATGGTAGGGGGCGGAGAGCAGCAAGTCAATGTGCGAGGGGCCGAAAATGCCGCAAAATTCATCTTCTCCGGAGGCCACCCGACGCTCGCGGATGGTTCTGGAAACAGGACAACGGGCCGTGAATTGACCTTCTTTTTAGCGAGTGATACGATCCTCGTTGATTCGCAGAACGAGTCGCGAACCATCACCAAGCACCGGGCTGAGAAATGAACGGGCATGTCCAAACTCCAAGCCGCGGAGTTGAAAAAAGCCTATCGAGGCCGCACGGTCGTCGATAACGTCAGTCTGGAGATTCGGCAGGGTGAAGTGGTTGGACTGCTGGGCCCGAACGGCGCGGGCAAGACCACGACGTTTTATATTCTAGTAGGGCTGGCGCGGCCGGATTTCGGGCGCGTCCTGCTGGATGGCGAAGACATCAGTGACCTCCCGATGTATCTTCGAGCCCGCAGCGGCATCAGCTATCTTCCCCAGGAACCTTCCGTATTTCGCAAGCTGACTGTCGAAGAAAATTTGCTGGCGGTGCTGGAAACGCTGCCGATCACGGCGGAGCAGCGGCGCGACCGCGTGGAGGAATTGCTGGCGCAGTTGGGACTGGAAGGAATACGCAACAGCAAGGGCTACGTGTTGTCGGGAGGGGAGCGGCGGCGGCTGGAAATTGCACGGTCGCTGGCGCTGCAGCCGTCGTTTATTTTACTGGACGAGCCTTTTTCGGGAATCGATCCGCTGACGGTGATGGATTTGCAGAAAATCATCGCGGAGCTGAGCGCGGCGGGAATCGGAGCGCTGGTGACGGATCACAATGTTCGCGAGACGCTGGCCGTGACGGACCGCGCGTACATCATACATGGAGGAAAGATTTTGAGCGCCGGCACGCCGGAAGAATTGAGCAACGACGCGGAAGTGCGGCGATTGTATCTGGGCGAGAGTTTTCGATTGAATTGATGCGATGAACTGGCTGCAACCAAAACTGAATCTCCGACTGGCGCAGAAGCAGATTTTGACGCCGGGGCTCGTGCAGATGGTGAGCGTGCTGGCGCTCAACCGGCTGGAACTGTGCGAGATGATCAATCAGGAGATCACGGAAAACCCGATGCTGGAAGTGCTCGGGGACGATGGCGTGGTCAGCGAGGACTACACGGACGACGCGTTCGTGAAGGAAGAAACCGAAAAAGTTCCGGAGACCGAAGGGGCGAATCCCTTCGACGAATTCGATATCAGTTCTTTTTTCACGAAGTACCTGGACACGGGCGCGGCCAGCGGCGCGGGCAGCGAACGCGAAGAAATCGAAAGGCCGGGATTCGACAAGTTCCTTTCTTCCTCGCAAAATCTTTCGGATCACCTGCTGTGGCAATTGAGCGTGAGCATCTGCAGCGAACAGGTGCGCAAAGCGGCGGAGCTGATTATCGGAAACCTGGATGAAAACGGTTATCTGATGACCACCCTGGAAGAAATTTCGCAGAGCAACAACTTCATTCTGGACGACGTGGAAGAGGCGCTGGCAGTGGTGCAGGAGTTCGATCCGCCGGGAGTGGCAGCGCGGGATCTGAAGGAATGCCTGCTGCTGCAACTGAAGCTGCTGGACCCGCAAAACACGCTGGCGCAGCAAGTGATTTCTGAGCATTTGAAAATGCTGCAAAACAATCAACTGAAGGAAATTGCGCGGGCGCTGAACCGGCCGATCGAGGCGGTGAAGCGGGCGGTGGACGTGGTCAAGCGGCTCGATCCCAAGCCCGGGCTGCGCTACAACAAAACAGAGCCGCGGCTGGTCGAGCCCGACGTGCAATTTCGCAAAGTGGATGGGGAGTGGCAGGCGTTCTTGAATGACGATGACTTGCCGCAACTGCGGCTGAGTCCGGTGTATCGCCGATTGCTGCAGAGGGACGCGGCCGACCGTGACGTGCGGAATTACGTGAAGGAACGCTTCACCGCAGCGGTGCAGCTGATGAAGAATATCGAGCAGCGCAAGCACACGATTGTGCGCGTTTGCCAATCGATTCTGCGGCGGCAAAAAGATTTTCTGGATTACGGCGTGGATCACTTGAAGCCGATGATGATCAAGGAAGTGGCCGAGGAAGTGGGTGTGCATCCGTCGACGGTGAGCCGCGCGGTGGCCAACAAATACGCGCACACGCCGCAGGGAGTTTTCGAGCTGCGCTACTTTTTCTCGGAGTCGGTGAACGGTCCGCAAGGCGGCGACATGTCGCTGCTGTCGCTGAAGCGGCGAGTGAAAAAGATGATCGAAGAAGAGGACGCCACGCATCCGTTGACCGACGAACAGATCGCCAAGCGGCTGGATGAAGAGGGTATCCACGTCACACGCCGCACCGTGGCGAAGTATCGGGAAGACCTGCGCATTCCCAGTACGCATCAGCGCCGGCAGAAGGACTGACGAGCAGCCTCTCGTGGCGCCGCGCCATACGCAACAAAACCGCCAGCTAGTTATCCTCACCGGGCTCTCCGGTTCGGGGAAAGGTTCCGTTCTGCGCACGTTCGAAGACCTGGGCTTTTACTGCGTGGACAATCTTCCCGTTTCTTTCATTCCTTCTTTTGCCGAGCAGTCGATGGACGACGCCGGAGAATTCGAACGCGCCGCGCTGCTGGTGGACGCGCGCGAAGGCGAACAGCTCAAGAAATTGCCGGAAGTCTACCGGAGGCTGCGGCGGGAATATCCCATCACGCTGGTGTTCATCGAAGCCAGCGACGAGGCGCTGGCGCGGCGGTTCAGCGAAACGCGAAGGCCGCATCCGATGGGCGCGGAATTTTCGGTGTCCGAGGGAATACGGCTGGAGCGAAGCCAGATGGCGACAATTCGTCAGATCTCGGACGTGGTGATCGACACGACGAAGTTCACCGTGCATGAATTGCGACAATTCATCATCGAGCGATTTCAGAAAGCGGGGCGAAAGCCGCTGCTGGTTTCGCTGGTCAGTTTCGGCTATCGGTTCGGCTTGCCTACCGATGCCGATCTGGTTTTCGATGTGCGCTTTCTGCCGAATCCGCACTTTGTGCCGAAACTGCGGCCGTACAGCGGGAAAAATGCGCGCGTGGCGAAATATATCCGGTCGTTCAAACAGACCGGGCAATTTCTGCGGCGCATCGACGGGCTGCTGAAGTATTTGATTCCGCATTACATCAGCGAGGGGAAAAGCTATTTGACGATTGCATTTGGATGCACGGGCGGACGGCACCGTTCGGTGATGATGGCGGAAGCGGTGGCGAAGGCGCTAGCGAAACGCGGCTACACGACAAAACTGGAGCACCGGGACCTGGAACGCCCGGTATCGTGAAGGCTGCGCGGCGGGAAGAATCCGAAGTTCGCAATTCATTTTATGGGAAACGAGGCGCGTGAAACTCTCGTCTGAGCTGCGCGGATTGTTCGCATTTGTACGGCCGTACCGGTTGCCGCTGATCCTTGGCGTGGTGTTGCTGGGCGTGGTGGGGATTTGCCAGGGACTGATCGCCTTAATGATTATCCCCGCGGTGAATGTCATTCTTGATCCCAGCAAGGCGACGAGCAAAGTGAAACTGATCACGTTGCCAGCCTGGGTAAGGCATTTGCTGGGGCTCTCGCATGGCGACATCTACTTGAATTCATTTTTGCCGTCGAATATTCATTACGTGTGGACAATTTTCGCCATCTGCCTGGTGGCGATTTTCTTCGCGAAGGCGATCGCGGAGTTTTTCGGCAGCACGATGATCCAGTACGCAGGGCACGCGGGCGTGACGGATTTGCGGAATCGCGTGTACGAAAAGCTGGTGCGGCAGCCGATCGGATTTTTTCAGCACAATCCCACGGGGCGGGTGATGTCGGCGGCCATCAGCGATGTGGATCAGGTACGCACGGCGCTCTCGGAAAATCTGGCGGATTTTTTCCAGCAGGTTTTCGCGCTGGCAGCGTTTGTGTGCGTGCTGCTGTGGCTGAACTGGCGGCTGGCGGTCGGGTCGGCGATTGTGATTCCGCTAATTGTGTACCCGGTGGGAAGGCTGGGGCAGAGAATTCGCAAGTCGGTGCAAAATACGCGGTCGCGCGTGGCGGACCTGAGCCAGATTTTGCAGGAGACGGTGAGTGGCAATCGCGTGGTGAAAGCGTTTGGGATGGAGAATTTCGAGATCCAGAAGTTTCGCGAAACGGCGCGGCGATTGTTGAGAGAGAACATGCGCTGGGTGAAAGCGTACGTGGTGACGTCGCCGATGATGGATTTGCTGGGCGCGGTCGTGTTTGCGCTACTGCTTTATTACGCACGCGGCGAAATCGCGCGTCGCGTGATGGATCTGGGGATGGTATTTGCGTTCATTTATTCGCTCTTCAACGCGTACACGCCGATCAAACGGCTGGGCAGTTTGTATCACCAATTCCAACTGGCGGCGGGGGCATCGGTGCAAGTGGTTGGCTTCCTTTCGCTGCAGGAGGAAGTGGCGGAGCAACTCGGGGCGGTGATCTTGCCGCGATTCTCGAAAGAAGTGGCCTTCGAGAATGTGGGATTTGCGTACGAGAGCGGGCCGGTGATTTTGCGGAACATCAATTTGCGAGTGCCCGTGGGAGGCGTGTTGGCGATTGTGGGATCAAGCGGCGCGGGGAAAACGACGCTGGTGAACCTGCTGCCGCGATTTCACAGCCCAACGATGGGAACGCTGCGCATCGATGGGGAGGATGTTTGCGAAGTGAACCTGCGCTCGCTGCGCGAACAGATGGCCATCGTGACGCAAGAAACGATTCTATTCAATGATACGGTCTGGAATAATTTGTGCTATGGCAGGCCGGACTTGCCGGAGGCGCGCGTAGTGGCGGCGGCGAAAGCGGCGCTGGCGCACGAATTCATCACGCAACTACCACAGGGATATCAAACGAGAATCGGAGACCGCGGGCAGCGGCTTTCGGGAGGGCAGCGGCAGCGGCTGGCGATCGCGCGCGCGCTGCTGAAGGATGCGCCGATACTGATTCTGGACGAAGCGACTTCGGAGCTGGATTCGGAGTCGGAGCTGCTGGTGCAGAGGGCGCTGAATAACTTGATGGAGAACCGGACGGTATTCGTGATTGCGCACCGGCTGTCGACGGTGCGGCGAGCGGACACGATTGTCGTGTTGGAAGAAGGGACGATCAAGGAACGCGGGACGCATGAAGAGTTGCTGGCGCGAAACGGGGCGTACGCGCGGTTGTACAATCTGCAATTTCAGGAAATCGAGCCACCGATGCCGGCCGGGCCCGTGTAAGATGTCACATCCCATTCTGCGATCGATGACCGGATACGCGCAGGCGCGCGTCGAAAAGGACGGGTGGGCCGTGCAGTTGAGCATGCGCAGCGTGAATCACCGATTTCTGGACGTGCGCGTGCGAATGCCGGAGGGATGGGACGCGCTGGAAATGGAAATACGCAAAGTGGTGCAGAAGCGTTTCCGGCGCGGGCACGTGGAAGTGGCGCTGCAAGTGCAGGCGGCAAAAAACAATGCCGTGGCGATTAACCGTGAGGTTGCCGCGGCATATTGGGCGGCGGCGCGAGCTCTCGGCGAAGAGTTTGGAGTGAAGGCAGAGCTCGACGTGGCTGCGATATTGCGATTGCCCGGCGTGGCATCGTCGGCGTCTCCGCCGCAGGAGGTCGAGAAGCTTGCGGCGGCGATGCTTTCGGGGCTGACGGCAGCCATCGATCAGTTGGATGAGATGCGGGGCGCAGAAGGGCGCGCGCTGGGAGAAGAGCTGGCGCGAAGGCTGACGTCGGTGGAAGAGGCGACGCAGCGCATTGAAACGCTGGCCGAGCGTACGCGTCCCGCCTATGCGCGAAGGCTGGAAGCGCGATTGAAGGAATTGCTGGGAAATTATGCGACGGATCCAGCGCGCGTGGCCCAAGAGGCGGCGTTTGCAGCAGAACACAGTGATGCCACGGAAGAAATGGCGCGGCTGCGAAGCCACGTGAAACAATTCCGCGCTTTGCTGAATGCCGGAGGAGAAATCGGCAAGAAGCTCGATTTTTTGCTGCAGGAAATGCAACGAGAGGCGAATACGCTCCTGTCCAAATCGAACGGCGCGGATGAGGATGGGCTTGAGGTCACGCAATTGGGGCTGGAATTGAAATCGGAGATTGAAAAACTGCGCGAGCAAGTGCAGAACATCGAATAACGATGGTTGATTCCTACGAACCGCTGATCTTGATCGTGTCGGGGCCTTCGGGGTCAGGAAAATCAACGCTGGTGAAGAAGCTGCTGGAGTTGCCGAGCACGATACTTTCGATTTCGGCTACGACGCGGCCACCTCGTGCCAACGAAAAGGACGGCGAGTGGTATCATTTCGTGTCAGACGAGGAATTCCGGCGGATGGTCGAGCGCGGGGAATTTCTCGAACACGCGTGTGTTTTTGGGAAGCACAGTTATGGGACGCCCCAGAAATGGCTCGAAGAAGCGCGCACGCAGAAGCGCGATTTGGTGCTCGAGATTGACGTGCAGGGCGCCGAGCAGGTGCGCAAGAAACTAGCAAAGTCTATTGCGATTTTCATTGTGCCGCCGTCGAGACAAGAGCTGGAGAATCGCATTCGGGCGCGCGGCCAGGACGGCGAGGACGAAATCAGCCGGCGTTTGGAACGTGCGCGCTTGGAGATGGAGCATTATCTGGATTACGATTATGTTGTGATCAACGAAGATGTTGGCCGAGCGGGCGAAGCGGTCAAAGCCATTGCATTGGGAGCGCGCTGCGAAACGAAACGAAATCGCGAGCGCGTTCGTCAGATACTGAAATCCTTCGGAGGATAGAGCACTTATGCCTGTTTCCAGCCAGCCACCTGAAAGCAAGTTTGCGTACGTGGTACTCGTTGCAAGGCGCGCCCGGCAGCTCATGGCGGGAGGAAGGCCGCTGATCGACAACCCGAAAAATCACAAATACACGCGCGTTGCGGAAGAGGAAATGCAGAGAGGGATGTTGGAATTCGATTTGCCGGCAGGGATGGACGGGCGGGAAGAGGAAGGAACGCGCAAGAAGGCGTAGGTTTTTTTGCGAGGCCCGGTGGTGAATTGATGCGAATTGCGCTCGGAGTTTCGGGGGGAGTGGCGGCGTACAAGGCCGCGGAGTTGGTACGCCGGCTGCAGCAGGAGAAGCTCGCCGTGCAGGTGGTGATGACGCGCGGCGCGCAGGAATTTGTGACGCCGCTGACTTTTGCGGCGCTGACCGGCGAGAAAGTGATCACCGAGCTTTTCGGCGAGAAGCAAGCGAGCGCGAATCTGGAAAGCGCGATCGAGCATATTGCCGTGGCGCAACGCATCGACGCGCTGGTGATTGCGCCGGCGACGGCGGACATTCTGGCGAAACTCGCGAATGGCATCGCAGACGATTTCTTGACCACGCTTTATCTGGCGACAAAAGCTCCCGTGATTGTGGCTCCGGCGATGAACGTGAACATGTGGGAGCATGCGGCGACGCAGCGCAATCTGGAGACGCTCAGGGCACGCGGAGTGCGGGTGGTGCAGCCGGATGAGGGTTATCTGGCGTGCGGAATGGTGGGTCCGGGGCGGCTTGCGGGAATTGAAGCGATTGCGAGCGCGGTATGCGAGACGCTGGGGCTGAAGCATGACTTGGAAGGGATGAAAATTGTGGTGACGGCGGGGCCAACGGTCGAGGACGTGGATCCGGTACGCATGTTGACGAACCGTTCGTCGGGGAAAATGGGCTACGCGCTGGCGGACGCGGCTTCACGCCGCGGCGCGCACGTTGAGCTCATCAGCGGGCCTACGGAACTACATGCGCCGAACAAAGTGGATTGGGTTCCGGTGCGCTCGACGGAAGAAATGCACCGCGCGGTTCACGAGCGGGTGAAAGATGCGGACGTGGTGATTATGGCCGCGGCGGTTGCGGATTATCGTCCGGCGACGCAAGCCGCGCAGAAAATCAAGCGCAGCGAGGGACGATTGATGCTGGAGCTTGAGCCCACTGCGGATATTTTGGCGGAGTTGGGACGCGGAAAAGGATCGGCGATTTTGGTGGGTTTTGCCGCAGAGACGGAGCGCGTCGCAGAAAATGCGCGGCGCAAACTCGAAGCCAAGGGCGCGGACATGATCGTCGCCAATGACGTTACGCAGGAAGGCGCTGGGTTCGACACGGATACGAATGTGGTGACTTTCTTTTTGCGTGACGGAAGGGAATTGGCACTGCCGAAAATGTCGAAGTTCGACGTGGCGAATCAGATTCTCGATTGCGTAGTGGAATTGCGCAAGGGCGTGAAGTGAGGTCCGAAGCGCGTGCAAACGTCAAAGCGTGGCTCGAATATTTTAGCGATCTGAGAATTTCCTCGTTTTACCTTGACCGCGCCACGGCGTCCCGCGGCGTCGCGGAACCTGCGGTTTCCATTCCCCTTACGAATGCGGCTGCGGCCGCTCAAGCGCCGTCTCTCGCGCCGTCATCGGATCTTCCCGCGAGTAGCGCGGCGATGCGCGCGAAACTGAAGGCTTCCGCGCCTCCGCCGGCGGTGCCGTTGCCGGTTATAAAATCCGCATCGCTTTTCGAAGCAGGGCAGCGCATCGAAAACGATTCGCTCGAACGCATACGCGAAGACATCGGCGATTGCAAACGATGCTGGCTGTGCCAGCAGCGCAACAAAATTGTCTTCGGCGCTGGAAACGCGCGCGCTGATCTCGTCTTTGTAGGGGAAGGGCCGGGACGCGATGAAGATATTCAAGGCTTGCCGTTTGTGGGGCGCGCGGGGAAATTGCTGACCCAGATGATCGAAGCGATGGGGCTGAAACGCGACGATGTTTACATCTGCAATGTGGTGAAGTGCCGGCCGCCGGAAAATCGCGCGCCGGAGCCGGACGAGATGGAAACATGCTCGCCGTTTCTTTACCGGCAGCTTGCGGTAATCCAGCCGAAGGCGGTTGTTTGCCTTGGCGCGATCGCTTTTCAGGCGCTCTACGGCGCGAAGCAATCGATTTCGCGATTGCGCGGGCAATGGCTCGAGTTTCGCGGAATTCCCATGATGGCCACTTATCATCCCGCGTATTTGCTGCGAAACCCGAATGCTAAGGGCGACGTGTGGGAAGATTTGAAAAAGGTGATGGCGCACCTCGGATTGAAAGTTCCCTCCAGAAGCTAGAAGAATTCCTGCTACATTTAACGCTTTGCGATTGCGCATCGCGCCGTTGATCTTTCATTTCGCGGCGGCGAATTTTCTCGTGGAGTGATGAGTGGGCGTTTTTCTAGGGCTTGCGGCGGCATTCAACTGGGGCGTGGCAGATTTCATGGCGCGCTTCGCGACGCGGCGAATCGGCGCGCTGCGAGCGCTGATGTTCATGCAGCTCGTAGGATTCATCGCGCTCACGGTTGGCATGGCCGCGACGGGCCACTGGGCGAGTTTTTTTCCGGTATTTCGCTGGAGCATCTGGGCGTGGATTGTGCTGACGGGCGTTTTGAGCGCGCTGGGCGCGCTGGCGCTTTACCGGTCATTCGAAATCGGAGTGCTTGCGCTGGTTTCGCCGATTGCCGCGAGCTATCCGGCGCTGACAGTGGTGCTTTCGATTTCGACGGGCGAGCGGTTGACGCGAGCACACGCCCTTGGCGTGGTCGCGGTGATTGTCGGAGTGATTGTCGCGGCGCTGGCGCTGCCGGCGAAGGGCAATGCGAGTGCGGGAGATGAGTTCGTGTCCGCGCGCGACCATCGCAGTCATTTGCTGCGTGGAGTGCCATGGGCCCTTGCTGCGGCTCTGGCGTTCGGCGTGAACTATTGGATTCTGGGATTTCGAGTGATGCCGGTGTTCGGAGGATTTGCGTCCGTGTGGGTGATACGGCTGGTTTCGTTTGTATTGCTGGCGCTGCTATTGCGGCCGTTGGGGCAACCGATGGAAATTCCGCGCGGCTCCACAGCGTGGCTGGTCATTTTCATCGGGCTCGTGGACACGGCGGGATTCGTCGCGAACAATTTGGCGTTCAAACAAGAAGAAATCGCGATTGCCACGGTGCTCGCTTCTCTTTATGGCGTGGTGACGCTGCTGTTTGCGGCGGTGCTTTTGCGGGAAAAACTTGGGCGCAGGCAGTGGGCCGGCGTCGCGCTGATTTTTGCCGGAGTGGCGCTGGTCAGCATGTAACGAGCCGCGGCGCCTTGCGCGTGAGTGTTGCGGCTCGCGGCATGCGCTACACTAATGCCGTCCCCACTTTTAGAGCAAACAGCGCGGAGTCTCTGTGAATTACGCTTACGTTTTACTAAGCGAGAAGTTGGAACGGCACTAACGCGGATATGACTGCGCGATTTTGCGAGGTTGCTCTTCCGGTCCCGCTGCGATCGACCTTCACGTATGCAATTCCCGAACATTTGACTGACGCGGAAATCATCGGCAGCCGCGTCGTCGTGCCTTTTCGCAACCGCGCCATGGTTGGCGTCGCGGTGAAATTCGCTTCCCAGCCGCAAAGCGGCAAAAGCACAAAAAGAATCGTCGAGCTTGTTGACGCGATTCCGGCGCTGACACCGGAACTTCTCACGCTGGGGAAGTGGATTAGCCGCTATTACGTCGCGCCGATTGGCGAAACGCTGCGCTCGATGCTGCCGCCGCTGGCGGAGCTGCGCGGGCATCGCGAATACACGCTGACGGAGCACGGGCGCGAATTTTATGCGCTCATGAAAGAGCGCGGTGCGTCGGAGGCGGGTGAGGCCACCGATCTGGAGACTCTGGAGCTTTTGGAATTTTCCAAGGGCGCGGTTTCGTCTGCGAAGCTGAAGCGTTTCGCTGGCGAGGCTGCGGTGGAGCGGTTGGTGCGGCGTGGAATTGTTGAAGCGCGCGAGCGGCTGGAGCGCAAGAGTGAGCGTGTTCAGAAGATTGTGTCATGGAACGAAGCGGCAATCCCTACGGACGCGAAAGAAGAAAAAGCGCGCGAGATTCTTACTGCGGTCCGCGGGCCGTTGCCTGTGCCAATGCTGTTGAAAGAAGGAGTTTCGCGGGCGCTGCTGGCGCGTCTGGAAAAAAGCAAGAAAGTGACGCTGTGGGAAGAGCCGTTCACGGCTGACGAAGATCCGTGGGAGGCGAATTTCGTTCCGCCGGCGAATGTGTTGAACGCGGAGCAGAAGAGCGCGATTGCGTCCGTGCATGAGTGGCTCACAGCGGGAAAATTCGCGGCCGGATTGCTGCACGGCGTCACTGGGAGCGGAAAAACCGAAGTCTATCTTGGCGCGATGGAAGCGGCGCTGGCGCAGGGGCGCGCGGCGATTGTGCTGGTGCCGGAAATTGCGCTGACGTTGTGGCTGAGCAGGCTGGTGCGGGCGCGATTTGGCGCGGTCGTCGCGGTGCTACACAGCGGCTTGGCGGACAAGGAGCGCGCTCACGAATGGTGGCGCGCGCGGCGCGGCGAAGCGCGCGTGGTGGTGGGAACGCGGTCGGCGGTGTTTGCGCCGCTCGACAATGTGGGACTGATTATCGTCGATGAAGAGCAGGAGACGAGTTACAAGCAGGAAGAAACGCCGCGTTATAACGGGCGCGACGCTGCGGTGGTTCGCGCGAGCCTGGTGAACGCCGTTGTGCTGCTGGGTTCGGCGACACCGTCGCTTGAGAGTTTTCAGAATGCGCAAATTGGAAAATACAAGCTACTGAAGTTGACGGCGCGCGTGGCCGACCGTCCGCTGGCGAGCGTGAAGCTCGTGGATTTGCGCGAGGAGTTCAAGCAGAGCCATCGTTCGGCGCCCACGTCGGCGAGGCTTGTGGCTGCGGTACGGAAGCGATTCGACGAGGGCACGCAGGCGTTGGTTTTGATAAACCGGCGCGGCTATTCGTGGTATGTGCTGTGTCGAAGCTGCGGCGCGGGCATTGAGTGCAAGAATTGCAGCATCGCGCTTTCGTATCACAAACGCAGGGCGCGGCTGGAATGCCATTACTGCGGCTATTCGAGCGCCGTGCCGAAGTTATGTCCGAAGTGCAAATCGCAATATTTGTATTTTGTGGGCGACGGCGCGGAGCGCATCGAGGAATATCTGCGAGAGCAATTTCCGAAGGCGCGAATCGGGCGGCTCGACCGTGACACGGTGCGGACCAAGCGCGAATATCAAAAAGTGCTCGGCGCGTTCGCGCGCGGCGAACTGGATTTGCTGGTGGGCACGCAAATGGTGGCGAAAGGCCACGACTTCGAGCGCGTCACGCTTGTCGGAGTTGTCGCGGCGGATTTGGCGCTGGGACGTCCGGATTTTCGCGCGGCGGAACGTACGTTTCAATTGCTGACGCAAGTCGCGGGCCGTGCGGGACGCGGGCATTTGCCGGGCGAAGTGCTGATCGAAACGTATTATCCGGAGCACTACGCGATTCAGCACGCCGTGGATCAGGATTACGACACATTTTTCGGGCGTGAAATTCATTTTCGCAAAGTGATGCACTATCCGCCGTTCGTCGCGCTGGTCAATGTGCTCGTGCGCGACAGGAAAATCGAGAACGCGATTCGCTGGTCGCGCACAATTGCCGCGTGGCTCGATTCGCGAAAGCGCAGCGAACTGAAGGTGCTGGGCCCGGCGGCCGCGGCGCTTTCTAAATTGCGGCGCGATTATCGTTTTCAGATTTTGCTGAAGTCGCCGAATCGGCGGCTGCTGGCTCAGGTATTGGAAGGATGCCTTGCCTTCTGCGCCGAGAAACGAGTTCCCGAGAGCGCGGTGATCGTGGACGTGGACCCAGTTAGTTTGCTTTAGAGCGCGCGGAGAGATTTCAGCGCCCGGCGGTGAGCGGCAGAGGCGTGAAACACAGAAGGAAAATAATCAGCGCGACGACGGCCCAAGCGCGGCGCTTGGCGTCGAGAGGCGTCCAAGAATCGATCAACGGTGGGTGCCGGAAACCGAAAAAAAGCAACACATCGAGCAGGGCAAACAAGAACCAGCCGGGCCAGAAGAAAATGCCCATCGCGACCAGCACGATTCCGAAAGCGAAAGAAATGCGCCGATGGCTGCCGCTGGCCACACTGTAAACAATATGTCCTCCATCGAGCTGGCCAATCGGCAGAAGATTCAGCGCCGTGGCGAACAGGCCGACCCACGCCGCCAGCGCGATGGGGCTGAGCAAAATATTTTGCGGGTTCACCCCGGGATGAAAAATAGCGAGGAAAAATTTCATCAGCGGCGGGCTGCCGAAGAGAATCAGCGCGTCGGCCTGCGCGTTGGGGACGACTTTGGACATGTAAATTCCCACGGCCAATATCGGCGCCGCCAACACAAAGCCCACGAGCGGCCCCGAGAATCCCACGTCGAAGAGCGCCCTGCGATTGAATATCGGCGAGCGGATGCGAATGAACGCGCCGAAAGTGCCGATCAGGCTCGGCGCAGGCAGGAAGTAAGGATAGCTAGCGTCTATTTTGTAAAAGCGGCAGGCAAAATAATGGCCGAGCTCGTGCGCAAGTAGGATGCCGATGAGTGTGAACGAAAAGGGGATGCCCAAAAGCAGCAATCGCGGATGCGTCAGTGCATGCCAGGTGGGCGCGAACGGATTATCGAGCCCTGCGAATGGGGCGCGATTTTGCGCATAGGAAACGGAGAATTCGGTGCCGACGGCGAGCGTCGAGATAAGCGTCAGAACGAAAAGGATCAGCGCGAGGATGAAGGGGCGCTTGCGCGGAGTCTCAGTAAACGCGCGCGGCTCGTAAAATAAGCGATAAAGCGGCTCAAGCGTTTGCGCGGGCGCGCTGCCGTGTCCGTTTCCGGCTCCGTTCTCCACAGTCATAGATTACACCGCGCGCAGCAAGCATCGCCACGTGAAACGGTTACGGCGGGACACGTGCGCCGGAGTTGCTTTTTTCTGCACTGTGGCGTCCAATAAAGGAAAGCGCGGGGATTTTCCGGGCATTATTTTCGAGGTGGAAGCATGCGTGAAGCAGCACGTGAAGCTCCACATGAAGCAATAATCGTCAGTTCGGTGCGCACGGCCGTCGGCAAGGCCTTCAAAGGCGCCCTCCGAGCCACGCGCCCCGACGATTTGGCCGCTGCGGCCATACGCGAAGCGCTCTCGCGCGTGCCAAGCTTGGACGCGAAAGAAATCGAAGACGTAATTCTGGGTTGTGCCATGCCGGAGGCGGAGCAGGGCATGAACGTGGCGCGAATCGCATCGCTGCGCGCGGGCTTGCCCGTGGAAGCCTCGGCGATGACCATCAATCGATTTTGTTCTTCCGGTTTGCAGGCGATTGCCATCGCCGCGGAAAGAATCATTGCCGGCCACGCGAACGTGATCGTCGCGGGCGGCACGGAATCGATGAGCATGATTCCCATGGGCGGAAATAAAATTTCGCCGAATCCCTGGCTGATGGACCACTATCCGGATTCGTATTTGGGCATGGGGCTAACCGCGGAAAATCTGGCAAAAAAATACGGAATCAGCCGCGAGCAGGCGGACGAGTTTTCGTTGCAGAGCCATCAAAAATCGCTGGCGGCGATTGCCGCGGGAAAATTCAAACAAGAGGTCGTGCCGGTCGAGGTGAGCTTCACTTCTGTGGACGGTTCGAACGGCAATCACCCAAAAACCACGAAAATTACGTTCGATACGGATGAAGGACCGCGCGCGGATACTTCGGAGGCGCTCGCGAAATTGAAGCCTGCGTTTCACGCCAAGGGAGTGGTGACGGCGGGAAACAGTTCGCAGATGTCGGATGGCGCGGCCGTCGCGATGGTGATGTCCGCAGCGCGCGCGAAGGCTATCGGTGCAAAGCCGCTGGCGCGATTCGTTTCCTTCGCCACGGCAGGCTGCCCTCCGGAGGAGATGGGCATAGGCCCGGTGTATGCGATTCCGAAAGCCCTGAAACTCGCGGGACTGAAGCTCGAACAGATGGACGTGATTGAATTGAATGAAGCATTCGCGGCGCAATCGCTCACGGTGATAAAACTCGCGGGCCTCGACGGGGCGCGCGTGAATCCCAACGGCGGCGCGGTCGCGCTCGGCCATCCTCTCGGCTGCACGGGAGCAAAATTGACGGCTACGATTCTGCGCGAACTGGAACGCCGCAAAGCGCGTTACGGCATGGTCACCATGTGCGTCGGCGGCGGCATGGGCGCAGCCGGGATTTTCGAGCGCATAGCCTAAGGAATAACAATGAAAAGACGGAAACTTGGGAAAAGTGGCCTGGAAGTCTCGGCTATAGGGCTCGGCTGCATGGGAATGAGCTTTGCCTACGGTCCGGGCGTAAGCGAACAGGAAGGTATTTCGTTGATTCGGGCCGCCGTCGAACGCGGCGTCACCTTCTTCGATACTGCTGAGATGTACGGCCCATTCACCAACGAAGAACTCGTCGGCGAAGCTCTCGCTCCCTTTCGCGAGCAAGTAGTAATAGCCACGAAATTCGGGTTCAAGATCGAGAACGGTAAGCAGGCTGGGCTTGATAGTCGGCCAGAACATATCAAGCAGGTCGCTGAGGCCTCGCTCAAACGGCTCAAGACTGATCGCATCGATTTGTTCTATCAGCACCGCGTTGATCCAAACGTCCCGATCGAAGACGTGGCAGGCGCGGTGAAAGACCTGATTCAGCAAGGCAAGGTGAAGCACTTCGGGCTCTCTGAGGCTGGCGTGAACACCATTCGTCGAGCGCACGCAGTCCAACCGGTCGCCGCAATCCAGAACGAATATTCGTTATGGACCAGAGACCCTGAAGCGGAAGTAATACCGACACTTGAGGAGCTGGGAATCGGGTTTGTTGTATTCAGTCCGCTGGGAAGGGGCTTCCTCACCGGCAAGATCAGCGAAGACACAAAGTTCGACAAAAACGACTTCCGCAACATTGTCCCTCGCTTTACGCCCGAGAACCGCAAAGCGAATCAAGCGTTAGTGGACTGGCTTAGCAAATTTGCGCAACAGAAGAAAGCGACGCCGGCCCAAATCGCGCTCGCCTGGCTGCTCGCCCAGAAGCCGTGGATTGTACCCATCCCAGGCACAACCAAGCTGCATCGGCTGGAAGAAAACATTGCGGCGGCTAACGTTGAACTTTCGCCCGAGGATCTGCACGAATTGGAAACCGCAATCTCAAAGATCGGGGTGCGCGGTGCTCGGTACCCCGAAGCGCTGCAAAAAATGGTGGGCCGCTGAAGGAGCTGACATGGGCACAACAACGATTTCACAGAATCTGACGCGCGGCGGCGGATTTCTGATTTCATCGTGCGCGCCGGAGGACGTGTTCACTCCCGCGGACATCACCGGCGATCAAAAATTGATCGGCCAAACCGCGGAAGAATTCGTGACCAAAGAAGTTCTGCCCCTCGTTCCCGAACTCGAACAGCACAAAGAGGGCTTGATGCCGCAGGTGCTGAAAAAGGCCGGCGAATTGGGCTTGCTCGCGGGCGGAATTCCCGAGGAGTATGGCGGTGCGGGGCTGGACAAAGTTTCCGCGACGTTGCTTTCGGAAAAACTGGCGGCTTACGCTTCTTTCGCGGTGACCCACGGAGGGCACGCCGGAATCGGCACGGTGCCGATTGTTTATTTCGGGACAGAACAGCAAAAGAAAAAATATCTGCCGCGAATCGCCACCGGCGAAATGATTTCCTGCTACTGCCTCTCCGAACCGCAGGCCGGTTCGGATGCGCTGGCGGCGCGGACGCGTGCCGTGCTTTCGCCCGATGGAAAGAACTGGATTCTGAACGGCCAGAAAATGTGGATCACCAATGGCGGCTTCGCGGACCTGTTCGTGGTCTTCGCCAAAGTGGACGGAGAAAAATTCTCCTGCTTTTTGGTGGAGCGCGGCGCGCCGGGGTTTTCGGTGGGCGCGGAAGAAAAAAAGATGGGCATCAAAGGCAGCTCGACGGTGGCGCTGTTTTTCGAGAATACGCCCGTGCTGAAAGAGAATTTGCTGCATGAAATCGGGCGTGGGCACATCGTCGCGTTCAACACGCTGAACTCCGGGCGGTTCAGCCTCGGCGCCTATTGCCTTGGCGGCGCGAAAAAGATCCTCGAAGTAGCCGCAAAATATTCGAAGGAGCGCACCGCATTCGGAAGGCAACTGGCACAATTCGGCCTGATCGAGGCGAAGCTGGCGGAAATGGCCATTCGCATTTATGCACTCGAATCGATGATTTACCGCTCCGCGGGACAGATCGACGCAGCCACGGCGGCCGCCGCTGAGGGCACGACGAAGACCGAGCGTGGAATGAAAATGCTCGAGGAGTACGCCATCGAAAGTTCCATCAGCAAAGTCTACGGCTCCGAAACGGTGGATTATTGCGTTGACGAAGCGGTGCAGATTTTCGGCGGTTACGGATTCCACGAAGATTACCCCGTCGCGCGCGCTTATCGCGACAGCCGCATCAATCGCATTTTCGAAGGCACCAATGAAATCAATCGCATGCTCATCATCCAAATGCTGATGAAGCGCGCAATGGCCGGCGCTCTGCCGCTGATTCCCGCGGCAATGAAACTGGCCGACGAAGTACTCGTGGGCCCTTCGACGGAGGAGCCTGCGGGCGGTGAATTCGCGCAGGAGGAGCGCATCGTTGCCAATGGCAAAAAGATTTTCTTGCTTGCGGCGGGCGCGGCCGTGCAGCGATTCCGCGAACAGCTTGCCGAGCAGCAGGAGATTGTCGCGGCGCTGGCCAACGTGGTGATGGAGATTTACGCCATGGAATCGTGTTTGCGGCGCGCACAGAAGGGGACGAAGGGAAACGCGGGAGACTCGCGTTCGGTGGTGGCGAATGCGACGCGGGTTTTCATCTCCGATGCCGCGGACCGTGCGGAACGCGAGGCGCGCATAGCGCTTGCGGCAACAGTGGAAGGCGATGCGCTGCGCACCCAACTCGCCGTCCTTCGCCGGTTTACCAAGCGCGACACCATAGACACGATTGCCCTGCGCCGCAGAATTGCCACCGCAGTTCTGACGGGCGACCGTTATCCATTCGAGGGGCGTTGAAGGCTGCGTCCACGCTAAAACGCAAGAAGCTGAGACGCGCAAAGCGAACTACTCGTTTGCTCCGGCACACGGAGACTCCGGCGCATGACCCCGTTGCTTGGATTCGCGAACTCGCTTCGCCGTATTTGAAAGGCTATGGGCCTGTCGCGGCTCACGAGCCCGGGTTGCAGGGCTATTGGTTCCTCGCGGACGCGGTGTCAACTCCTAAACCCAAGCCGGCGAATCGTTCTTCGCGACGCGTTTCAAACCGAGAGTGGGGAGTTGGGTTTTTCGTTGGGTATTTGGTGGATGCCGCGTCGAAATACTCGTTTTTGCATCCTGAGACGCCGGAATGTGTGGTTTTTGCCTGGTTAAGTCCGGCAGGTGGTTCGCTGCATAAACGGCTTGTGCGGCAACCAGACAGTTTGGTTCGCAAAATTTTCGAATACATACGCTGGCTGACGCATCGGCCGCCTCGATTTGTCTTTCACGAGGCCGAGGCGGTCGCGATGACTCGGCACGCATCGATGGCCGGATGGCCTCCAGAGAAGCGCGAACACTTTTCCCGGAATTTCTTCATCGAGACGCTTGCCTGGCTAGTGCGCAGCGGTTTGGTGAAGAAATTGAAGGAAGAGGTTGAGCAAAGCACCACAGCAAGGGCATCTTAGGCTGGGGCCGCAAAGAATCTGCAAAGTGTGGCACATTCACGGAAAACAATTCTCCCGATTTGCTACTGACCCGGAAACTGCGTTGCGCTAAGTGAATGAGACGGAAGGGTTTCCTGTTCGGTACTTTCGGTCCTTGATTTGCATCTAAGTCACCGGGGGGTAGGTGATTCAGAATGCAAATCCGTCGAGTTCCAAAGTGGGTATATTGGTGTGCCGTCGCACTGATTGCGTTTCACATTTATTTCTTCCGGGAGCTGGTTGCCGCAGAGCTGCTGTTTGGGGTTGTGTTTGGCAGCTTTCTTGTGCTGCTGATGGCGGTTTACGTCGTTAGCGAAGCAGGCGATCGCGGGCTTGGATGGGTGGAGGCGAACCGGCGGGGTATGGCCGTAGTGGCGCGCCGGCAATGGGAACGCGTGGAAGCTATTAGTAAAAAGACATTCCGCCGTCAACATTCAGAGTCTGCCCGATAATCGCGGCTGCTTGAGGAGAGATGAGGAAGAGCGCAGCGTCGGCAATGTCGCCGGCTGTTTGCGGCTTTCCCTGAAGGATTCTCTCCAGGAAGCCTTTGAAAAGCTCGTCTGGGTCGGTGTGCAGCCGTTCGGCGAGGCCTTTGCCGAGCGCCTGGGACATTTCCGTTTCGGGCACAGGTCCAGGGCAGATGGCGTTGACGCGAACGCCTTTGCGAGCGGCCTCCGCAGCCAAAGTGCGCGTTAAGCCAACTAATCCTGCCTTGGATGCCGCATACGGACTATTCCACTGAAAAGCGGCTTTTGCGGCCACGCTGGAGATATTGATGATCGCGCCGGAGCCGCGCTGGTACATTTCCGGCAGAACCAGCCGCGAAAGCAGAAAAGCGCCGCGCAGATTGACGGCAATAACCTCATCCCATTCTTTGGGCGAAATTTCCTCGACCGATTTCACCGGCCCTAAAATTCCCGCATTGTTTACAAGAATATCGATGCGGCCGAATTGCTTGCGCGCCGCTTGGACAATGGTCTGGCAGTCTGATTCTTGCGACACATCGGCGGCAATTGCTGCGGCTTTGTGGCCTACGGTTTTCAGCTCAGCGGCAACAGCGTCGATTTGGTTCTGAGTACGCGCGGCGAGCAGCACGGCGGAGCCTTCACGCGCGAAACGGAGGGCAATGGCGCGGCCGATTCCACGCCCCCCTCCGGTGATGACAGCGACCTGGCCGGCTAATAGCATGCAAATGCGCTCCGATGCTGTTCGATTCGCTGCTCAGGATATCATTACGGCTGCACCGCGCTCATAGCAAGAGAATTAGCAGATACGAAAGCGGGTGACGGCGCGCACTGGAATGCGGTAACATGAAGGTTCTATGCCTAGTGATATGGCGAACATACAAGGGACCGGGAACGGTCGAAAAGTGCTTGTGCGGGTGCGTCCGCGTGGATTCTGCGCGGGGGTAGTGCGCGCGGTGGATATTGTCGAGCTGGCGCTTGAGGCTTACGGCGCGCCGGTGTATGTGCATCACGAGATTGTGCATAACCGGTACGTTGTCGATCAATTGCGGCAGCGGGGTGCGATATTTGTGGAAGCGATTGCCGAAGTGCCAATCGGAGCAGTGCTGGTCTTCAGCGCGCACGGAGTTCCCCCGCGAGTGCGCGAAGAGGCGACGGAGCGCCAATTGCGCGTGATTGATGCGACGTGTCCGTTAGTGACTAAGGTTCACCTGGAAGCGCGAAAGTTTGCACGCGAAGGGCGGACGCTGATTCTCATCGGCCATCGCGACCATCAGGAGATTGTCGGGACCTCCGGAGAAGCGCCGCTGCAGACCGTGGTCGTCGGAAGCGTGGAGGAAGTCGACAAGCTGGAAATGGAGGACCCGGAGCGGCTGGCCTATTTGACGCAAACGACGCTGAGCCTTTATGACACGCAGGAAATCGTGTCGCGGCTGCGGCAGCGATTCCCGAAAATTCTGGGGCCTGCTTCGGATGATATTTGCTACGCCACGCAGAATCGTCAGGAAGCCGTGGAGGCGCTGACGCGGGAAGTGGATATGATTTTGGTGGTGGGCTCGGCGAACAGCTCGAATTCCAACCGTCTGGTGGAAGTGGCGCAGCGAGCGGGCGTGGCGGCGCGGCTGATCGAAGACGGAAATGACTTGAAGCCGGCGTGGTTCGAAGACATTTCGCGCCTGGGATTGACGGCCGGGGCGTCGGCTCCGGAAATCCTGGTCGAGCAGGTGAGCCAGCGGCTTGCGAATTTCGGTTTCACGGACCAGCGCGATTTGGATTTGATTCGCGAAGATGTGCGATTCACGCTGCCGCCCGAACTGGCGGCGCGGAAGCCGGTGGCGCGTTAGCACGGTAAGCGATACCGCGGAGCAGAATCACAGAGTTCAACGGAGGAACGCTTAATGGCGGTCCGGATCGTCCGCCAGCCAAAACAAATTGTTCTATTGGGTGCGCCGACGAGCGCGGCTGCGCTGGCGGCAGGCCATGAAAAAGCTCCGCAGGCCTTGCGCGACGCAGGGCTGGTAGAAAAACTGCAATCGATCGGCTACAGCGTCACCGATATGGGTGACGATCCCGTCGAGTTATACAAACCTGATGAAGAGAGTCCTCGCGCGCGGAATTTGACGCGCGTGGTTGCGTCGCTCGAAGCTCTGAAGCCGCGCGTGGAAGCAGCCGTAAAAACGGGCGGGCTGGCGTTGATTCTGAGCGGGGATTGTTCCTCGGCGCTGGCGACGGTTGCAGGTGTGCGCCGGTATTACCGTGGCGCGAGCGTCGTATACATGGACAGCGACGCGGATTTGAATGTGCCGGCCACATCGCCTTCCGGGTGCGTGGACGGAATGGTGGTGGCGCACCTGACGGGGCGCGGCGCTGCGGAAATGATCCGCTTCTGGAGCGAGCCGCCGCTGGTGCGGGATCCAGACGTGGCGCTATTTGGTGTTGCGCGGCTGGATTCGCCGGAGGAGGGAGTGCTCTCGCGCACGGCGATTCGGTGTTTCCGTGCGGCGGATGTGCGGAGAATGGGCCCTGCTGCCGCGGCGGAGATGGCGGTCGAGCGAATTCATAGCGGAAAAAACGAATTGATTTTGCACCTCGACGTGGATGTAATTTCCAGCGAGGATTTTGCGGCCACGGATTTGCCGGGAAGCCGCGGCTTACGGCTGGAAGAAGTTCGCGAAGCGATGACGGTCGTCGCAAAACAACCGCGGCTTGTGGCGCTGGAGGTTGCGGCTTACAATCCCGAGCGTGACGCGGACGGACGCGGCGCGAAAATCGTCGTGGAACTGATCGTCGCGGCACTCGCCGCACGCCTGGAAGTGCAGCTCAAGGAAGAAACGGCGACTTCGGCAGCGCCAAGTGATTCAGTAACTCCCGCGTCGGCGGCGAGTTCCGCCGAGGCGGCGTCTGCGTCTGGTGATGCCCTTGCTGAACCGACTGAATCCTCTCCAGAGGGCTCAGCGGCCAATGTATCGTCAAGCGATGCGTCGTCCGAACATCTCACGTCTAGTTCCAGCGAATGAAATTCCGCGTTGTGTCCCGATCTCACCTTGCAAGAGGATCGAATCTATTTTCCTCACGATGCATAATTCCACGCTGAAGCTTTCCGACCCTGCCGCCGTGCTAAACGAAAACACATGAAAAACAGAGTCAAACCGCGCAGAGCGCTCGAGAAATTTCACGAGGGCCCGCCGATGCTTGAAAATCGCCGGGGCAAGCTGCGGCTGGACATGAACGAAAGCATGGCGGGATGTTCGCCGAAAGTGCGCACAGCTTTGCGGCGGCTCGGCAGTGAAGAGATTGCGATGTATCCGGAGAAGGAAAATGCCACGGCGCGCATCGCACCTTATTTCGGGGTAAGCGCGCGGGAGATGGCGCTCACCGGCGGAATCGATGAAGCACTGCGGCTGGTGGCTGACGTTTTCATCGAGCGCGGCCGGAGCGTGCTGCTGGTTGAGCCGACGTTTCCGATGTATCGCTTTCACGCGGAGCAACGCGATGCTCGGATTCATACGCTTTTTTGCGCCGACGACATGCGGTTTCCGCTTGATGATGTGCTGCGCGCCTTGAAGCAAGCTCCGGCAGTTTTCTTCTTAGCAAATCCGAATAATCCGACCGGAGCTTTGCTGGACAAGCGAGCGCTGGCTAAAATTCTAGACGCCGCGGACCGGACGCTGGTTGTCGTGGATGAAGCGTACTTTGAGTTTTCCGGGGTCACGGTGTTGCCGTGGATTCGACGGCGGAAAAACCTGGTGGTGACGCGGACATTTTCGAAAGCGGCGGGCTTGGCAGGGCTGCGGATTGGCTGCCTCTTCGCGCATCGCGAAATAGCCAAGATTGTGAAGCGAGCGCAAGGGCCATTTTCGATTGGGATTGCGCCGCTGGCCGCGGCAGAAGCGGCATTGCGGGACCCTGCGTTTACGCAGCGCGCGGCAGCGAAGATTAGCCGGGGCAGGAAACTGCTCGAGGGCGGGTTGTGCGAGCTGGGCGTGAGGGTTTTTCCCAGCGCAGCGAATTTTTTGCTGGCGGATTTTGGAGCGCGCGGCCCGAAAGTCATCCGCGCGCTGGCGCGACGTGGAATTTTGATCCGGGATCAAACCGCAAGCATCGGGCGGCCGGGCTTTGCGAGGATTACAGCAGGAACGCCAGTACAGATGCGACGGTTCCTGCGCGCGGTCGAGCAAATGCTGTGAAGCGCGGCGTCAGGACTTCACAACGCGCCGAGCAAGTACAAGATCAACACAATAACCACGACCGTGCCGACCACTCCCAGCCCACCGCCTGTGCCCCATCTGGAATAGCCGTAATAGCCGCCGCCTCCGGCGAACAGCAGCACTAGCAGAATGATTACCAGCAGTAACATGAAGGCCACCTTTCAGGTGTTGCGTTAAGATTTTCCTTCAGCTTCAACGGTCCAATCGTCGACGAATCTCCGAGTCCGCAGGCCGAGCGAATATTCGCTGAGTAGGCGCGTGCAGACGAAACCTCACGCGCGTTTCGACCCGGAGAACAAATGGACGACGAAAGCAATGATGGCAAAAAGCAAGAGCAAATGGATCAGAGCGCTGGCGACGTGAAACAGCACAAAGGCGCAGATCCACACAACGATCAGGATCAAGGCGATAGCGAGAAATGGGCCGAATCTCATGTGCAAGAACCTCCGCGTGTTTGATTTGGCGAATCTGCTTCTGACCCGATTCAGAAACCCTTTCGAAGTGCTTTGCCTTCGCCAGAAAAGAAGGGAAGGCTTCCCTCAACAGAATTATTCGAACCTCTTTGCGCGGCGCCCGATTTCGGCTATTTTTTTGTCGGCCATGTGGTTCTCCCGTTCGAAAATGCTTAAATGCGCGGGTTGCGGTCAAACGTGAGTGTGTTCATTGTTGCAATTCTACTGGAGGGCTGGATCGGGCTGTATCGGGCAAATGGCCTACGGGTAGATATGCTTTGCGGTAGTGAAGGCGATCTCGTTACGTGGCGCGGGTAGGGAGTTTTTGGCAGGCGAAGGGTCGTGCTAACCTGATGCCGTGCCCGGGTGGCGGAATGGCATACGCAGAGGACTTAAAATCCTCAGGCCGCGAGGCCGTGTGGGTTCGACTCCCACCCCGGGTACCAACTCTTTTGTGTAGTTACAGTCAGTTAGGGCGCGGCCCCCTCCCCCGTTTCGGCGTTTTGCGCGGAGCTCGGAAGACGTTCGCGAAAGGAAGGGTTGCCTGATCATTCACGCGAAGAACTATTCGTATCTCAGTGCGACCATGGGATCCACGCGCATGGCGCGGCGCGCGGGAATGTAGCAGGCAGCGAGCGCGACGAGCGTAAGCAAAATCGCGACACCGGCAAACGTCAGCGGATCGTCCGCGTGAATTCCATACAACATGCTCGCCATAAAGCGCGTGACGCCGACCGCCGCGCCAATTCCAATCGCCGAACCAATCAGCGCTAGCAAAATCCCTTGGCCGACCACAAGGCGCAGCAGATCGCGCTGCTGCGCGCCATGCGAATGCCGAGTTCGCGTGTGCGGCGCGCCACTTTGTACGAAAGCAAGCCATAAAGCCCAATGCACGCGAGCACCAGCGCGAGCCCGCCGAAAAAGCTGGAGAGGCGCGCCATCAGCCGCTCCTGAAAGAGGATTTGATCGATCTGTTCGATTTGAGTGCGCACATCGGTGAGCGGCAAATTGTCGCCAGCTTGCGAGACGATTTCGCGCACGGCTTTCACCAGCGCTGTGGGATTCGCGGCAACGCGCAATTCGAAATGTGCTTCGTTGCTGACGAGCGGGCGGCCGACGAAAGTGTTGACGCCGAGAGTGGAGAAAAAATCGCCGGAAATGTACAGGCCGCGGACGATGCTGGCGGCGTCGTTGCCGCTAAGATCGACGTCCATCGGGCCGGCGAAGGCGGCCATGCCGGAGAAAGCGCCTGCTTGGGCGCGAACGGTTTTGAAGAAGGGTATGGAGAAGGAGCAATCGCCGATGCCAGTTTGGTCTGCGCAATCGCCGTAGTCGCTATGGCCTTGAAGTTTCGGGTTTACGCGGGCGCTCCAAACGAAGACCACGAGTTGCTGCGGATCTTTTACAGGCAACGAACGGAGCAGGACGGCGTCAATGAAGCTGAAGATGGCGGTATTCGCGCCGATGCCGAGGGCGAGCGTGAGCACGGCGATGGTGGTGAAGCCGGGGGACTTGCGCAGCATGCGCAGACCGAAACGTATATCCTGGGCGAGAGATTCAAGAAGGGTCACACCGCGCGCTTCACGGCATTCTTCTTTCGCTCGCTCGATTCCACCAAACTCCATCCTTGCCCGCCGCATCGCCTCCTCGCGAGGCAGGCCGCCTCGGACGAGATCTTCGGCGAGCGTTTCGATGTGGAATCGGAGTTCCGTATCCATATCGCTCTCCATGCGAGAGCGCCGCAGAATTGCTTGTAACCAGGAACGAAAACGGTTCCAGAGAGTCATACTTCCCCCCGCGTGGTATGTAAGATTCCCGCGATGACGTCCGCCATGCGATTCCACTTGCCGGCTTCCGTCTGTAGTCTGCGCTTACCAGCCGAGGTCAGACAGTAGTACCTCGCCTTGCGATTATTCTCCGACTCGCCCCATTCACTCGTGATCCAGCCCTGGTGTTCCAGACGATACAATGCCGGGTACAAGGAGCCTTGCTGAATTTCCAAGTGACCTTTCGAAATCTGCTGGATGCGCAGGAGAACGCCGTAGCCGTGCAATGGCCCGAGGGACACGGCCTTGAGGATCAGCATGTCGAGAGTGCCTTGGAGAAGGTCGAGTGGTTTGTTCATGGAAGGGCTCTCTCCTAGAATACCTAGGAATATAGTCAGCGATTCCTAGATTGTCAAGGAGAAGCCCACGTAGAGACTCTCACTCTGTGCTACGAGCGTATGGCCCCATATCGATCAGATACACGCGGGACAGTTTCGAATTCATTCAAGTTGCTGAGCGATGTAGGTGACTATCTCGTGTGCGCTTTTGATTTCAAGTAGATGCCCGCGGAAGCTTTCGTCCATCAATTTACGCGCCAGCATAGAGAAGAGCTGCATATGCCTGGTGCTACTGCCTCGGTTCCGCAATGCGATGAGAATGATGATGACTACTGGCTTGCCATCAACCGATCCCCAGTCGATTGGCTGATTCAGCCTTAGGATACCGATCGAATCATCGGTGATCGCGTCCGTCTTACAATGTGGAGCAGCAAATCCATATCCTAGCCCCGTAGAATAGACTGCCTCACGCGCCCATATGCTTTCTTCCAATCGACATCGATCTTCCGTTCGGCCCGCAACATAAAATGCATCCACAATTTCCTGAATTGCCTCTTCTTTGCTTTGGCTGGAGCTTTCCAGTAGAACCAAATCCTCGCTTAAAAGAGACTGTGCCGCTGCTACAGAAGGGTCACCATCCAAAGTAGCTTCAACCTCTGCGGCATTCACGCAGGAAATAGCTTGGATCGTGATCTCCCTGCATCCAGTAACCGACAGTGTGGATATTTTTCTCTTCAATTCTGGAATTTGTGCTGAAGGAAGGCTAATCTCATCCAATCCCAGGCCTAACAGCAACGGGATAGAGCGAATATCGGCTGCCATCTCTCCACACATTCCTACCCATTTCGCTGCACCATGTATCTGATCCACAATCTGCTTCAGGAAGCGGAGAAAACCGGGATGCCGTACGTTCGAAAGCCCGGCGACTCTTGGATTGCCACGGTCGGCAGCGAAGAAGTACTGGCTCAGATCATTGGTTCCGATACTGAAGAAGTCTATCTTGGCGCACAGCTGATCTAGAATGAAAGCAACGGAGGGTATTTCAATCATTATCCCGATCGGAATATCGGATCGGAAAGCAACGCCACTCGCGGCAAGTGATTGCTTGGCTTCTGAAAGTGCAGCTTTGAACTCAAGTGCTTCCTCCATGGACGAAACCATAGGGGCCATGATTTGGACGTGTCCTAGAGGGGATGCACGAAAAATTGCCCGCAACTGAGATTGCAAGAGTTCTTTGTACTCCGCATAGACTCGCACGCCACGATACCCCAGAAACGGGTTGTCTTCCTCGCCCAAGCCGAGATACGCAACTGGCTTATCAGCACCGATATCGAAAGTACGAATGATGACTGGCCGTCCCGCCGCGGTGCGCACTATCTCCGAATAAATCAAAAACTGATCGTCTTCCGACGGTGGCGTTTGCCGCGCCAAGAACAGCGCCTCTGTGCGGAACAATCCAATCCCGTCGGCACCGTTGGCGAACGCGTGAACGACCTCCTCGGGCGAAGAGGCATTGGCAGCCACCTCTAATGTCCCACCGTCGCTGGTAAAAGCTGGGCTTGCGGCGTACCGAGCCAATCGTTCGCGCCGCTTTCCAAGAGTCGCCGCCTCCCGCTCGTAAAATCGCTGTACGGGACCGGCGCTGTTGGAAACGACCAAGCCACGATTCGCGTCCAGCACGATTTCCTGTCCTGCAGAAAACAAAACATGGGCATTCTTCACACCCACGACAGCGGGAATTCCGAGGGAACTTGCGAGAATGACTGCATGTGACGTCAGACCGGAATGCTCGAGCACGATGGCCTTCAAATAACGGCGATCAAGGCCAAGAAGTTGCTGCGGGGCGAGCTCCTCAGCAATAACCACCGACGGTTCTTGTAACTCTACGACTGGTACGCGCAGTTCTGAGCCGTAGATTTCGGTGAGCAATTGCATGCAGATTTCTTGAATGTCAGAAGCACGCTCACGAATGTATTCACTTTCCGATTGGCGCATAAGAGTGATAAAAAAATCGCCGGCTTCGACCACTGCCTGACCCGCGGAGCGCCCCCGCACAACTTCTTCAGCCAACCTCTCCCAGAGAGAGACATCGCTAGCAATTGCCAAGTCCGCTTGCAATATCGCCGTCGCAGTAGTGGAACTTGCATGCGTTGCTTTCTCTCGAATTTGGGCACGAACTGTGCCGAGCGCCGTCTTCAATTGCTCCAACTCGTGTTGCACATCGGGAGCAGACTTCATCTGCAATCCGCATGGCAGCGTCATCCTGCTTACGATCACCGCTCTGCCGTGGGCAAGGCCGCTGCCAACAGGCAAACCGAAGCAACAGCGCACTCCGGAAGCCTGCAGAGCGCGGGGGAGGGTACGAGCTTGATCGAATCCATCGCCATTGGGGAATGGCACATCATACTCAGCGAGAGTTCCATTGATAAATCGTTGCAATGCTGCATGGGCAGACTGTTCGTCCAGGCCGTTGACTTGCACAAGGCAACGATCACCGTGCCGGATGTCCGCCGAAATAATAGCCAACACACTCCTCATATTTGCGATTGCATTATTGCGCAGATTTTTCAACATGCATTCGGAAGCAAAGGCATTCGCCGCCTCCGCTAGATGACTTGCGGGGCGGGCATGAATGCCGTTAGACAGTGAACAAACAAATGTGAAACTCACCGATGTGCTCGCGCTTTGTGTCATATTCAGCGTTGGATTTTTGCGAAGATGCCCTCTGGATCTTTGAGCACTTCCTGCAATGGCACCTGAATGACCTTGACGCCGTTGAATCGCTCTCGGTCTTCCACCTCGATATCAACCGCAAAGATTACGATCTGCGCCTGTCGAATTTCGTTTTCCGTCAACTTGTTTTCAACGCCCAGAGCTCCTTGCGTTTCTACCTTGATCTCGTGGCCAAGGCTCTTGGCAACCTTTTCCAATCGCGCAGCGGCCATGTAAGTGTGTGCAATTCCTGTTGGACAAGCGGTAACAGCAACGATTTTCATACGGACTCCTGCTTGCTTGGTTTCATCTTGGGAACGCGACCCCTTACCAGAATAATTGAAATTGCAGTTACAAGCGTACCGATCAAAATCGCGAGCACATACGCAAGTTTATGATCTATTACGGGCAGAACAATAGGGCCACCGTGAGGAGCATGATCCCCTACGCCGCTCGCCATGGCAATTGCGGCTGCGGCCGCAGAACCAGCCATGATGCTAGGTATGACTTGGAGTGGGTATGCCGCCGCGAAGGGAATGGCACCTTCCGTGATTCCAATTAATCCCATCGCGATTCCAGCGAGGCCCGCTTCCTGCTCTTCTGTACTCCAGAGATTCTTGCGGAGCAGAGTAGCCAGTCCCATACCTAAAGGCGGCGTACAGATAGCTGCGGCGCAGGCTCCCATGATTCGATAGTTGCCGGCTTGAATCATGGCGGCTCCAAAAAAAAATGCGGTTTTGTTGACCGGGCCACCCATGTCGAAGGCGATCATGGCGCCAAGAATCAAGGCCAGCACAACGCCGTTTCCAGTGCTCATGCTCCTCAACGCGGAAGTAGCGTGCTGCATCAGGAGCGCAATGGGTCCGCCGAGCACCTTCAGCATTAGCAGGCCGATCAGAGCTCCCGAAACAATGGGGATGACGAGAATCGGCATGACCGGACGAAGGTGCTTGGAGACGGGAACCTTTTTAAGAGTCTCGACGAGATAACCA
Source organism: Candidatus Acidiferrales bacterium (assembly GCA_049678505.1). Taxonomy (GTDB): domain Bacteria; phylum Acidobacteriota; class Terriglobia; order Acidiferrales; family UBA7541; genus DAHUXN01. Next base: position 61,073 of record JBAUEH010000053.1, read on the forward strand.
GCCAATAGGCCCGCAAGCATGGCGTGGCAATGTCGATGAACGCAAGCTGCGACGTTGCGTAGTAGTCGAAAAGCTGCTCGTCGCGCGGGCTGGTGAGCAGGTCCTCGAATGTTGGCGCAGGCGCGGCTTTGCCAAAACTTTCCTGAATGATGGGGCCTTCAGGAACGCGCGGTTCCGCGGGCGGACGGCCGTAATTCACCGGAACGATCCGGCAAAGCAAATCGCGGCTGCCGGGCGCCCATGAGCAAGGCCCGCCCATGGGTGGAAATTGCGAAACTAGGGTTGAATTGAGCGCGATTCCCGCGACGCGGTGAATCGTGCCGGAGGCTGCATCTCCAATCCAGAGCTCAACGGCTTTGTCGGCAGTCACAGTCAGGAAGAAATGCTTTCCATCAGGAGCCCACTCGGGGCGGCTGAAGCCTTCGCTGGCCGCAAACACAATTGGCCGCGCGTGTCCGTCAGAGACTCTGACAATCGAGAGATGGATGAGGCGCGGCGGATCGTGCTCTCCGAAATTCGCCGGATCGATGCGCACGCCTGCGATGCGCAGCATTGGCCGTGCCAGTTCGGAGATGGGCGGGTAGCGAACCGGCTCAGCAAGAAGAATTTCGTCGCCCTGCGGGCTGACGAATGCCATCGGCGGCGCCGGCGCAAGCAAGACATCAACAATTTCCTTCGATGGTTTCTGATACGTGCTTTGGGCGAACAGGCTGGGGGCGGCTGCGAGCAGGACAACTGCCAGGCAGCGCGCGCTTCGTTTCAGATAACAGATGAAGCTGCGAGAATCGATAGACGCCATTGTGTCCTCCGGCGCGAAAGTCTGGAGTGTATCGAAACGGATCCCACCACGCAAACTGGGCGTAGAGACGTGCCAGACAGGCTGTGCGTTTCACAGCGTTCCGCCTGACACAAGATTTGTGTAACGCGCCGTCGGACAACGCCGTCTCTTTGGAGTTCGCCCTAACAATGCTTTGTTCGCGTAGAAAATCTGGACGTTCAACTACGATGCCGGGTAGTACTTCTCCGTTCATTTTTTCGCGCCAATGCGGTATACATGCAGGTCCCGTGCGGCGTGACGGATGTGGACGGCTTTCCTTTCGAGTTTAACGGTTTCTAGGAGGATGTGCATGCGAGCAAGGATGCGTGTTCGTTGGATTGCTTTCGTTGCTGTGATGTTTGGTGTGTTGGTCGCTGGCCTTTCCGCGAAGGCGCAGACGCTCAGCAAGGATTCTCTTGCCGGAATGAAATGGCGGCTGATTGGGCCCTTTCGTGGAGGGCGCACGGAAGCGGTCACCGGCGTGGCCGGCAATCCGAATGTCTTCTACTTTGGTTCCGTCGCAGGAGGGGTATGGAAGACGACCGACGCGGGGCTTTCCTGGATACCGCTGTTCGATCACCAATCCGTTTCCTCCATTGGCGCGATTGCTGTGGATCCGCACGATCCAAATGTGATCTACGTCGGCACGGGCGAGCCTTGCCTGCGCGGAGATATTTCCTACGGCGACGGAATGTACAAGTCGGTCGACGGCGGCAAGACGTGGACGCATATCGGGCTTGAGGACACGCGGCACATCGCGAAAATTCTAGTTGATCCGCACGACTCGAACATCGTTTTTGTCGCGGTGATCGGGCACGCTTTCGGGCCAAATGAACAACGCGGGGTGTTCCGCTCGACGGACGCAGGAAAGACGTGGCAGAAAGTCCTCTACAAAGATGACAAGACCGGCGCAGTCGACCTGACCTTTGCCGCTGATAATTCGCACACACTGTACGCCGCGATGTACCAGGAAGAGCGAACGCCGTGGGGATTTAACGGCGGCGGCCCCGGCAGCGGAATTTACAAATCCATCGATGGCGGAACGACGTGGAAACACCTGGAGGGCAACGGCCTGCCCACTGGCGTGCTCGGACGAATTGGAATTGCCGTCGGCGCAAATGGCGAGCGCGTTTACGCGCTGATCGAAGCCGAGAAGCGAGGGCTTTATCGCTCCGACGACGGCGGCGAAAGCTGGCAATTCGTCAACGGCGATCACAATCTCACGCAGCGCGCGTGGTATTTCATGCACATCTTCGCGGATCCGAAGCAGACAGACACGATTTACGTCCTCAACACGGGAATGTCCCGCTCCACCGACGGCGGCCAAACGTTCACCGACATCAACGCGCCGCACGGAGACCGACACGACTTGTGGATTGATCCCACGAACACCGACCGCATGATTGAGAGTGACGATGGCGGCGCAACGATCTCCGAAGATGGCGGGAAGTCGTGGTCTTCCGAAGACACGCAACCCACGGCCGAGTTCTATCACGTGTCCACAGACGATCGCTTCAATTACTATGTCTACGGCGCGCAGCAGGACAACAGCACCGTGGCGATTGCCAGCCGCACGGATTCCGGAATGATTACCGACGTGGACTATTATGACGTCGGCGGCGGAGAAAGCGGCTTTGTGCTTCCGGACCTGAAAGATCCGAATATTGTCTATGCCGGCTCGTATAGCGGACTAATCACTCGCTACGACAAAGCGGATGGCCAGGAGCAGGATATCTCTCCCTGGCCGCTGAATCCGATGGGACACGGCGCCATCGATACGAAATACCGCTTCCAATGGACAGCGCCCATTGCCATGTCGCCCTTCGACACGCATACAATTTATTTTGGCGCCCAGGTCCTCTTCAAGAGCGCGGATCAAGGACAAACTTGGACGGTCATCAGCCCGGACTTGACGCGAAACGACAAGAGCAAACAAGGTTCGTCCGGCGGCCCGCTCGAGCAGGATAATACCAGCGTGGAATACTACGACACGCTTTTTGCTGTTGCCGAATCTCCGCTGGAACGCGGGCTGATTTGGGCGGGCAGCGATGATGGCCTGGTCCACGTCACTCGCGACGATGGCAAATCGTGGTCGGACGTGACGCCGGCGGATATTCCGGCGTGGAGCCGAATCGATTTAATCGAACCGTCTCCGCATGATGCCGGAACGGCCTATCTGGCCGCTGACCGCAGTCGCTGGGATGATTTTCATCCGTATCTTTACAAAACTGCGGACTACGGAAAGACGTGGACAAAAATCACCGATGGATTGCCTGATAATATTTTTACCCACACAATTCGCGAAGATACCGTTCGCAAAGGGCTGCTTTTCGCGGGCACGGAAACGGGTGTCTGGGTTTCGTTCGATGATGGCACCCGCTGGCAGTCGTTGCAATTGGACCTGCCAACGGCGCCCGTTCACGACTTGGCGATCCACGGCAATGATTTAATCGCGGCTACGCACGGCCGTGCGTTCTGGATCCTGGATGATATTTCGCTGCTGCGCCAGATGACTTCCGAGCAAGCGAACGAGGATGTGCATTTGTTCAAGCCAGAGACCGCGTATCGCTTCCGCGGCGTCGGCTTCCATCTGCCGGGCGGAGTCGCTGCGGGCGAAAATCCTCCGTCGGGAGCCATCATTGATTACACGTTGAAGGCTGCACCGAAGGATCCGATCGCGCTCGAGATTCTTGATTCGAAAGGTAAGGTGATTCGGAAATATTCGAGCAAGAGCGGGAACGAAGGAGTCCCGTCCGGATTCGCTGCATTCTTTGGAGGCGGCCGCGCGACTCTTTCTGCAAAAGCGGGTCTGAACCGTTTCCAATGGGATTTGCGATATGAGGCGCCGACGCGAGTGCCGGGCGCCGTGGCATGGGGCGGGTTTGAAACCGGGCCGCTTGCTGTGCCGGGCGATTACCAAGTGAAGCTCACTGTCGCCGGGCAAAGTTATACAACTCCATTGCAAGTGGAGGAGGATCCCCGCATTCATGTCTCTGCGGAAGATTTGCAGAAGCAGTTCGACTTCAGCCTGCAGATCAATGCCCGCATCACCGAAGCGCACGACGCCGTGAATCAGATCCGCGAAATTCACGCGCAACTGGAAGCGCTCGAAAAGCGGCTTGCGGGAAACGACAAAGCGAAAGGCGCAGCTGACGCGGCCAAGGAGCTTGACAAGAAATTTACGGACGTAGAGGACGCGCTCATCCAGCCAAAATCGCAATCGGGCGAGGATCCATTGAATTATCCGATTATGATCGCCGATCAGATGTTGGCGCTCACGAGCACGGTGGATAGCGCCGATGCGGCGCCAACGCAGTCTTCGCGCGATGTGTTTGATGTCCTGGATAAACAGCTCGACCAGCAATTGGCCGCATATCGCCAATTGAAGGATAAAGATTTGGTTGAGCTCAACCGTCAGATTCGCAACGCGAATGTTCCGGCGATCGGAGTTACGCCGCCGGCGGCCACTGCGTCGACTCAAAGCTCCATGTAAGAGCAAGTAGAAAGGCGAGCCGCGCAATCCTGCTTGGGTCGAGCGGCTCTCCTGGCGCCTCGCTCAGATGTTGCAGTTGAGCGCGTCTGAAGTCCGTCGTGTGATTTGCAAACATGGAAAACATAAAAAAGCCGATCTGGCAGCCGGTAACGCACTGGATTGGCTCTGGAGCAGGCTGGTTGCTGGACCGCGTTGTGAAAGTGCTGGCCGCGACGGGTATTACGCCGAATGTTCTGACGGTTGTTGGCATGGTTGTGAACGTCTGGGCCGCTGTTCTTTTTGCGTATGGCGCGTTTCGCGGCGCGGCTGCAGTTCTTTTCCTGGCAGGATTTCTCGATATGGCCGATGGGCAAGTAGCGCGCCGCGCAGGCCGCGCCACGGCATTCGGCGCTTTTCTGGATTCAACGCTCGACCGTTACTCCGATTTGGGCCTCTATATGGGTTTGGTCGTTCACTACACTCTGATCAACCGGCCGTTTTACATGGGGCTCGCGGCTGTCGCCATGGCCAGCTCCTTTATGGTGAGCTATTCGCGCGCGCGCGCCGAGTCGCTGATTCCGCTGTGTAAAGTCGGCTTCATGGAGCGGCCCGAGCGGCTCGTCCTTCTTATCATCGGCGGCGCATTCTGGAGAATGGCGCCGGTGCTTTGGGTGATTGCGGCTCTGGCCACCTTGACGGTGATCCATCGCGTGGTATTTACGTGGCAGGAGATTCGCGCCGGGCGTTTGATTCCAGGGAATCGCGCGCTTTTCTGATTAAGCTTTGGCTTTCGCCGTAACGCTGTTCTCCGCAGCAACTTTCGCCAGTTGTGCGAGGCGCTCTTCCACGGGTGCGGCGACGATCGCGTGAACGCGATCCCTGAGCTCCACCAACTGTTCCTTCCGCATGCCTTTTGTTTCAATCGTATCGTGCAAATAGGCGGTGATTTTCCCAGGATAGAGCATCCAGTCGCCGGTGCGATGGAACTCGTACGAGCCAACGATGCTCATCGGCACGATAGGAATACCGAATCGAATGGCCAGGCGGAAAACCCCTTTTTGGAAGGGGCCGACGTGGCCATCGCGCGTTCGCGAGCCTTCCGCGAATGCGATCAGGCTGATGCCGGACGCGAAAGCCTGCTCGGCCCTTCGCATCATTGCCTCGATGCTTTCACGGCTGCGATTCTTTTCATCCGGCACGGGAATATTTCCAAAGCGCTCCATCATCCATCCGTACGCCGGAACTTTGAAATGCGATGCCAGCTCGAACCCGCGCACGAATTGCGGTATAGCGGAATAAATGACAAATGGATCGAAAATGTTGACATGATTGCAGACGAAAAGGCTGGTGCGATTCGCGTCGAAGCCGCTGGAACGCTGCGCTTCGAACTTCACTCCGGCCAAGGGAAGAATGTTGCGAAAGAAAATTCGCTGCGCGCGGTCGTTCTTGCGAGGATCGATAATCGTTCCCAAGGCGACCAGAAGCGTGCAAACAACAAAGAAATGCGCGCCGCTGACGGCCCATAGCACAAGCGCACGCGTCTTCAGATAAATCGACCTCATACGATGACATCCAGTGCGCCGGGCAGCACGCTGAGGCGCTCGCATTTCAGACGCAAGCTCTCGCCATCGATCATCACGCTCACCGGTTCGTCCAGCGCGAATTCCACTTCGCGAACTGCCGCGCGCGAGGCCAGCGCGTGGTGAATGTGCGTTCCGTCAAAAAGGGTTGGGAAATTTCGCAGCAACCCGAGCCGGCCAATCGGCCCCCAGCGGACATATTCGATCAGCCCGTCGAAGGAATCCGCATTTGGCGCGATCATCATGTTGCCGCCGGTGAACTTGGTATTGCTGAACGCGAGAAACAGGCAACGACGCCGGTCGAATTCGGGGGCGTTGTCCGCGCGAAGCGGAAAAGCCCGGCGATCCAGGCGCGCCAAGCACGCGAGCACGCTGAGTGCGTATCCCGTGTAACCGAAGGCCTTGAGATGCCGATTGGCAAACTCCGCGGCATCGGCGGCGAAACCGAACGTCAGCAGATTGATGTAATACAGCTCTCCCGCGGCATGCTGCAGGCGAATCACATCGCAAGTTCTTTTTTCGCCATTCACAATCGTCTGTACAAGAGCATCCGCGCCGCTCGCAGACTTGCGCGCGTGGAAGTCGCGCAAAAACGAATTTCCCGTGCCCAGCGGCAGAAATGCAAGCGTGCAGCGTTCGTTCAGTGATGCCGCAGCCAGCGGCAAAATTCCATTCACAATTTCAAAGGAAGTACCATCGCCGCCCACAGCCAGAAAATTACGTTCGCCTGCTCTTTGTGCAGCGCGCGCCAAGGCTGTGGCATCGCCCGCCGCGCGAGTTTCCACGGCCTCGATTTTGATTCCGGCGGCGCGCAGGCGCTCCAGTACCGCGCGTGCGAGCTTGCCGCAACGCCCCCCACCGGCAGCAGGATTCACGATTGCGAAGAAATGTTTCGCCACGATGCAGTCCTCAGACCACAATCATTGCCGAACGGTCTGTTTCGGCGCGGATGTCTTCAGCCAAAACCTCGCGCTTGATTTTCATCGACGCCGTGCGCGGGAAATCACGCGTCCACAGCAAGTATCCGCTGATTCTTTTGAAATCGGGCAAATGCCGGTTGCGTTCTGCGATTTGCGAACGCAGCTCACCGGTGCTCTGCGATGCATCGTCCACACGCACGACCAGGACAAGCTGCTCGCCCACCATGGTTCGCTGCGGCCAGATGTAGTTCGCCGCGAAAACGCAAAATTCTTTTACGCGCAGCGATTCAAACGAGTTTTCGATGTCCTCGGGATAAACATTTTTGCCGCCTTCCGTCACGATCATGTTTTTCTTGCGCCCGAAAAGCTGCAAATGCCCGCTCGCATCGAGCTTGCCCAAATCTCCGGTCATCAGCCAGCCATCGACAATGGTCGCCGCAGTCAGCTCCGGATCGTCAAGATACTGAGACATGATCGTTTTGCTCCGCGCCGCCACTTCTCCAATGCCGTCGGAGCCCGCATTCCCAATGCGAACTTCCGTGCCCGGCAACGCTTTGCCCACCGTGTCCGCGCGGAACGGCTTGAAGTCGTTCAGCGTGATCACCGTGCCTGCTTCGGTCAGCCCGTATCCGTTTCCGACAGGGATTCCGAGGTCGTAAAGAAATTGCAGGGTCGCGGGCTCCGTGAAAGCACCGCCAACGAACATGGCCCGTAATTCGCCGCCGAAAGCTTGATGAACGCTGCGCAGAAGCAACCGGCTCAGCCAAAGATGCGGCCGTCGGCGCGTCAATGCGCGATTCGTTGCAATGAGCCGGTCAAGCATTCTGCGGCGCGCAGGTGGCAGCGCGGCAAATCGTTCGCGCAGCCCGCGCTCCAGATTCTTCAGAATCATCGGTACCACGGTAATGTAGGTGATGCGATAGCGCGTGAACGCTTCGCGGATGAATTCCGGCCGCAGCGTTCGCAGATGCACAACCGCAGCGCCGCAAACGAACGGCCCGATGAATCCGACCATGAAATCAATGGCATGATTCGTCGGCAAAATACTGAGGTAGCACGTGCCCGGCCAGAACGAGAAAAGTGAAGTGAGCGCTGTGCACTGCTCGAGATAATTCTCGTGCGTCATCACACAGCCTTTGGGACGGCCTCCGGTTCCCGAGGAGTACACGATGCACGCCCAATCTTTTCGCTGGCGTTCGATGAACACCGGAGCGCGGTCATCGCCAAACTCTTCCCACTGCTTCGCTCCATGCAGTTCGGCGTTTGGCGGCGCTTCCGTCACGACCACCGTCTTTACGCGCAAGTCCGCGTGTCCGGGTGCTTGCGTGATCGCGCGCCACAGATGGTATTCGACAATCAGGAATTGTGTTTTCGAATGGGCCAGCAGTTGCAGGTGTTCCCGCGCCGTAAGCTTGTAATCCAGCGGAACGAGTACGCCGCCGCAATGGAAAATCGCATACGCAGAAATCAGCCACTTCGACTGATTGGTCATGATGATCGCCGCGCGAGAATCGGCGGCAAGCCCCGCATCCTGTAATGCCCGCGCCAGCGGGAGCGCCTTTTCTTTGAACTGGCGATAGGTAAGTCGGCAGTTTTCGCGCTCGCGGTCCGCTTCGATCAGGCAGATTTCATTGGGCCAGCGTTCGAGCGCGGCGCGCAAAGCTGCGCCCAGCGAGGAATAATCGCGGAGGTTGAGCATCACAAGCGCGCGTGAATGCGCGCAGCGAGCGTGCGGAAATCCGTGACGCCCTGCAGTTCATAATCCGGAAGCTCGATGTGGAAATGGTTTTCAATGCGTGACAGCAGCGTGAGTGCCTGCAAGCTGTCGATCCCCAGTTTCTTGAAGAAATCGTCGCCCGGCGCAAGCTCCGCGTGCGGCACTTTGAAATGCCCGGCTGCGAGCTGCAGAACTTCGTCCGTAACTTCCTGAAGGGATGGCATGGCTCTATTTTGTTGAATCCGCGCGGCGCACTCGATTCGCGCCACGCAAATTATATTGCGATCGCGCTCTCCTATTTCAAGTACTGATTCAGCCAGCCAATCCACCGTGCCATCACATCTTCGCGGTGAACCGGATCCCCCGGAAAATGACCATGCACGGGATAAGCAAAAAACTGCGTCGTGACGCCATTGTCTTTGAGTGCGTGATACATCTCGTAAGATTGAGGAATCGGTACGCGGAAATCGCCCACATCACAGAGAATAAGCGTCGGCGTTTTAATTTGCGACGCGTAAGTGATCGGCGATTCGTCGCGATAGACCTTCCAGTTGTCGCCAACCCACGGCGAACCGCCCATCGACGCATAGTCCGAGCGATTGCTATCGGAAATCGTCGCTTCCACGATTAAATCATTCACTGCGGCGCCAGAGACGGCCGCTTTCCAGATGTGGTAGTGGCCAATCATCCACGAAGTCATGTACCCGCCATAGGACCAGCCGGAAACGCCGATCTTGTCCGTATCGACGATGCCCATTTTTTCAATCGCGGCCAGTCCAGCCATTACGTCGCGTCCCGGTCCATCGCCCGCGTCGCGATAAATGGCGCGCTGGTACGCATTGCCGAGGTTATCGCTGCCGCGATAGTTCGGCTGAAACACCAAATATCCTTGCGCTGCAATAAGCTGGCCGAGAACATCGAAGCTCGTTGTCGAGCTGGCCTGCGGGCCGCCGTGTATCAGAAGAACGAGCGGATACTTGCTGCCTTTCGAAAACTCGGGAGGGTAGTCCAAGATTCCGTCTTCGTGGAACCCGTTTGGTCCTTGCCACTCAACCGGCTCAACCTTTGCAAGCGTGACTGAAGAGATCCAGTCGTTGTAATTCGTAAGTTGCCGCGGCGCCGCGTCTGTCGAACTCATGTAGTAAAGTTCGCCCGGATGCCCGGCGGTGCTCCCCGTGAAGGCCACGTCACCTTTCGGACCAACCATCGCATCAACCCAGAAGCTCCACGATGGCTCCACATCACCCAAGTTCGATTTCTTGGCTTGGCCATCGAGGGACAATAGCCACATCGACGTGCCTACGCCATCGTGGCCGCCCACCAGAAGCGTTTTTCCATCCGGCATCCAGATTGCGCGCTGAACGTCCCGATCGATTGCGCGAGTCACATCCGTACCGTTGCCGCCGCTCGATGGCGCGACAAAAATTTCAACCTGATTGTTCGCGTCGCCGTCCTTGTTATACCAATACGCAACCTGCGAACCATCGGGCGATAGCACGCCCGCGCTTTCGAGCTTTTCATGCGATGTCAGTTTCCGCATTTTCCCGGTATCGACATCGAGCATCTGCAGCGTGGTTTCGTCGCCATCGCCCGGCTCCGCCGTTTCCTGCCGTGTAATGAGCAGTGACTTGCCGTCGGGCGACCACGACAGCGGAGACGATGGCGGCGACGGAGGGAACACAATGGGCAAGCTCCATGTGCCGGAAGTCACGCGCTTCGCCTCGCCTCCATCGCTCGATACTAGCCACACGTGCGACGGCTCGGCTGCCGCCGTTTCGAGAAAGTCCGTGTCGCCCACCTGGAACGCATCATGGTGCGCTTCGATCGCCTTTTTGTCGGTAGGGTCCGGGGTCACGTAGGCGATCTTTGCGCCATAGGGACGCCACGCGAATTGCTCCACTCCATCGGGCGCGCTCGTAATTTTCTTGGCGTCGCCGCCGTCCATCGGCAATATGAAAATCTGCGGCGTTGCATCCTTGCCTTCGTCCGACGCGGCCACGAACGCCAGCCGATCCCCATTCGGAGACCATCGTGGCGAGCTTGCATGCTTGTGCCCGGAAGTCAGCACGCGCTGTGCGCCGGTAGCGATGTCGATGAGCGCAATCTCGCTGTCCGTGCCGTCTTCTTTCATGTTGATATGCCCCACAACGACGGCAATCGATTTGTCATCCGGCGAAATTTGCGGGTCGGAGACACTGACCATTTTTTCCATGTCGGACGCTTGGAACTGTTTCTGCTGCGCCTGCGCCAATGGCGAAGAAAATGCGCAGAAGGCTGCTGTCAAAAGCGCGGCGCCGCACGTGCAAATCATCGCGGATGCGGAGGGTTTCCGATTCTTGCTTGCAGTTGCCGTCGTTTTCAACATTCCGTCTGCTCCTCATGCATTTTTTATTCAAGGCAGATAGGGCATTGTATCCGTACTTTCCACGAATTTCTTCAGGCCTTCTTCCGCGGCAGGGCGATTGAACAGCTCGCAGAAAATCTCGATCTCGCGCCGCAGCTCCTCATGAGGAATTGGCTTGACGAAGCGCTTCGCCGCAACGGTTGTCTCGCGATCGAATTTGCGTATTTGCGCCGCAGTCGTCCGCGCCACGGAGAGCGCTTCGCCTTCGGCCGTCACTTGGCTGACCAATCCAGCAGCTTGTGCTTTCACAGCATTGAAGCTTCGCCCGGTCAGCAACATGTCCCGGACCACGGCGTTTCCTAAGTCGCGCTTCAGCCGGGGTATCCCGCCGAAACCAGGAATCAATCCCAGCCGCAATTCAGGAAAACAAAAGCGCGCCGTCTTGTCCGCAATGATCAAGTCGCACGCCAGAGCCAGCTCTAGTCCGCCGCCAAATGTAACCCCATGCACGGCGGAGATCGTCGCCATCGGAGCGGCGTCGATTGTATTCAGCACGCGATGGATGCGCAGCAAAAAATCGCGCACTCCTGCGGCCCTCTCCGCAGCAGGTATCCCTTGGGAACGGCGCTGGAGTTCTCGCAGGTCCGCGCCCGCGCTGAAGCCAGCGGTGAGCCCACTATAAATAATGAGCGCACCGCAGCCCTCGCCGCCAGACTCAAATGCTTCGGCGAATGCTTCCAACTCCACAAGCGTTGCCGAGCCGATTTCGTTGCACGGCTCGTGATGCAGCCTCATCTCGATAACGCCTGCTTCGAGATTCCACGAGAGCCTCTTACCCTGAAAACTTTTCATGCCTCTCGCTTTCGATAAAGCTGTTCGATCTGCGTGGCGAAATGCGCGGCGATAACGTCGCGCTTGAGTTTACCATTGGCGGTGAGCATCCCGCTTTCGATCGTGAATGGCTCCGCAATGCGATGAAACGCGCGAATCTGGCGGTAATGAGGCAATCGCGCATTCACTTTTTCAAGTGTTGCGCCCACTCTCGCGTCCGTCACACCTGAATTTGCCGCGACGAGCGCAACCAAATAGCTGTGTCCGTTGCCGGCCAGCATCACTTGCGCTCCGGGCAGATGGCTCGCCAGCTCTTCCTCCAACGGTTCGGGTGCAATGTTGTGGCCCGAGTTCAGGATAATCAAATTCTTGATACGCCCTGTGATTTTCCAATTCTCGCGTGAATTCATTTCACCTTGATCGCCGGTGTGAAACCAGCCATCTCGCAAAGCCTTCGTCGTTTCCTCGGGCCGGTTCCAGTAGCCCGAAAAAATATTTGGTCCGCGCACCAGAATTTCCTGATTTTCGCCGAGCTTCATCTCGATTCCCGGGATCGCGGGGCCAACGTACCCGGGCTCGACAAACGCCGGATCGTCGAGCGTGCAAATCGCCGTCGTCTCCGTGAGCCCGTATGCTTGCAAAACGGGAATGCCCAGCATCATAAAGAATTTCTGCGTTTCCACCGAGAGCGGAGCCGAGCCGCAGATGAGCGCCTTCAGATTCGGCCCCATCCCCTTGCGGACCGTTGGAAATATCAGCATTTTCGCAAGCGTGAGCGCAGCGCGGCCGCCAAGACCGGCGCGATGCGATCCGTCCGAAAGGCACGCCTGCTTGGCTTTTGCAAAAATGGAAGCGATCCATCCACCCCGCCCGCGAATGTTTTCCTCAATCTTGGTGCGCACGCGTTCGAGCAGCGTGGGAACGTTCAGAAAATAATTCGGCGCCGCAATCTTCATCTCATCTGCAAGTTTCGTCAGGTCGGTCGAGAGAAAGATCACGCTATTTCGCAAGAGATAACTCAGCAGCGAAATCCACGACGCCGCAAAATTGAAAGGCAAATAATGAAATATCTGCTCCGGCACGCTCCGTTTTGCCATCAATTGATCCAGTCGCGCCCTCGTGCACGACAACATGAAATCGACGTTCGCCGTGTTCAGCACCACTCCCTTCGCCTCACCCGAAGTTCCCGACGTATAAATGATCGTCACCGCATCCGTAGGCCCAAGCGGCCCCGGCGGCGCTTGCAATTCGCTTTGCGCGGCAAAAATTTCGTCGAAGAGCGAAACCGGCGGCGCATCGGGCAACGCGCGCAAAATTGCCTCGCGCAAATCGCGATTCTCGCAGCAGATTCGCGACGCTCCGCTGTCGCGAATCATGACCGCAAGCTCGCCCGCAGCCTGCCGCGCGTACAATGGCACAACCACAATCCCCTCGGCCATCAGCGCCAGATCCAATGCTGCCCAGCGGTTGCTGTTTGGAGCCAGCAACGCGCACCGTTCGCCTTTCTTCAGTCCAGCACTTGCGAGAAATCCGCGCGCCTTCGCAATCAGCGCGAGCAGATCGTTGCCTGTCGCCACCACGATTTCGCCGCCGCGAATTTCTTGCATGATCACGCCGTCTCCCGCCGCGCGGAACCGCTGAAAAATACGTTCGAGGAAATTCGCGGGAGGCAGATTCATGGATCGTACGTCTCGACGAGCTTGCGAAGATTCGGGCTGAGCGAAGGCAGATAATCTTCCCAGCTGAGTTGGCCTTGACGAAAGGGAAACTCCGGATACCGCTGCGCCACCATGCGCTCGAAATACATTCCCATGCGCGCCATGAGTTGTAGGTTTCGCGCCACCGTTCGGCTGATGCCGTCGCGCACGCATTCTTTTTCGCGATAAAGCTGTTTCAGCGTCGCAAAAAGTTTCTCCTCCAAATCTATGTCGTCCACTTCGAGCAGCAGATGTTGATGGCCGCGCTGGCGCATCAGATTGCGGATGCGTTCATCCATCGTAATGCCCAGCGAAGCCACTCCCGCAGGCATCGATGTAACGATCGCGTGATATCGCGACGACGCCATCAGGTGGCATTCGCGCAAAATGCTCACGATCTGGTACATGTCGTATTGGTCTGCGCAAAAAATCGGCCCGCCGCCTAGATGCGCGGAGAAGCGCTCGCACGCGTCGCGGTCCAGCATTTCCATGCCCACGCACACGGTGAAAACCTTCTGCTCTTTGCGGAACCTATCCACCGCGCGCGCAAACGCTGTGATGTACCGCGAATAGTCCGCTTCCACTTTGCGTCCCGAACGGAAAAAATAAATCGACCGGTAGTGGCTGCTTTTGTACGCTCCGGAAATTCCCCTGGCCGCGGCCTTCATCACCGACCCTTTCACCGGCCACCAGAATGGATTGATGGGACACGCCACCAGCACCGGCGTCGCGCCGTCCCATCCCGCATCGCGAAGCATTTTTTGACCGTACTGCGAACCTAGCGGCTCGAACGTCCACGCCGTGTCTGTTCCCAGTTCCGTCGGAATGCCGAGTTTGCCGAGCAGCGCCTGCGATTCTTCGCTGCGCGTGATCACCACCGAGCCGCGGCAATATCGCCGGCAGAGCTTTTCGACCAGTGGATCCATGTGGCCCGCCTCGCCGCCGTAACCTACGGACAATCGATTCTGCGCGGACGCCAGCCCCAGCGCGCCGATCATCATCGTGGTCAGCGCGTTCGCGAATTTGCTTTTGAACATCGAACCTTCGCAGGCCACCACGCCGTGATATTTCGGCACTTCGCGCTTCAGGAATGGCGGAAACAAATCCGGCAGGTGCACCTGCCGCACTCCCTGAAAATATCCGCGCGTCAGTTTGAAGTCCTGCGTCATCACGGCCAAATCGACATTCTTATCGCCCAGCACGCGCCGCACTTGCCGCAAAATTTCCTCGACGCGCAGATCGGATCCTGTGTTCCGCGCGCCGCAGTAGCATGCAAAAAGCAGCCGAAGTTTTTCGCCGGGGCGCCAGGAGCACCCGCGGCCGAGCGTCCACGCCAATTTCGCCGATTCAATCGAGCCCGCGACCCACGCCTCTAGGAACAGGTCCATCATCGCTGCATTCCTTGTGCCCCTTGGGCGGCAGGCTGTGCGATTCGCGCACCGGCATCGCGCGGCCATTCCTTGTAGGGATAGGAAAAATTGTTCTCGCGGCTGAATTTGAGCAGCGCGAAACAATACTTTGAAAAGGACGCAGGTTTCCTTCCCATTTCCTTTACGACGCGCGCATTATCGAAAACCGTGTTCCACGTGAGGTAAGGCAAAAACACTTTCAGCAGCGTCGCGATTTTCCCGGCCTTTCCCGCGCGTCCGGAAAGAAAATTCACCATTCCTGACGTGGACTTTTCCAAGGAAGGCGCAAAAGTCGGCGGCCGCTTGCACTGTGCGGCGGCGAGAGCCGCGGTCAGCTCCCTGTACGTTTCCGAATCCGTGCCGGAAGACAGATGATAAATCTCGTGCTCCGGCTTTTCTTTCAGATGAATGCGCGAAATCGCGCCGGCAACATAATCCACCGGAACGATATCCACCTTGTCGCTTGGCCGGAAGGGAAGCACAGGAAGGGAGGCGAGAAAAACGAACGCCTTCACCATGTCGAACTGATTTGTCTCCGGCCGGCGGCTGTCTCCCAGGACGATGCTGGGACGAAAAATCGTGCGCGGCACATCCGGTAGAAGTTCGTCGATCATGTGTTCGCAGAATTTTTTTGTGCGTGCGTACGGATCGTAGTCGGAGCGATCCCATTCGATCGCGGAATCTTCATAAACCACTTCGCTCTGCCTTTGCCCGGCAACAGCGACCGTGCTGACGTGGCTGAACCGCCGCAGTCCGTGATCCTCTTTCGCGCGCATGGCCAGCTCGATCACTTGCAATGTGCCGCGCAAATTCACGTTGAGGCAGCTCTTTTCCGATTTGCGATTCAGCGACGCCGCGCAATGGATGATGGATTCCGTCGTGCGAACCAGATCCTTATATTCGTCATTTTCGATTCCGAAATTTTTGCTCGTCAAATCGCCGAGGAAAATCCGGATGCGTGAATCCAGAAACGAACGGAAGCGCGAAAAATCCATGTGCAGTTGCAGCGATTGCCACAGGCGCTCGCGCGCTTCCTGCGGATTCTTCGCGCGAACAAGCAGATTCAGGGGTTCGCCGCACTCATCGAGCAGGTTCGCGACGATGTGCGCGCCAATATATCCGGTGGATCCGGTGACGAAAATAGCCACTGTATTGGAGTCTCAGGAGGCTGCGGCGGACGCGCTCTGCGCTGCGGAGGCGTCCGGCGATTTGCCGGCCGGCGCCATTCCCCCGGGGCTGCGCGTTTCTCCGGCCCGGCCTTCGATGAGAGGATAACACCACTTCCGCAGCGCCGGGATGTGCAGATTGATCCAATAATCCCACCAATCGATCGACCGG
>JBAUEH010000054.1:0-11010 GCA_049678505.1 Candidatus Acidiferrales bacterium
CTTCGCTTCGGGCGCGCTGAGCCCAAAAGAAACATCCGCAGCAGCCCTTTACAGCCCAGCGATAACTCGATGACTCACAAAATCATGACGGAACGCTTGAAAAGCTAAATTCTTCAACAAGCTGCTAGAGAATCGGTCGGAATGCGTCTTGCAATGCCAAACTGTTTTGCTGCTTCGGCGAGGAACTGAGCAGTCCTTTCGAGGCTGTTCGTCTGTGCACGGACAGCGAGTCCTGCGTAGGGAATGATGAAGTCGAATCGCTGCTTTCCTAATGTTTCGAGAATGCCGACACCCGCAACGCCGAACGAGTGAAGCGGGTAGATGACGAATCCCGGTTTATGGATACCGCTGCCCTGAATAATTCTCAGTATGGCGCTTACAGGGTTTGGCTCGGAATGGTCTTTTACTGCTGTGAAGAACAACTCATCTATGACCGAACTTCCGATAAACAGTTCATGGCTTCTGAGCACCCGCAGTATCTGGTTCCTAACAACGATGAAGTGGTATTCGAAACCTTTCAGTTCTTTCGGTAGGGGGTCGGGTGCCGAAAACGCATATTCCTCAAGGTCTGAATATGGATTGAGAAGGTTGCGGCGATTTAGCAAGAACTGCAATGACTTGCTCGTGGCCTTGTCTTCGATCTCGTCTTGCAGGGCGTCGACACTTGGGAATCTCGTAGTAGTCATTGGGTGCACCGGCAAAAGACCGAAATGTTATTGCTCTTGGCAGTTCGCTGTCATTCTTCAGCAACTGCTTGAATTTGAACGGCGAACTCGGTCAGGATTGGAGCCCGAATCCATTAAAGGAAGGAACGTGCCTCTCTCGGCAGATGAAGTTCGGATACTTGGTAATGCCATCTTGGCTGAGCTGACACACGAGCTTTCGATTCCAAGAATCCGCCAGGCTGTCGGCCGCGCCGGCTTCGATGCGGCCCGCATTCCTTCCGAAGACAGGAGAGCCTCCGTCGTGCCCGCTGTGCAGCGGCTCTTCGGCGAGATGGATTATGCACAACAGCTTCGGGCCGTGTCCATCTTGACGGGGGAACTTGCTCAGGATTCTGCAAACGCAGTGCTTAGGCCGCATGGTTATCAATTTGTTGGTGGGCAGATTCTTTCTTCGGCCCTGGCGAACGCGAACGAATTTCAGTTCCTCCCAGCATCGTCTGCTGAGCAAATAAGATCGGCGTTTGAGGGGCTGAATCATGGCGACGAGGACGGAGCCATTTCTGCGGCGTGTGGCGCGGTAGATACCGTGACATTGGCAATCTATGAAAAATACCGCCTCGGCCAAGCGCCGAATTCCTTCCAGGCTAAGGTCAATACCGTCATGGAGGCACTTAAGTTCTACGAAGAGATTGAAGCGGACCTCCTTCAGCTAAATGTTCGGCCCGAAACGGCTAAGCAAATAGTCGCCGAACTTCACGAGGCGACCAAGCACGCGGCAAATGCCCTACAAGTTATCCGCCGTGCATTAGGAGACGTGCATGGAAGCAAACCCGCCTACTGGAGAGTAACTTATGATGCGATTAAGTGGGCCTCCGCAATTTGCGGTTTACTTGAGGGAAAGATTTAGTGCTTCTTGCTCAGTAATCTTGAGATCAGACGCGCAATGGGGCTCCCGAGAAGGTGACAGGGACAGTCTCGTATCCAGCGTTGCTTAAAAGAATTCTCATCGCCCTGCTGGATTGTTCTTGAAACTCACTGGGGCCACAGCGAACGCCTACAAGAGGCAATTTCCTCCTGGAGTTCGGTTCAAGCGTCATGTACGGGAGTAGGAGCTTGGAGGTTGGGCGAATTGATATTCCCTTATAATTCTCCGGTGTCACTCCCCTCAATGTTGCTCCCGCTGGATAGGTGATGACCCTCCACTCCTTCTCTTCAGAAAATGCTCTGCGCTTCACCACGCAGGCCCAATCTGTCATCTCGAGAACGAGGAGTAAGGACAGCTCGATATGTGCCGCTGCACCTCTTGGCGAGGAAATCGGGAAGGGCAATTCGTTAACTAGGCGGATTAGATGTCGAATCAAGAATCGGAGGCGTGCTCGTTGTTTGTCGTGCTCGTAGATGACTTTCTTGGCCATTGTCCTGAATCCATTCCTAGACTCAAGACGCATGGTGTCAGCCTTAAACAGCGGACTGAACGCCAGCGAAAAGCCGCTCGCGTGTCCATACGCTCTCCATTGGCTTAGCAGGTCTCCGTCCTCGCAAAACGAGAGTATGAATGGCTGGCCGAAAGTATGGAGTGGGGTAGCCAAAATCTTTATAAGATGTTCCGCTAGGAATGCCTCCCACGGGCCGATTTTCCTTTTGTTGCTCCAGGTCTCTTGAATGACTTCGCTGGCTATCGAGACAGCATAGTCAATCTCGGACCGGTCGTTCGAGAACTGGGTCGCCGTTGCCCAAAGCGAATTTGAAGTGATAATTCCATGGACGCCAAATGCATCCGTGTAATGGTGAAGAACCGGGGGCTCCACCATCCGTGGCGGCTCTCCGTCCAAAAGGTCAAGCCAACGATCCATTACGAAGTGCGGGTTCACCTTCTGGGATACTTTTGGCACCGCGATTCATCTCCTAGAGAGGTGTTTGCGGATTGTAGCACGCTGCTCTGAGTACGTAGGTAGGTTATCCGCATCGAGTAACAGGAGAGACTCTTTGCGTAGGCGGAGGAGAGATGGATGCGCTTCAGAAGACTTTGAACCAGGCCGTAATGGAGATTCCGGCGGTATTTCTAGAAACTCTGATCTCCCAAAAACTTAAGAAACAAGGGATTGACGCACCCAACGCTCTTTGCAAAAAGCTCGCGCGGCATATCCTGAGCGGAACGGTCGAGCCGTTCAGTTGCAAGAGCCGCAAATACTCGGGGAATATCGACCTCGCGTTTGATGAGGCAGACGCGGATGAAATAGAGCGAGTCTATGCGCGGTTCGAAAACGAGCAACTCCCGAAAATCCTTCCAGGAATTGCAGCCCGCCTGTCGAAATCTGTCCTGAAGACTCTTAGGTCCCGGTGGCCCGACGAGTACGCACAGCAGCAAGCTGATCTGGCAGCTTTCCGGCAGCGATTGGAAGAGCGATGGGGACAGCCACTTGGGCAATTACGAATGCTATTAACCATGTCCCGCGAGTGGTGTGAATGGGCGCACAAGCGCGACGAATCTCTGCACGAAGGCAAGAAAAAGCAGCTGAGGACTATTTTGGTCCGATTGCTGGTGCGGGGTTGCCAGGTAACCGATGAAATCATTTGCCTCCTGGAGAATGGTTTTGCCGATGGCGCAATGGCTCGCTGGAGAACGCTTCACGAAATTGCCGTTGTAGCGGCCGTTATCTCGCAATATGGCGAGGATATTGCCGACCGGTACATCGACCATCAGGCTGTGGAATCGAAGCGTGCATTGGTCAAATACCTGGCCTGTTACAAAGACCTTGCTTACAAACCGCTTCCTGCCCGCGAACAGAAGAAGATTCTCAAAGCGTATGACAAGACCATGAAAAAGTACCGCCAAGAATTTAGTACAGACTACGGATGGGCCGCGCACCATCTGAAAAATAGGAGACCGACATTTGCCGACCTCGAAAAGGCGGCTGGGCGCGCCGAAATGCGCTCTCACTACCAGATGGGAAACGACAACATACATGCCGGCATAAAAAGCATGTATGTGAGGCTTGGCTTAATGGACTACGACGGGTTACTCGCCGGACGCAGCAACGGCGGGTTAATGGAGCCGGGGCAAAATGCTGCGCACACGCTAACCCAACTCTCAGCCATCGTATGCCTGTCCGAGCCGATCTTGGATGATCTCGTGGCAGGGGAAATGATGCAGGCGTTGAGGAATGAAATCCCGCAATCCTTCAACCGGGCGGATAAACAGCTTCGTAGGGACGACAGAGCATACGGCTCTGGCCAAAACCGGGCGAACCCTAAAAAGTAGGGGCAGGATTCGATTGCGCCTGGTTCCCTAGTGCTTCCGACACTTTGTTCCTCAAATGCAGTGCTTCCGGGATTTGCCGAGCACAAAGTTCGGTGAGAATCTGCAGAAAGGATTTTCGCAGCTCCGGCTGCTGTTCGATTTCGTTTTGTTTGCGTCTCCAACAAGCCGCCAGCGCATCGGTAAAAATTCCTCCGAGGCCCTGCTGGTGCCAGTCACGGTCCTCGAATGATCCCACGACCTTCGCCAGCTCCTTAATCCCCATAACGAGCAAAACATTGCCGGATTCCGTGGCCAAGAAATGTGAGAACCATCCTGCCGCAGACGCATGATTGAGCCAAGCCTTTGACCAGCGCTCAAATACCGGTGCCATCGCCTGGACTAGGGCTTTGTGCTTGGCCTGTCCTAGCACTACAGCCGAATCATCGCGCAAGCCCACCAGATCGACGGCGAGCGATTCGGCGCGCGACCAACAGCCGTGCGCACCGGGCTGCCATGCAGGCAAAGCCATCGCATAGTCGACCATCTCCGTCCAGATTTTGGCAAAAGCGGCTGGATCGGATGTCATTTCTAGCCCAATGCGGACCCACGTCTGGAGGAAGTCCTCCACCCAATACCGTCCGGCCGGGCCGAGAGCGAGTATCGGGCCGTAGAACCTACGGGCCCCATCGGCCGAATTCTCTTTGACGATGAATTCCGCTATGCGGGCCATAACCCATACATCGAACTCGTAAGCCGTCCCCTCGATTTCGTAGTTTTCTTCGTCGGGTCCCGGTGTCGGCAGAGTGCGCATTTCCAGATCGAACAACCCTCGAACATAATGACGAAGCATAGGCTCGTCTGAGGGCAGGGGTTCACGCACCATTCCCCAGAGGAATCCAAATCCCTTCTGGAGTACACGGAAGTCGATGCTGGGAATGTCGCGGTCCAGTTTGCGGTTCTTCTGCTCGCGTCCCCATTCTTTGCGTAATGCCCTTTGATGCCGTTCCTCAGCGGACTCCGTCCTGCGGTCAACGCGCTCGACCAGACTCTTGCCCAACGTTTCCGCTTTGGTAAGCGGCAGCAATCTTCCCTTTAGCTCTCCGGCGGCATATCTGCGAAAAAGCGTCGCTTTATACTTGGCTAGCAGGTCCAGTCGCGCTTCATACCCTGATTCCCGATTCGCTGCACGGCGAAGAGCCGACCAGAGCACCACGATGTTCGCCAACTCGGCAAACTTCCCACCGAGCCGCTCCCGCAGCCAAAACGCACCCACCATCGTTTGAAAAGTGGAGTTGTAGTAGAAACCGGTGACGCCCTCAAACACAAGGCGCAGAACCCATTCTTCATCGCTCTCCAGCAACAACGCCACGCCCGCCTCGCCCAGGAACGACTCCGCTGTGTAATCGAGCACGGACACCGACGAGTCCAATTCAGAACCCTCCGCCGGTTTCAATTCGCGCAACGTATCCATGCACCATTTTTCGATGTCGGGATTCTGCTTGAGCCAGTCACGGTGTTCGATGATGAGAACCGCAATTCCTCCGGCGAGCGAATTCACCCGATACTGCTCCTGCTGAGCATCCAGGCCGGACGGATGCCAGTCAGCCAGGCGCCGTGTCTGGCGGGCGAACTCCGGCACTTCCGCCCGTTGAAGCTCCTTGCGCCCGGAGAGACAAGCTCGCGCGGTCGAGGATAACGTCAAAGACACAATCTTCAGCTCCCGGTCGTCCTGCCCCTCTTTGACCTTGGCCTCCAATTCCTCCGGCCAGCGCATGGTAATCATCACGGTGCCATCGGCCTGCGGCGTCTCGGTGTAGTTCTTCAAATCGAAGCGGGCGAGGAAAAATCGCAGATCATCACGATCTCCTGCGGCATCGGTAAGTTGTTTGGCCCACTCCGCGGCTCGCCCCACAAGATAATTCCGTATTCCTTCATCCTGCATCATCAGGACCGGCGCGTTGTCGCGGAGAAATGCCCGCCGGTGAGGCATCCTGTGCCATTCCAGGGCCCATTGGATCA
The DNA here is from genome assembly GCA_049678505.1 of Candidatus Acidiferrales bacterium. Taxonomy (GTDB): domain Bacteria; phylum Acidobacteriota; class Terriglobia; order Acidiferrales; family UBA7541; genus DAHUXN01. The sequence goes on from JBAUEH010000054.1 coordinate 5,926, forward strand.
CTGTTTGCGGCTGCCCGCTCAAAGCAATCGTCCATGCCTCCTGCGATTCATTGACCGCCCAGCTCGTTTGGCATTCGTACAGGTGGAGATTTCCCAGAAGAGGTTGCAGCTCCTTGGTGAAAAGCCCAGGGTATTTCATCCCGACCGCTACCAAGACACCGGCAAAGGCGAGAGACTCGGCGCGATCATAAATTTGTTGCACCCACTGTGCAATGCTCCGGCCGGCCTTGACTTCGTCGTAAAGCCACTTTTCCAGCGCCATCAGGGCGGCTTCCACGACATCACCATCCTTTGGAAGATACCGGTGCCAGCCGAACACATTGGCATCGCCAAGCCAACACACCGTTTTGGCAGCGAACTCAAATTCAAGCCCGTACTTCGCGCGCTGCTCCTCAGTCAAACGGACACCCACATCTTCGAGCCAGCGCTGTGTCGCGTAATTGACCAGCCGGATGATTGCATCGAGCCCCTGGTCCGGCGCAATTTGAACGAAAGTTAGGAACGGGCCTTTCCAGTAGTACGCAGGGTATCCATGCTGCCAATCCGACAGTCCGAAGTCGTCGAAGAGTCGAGACCTGTCGCCGTAGGGGTCTGTCGGTTTCGGCTCTTCGATGCACACAGCCAGTAGGACTTCGGCCGCTGCCGCGGGACGGACTGCGATCAGACTCGAAAGCGCGCCTGTGTCGAGCACGGCGGCTCGGAGTCCTTCCGGCACTTCACGCGCAGGACCATCGGCCGCTTGTGTCCGCAGAGGCCCGCGCGGCATCGACAACATCACGGGTGGGCGAGGGCGCTTGGGCCTTTTCTCCGGTGGATGGGTCTTAAGCCACTCTTCTCTCTGTTTCCTTTCTTGCTCCTGTGCGGCTATTGCGCGAGCAATGGCGTGCTCAGGTTCATCCCGCCTGCCCGACAGTTCAAGAGCGATTTCTGCCACCTCATCTGGAAATTCGGTCGCGGCCCACAGAAGGGCTTCGTAAACGACTTTGTCCTTGTCACCAAAATGCCTATCCTCAGCAATACGGGCCTGAAGCTCCTTAGCTAACTCCATCGCAAGCAATGCCGCTTCGCGCCGGCCAGGAACTTCCTTGGGCATAGTCCGAAGCCACAGGCCACAGATTTCACCACCAAGCAAAAGCGCATCCTCGGCCACGTCCTTCTCATGCCTGCTAAGGACGCTCAGAGCCGGAGACCAATAGAGCGGATGCGGAATACGAAACCACGCCTCCGATTGCTCAGCGTATTTCGGGTCAACCAGGCCGCGGAGCCGGACATCGGGTATCGACGCGGCGTTTTGTAAGCGCTTCAGGAGCCGCCGCAGAATCGTGCCTCCATCAGCAATGAGGTTCGGCCAGACCAGTTCCAGCAAGATTTCCGAATTGGCAGCAAAGACCAGGCCGTCGAGAAAAATGTCGCTTGCCAGTACCGCTTCCGCCTCCGCTCCCGATAACCGAGCCAGCATCGATTTCCACGACGCTAGCCCATCCTTCTTTTCAGCCAGCGATTGGGCAAAGAGACGGATGGCCCGGCCCCACCGTGGAATTGAAGCAAGTGCCCGAATTTCTGTCGCCGCACTATTTTCGGCAAAGCTCAACGCACGGTAGCGAGCCCAGTCACCCATCAGATCATGAGGAAACTGTATCGATGGCAGATTCTCCCGAATCAATCCTTCCCGCGCCAACGTTCCCAGCAACGGCAGCTGATCACGCTCAATCGCATCGATATGTACTGCGCCGCTAAGTTTGTCGCCCTCCAAACGGCCGAGCGCACGTAGCAACGAATCACGCGCAAAACGCATGGAACCATTACCGGTCCACCGGTCCCAAATCCAGTTAATTAAATCAGTCTCTCCGATCCAAACCTGCGAGGAATCCGACAACCGTTTCGCGATGCCTGCCCTTAACACCCAATCGAGCATCACGAGGTTTCGCAGGATGGGACGCAGAAGGCTGCGCATTAGCAAGTAGCGGATCTCAGGAAGGTGCGGGATTGCGTCGTAGATTTCCTGAGTCGTGGGTACGCTGAAATCGAGCTTGTGCATGGCCGTGATGCCAGCTTCGATCAGCGCGTCTTGGGCAGATTCCCACGATTGTGTTTGGCAGGTGACGATAAGCTTCCAACCGACAAAGCTTTCGGCCTTTACCGCAGCGATCAACTCTTGGGTACGTTTGCGAGCTTCGCCCTCAAATTTTTCAAAGCCGTCGATGACGAGCACTGAGTTTTTAACGCCGGAACCGGAAATCATCTCGGAAAGCCCGTGCCGCAGCTGGAAGGCCTGAGACAACTCGGCCTGGCTCGGTTTTGATACTTGCTCGGGCGTTAACCACAGGATGCGTTTAAAAACACCAGATCCGGCCACAAGTTGAGATACGAGCGAGGATTTTCCGCTGCCTGATTCCCCGACGATGACGACGACATCATCTGCGGTGATCGCCTGGGAAACCCTGTTCAGCTCCTCGGTCCGCACCAGATGAATGTCAGCGCCTAACACCGTTCTGACGTTACTCACGTTCTGGCGCGATACCGATTCGATACGGCTCCAATCGGCTTCGTACTCTGGATAGTCGCGCAGCTCGAAATCCGGCCGCAGGACGCGCACCAACTTCACAACGTCAAAAAATCCGCCCGTGGCCCTGTTTTCGGCTGCGAGCTGCAGCAGCCGGCTCCACAGCTTCGTGCCTTCCTCAATCGAGCCCGGAAGCGTAATTTCCGCGCACAGGTTCATGTATCGCCCTTCGTCACCCTCCACGAAAGGAAGCACGCGGATCCGTGACGCCAGACGGCCCGCATCAAGGGCATCTGGCTTCTGCCCGTTTTGCTCCTTCCGCAGGCTCTCAAAAATTGCCCGCTGGATCGCCGAAGACTGCTGCGAATCCTTGAGTCTCTCAATTATTCGCTCCGGCGTCGTGGCGAAGTCCTGCTTCTGTAACTCACGCCACGCGTCCAAAGTAGGAGGATCGATAACGCCGACGACCAACCCGAGAAGATCGGTCTCTTGGTTGAACCCCTGTCGGTTCCACTCTTCCCAGGCATCCACAACGAATTCCTGGTTGAAACCCGCTCTGGTGAGTTGCCGATTGCTTTTGACGGAAATCGCGCAGCGCGTTAAAGCGGTCCCGCGCTTCAGGACCAGCCGCAGGTCATCTACGATCTGCCCCGTATCACGGGTCTCGAAGTGCAATTCCGAAATTGCCCCGAACGCGGGCTCGACAGGAAAGTCACGCCTGAGCATCTGCGTCAGGAAAGCCGCAGCGACTTTATCGGCGAACGTATATCCGCCGCCGCCCGTGGCTTTTGTAGATGCACTGTTTCTGGACATACTTCGGAAGAGAATACTCTGGACGGTCCCACGGATCAATTCGTGGTCGCACGCCTCGACCGCGGACGAATTGCGGGCTATATCAAAGATTTACCGCGCGGTCCCAACATTGAAGGAGTATTTTCCCAAAATCACCTGAGCGGACCGCAGCGCGCATATCTTCGCCCGTTAACGGCACGACGAGAATCTGCTCCCGGCTGCCACGAAGAATTTCCTTCGTGACCGTGCCGCTGAAGCCGTTCCATGAAATCAGGAAACCCAGAGTGCATCTCCGGCTCCTGTTTTCCAGCTTGGAGTGGAAAACCACGAATTCATTCTTGCCGCATTTGCCTGTCCAGTTCTTGCACTCCGCCAGAATAAGAGCGCCTTCGCGGCGCAACCGCGGCTCAGCGCTATCGTTTAAGACCGAAATGTCGATCTCCTCTGTTTCAGTGCGGATTCGACCCGTCACGGCAAACCCAGGAACGCTGCCGAATAACTTGCTGCAGAGTTCTTCCAAGGTCCGGCCTTTATCATCAGCCGATTTGGCACCTTCGACCCCGTCAACAAGTCCATCGAGCGTCTGCGATCCCCACCCGGACAACCGCGCCGCCATTTCGGCAATATGCTTCCCGACCTCATCGGCGCCTGTTCCGCCGCTTCCTCTACCTCAGTAGCGACTTTGCGGATGGCATCGTACGCTTTGCCCAGGTTCTTTTCGTCGGTATCAATACGAAAGCGGAGCGCGACATAGGCACCGTCGTCATCGTAGTCCATTAGCTCCACGTCGCCGCGTACGCGATGCCGCGTTTCGACCGCCCGCCTGACCAGATCCAAATACTGCTCAAGACCAAGCGGCGAATACCAGTATTTGCGAGTCCACGTATGGTCGGCCTCGCCATAAATGCCTTTGGTATCTCTTCCTAGCATCCCGTTCCAGTCGAGATGCAAAACGCCTTTCTGGTGCGTTCCTACATGAATCGTTATCCCTTCAGGCAGGTCGTCCATGGCGAGTTTCGGAAGAACCGACGCAGGCAACTCGGCTGGAGCTTCGTCCTCTTCGTTCCATGAAGCGATGATGCGGCGCGCTGCCTGTAAATCCATGCGATCTCTTTGCCCTCAGCGTGACATCTACTACGATTTGTCCTTGAGAGTGAAGCCTGGCTCATAGATTCCGACAACGCTCTCTATGAATACCCTCGCCTTCTCAATGGTCTCTTTGGACTCGCCGATACTACAAAATTCACCTTGATGCGCTACGGCATTCCGCTTTTTATTTACTTCTTCCGCGTTCTTCTTAATCTTTGCAAATACCTTGTGTGCCTTTCTTCCTTCGGAGAGCGGCAGCAGCAATCGGTTAATCTTGCCGTCAAGCCCATTCGCCCACCGAAGGAGGCTATTGATGAAGTCGCCGTCAAACTCGCTTCTTTCCTCAAACTCCCGTCTTATGGCGAAATTTGCAGCAATCTCGGCAGCAGTAGCCGCCCTCACAATCGCCGCCGACCATTCCTCTCGCGAATGAAGCCCGCTCACCTTATTCCACTGTGATTGTATTTTTTCTAGGTTAGTTCTTTGGTCGTAACTTTTCTTCGACATAACCGCTCCGAATGCCCCCGTCCAAATCGAATCTCATAAACCCTTGCTCGCTGCAAATAATGCACAAAGTATAAGACCGCCCAAAAAGCCTGCTGATTCTGCTTCACGAGCCAATTCCTCGTCCCGTTTCTTTGAGGCTGTAGATTCCTGCTGGTGGTTCTGAAACCCAGCCACACACCGAACCTCCTTACATC
>JBAUEH010000055.1:0-24114 GCA_049678505.1 Candidatus Acidiferrales bacterium
GAAGCGGCCGGCCCGACGGGATTCATGGTCGGGACCTCCGGGAGCAAACTCGTGCTGGATGGCGCAGTTCTCGAATCCACAGCCGCAGAGAACAGCCTGGCGCAGATTTTCACGAATGCGGGAATCGCCAGCATCGCGTTCACGCCTGAGGTGTCTGAAGATTCGTTCGGGGATTTTGTGAGGGCCTTCGCGGGAGCGGGCGTCAAGCCATCCAACCTGCGCGCCTTCCTGAAGAATTCAACGGGCGAGTACTCACAGCGCGGGATTCGCATCAACGAGCTTCGCTTTGTCCCAGCAAGCGGCGGCGCGAGTGACGCGGCGCAGAACTGGCTGCGCGACCCGGCAAAGCTGGCGGAGATGATTGGCGCAGAAGAAGCATCGCGGCGCGTGCGGCGTTTCAAATCTTTTGAATTTGGCGAAGAGCTTGTGGGCGCAGCGCACTGGGACGGACAAGACGCCGCCGATCGCTTGCTCACAGGAGAAGAGATCAACGGACTAATGCACGTGGTTACGACGGCCAAGACCGCTTCGGAGGAAGGGACTGGCAATGGCGCCGAATGGAAGGAACGGTTCGATGCCCTCCCGGCGAATGCGAAGTCCGTATTCCGCGAAGCCTTTGCGGAAGTGACCCTCAAGCTCCGTCCAAGCACGCTGGACGACTCTGCGTGGTTTCGCCTGTCGACGGATGTCGCGATTCGCTGCGCCACGGAGCGCTTTGAAAGCGGCGCGATCAACGCCAGCGCCGTTCGTCCGCTGCTCGACAAGCTGGGCAAAGAAATAGAAGCGGGGACGAGAGCGTTTCGGGCAGAGCAAGGTATCGCGGCAGACTCCTTGACCGATGTTCTGTATCGGCAATTCTGGGCTTCCGTTTCCGAAGACAGGAAACAGAATGTCTTACTTTCGCCGGAATGCTGGCGCGTGCCAGCGAGAAATATTCAGCAGCACGTAAAAGAGCAGCAACGCCGTGGAGATACGTTGGCGGCGGAGAAAATTCTCATGCAGTACGCACGCGGCGTTTGCCATCTGGATCCGGAAGCGCGGAGGGAAACGGCCAACGGGATGATGCAGATAGCGGATATTTACACCCGTGTGGGAGGCGCGCCTTTGGATGAAGCCGTGCGCGCCATCGGCGAGCAGCTCGCCCGCGAGCGCGATGCTGAACTGCAGAGTTTGCTCAGCGCCGCGTTTGTTAAATTTAGCCAGGAGGCTGCTGAGCAAAGCGAATTCCCGGCAGTGCGGCGCGCTCTCGACACTCTGACGGCCCTCGAGAAATCGCGGCCGAGCTGGACCAGAAGCCTCGGGCCGCGCATCGGCATCCACAACCGTATTCCCGAATTTATCGAAGAAGGTCTGAAGGATTCAGCGCCGCGACCGGAGCTTGTTGAAGTGCTTCGCCGAGCCCCGAATGCCGCGGCCGCGCAGCTTGCAAGCCGCCTGATGCGGGTCACGCGCGGTTCGGAACGGGAAAACATGGTGGCGATGGCTCGCGCGATCGGCGAACCGGTCAAAGTGCAGCTCCGGCAAACGCTGGAACTTGCGCCGGTAGGAAGCGCCGTTCGCGTGGTAGGACTGCTGAGCCGAGTGGAGCCTATTGTTGTCGAGGAGCTGTTGCCTCGGCGCATACGTTCAGGCGAACGAAGCGCGCACGACGAAGCGTTGCGCCAGCTTTCCATTGCTGGAGCGCCCGAGCGTGGGCGGACGATGATGCGCATGATGGAAAGTCTCGATGCCATGATTGTGCCTATGGCGCTCGATGAGATTGGAATGTGCGGCGACGTCACCGTCGCGCCGGATGTATTACGCGTTGCGAAAGGCGAATCGCTGCCGGACAGTTCAGATTTCCTCCGAGTGAAGGCCATCGAAGCGCTGGGGCGGCTTCGCGCTCCGGGGATGGAGGGAGACTTGTTGCGCTTTGTGGAGGCCAAGGGAGCCTGGCGCTGGACTTATCCCCACGAAATGCGGCTGGCAGCCGCTCAGGCGCTTGTGAAAATCGATCCCGAACGCGCGCCGGCGCTTCTGGCCAGCTCAGGCTTGAACGCGCAGTTGTTGGGTCTGGCGCCGCTGGACGCGAAACGGGACCACGATTTCGTGCGCTACCGCCGGTATGAGCGAATCCGAATGATTCGCCCGATGCCCGCTGTGATCCAATCGCAGCGCGGAAAGTATCAGCCGGCCGTGCAGGTTCTCAGTTTGGAGGGTGGGCTGCTCAGCGGGAACGTCCAGCTTTCTGTCGGCACGCCCGCGCGCCTGCGCATCTCATCCGGCATGCGGCCGATTCGCTTGGATGTGCTGGTGCGATTTGTGAAATCCAATCAGGCCGGAGTGGAAACGGTTGGAATGGAATTGGAAGACCGCTCTCGCTTGCGGAATTTACTGCTTTCGATGACGGGAGCGTCTGGGCCGAATCAACCCCTGCCTGTTCCCGCCTGAATCCCCCGAAACCAGCTCGTTTTTCGCGGGTTGTGCCTGTATCACTTCTGCCGCGCCTTAGTTTGCGGAAGAAGCCGTCCGGGGCGCTTCCGGACGGCATTGCGTTGACACTCCGAGAGGTGGCTGTTAGATTCGATACTCTGCGTTTTCTCGGGGGCGGGCGACATCCGGTTCAAATTCTCGTGGGTTATATCCTTTGCGATGTTTACGCTCGCGGCAGGCTGCGCGGTCAGCCGGAAAACGGTAGTTGTACCGGCGGTTGTCCAGCCCGCGCTGAGCGCCACAAAGCCGGAGCTAATTGACCGCTACAACCGCGAAGCATCCGCGGTGCAGACGGTTAACGCTGCGGTGCGAATGTCGCCAACGGCGGGCTCTGCGCTGAGCGGCGTGATCGAGAACTATCACGAAGTCAATGGCTATATCCTGGCAGCGCGGCCTGCGTCGATCCGTGTGATCGGCCAGGCGCCGGTGGTTGCAAAAGACATTTTCGATATGGCCAGCGATGGACAGAGCTTCCACATGTACATCCCCTCGAAGAATGAATTCATCGAGGGGCCTGCGGACCTGCATCGCACCGCCAAGCGGCCCATCGAAAACCTTCGTCCGCAGCATCTGTTTGATGCGCTCATTTGGCCGAACATCGAGCAGGATGCGCCGGTGCTTTTGGAGGAAGTCGACGCGCCCCCGGCGCGGTATTATGTGCTAACGGTGGCTAGGAACGGTTCGCAGGGGTGGGAGCTGCAGCGCAAAGTGTGGTTCGACCGCGCGAATCTGCAGATTGCGCGTATGCAAATCTACGACCAACAGGGCATGGTTGTGTCCGATATCCGAATGAAAGATTGGCGGCCCGCAGGAGCGGCCGATTACCCTCGCGACATTTTGATTTCCCGGCCAGTTGATGAATACCGGCTCGACGTGGTGATTACCCAACTGACGCTCAACCAAACCATCAGCGCCGATAAATTTCATCTGACTCAGCCGGCGGGTACCGAACTGATTCGCCTGGGCGAGGACGCGCAGCCGTGATCCGCCAGATGATTTTTCGAAACGTGATGTTCCGCCCAGTGCGGACTTTCATCACTATCATTGCCGTCGCCGTCGAAGTCACGCTGATTTTGATGGTCGTGGGCCTCACTTCCGGCATGTTGTCGGATACGGCGAAACGCATCGAAGGAATCGGCGCGGACATCATGGTGCAGCCGCCTTCCGCTTCGATTTTCATGGCGCTCAGCGGCGCGCCTATGCCCATCGAGATCGGGCAGCGGCTGGCGCAACTCAAGAACGTACACGCCGTCGCGCCGGTGCTTTTGCAATTCAATTCCACGAATAGCCTCGACCTGATTTATGGCATTGACCCGGAAAGCTTCCGCGAAGTTTCGGGAGGCTTTGTCTTCCACGATGGGCATGACCTTCAGAATCCCGATGACATTCTGGTGGACGATTGGTATGCCAAGGGCCGCAAAGTGAAGGTCGGCGACACGCTGCACGTCTTGGGACATGATTTCCATGTCGCGGCCATCGTAGAACACGGGAAAGGCGCGCGGCTTTTCGTATTGATGTCGACGCTGCAGAATTTGGCCGGCGCGCGTGACAAGGCGTCCGTATTCTTCGTCAAGTGTGATCGTCCGGAGCAAACCACCAAGGTGATGTCCGCGATCAATCAGCTCTTGCCGCATTACGAAGTGCGCCCGCTGCGCGATTATCTTTCGCTGATGACTTCATCGAACCTCCCAGGACTTCAGACCGTAATTCGCTCCATGATTTCGCTGGCCGCGGCGATTGGTTTTCTGGTGATTCTCCTGTCGATGTACACCACGATCATTGAACGCACGCGAGAAATTGGCGTTCTGAAGTCGCTGGGCGCCTCGCGTACGTACATCGTGCGCGTGATCCTGAGCGAGACAACGGCTTTATGCCTGGCGGGAATCGTGGTCGGAATCGCCATGAGCTATGGGGCTCGCGCGCTGTTCCTCGGTGTTTTTCCGACGCTGACAATTCTGATTTCGCCCATGTGGCTTGTGCGTGCTGCTTCCCTTGCAATTTTGGGAGCGTGGTTGGGCGCGGTGTATCCTGCGTGGATTGCCAGCCGCAAAGACCCCGTGGAAGCGCTGGCGTATGAATGAGCCTGCCCACGGCCGCATCGGATTTTCGTCATGGCGAATGGCATAGACTTCTTAGCGCGGAGAACGAATCCTCCGCCGGAGCGCATTTGGAACCCATACTGAAGAGCACGAATCTCTGGAAGGTCTACCAGTCTGGCAAGCTGGAAGTCGCCGCATTGCGCGGCGTGGATTTGGAAATCTTCCCGGGAGATTTTGTGTCGATTATGGGCCCGTCGGGCTGCGGCAAGTCCACATTGCTTCACGTGATGGGAGGCCTCGCACGCGCGACCCGCGGCAAAGTATTGCTCGATGGCAACGATTTGGCCGCCATGGGAGATGCAGCCCGCACGCTGCTTCGCAGGCACAAGGTCGGCTTCGTATTTCAGCGGTTCAATTTGCTGCCGACGCTTGATGCCAGGGGTAATATTGCTCTGGCCCAGCATATCCATGGAGACGGCTTCGATCCGCATCGCTTCGAGGTCGTGACACGAATGCTCGGACTGAGCGACCGTTTGCATCATCGGCCATCGGAATTATCCGGCGGGGAGCAGCAGCGTGTGGCCCTGGCGCGAGCGATCATCAATGAGCCGAAAATTGTCCTGGCGGATGAGCCGACCGGAAATCTGGACACAAAAAACTCCGAAAATGTTCTCGGACTGTTGCGCCAGCTCAATAAAGACCTGGGGCAGACCATCGTCATGATCACGCACAATCCGGAAGCCGCCACGTACGGAAACCGCGTGCTGCATATGCGCGATGGTGTGGTCATGGACGGGGCTTCCGTCAATTGATATGCGCAAATTGTTGCGGCGAGTGTGGGGGACGATTTTTTGGTCGTATGAGCGCGGTAGCTGGCCATATGACGTCATGGTTGTGGTCATCGTGATGTTCGTCTTGATCACCCCGCGCCGCTGGTTCCACGATCGACCCGAAAACAATTTCGCAAGCGCTGCGGGAATTATGCTCATTGCTCAGGACTCAAGCGCGCATACCGAGACCTACCGGTTGGACCGGGGATTGTTCGGCAGCGCTCAGCCAGCCGTCAAATCGAACGAGCTCGAAGAGAAAACTCATCAGCTCCTGGGTGAGTCGGTAGAAGGTCTGAAAGGGCGGAGATTTCAGGTGCAAAGCATCCAGCCGGTTCGCGCGAGCGACGGGTCTCTGCTGTATTACGAAGTAGAAGTGAAGCGCTAGACGTACATTCCTCATTTCTGGCGGCCCGCGCTCAGCTAGGCCTCCTCAGCCCCGTTTTTATGCATCTCTGCATGCTATGATGTTTGCGGATTTTTCCGGTGAACGTTGAGGAAAGTACATATGTGCGGCAAAGGGATTGTTTCAGCCATCATCGCAGCGTGTGTCGCGCTGGCCATGAACGCTTCGGTCGCGCCGGCCAGGCCGCAGGCCCACGGAACCCTTACACTGGAAACCGTGCTCGACAGTTTGAACCGCGAAGCAGCGAATTTTCGTAGCCTTACCGCGGACGTCGAGCGAACGAAGGTCACCGTGGTCGTCAATGTTAAGTCGACGGAAACCGGGACCCTGTGGGTTCGCGGCGACAAAATGCGGCTCGATTTGAAAGAGCCGGATCCGAGGACGATTTTGCGATCGGGCGACACGATTTTTGTGTATACGCCAGGATTGAAACAGGTCGAGGAATACAATCTGGGGAAGCACCGCGAATTGGTAAATGAGTTTCTTTTGTTGGGCTTCGGTACTTCAGGCCACGAGCTGCAAAAGGGATTCTTGATTACGTTGATCGGTGAGCCGCTTCTGGATCGCCAAAAAACCGCCTTACTGGAGCTGACTCCGAAAGCGGGAGCCGCGCGCAACCAGATCGCCAGAATCCGTCTGTGGCTCGACGAATCGTCGTGGTTGCCGGTCCAGCAGGAGTTTTTCGAGACCGGCACAGACGATTACTTCATCATTCGCTACGCGAACATTTCCAAGAACCCGGAGATACCCGACTCGCGATTCAAGCCCCACTGGCCGAAGGGCACGCAAAGAGTCCGTCCCGACGCCTAGTTCGTCCACGCGTCGTTTGTCGGCTAGCTCCGCCCTACGAAGCGTGCTTCTCGCGCTTGGCCAGGCTTCTTTCCCTGGAGATGAGCGTTTTTTTGCGCTCCAAGCCCCAGCGATAACCTGCGAGATTGCCGTCTTCCCTCACTACGCGATGGCACGGCACCACAATCGAAACCGGATTTGTGGCACAAGCTCGCGCGACGGCTCGTATAGCTTTGGGCTTACCAATCGCGCGAGCGACTTCGGTGTACGATTTTGTAGACCCGTAAGGAATGCGCCGCAGCTCTTCCCAAACGCGGCGCTGAAATGCCGTGGCTTGGACGTCCAACGGCAGATCGATATGAGGCTCCTGCCCGCGCAAGTGCCGGACGATTCCGCGGACCCACGGCCCGATCCCCGCGGCGTCCTGGTGAATCTCCGCCCGAGGGTATTCTCGCGCGAGCGCCTTCTTGAGCGGCTCATCCGAATCTCCAAGATAAACCGCGCTCACGCCGCGTTGTGTGGCAGCCACCAGAACCCGTCCGAGCGGGCATGGAGCGATGGTATAGGAAATGGCCATGCCTTGGCCCCCGCGGCGATAAGCCGCCGGGGTCATTCCCATTTGCCCGGGAGCGCGCTCATAGAGTCGGCTGCTCGAGCCAAAACCTGCGTCATACATTGCTGTGGTCACTTTTTCCCCCTTGCGAAGCTTGGATTTCAATTGCGTCATCCTCTGCGCGTCAGTGAACTGCCGTGGCGTAATGCCAAGTATTCTTCGAAACAATCTCTCCATTTTGTGCGGCTTCACGCCAAACGGGCGGCTCAGTTCCACCAAAGTGAGCCGTGCCTCAGGGTCCGATGCTAGCGTTTCGTCGATTCTTTGGCAGATTCGCTGCACCAGTCGCGCTGCCTCTCCTTGTAGAGACGAAAGCTGTGGCCGGCATCGCCGGCAGGCGCGATAGCCTGCACGTTCGGCGTCCCCAGGGCCTGAAAAGAAAACAACGCGATCAGCGCGTGGCCTCTTCGACGGGCACGACGGCCGGCAATACACGCCCGTGCTGCGCACGGCATAGACGAAGCTCCCATCCGCGGCAGAGCGCCGTTGCTTCACAGCTTGCCAATAGCGCGACGACGCTGTGCGATTTGCCTGGTTGGCGATACTCATTGTCTTGCTCATGTCCGCAAAACAAAAATATTCTATGCCGGAAACAATATCTATCCGATTCTTGCAGTCAAATCTTGGCTGGTCTGGCCCTTTTTGGCTTTCGGGCTTAAGGAGCCCTTGTTGAGTTACAGGACACTTTTTGTCTTGACATGGTTGACGCCTTATAGGCTCCCAAGGCATAGTGCCCCTCTCGGCTTGGGGAAAGCCGGAACTTGGGGGCATCTACATGGGGGCACTTGCGAAACTACACCTCTCGGTCAGTTCAACGGAGGCGCCAGCTCGGGAAGTTCATCAAGTTCAGCCAGATCTGCACCGCAGAACTTTCTTACGCGTTCCGACTCACGCGATAAGTGTCGCGGAAGACCGGAGGCGCAGCCCGAGAGCCTGCCTCAGCTTGCCCCTGCAACTCACCAGCATCGAAGGCCGGTCAGAACCAGCGCCTGTCACCCTGGTGACAAAAAATATCAGCTCCAGCGGCATTTACTTCTTGGCGCCCCGCCATATCGAGCCCGGAACAGCCATCGAACTCCAAGTCGCATTGATCGAACGTCCTCTTGGCCGAGGCAGCGTCCGCCTGAAAACCGCGGCTCACGTGGTTCGTATCGACGATTGCGATGTGCCCGGATGGTTTGGTTTCGCCGCGTCTTTTGATGACATCGATTTCGACCGCGATGACGTAGTTCCTTCGTTTAATGGGTTTCATTAGAGTTTCCGCGGCCCTTTCTGTAGTCTTCTCCGGTGAAGCTGCAACGCATCTCCGCGCGCGCGGTGATTTTCGATTGGGACGGGACCCTGCTGGATTCCTTCCGCGCCGATACGCGAGCATACCGGGCCATGTTCCACGCCCTCGAAATCAATTTCTCCGACCGCCAGCTTGCCCGTCACTATTCACCGGATTGGTATCGCGTCTATCGCGCTGCAAAAATTCCCGGAAGACAATGGGATCTAGCTGACAGGCTCTGGGCAGCCGCCTATCGCAAAGAGAATCCCCGTTTGCTGCCTGGAGCGCGCGCCGTCCTCAACAAACTCAGCCGCTCATTCGCATTGGGGCTGGTCACCAGCGGTGACCGAAAGCGCGTTCTCCGGCAGCTCCGGCAATTCGGATTTCAGGGCCTGTTTCCCGCGTGTATTTGCTCCGAGGATGCTCCTCGTCGAAAACCTCACCCAGCGCCGCTCCTTGCGGCGATGCGTTGTATGCGCATGAACGCTGCGGATTGCGTTTACGTGGGTGATACGCCCGAAGACATCGAGATGGCCCATTCTGCTGGAGTCAGATCCGTCGGAGTGATCGGCCCTTTTCCCAGTTCCGCCAAGTTGAAAGCCGCGCATCCGGGCATGCTGCTCGAATCCATAACAGACTTGCCGGAAGTGCTGCTCCCTGCCGCCAAAGCTCTGTAAGTCAGCGCGTTTTGCCCGGCCCGGCAGGCTTTGTAGGAGGAGCCGGTGAAGCGGCCGCATTGGGCCTGAAGTTCGATGAACGGATCACCAAGCGGATCGGAACCGTGCCTTGCGGCGCCTTAACGTCGCTGTCGGATCGAATGTACGTCGGCAGCCACAAATGCCCCTGGATATTCTCGCGGTAGACGTCAAACATCCGAAAAGGAAAACTGCCCGCAAAATTTCCCGTATCCGTGACGAACTGGCCGTAGCTTTTCACGATCGCGAAATCCTGGTCGTCAATCCACACCACGCCGTCGAATAATGGCTTGCTTATGAGCTGTTTCGGCTGCACCCGGAAGATGAACGTATCAATTTGATCGAGTTTTTCCTTGCCTTCGTAAGACAGCTTGTAACCAGGCAATTCTTCGGTCGTCAGGAAGAAGAGCCGCAAGCCGGCCAGGAATTTGACGTCTTCGAGCGAGAACTCCGTATAATGCAAATTGGAAGTGGGCGGCTTGAGCACGCTCTCATAATGCTCGCCATCGGATTTTGTATATTGCTCGCCATTCAGTTCGAATAATCCCCCGTTCGCGACCAACTCTTCGACCTTCACGCTCTGATCCAGCGTGTCCGCGTCGTAGGCTTTCTTGTTCAAGTCTTCGTTCTGTGTGAATCGCTGGATGATTTGCTCCGCCGGAATTGGCGGAGCGGCCGGCTCCGGTTTGACGGGGATGTGCTTGAGTTCGAACGTGGGCGGAGGCGTAATCGGACCGGTGGTCTGCGCCTGGGCTATAGCCCCGCCGGCCATGAGAGCCGCAACGAAAATCCCTAAAGAAATGAATCGGATCATCTTCTCCCCGCTTAGATGCGAAAAGGACCTCTTGCGAACGCCCTAGGCTTGCAGGCACGCGTCGCCTGGGGGATAATCCCACAACTCTGGCACGTGAGGAAAGAGCAGGCCAAGTGTGATCTGTCCGCAATGTCGAACAGAAAATCCGGAACAGTCATCGGCGTGCTCTAAGTGTGGCTCTTCGTTTGATTTAGACCTGGATGCCGACGGTACGCTGGACGCTACCCCAGCCGCTCTCAACTCGTCCGCCTCTAGGACTTCAGATCAACACGCTGTGGCCTCCTCCGCCCGTTCCAGTTCTGCCGCTCGTACGGGTGCTCGATCCGCCGTGACCGCTTATGGAGTTCTTGAGGCAGGCGACGAACTGGGCCATCGGTATCAGATTGAATCCATGCTTGGCCAAGGCGGCATGGGACGCGTCTACAAGGCTTATGACAAGGAGCTCGACCGGCCCATCGCGCTGAAGGTGTTGCAGCCCGAACTGACCAGCGATCCCAATGCCATGCAGCGCTTCAAACAAGAGCTGCTGCTCGCCAGCCGCATTTCACACAAGAACATCCTGCGCATTCACGATTTGGGCGAAGCCGATAACGTGAAGTTCATTTCCATGGCCTTTGTCGACGGCCTGGATCTGCATCATCTGTTGCGTTCGGGAAAACTCTCCATTGAGCGTGCACAAAATATCGCGCAGCAGCTTTGCGAAGCGCTTGACGCCGCGCATTCCGAAGGAATTGTGCACCGCGACATGAAACCGCAAAACATTCTCATGGGCGCGGGCGACCACGTCTACATTTCGGATTTTGGCCTCGCCAAATCGCTGGAATCCAGCGCTGGCGGAATGACGCGAACGGGCCAGTATCTGGGCACGCCCCGCTACATGGCGCCGGAACAGGTGGAAGCGGGGCAGGTGGACAAGCGCACGGATCTCTATGCGCTGGGGCTGATCTTGTTTGAGATGGTGACCGGCGAGGATGCGTTCAAGGGTGACTCGACGCTACAGATCATGTATCGCCGTGTCAAAGAAAAGGCCCCCAATCCCAAGCAGATCAATCCAGAAGTGCCCGACTACCTGGCGCGCATCATCCTGCGTTGTTTGGAGCGCGACCCTGCTCACCGTTATCAGGATGCGCGCGAGATTCTTGCTGATTTGCGCGCCGCGCGCGTCACGCCCACTGCAAAAGGTCTTCGTGGAACCCTCTCGAACGTTGCCAGTCGCTGGTGGATTGCTGCGGCAGTGGCAATCCTCTTGGCAGCTCTTCTGGCGATTCCCTCGGTTCGTCACATTTTCCGGTCAAGCCAGCAAGCTCCCACGGCGGCGTCGAATGCGGCTCCGCCGGGCGTTCCGCCATTGTCGACTGGCCGCTTCATCGCCGTCCTGCCGCTGCAAGTTCTCGGCGATGCGCATCAAGTCGGGTACCTGGCCGAGGGCGTGCAAGAAGCGCTTTACGCCAAACTTTTTCAATTGAAGGACGTCCGCATGACGTCGGCCGACGCGTCGGCAAAAGCCAATCAGAATGAGTCTCTACCTAGAATTGCCAATGCCCTTGGAGCAAACCTGCTCGTGCAAGGTGTGCTGCAAAGCTCTGGCGACAAAATCCGCATCATCATCAATCTGGAAAACGGCGCGGACGGCAAGCGGCTGTGGAGCAAGGAATTCAACGGCGTCACGGGCGACCTCTTCACCATTGAGGACCAAATTTACAATCAGCTCGTTACCGCTTTGGACGTCACTCCCACCGGCGACGAAGTGGCTCGCGCCGCTGCCCGGCCCACATACAACATCGCCGCCTATGACTTGTATCTGCGAGGGCGCAACGCTCTGCGCGGCCATCAAAGCAAAGACATTCAGTCAGCGCTGGATTACTTCAGCCAGGCCGTGGCCAAAGATGCCTCGTTCGCCCTCGCCTACACGGGTATCGCCGACGCGAGCCTGCGAATGTACGGCATAAAGAAAGACAGTTTCTGGACGGACAAAGCGCTAGCGGCGGCCGAGCAAGCTCAACAACTGAGCCCCAATTTGCCAGAAGTTCATTTCGTTTTGGGCAGCACCTACAACGCCACAGGCAAGTACAACGAAGCGGTCGCGGAGTTGAAGCGTGCCGTGGCGCTCGCGCCTAATTCGGATGAATCCTACCGCCTGCTGGGCGATGCATATTTGCAGAGCGGGAACGCGCCAGCGGCCATGCAATCCTTTCAGAAAGCCATCCAACTCAATCCATATTTCTGGAATAACCAGGACGAAATCGGGAACGCCTACTTCCTACAAGGGGACTACGCCAAAGCGCTGGTTGCTTTTCGTCAGGTCACAACGCTCGCGCCCGACATTGACGCCGGGTATGAAAACATCGGGAACATTTATCTCCGCCAAGGCAAATATCAGGATTGCATTTCCTATTATCAGAAGGCCTTGCAGATTGAGCCGTATTGGACTACCTATTCCAATCTCGGCACGGCTTACTTTTTCCTGAAACAATATGCGAATTCCGCCGCTGCTTATGAAAAGGCCGTGGAGTTGAATCCAAACGATTCCGAAGTTGTGGTCAATTTGGCGGATGCCTACCGCTGGTCAGGCCAGCAGGACAAAGCTCGCGAAACATACCAGCGGGCCATATCTCTTGGGTACAAAGAGCTGCAAACCAACCCGCAAAGCGCGCTGACCATGGCGCAAATCGCGCTTTCCTACGCGAAAATCGGGAATGCGCAACAAGCGGATAGTTTTATCGGACGTGCCCGCTCCCTAGCCAAGAACAATGTGGATTACATCTACGACCAGGCGGAGATTGATGCCATTCTCAATCGCCAGGACAGCGCCTTGAAGGCGCTGCGCGAGGCATTCGAAAAACATTATCCAGTGGATTATGCTTCGGGCGACCAGGAGTTGGAAAATCTGCAGAACAATCCAAAATTCGCAGCGCTGATAAAACAGTTTTCCAGCAACAAGCCTTAGATCTTCAGAGGTATTCTCTCACCACTTGCGGGCAAGACCGGCCAACAGGAGGCCCCCGGTGAGCAGTAGGACAAGCGGCCTTGGCTCCGGCGTTGGGAGGGACACCACAACGTTAGGACTCGCATTCGTGAATCCGGCCGCTGCGAAAGAAAACATCTCGCCTGGTGTGATATCTCCGCCTGAGAAGTCAAAGTCTTCCGTCAGCGTGAAATTCTGCCGATTAATCGCGAGAATGTTGATCGCACAGCTTGAAAAAATATCACTGCTGCAGGTGTTATCGCCGGTCGGGATTTGAACGTCCGTAAATTGCACCGTGAGTGATGTGATGTCGAAGCTGAGCGCGTTCTCGAAAACCACGTTGGCACCGCCGTCGGAGTCGAGCGTTACATTAAACGTCCCCGTGAATGGGGTCGCGTCGGAAAGCGAGCGGTTGATGATGACCGAAGGATCGCCGGCTGGCGTAGCATTTGCAAATCCGGCCGGAATGATCAAAGCAACCGCAATGAGTAGCAGGTAGCGCAGCTTCATAGCCTCTCCTTGGACACAGAACCGTGCTCGGTTACTATTGCACGTGGCAGTCCAATCCTGATTGCTTATTGCATAAGTAAGATCCGTGTTATCACTAGGTTATAGCTGTGCCTTTTTGCATCTCGTGAGGAATGCAAAGATTTTCGTCTTATGTGCAAGTCTTCCTGCATAGAACCCTGTAGCGAATCGGCACAGCTTTGGTAGAATTCCCGTGCTGAAACTGGCTGGACCGGCAAAGTGCCTCAAGCAAAGGTCGCGAAGCTGTTTTATGTTGCAGGTATAGTGCAAGGCGTCGGATACCGATACTTCGCGCAGCGAGTTTCGGCGCGAATAGGCCTAACCGGTTACGTCAAGAATCTTCGCGATGGCCGCGTCGAAGTTTATGCCATCGGTTCCACTCCGCAGCTTGCCGCCCTGCGGCGCGAGCTCGAACGCGGGCCGCACGGCTCTTCGGTCACCGAAGTGTTTGACGAAGAAGCGGCCATCGAGGAGAAATATGCGCACGATTTTTCGATTCAACACGGCGCTTGGTGAAAGGAAATCCGCTGCATGGACGAGCTCAAGAAACTGATTCGCGAAGTGCCCGATTATCCGAAGCCGGGAATTCTCTTCTACGATTTGACCACGCTTTTGCAGGATAAAAAGGGCTTTCACTCGCTGATCGAAAAACTGTGCGATAAGTTCGTCGGCAAACACATCGACGTCGTCGCAGGCATTGAGGCCCGCGGTTTCATTTTCGCTCCGGCCCTGGCCTTCCGGCTCGGCGCCGGATTTATTCCGATACGCAAGCCCAACAAGCTTCCTTGGAAAACCGAGCAAGTTACCTATCAGCTCGAATACGGAACAGACAAGCTCGAAATCCATCAGGACGCCGTCAAGCGCGGAGAACGTGTGCTGGTCTGCGATGATTTGCTAGCCACCGGAGGCACTGCTGCGGCAGCCGTAAAACTGATCCGCTGCTTAGGCGGCGAAGTTGCTGGCGCGGCATTTGCCGTCGAGCTGAGCTTCTTGAAGGGCCGCGAAAAACTCAACGGTACCGAAGTGTTTTCTTTGATTCAATACGACAAGTAAGCTGATGTTTCCTATTGCGCGGAATTTCTGCGCTGGCGCACTGCTTCAAACAGCACAATGCCCGCCGCCACGGAAACATTCAGCGAGCCCACCGGCCCGCTGGTTGGGATTGACACCACGAAGTCGCAGCGTTTGCGCACCAGCTCGTGCAGGCCCGCGCCCTCGTTTCCCATGACAATCGCGATGCGTCCTTTGTAGTCCACTTCGGTGTAGCTTTTTTCCGCGTGCTCATCAAGGCCAATCACCCAAAAGTTCGCTTCCTTAAGCTGCTCCATCGCCCGCGCCAGATTTTTCACGCGCGCCACGGGCAGATGCGCGAGCGCTCCTGCCGAAACGCGCGCCACTGTATCGGTCAGCCCGGCCGCGCGACGCTCCGGAATCACAATACCCGCCGCGCCCGCCGCCAACGAGGTCCGCACGATGGCCCCGAGGTTGTGCGGATCTTCAACGCCGTCCAGGAGCATGAGCAATTGGCTCGCGCCCGCGTTTGCCAGCAAATCTTCCAGCTCGACCGCGGCGCTGGAAGCGGCAAAAGCGATGATTCCCTGGTGGCGTTCTGAGCCGGCGGCGTGATCCAGTTGCTCCCGCTCCTCAAAACGTACCGGAACGCCGCGCGAGCGCGCCAAATCCAGAATTTTCTGAATGCGGCTGCCGCCTTGTCCGCGCGCGACCAATATCCGATCGAGCGGCCGTCCGGCAACGAGCGCTTCTTCGACCGCATGGATTCCTGCGAGATGATTCATGGCTTAGCTGAGCGCCGCGCAGAATTCGAGCATGCGCTGATGCGTGCCCTTCACAGGCGCGCTGAAAGGGAGTTTCGCCGCTCGATCCAGCAGCAGAATCACGCGATCCAGTTCGCCTTCTCCGGCGCGTCCCGCGAGAGCCAGCCGCAGCGGATGAAAGATCGTGCGCCCGTGTGAGCCGAACATCCCCTTGAGCGCGGCGACGATTTCACGGAAACGCTCTGAATCGATTGCGCCGCCCTCCAGTACGCGGTTGGCAAGCTCACGGATCACATCGCGCGCGCCTTCCCGCGCCATCGCTGCCTGATTGTCTCTGTTTTCGAGCAGTTTGGCGGCGTCATACGAGAAAATCAAAGCCAGCAGCTCGGTCAGCGCCGAGCGCCCTTCATTCGCTGTGTGCAGCGCGACCTGCAGGCCAAGCCATTCTGCGGCATCGCGCATCCATCCCTCCATCTCCGGCGTCGCCTGCGCGGCAAGCCATCCACGCTCGCGCAGAATCGTTTCGGCGTCCATTGCGGAGAAAGGATTTACAACCTCGACGCGCGGTTCTTGAGAAGGTTCGGCTCTCACACCCGAATTGTACAGCAGGAGAAGATGTTCCACGTGGAACGTATCGACGAGTTCGCTTCAGCTTTCGATTGTCGCGATGACATACGCCGCAACCGCCTCGCCGCGGCCAATTTCGCCCAACCCTTCTTGAGTCTTGGCCTTCAAATTGATTTGCTCGATCGAAATCCCCAGCGACTTTGCGAGCGCCACGCGCATGTTGGGGAAATGCGGCCCAAGTTTCGGCCTCTCGGCAATGACCACTGCGTCGATATGAGCGATTTTCCAGTTTTTCCGTTCGAGAAACTGGCGCACTTGGCGCAGGAACACGAGCCCAGAAACGCCGCGCCATTTTTCGTCCGTATCCGGGAAATGCATGCCGATGTCTCCCATCGATGCGGCGCCCAGCAGCGCGTCGCAAATCGCGTGGCAAAGCACGTCGCCATCGGAGTGGCCCACCGCCCCCTTCTCAAAAGGAACGTCGATGCCGCCGATCATCAATTTGCGCTTCTCGGCCAGTCGATGCAGGTCGTAGCCAATTCCCGAGCGCGACACAATCGCCTTTGTGCCAGCTGCGCCACGCCGTGCGGCTGATTTCGTCCCCACGCTCTCCTTGCTCAAGCCTGCCTTTTGCAGTTGTTTTCGCAGCTTAGCGTCGATGGAAAGAATTACTGCAAGCAGGTGCGCGGACGTGACCCGCTCGCTGCCGCTCTTTTTGGCCATCTCTGGGGCGAGAGCAAGCGCGCGCTTCGCCTTTGAGTCCAGAGGAATGTCTGCGTTCGCTTGGCTTGCTTGATGAAGATTCTCCGGTGAGAGGCGCGCCAGCTTCAGTGGAGTTTTTTGCCAGTCGAGGCCGCGAAACAGGCCGGGATTCTCTTTGCGAATGCCGGCCAGAAGCTGCGGCAGCCCGATCGTCTTCGCTTTTTCCGTGATCGCGGCCAGCCGCGCCATGAAAATGCAGCGCCGCGCTTCTTCGTCGAATTTCTCGAACATGTTTATTTCCCGCGCCGCTCCTGTTCCAGATAGAAGCGCGCCAGCTCCATGTCCGCGGGCTTCGTGATTTTGATGTTGCGCTCGGAACCCAGAACAACGTACACGTCGTGTCCCAGCCGCTCTACCAGCGCCGCTTCATCCGATGCCGTGAAGCCGTCTTGCTCCGCTCGCGCAAAAGCTTCCTTGAGCAGCTTGGTCTGAAAGCCCTGCGGCGTTTGCGCCAGAACGATTTTCTCGCGCGGAATGGTTGCCGAAATCAAAGCAACGTCTTGCGGCAGGCTCGACCGCCGGACTTCCTTTATCGTGTCAATCGCGGGCACGCCAAGGATCGCGGCGCCGCGCGCTCGGGCCTCTGCGATCACACGCTGAACCTGTTCGCGAGTGACGAAAGGACGCACCGCATCATGCACTAGCACTAGCTCCGTCTCCGCAGAAATTCGCGCTAGCGCATTTGCCACCGATTGCTGCCGTGTTTCCCCGCCCTTGACCACATGCACGGCGCTTCCCAATTTTTCTTTCGATAACCGCTGTTCCAGCGAGTCAGCCTCTTCCCCGCGCGTGGCGATAAAAAATTCTGACACCGCCTGGCATTCCAGCAAACGCCGCAGCGTCAGCAAGACAATGGGCACGCCGTCCAGCTCCAGGAATTGCTTAGGGACCTCCGAACCCATGCGGGTTCCCAGTCCTGCGGCAGGTAGAATGGCTGCGATTCGAGTCATTAGGGAGAGAAGAGTCTAGCGCATTCGAGGCAGCAGATAAACACATGCCCGCAAAAGCGTTGTTTCACCGCTTTAGCGATTAGGAGCGGCCGGTGTCCGGCGCGAAAGACCGCGGCGGGCGCTCGCCTCCGCCACTGGGCGCGCTCGGCGCGGCGGCGTCCGCAGGCTTCCCCTCGGGCATTGGTGGGCGGCTGGGGACCGATTCCATCGGTGCGATGGCTCCTTGCGCTGGCCGGTGCGCAGACTGTTCTCCACGGTCATCGAAGCGCCCAAATATCATTTTCCCCGCGGTTGTCTGATGTACGGACGTCACCGAGATATCGATCGTTTTGTTGATCATTTTGCGCGCACCATCCACCACCACCATTGTGCCGTCATCCAAATACGCGATGCCCTGATTGTATTCCTTGCCCTCACGCAGAATGAAAACGCGCATTATTTCGCCGGGCAGGACCACCGGTTTCAGCGCATTCGCTAGTTGATTTACGTTCAAGATTTCGATTCCCTGTAGCGTCGCCACCTTGTTCAAATTGAAGTCGTTAGTGATGATCTTTGCGTCGTAGCGCTTTGCCAGTTCAATCAACTTGAGGTCCACTTCGGCGATGTTCTGGAAATCGTCTTCGGCGATCTGAACGTCCAGATGCGGCATTTTTTGCAAGCGCTGCAGGACCTCCAGCCCGCGGCGCCCTCGCTGGCGTCGCAGAGGATCGGCCGAATCGGCCACCATTTGCAATTCGCGCAGTACGAACTGCGGAATCACGATGGTCCCGTCGATGAAGTGCGCTTCCGCGATGTCGCCCACCCGCCCATCGATGATGACGCTGGTGTCGAGCACTTTGTAAACCTGCCGTGAGCTTCGCTCTGTTCCGAAAAGGCCGCCCAGAGCCTGCAAGTTCAGCATGTCGCCTTTATTCGCGCCCACGATCAGGCCGATGTACGCCATGATCAGAAATACCGCCAGGCTGACGAAGGATCGCGTGCTCTCGGGCATGGTTGTGTGGACGAGAACAAGCGTGGTCAAAAAAGCCCCCAGGATACCCAAGATGGAACCGATGACCGCGCCAATCAGTCGCCGCAGACTTGCGCGCCGCAGGCGAATTTCGAAAAGAATGACCGCCACGGCAAAAGCCAGGCCTGTGATTGAGCCCAACAAATGCGACAGGCTAAACGGCCGGAAGTGGTAACCCGCGGCGACACAGACCGCCGTAAAAATAAAGCGGATCGCCAACATGTCCCAGAAACCGCCAACGCCGTGGCTTTCCGCCTTTGAAAGCATCACGGATTTTACTTGCGGATTTTCTGAGTTTGCGGAAGCGGAAGAACGTCCGGATGGATTAAAAGTGCGGTTCATCGTGGCCCCTTTTTATGAAAAGCCCTTATGAACTATGAATTCAATCTAGGCCGCCTTACAACGGCTATGGTCCGGTTGGATGATAGAAAGTTGCACAAGCGCCGGAATAAATTGAATTATGAAAATATGAAAGATCTGCTCGCAGTATACACCCATTCCCCGCGCGGAGGAACCTCAGCTCAAGTAAAAGCGCGGGACGCGCCGCCCCAGCGCGCACAATAGGTCCGAAGTCACGGTGCCGATCTGCCGCGCGGCTTGGTCCACTTCCACCGACACATTTCCATCGCTGCCGTAAATCGTCACCACGTCGCCGACCGACACATCCGGCACATCCGTAACGTCGACCATGGAAAGGTCCATCGAGATCGCCCCGACCAGGGGAACCAGCCGTCCTTTGACGATTACGCAGCCGCGATTGCTGCGCTGGCGAACAATGCCGTCCGCGTACCCCGCCGCGATTACCGCGATGCGCGAAGGCCTTTCCGCGACGAACCGCGCGCTGTACCCCACGCTCTCTCCCGCGGCAATCTCACGCAGGGAGATAATCCGCGAGCGCAGGCTCAAGCATGGTTTCAGGGGGAATTTTTTCCGTACTTCCGCCGCCACATCCGCCGGCTCGAATCCCTGATGGTAGCCGTAGAGAACTGCGCCGGGCCGCACCATGTCTGCCCAGGTCGCGGGGCGCGCGCATATGGCTCCGCTATTTGCCGCGTGAACGATGCTGGGGGAAACGCCGGCGGCTCGCAGTCGCGCCAGTGCTTCGCTGAAGACGCGCTCCTGCTGTTCGTTCTGTTGCGTGCGGAAGTCTTCCGACGACGCAAAATGCGTGAACGTGCCGGCCAGCTCCAGATGCGGACAACCCGCATACGCATGGGCGAATTCGCCCACACGATCGGGCGAGATGCCCAGGCGGTTCATGCCGCTGTCGATCTTCAGGTGAAACGGAATTCTCTTTCGCGAGCTTTTGCCGCGCCGCTTTGAAGCAGCGCGCTCGAGAAACCCTAACTGCTCCAGCCGCGCGACGGTCGGCGTTAGCTTGTACTGCAGAATGCGCTGCTCTTCTCCGGGCCAAAAGCCGGTCAGCAGCACGATCGGCTCGCGAATTCCCGCCTCGCGCAGCTCGATGCCTTCCTGCGAGCACGTGACGCCGAAGGCGTCGGCTCCCAGGCGCGAGAGCGCCTTGCCGACAGGAACCGCGCCCAGTCCGTACGCGTTGGCCTTAACGATGGCCAGAATCTTGCGCTTCCGGCCCACCGCGCGGCGGATCAACCGGAGATTATGAGCGATGGCCGTAAGCGAAATTTCGGCCCAAATGGGACGGCCATTGAATTGAATACGCTGCGTCATCGGGGTAATCCACAAGCCTACTTCGTTGGCATAGCTCGCCGCACGGCAATTTCTCGATGAGCCGCAGCGTTAGTAAACAATCAGAATGGGCGGAATCCTGCTGCATGGCAGAAAAATCAGAGTGCTGCTACTCGGGGAAGGCTCGGAAGGAATCCGGAGCCGCTTGCTCGAAACGCGTGTGCCGGTCGATGAAAACAAAATCCAGGCTGCCGGTGGGGCCGTTGCGCTGCTTGGCGATAATCAATTCACACTTCGCGCGCTCTTCGGGGGGCAAGTCCGTCTTGTAAAACCCGGGGCGGCTGATGAACAGCACCACGTCAGCGTCCTGCTCGATCGCTCCCGATTCGCGCAGGTCGGCCAATTGCGGTTTGCGATCCTCGCGCTCCGGCGCACGTGTCAACTGGCTCAGGACCAGCACCGGCACCTTCAATTCCTTGGCTAGCCCTTTTAGTGCGCGCGAAATGCTGGAAACTTCCTCGTTTCGATTACCGAAGCGCCCGCGTGCGGCAATGAGCTGCAGGTAATCGATAATCAAAAGATCGAGCCCCTTATCGCGTTTGAGCCGCCGCGCCTTCGCGCCCATTTCCATAACCGTGGAGGATGCTGAGTCGTCGATCCACAGCGGCGCATCGCCCAGGCGCGCCAGCGCCGGACCAATTTTGGCCCAATCTTCGGCGCCCAAGTGGCCCGTGCGGAATTTATGCGCATCCACGCGGCCCTGCGAGGCCAGCAGCCGCAGCAGCAGAGACTCTTTCGACATTTCCAGGCTGAAAATTGCCACTGACCGCGGTTCATCGGCCAGCGCCACGTTCTCCGCGATGTTCAGCGCCAGCGAAGTCTTTCCCATCGAAGGCCGCGCCGCCAGAATAATCAATTCGCCTGGCTGAAGCCCTGCTGTGTCGTTGTCGAGGTTCAAATACCCGGTGGAGACGCCCGTCAGCCGGCGCCCCTGCTCCATCATTTTTTCCAGGCGCGGGTAACTCTCCTTGATCAGTTCCTTGACGCCGATCAATCCCGCGCGGACGCGCTCCTCCGCCACCTGGAAGATGTCAGACTCCGCCTTGTCGAGAATGGCGTCCGCATCTTCTTCGGCGTCCAATGCGCGCTGCTGGATCAGGTCAGCGGTGTGAATCAACTGCCGCAGGATCGATTTTTCCTTGACGATGCGCGAGTAGTGCTCGACGTTCGTCGCGCGCGGCAGGCCGTCCATCAACTGCGAAAGATAAGCCGGGCCGCCCGCCGCCTCCAGTTCGCCATGGCGGTCCAGGCATTCGCTCAGTGTGACCAAATCGATCGCTTGCTGCGCTTCGGCCATTTCCACGAATCGCTCGAAAATCCGCCGATGCTGATCCAGGAAGAAATCCTGCCCCTTTATTTTTTCTACCGCGACGTTCAGGCTATGGTTATCGAGCAGAATGGCGCCGAGGACGCTGCGCTCGGCTTCCGCGTTGTAGGGTAAGGGACGTTCGAGGCTGGTTTGGCCCTGCATGTTTTCTTTTTGACTGATTGTCGCTGAAAAACAGTTTCGCCTTCCGGCCGATTCGCGCGCAAGGAAAAATTTAGATTGCCGCGTGACTTCTGCTCTCGGCATTTCGTTGGCGTGAGCAGCATTTTCTGCCTCTGCGTTACGGGAGTCAATGGCAGTGGCCGCTGAATTCCACATGGTGTTGTGAAAATCCGACAGGGGTTGCTCCTTCCGCGTCGGCGTGTAAACGCGCGCTTAATCGCCGCTCGCTTCGGCGGTACGATTGTTCGCAGGCTTTCTTGCAACTCTCGGAGGAATCATCCATGCGTGTCGCTGAGTACAAAACGTCTCGCGGCGTCGTTGGCGGAAACGTCTCGCCCGAGCCGCCCAAGCCGGACGAGTTCCGGTTCGTCCGTTTTCGCGTCGAAGGCGAAGTGGCGCGCCTGACGCTCGACCGTCCCGAGCACAACATGCTGAACGAGCGCATGCTCGCTGAGCTTGCTGTAGGCATCGATTCGCTCGAAGGGCGCGGCGACGTCAAGCTGATCATCCTCGACTCTGCGTCTCAATCGTTCTGCGGAGGAATCGAGCTGGGCGAATATACGCCCCGGCGCGCGTTTCAAGTTCTCGACGCCTTCCAGCGCGCCTTCGCGGCCATGCTCGATACCGCGAAGCCTCTGCTTGTGGTGGTGAATGGGCCGGCCTTCGGAGGCGGCTCGGAGCTGGCGGCGCTGGGTGACCTGGTTGTCGCGACGCCACGCGCGAAATTTGCGCAACCGGAAATCAAGCTCGGCGTCTTCCCGCCGCTGGGCGCGGCCATCCTGCCGTTCATCGTCGGACCCAAAAGGGCTCTCGAATTGGTGCTGACGGGCGAGGTGATCAACGCGGAGCGCGCGCAAAGCCTGGGGCTGGTGAACCGCGTCGTGAGCGAGGACAAACTCGAGGCCGCGGTGAAGGAAATGAGCCAGCAAGTGACCGCGCACTCCGGACCCGTGCTCACCATGGCGAAGAAAGCGATCCTGGGCTCCATGGGGCTTTCCCTGCGCGATGGCGTGCGCCAATCGATGGCCGTTTTTCTCAACGAACTTTCCGCGCTCGAGGATTCCAGCGAAGGCTTGCGCGCCATCGCCGAAAAGCGCTCGCCCAAATGGAAGAATCGCTGACGAGCAATGAGTGATGCCTAACGTTAAGAGCGTCTCAGTCAAAGTAGGGCGCGAAATAGCCGGAGTCTGTTTGTCACTGGTGTTGGGAGTGGCGGGAGGGCCCTCTGTGGCGCTGCGATCCTGGTCTTCGGAGGGCTGATAGGCCGAAGTGGGAATACAGGCGAGGAGTACATTGGCGACTGGAACGTTGCTACGGTTTGGCTGGGCATGCTGTACGGTGCCTTCTTCGGAGCGATTGTGGGCCCCATTGCCTATGTGGCTCTGGTTCGTAAAATGGGTTTTCAACGAGCGCTGTTGTCGGCGTTCTTAGG
Source organism: Candidatus Acidiferrales bacterium (assembly GCA_049678505.1). GTDB lineage: Bacteria > Acidobacteriota > Terriglobia > Acidiferrales > UBA7541 > DAHUXN01. The sequence continues at coordinate 23,110 of JBAUEH010000055.1, forward strand.
CACGCTTGCTGGCGGATTCCTGGGAGCGCTCGTAGCACCTCCGATGGCCGCTCTTAGCGGAATCGGTGGATTTCTTGTCGGGGTCTGCTGGGCCAAGGATAGGCGCTTTTAACCGCGCAGGCCAAGCTCAGGCTAGGCTTCGTTTGACTCGCCGCGCCGTTCCGCATACACTCAAGCCGGAAAATTCAGCCGGCTCGCGGGATGAACCCTTGAAATCGTCCACTGGACGGTTTTCAGGGCAAAGTAAAGGAAGGCCGTGAAAATCGGCCACGGTCCCGCCACTGTGATTCGGCCGGCGCTGCTGATTGGAGAATCCTCACTGGCTCGAAAGGTGAGCCGGGAAGGGCCGCAGCAAACTGCGGAGCAGCGTCACGCAACTCAGGTGTTCGCCATGCCGCGCGATTCGCGGCCAAGCGAAGATCCCGAGGGCCGAAAGTCAGGAAACTTGCGCGAGCCGCGCGCAGCTCCACTCTTCGCGAGAAAGAGTGCGGCGAAACGCCCCATTGATTCTCGTGGGGCTTTTTTATTGCGCAAGGAAAAATGCGGCGAACAAAGGGCGTGAAGGGGTACGTGAAGCGTTGCGTGCAGGGTTGCCTGAAGACGGCCGGCGTCGCGTGCGCAGTGTTGGTGCTGATTTGCGGCGCGGGCCGTTCCGCCGCTGCGCGAACGCAAGCGAAACCGGAAGCCCCGTCGGAATTAAAGGCGCGCAGCGTGATGGACGAAGTAGGCCGGCGCGTCGCTGTGCCAACGGAAGTCCGGCGCATTGTCACGCTCGCGCCGAACCTGACGGAAATTGTTTATGCCCTTGGCGCGCAGGATCGGCTGGTGGGAGTTTCCGAGTACAGCGATAATCCGCCGGCGGCGAAGGCGAAACCGAACATCGGCATGCCCGTAAATCCGAGTCTCGAAGCAGTTGTTGGCGCGCGGCCAGACATTGTGCTGGCGACCACTTCGATTAATTTCGCCAAAACAGTCGACGCGCTCGCGCGTTTGGGAATCGCCGTG
>JBAUEH010000056.1:0-3014 GCA_049678505.1 Candidatus Acidiferrales bacterium
ACGCTGGTTGTCGGTCTCCTCCAGCGGTTCGGGTTGTTCACCGGCGCGTCTCTCTCGATCCCGGCATTGATGATTGCATTGTGGAGCATCGGCCTCATTCTCGCTTCCTGGCGGTACCAATGAAGACCCGGCTCCGTGTTTTGAGGGCAGAAAAGGAGTGGTCACAGGCCGAACTCGCCGAGACTGTCGGCGTGACCCGTCAGTGTATCAACGCGATTGAAACGGGCAAATACGAACCCGGCCTCGACTTGGCGTTCAAGATTGCCCGCGTATTCGGCAAGAACATCGAGGAAGTTTTCATCTATCCAGGAGAGCAAGGTTCGCCCTCTTCTTGAGCTTTCTTTGAGGTAAGAAGCACGGATGTCCAGCAGTTCGCATTTCCGACTTCCTCATTTTTCTCCGCAGTCGAATTTTGTTCCCTCCGCATTGAGCGCAACGGAGCATTGCCATGTCCCGAGGGTTTGACGGATTCGAAATCGACGAGCTTCGCGATTCGGGCTTCGACTCTGGGCGGGATGTAGGCCGAGGTTCATCTTCCAACTGGGATGCTCAAACGCGTCTTTACTACGTCCATCGAGAGGAAGAAAGGGCCGACCGACTCGACCGAGAAGGGCAGCAGCGTTCACGCACAGAGCGGCCGCCGCTGGCCCGTGAGGAACGAGTCCAAGCGATTCTCACTCAGCGCGCACGAACCAAGTACACGGACCGGAACAAAGATTATTCCCTTCGGAATTCGGAGATTCATACGCTTTCGGAAGTTGGCAAGTTCCGTGTCGCAGCCGCGAAGGATCTAGCCGAATTGGCTTACAACGGCGACCATGCTCGGATGGAGATCGATGTTGAAAGCCTGGCCCGGCAGGGCTTTGTCAGAGTCACGACCATTTCAGATATCGAACACAATCCCATGCAGGTAGTGACGTTGACGAAGGAAGGCCACCAGTTTTTGTCTCGCGGGAAGATTCTTCGCCCGGACCAGGTCACCTACCACGGACTCAAAAAGCCCAAAGAAGCCATCCACGACGCGGAACTCTACCGGCTCTATCACAAGGTTGCCGATGAGATCGAAGGACGCGGCGGCAGGGTGCTTCGCGTCAAGCTCGACTACGAAATCAAGCGGGGACTCTACGCCCGCGTTGCCCGCTTTTCCGACGACAGGGGGCAAGTAGAGGAGGACCTGAAGGAGAAAATCGCCAATCAGTATCACCTCAAAGTCGTCTCCGGTCAGATTCCAATTCCTGATTTGCGAATCGAATATCTGCGCGAGAACGAGAATGAAATCCAGCGGCGCGATTTGGAACTCGCCACGGACCATTACCGCCCGCGTGGGCTGGCACAGAAGGCGCGCGCCGGTTTCCAAATCTACGCGCGACGCGGTGATACCGACCGATTGCGGCGTATTCGGGACGACCGGGAGCTGAGCGCGGCAATCTTCACCCTATAACCCATGAGCGTCCACGACTCCCAACTCGCCCGCCTCCGCTCTTTCGGCTATACCGAAGCCGAGGCTCGTTTTCTCTACCTTGTGGCAGTGCATTCCGGCTACTTCACAGTGCGGCAGTTCCTCGATTTTGCGCATGCTAAGAGCGGCAAGCGGAACGCCCGTTTCGTCGAAAAACTGTTTCGTTTCGGCCATGCCACAGCCCAGAGATATACGCGCAGAAGCCTGGTGTATCACCTCTGTTCCCGTCGGATTTACGAAGCGATTGGCAAAGCCCATCTCCGCAATCGCAGAGAGCACGAACTTGATTACATCAAGACGCGGCTCCTGGCTCTTGACTTCATCCTAGCCAACCCGGAGGACCGCTATTTCGAGACGGCGGAAGAGAAGCGGCGCTACCTGATCGAACGGTTCAAACTCAGCGAGAGTTTGTTCTCACCATCTGGCGAGCATGGCAAGGCCATCACGTTCTCCGAAGGATTTCCGCTGTGCGTAGCCTATCCCGCTCCCGATTACATGCCTGTGGTGACGTTCACCTACGTTGACCCCGAGCATCGCAACCTCGACCGATACGTCCGACACTTGCGCACTTACCGGCCTCTGTTTCGGCAGCTACCGGGCTTTCAATTTATTTACATCTCCACCGCAGCGGGCCTCCGGCAGGAAGCGGGCGAGCTCTTTTCGCTCCTCGTGGGAGGCAAGGGCCTCTCGGATCTGGCTCGCTACTTCGACATTCAGACCAAATGGGACAACAAGAAATACGGCCTCGTTACGGAAGGCGACCGATCTTCCGAAACCAGGCTGCCAAGCGTTTCAGCGGCGAGATATTTGACACTCTCTTCCGTCTGTGGAAGCGAAAGCAGTTGCCGAATGACCTGCGGGCGGAAGCGGAAACAAACAGAACGACCACGCAAAAAGTCCTGTTCCAAGCTGTCACCGTGCCGGGCCAGGAAGCGGTATTCGGGGAAAGCAGCAAGAGATGGGGTGACGGCTGGCAAGTCCGCGGTGCTTCAGGTGTGACTTCGGTTCCCAAATCACGCACGGCCCGACCGCAGATTCTTGAAAGAAGAACGGATGCATAAATGAAACAGGTGACATCTGCACGCGGGCAAAACACAAGGAAGGGCGGGAGCGACCCCGTTTTGTGCGGCTTTCAGCCGCCCAAAACGTTGTGGGGTCGCTCCCGCCCGTCACGCTTGTTGCGTGACCGTGTTTTGTCCGCGTGCAGAGATCGGAGCAAGGAGTTTGTAATGCAGGGCGCAGTACAACACCAAACAGCATAAGGAGGAGACCGTTGTCACTACTGAAGGCACCATCCAAACAACCAAAGACTACAACCCTTCAGGTTCGTCTGGAGGAAGAAGTCAGACGCAACCTGGACCGATACGCCGAATTCATCGGCGCAAATGCGTCCTACGTCGTCAGCGAAGCACTCAAGCTGCTTTTCAAACGGGACGACGAGTTCAAACATTGGCTGAGCGACCATCCGACCAAGACTGAGGAGCAACCATTCGAAGGAGACGTTCTTACAAAGACCGCGTGACAGACATGAAGCCTCGTTCAACACAATCCGGTA
>JBAUEH010000057.1:0-1622 GCA_049678505.1 Candidatus Acidiferrales bacterium
GCATCCTCTGGCGCGTCCACGGTCACGCTAGGCTCACCGCAGGGGGTTTTTGAGGGGCAAGTCATCGGCGGAGCGGGGATTCAGGCGGGAACCTTCGTAACGGGGATTGCGGGGAACGTGGCTTCGATCAGTTTGCCCACTTCGGGGGCGCTGGCTGGATCCGAAGTCCAGTTCTTCCTCCCTGTCACGTTGACGCGTGAGGATGCGCTGGCTTTTCAGTCATTCAATCCAGAATATGAGCAGGAAGTGGGCTATCCGCAGTCCTGGGCCATTGCTTCCGAACCGCCACTGTCCTTCGATGTGGACATTGCTCCCACGACGCCGGGATATTTCGACGTGATCGCGCTCAACGCTGGGCCGACGTTTGCGCCGCCTACGCCGTCACTGCTCGGTGTGCCCGATGATTGGTCGATGGTCCCGATGTACGGAGCACTCGCGGACGTTCTGGGCATGGAGGCCGAAGCTACCGATAGACAACGCGCTGCTTACTGCATGGAACGCTACACGCAGATGCTCGAAATGATGAAGGAATCAAACTGGTTACTCAAGACCTTCATCAACGGGGTTGCGGTTCCTTCCACATCGCTTGCTGAGATGGACTCGCAGGCGGTTGGCTGGCAGCAATCGCAGAACAATCTGCCTACCGTCGTACAAGCTGGAATGGATCTGATCGCGCCGGTTCCCGGCAACGGGCAACTGGTGTCGGTCTCGCTGCTCGGCAACGCGCCACTGCTCGATTCGACGAATACGTACGTGCAGGTTTCGCGTGATGATTTTGAAGCTGTTTTGAATTACGCTCAACATCTCGCCTCATTCAAAGAAGGCGGCGCTGAGTTTGCAGCGACAATGCCGCTACTGAAGGACTTCTACCGCGCGGCTGCCTCGGTCAACAAGCGCTGGGCGACTTACGGCGTCTTTGTCGAAATGTTGAGAGCGGAAGGTCGGAAGCAAGAAGTTGCGGAGCCCAAAGAGGTGCAAAGTGAATCAGCGTGACGCAGTATCGAGGGAGGACACAATGGCAAAAGAGCACTGGATTCAAGATGCGACTGACCGCATGAAGAAAAAGGGGACAGTCGGAAAATTCGGGAAGGCTACGCCGAAGAAGATAGCAACGGCCAAGAAAAAAGGCGGTGTGGCGAAGAAAGAGGCAGTATTTGCTCAAAACGTGAAAAAGGCGGCTGCAAAGCGCAAACATCGCGGCATGTCCTTGAAGGGTGGAGGCGAGAGCGGACGCACCGCGAAATACACAGGCAAGAAACGCAAGAAGGGAACAGGAAAGCGGTAGATGGCGCTGAAATTCAGGGGTCTTGATCTCACGTCTCCCTTGAACCGGATCGCTGCCGGTTTCGCGGCGCTGTGCGCGAATGTGAGAGCTTATTTGTCGGGCGGATTTGCTCTGCGCAACGCCCTGTCTGACGAAATTATCTCTTCGCTTCCGACGCCGATTCACACGATTCGCAGGTTGAACGATTCGACGCCAAATGGCCCCGCGAGTGGTTTTTCTCTAGTCATTGGTGCGAGTACAAGTCTTTATGTGTGGAACTCGACTATCGGCTTGAAACTGGTCGCTACGGGCTTGAGTGGCAACCCTCTTTCGATGGTCCCGTTTCGGCCTAATGCTT
>JBAUEH010000058.1:0-31939 GCA_049678505.1 Candidatus Acidiferrales bacterium
GATAGACGCATGTTGCCAGGTTCGCGATGAGCGCCAGCATCAAACCTGCGGTCGCACCCTTTTGTAATCAGGAAGATGTTGGTGGACGTGGCCGGGATCGAACCGGCGACCCCCTGCTTGCAAAGCAGGTGCTCTCCCAGCTGAGCTACACGCCCACAGCGGGAACTCTCTTTGATTCTAAAGCATTTGCAGCCGCTCGAAAACTCCGAAAACCCACTTTTTACCCCTTACTGTGTCAGAACTGTGTCAAAACCCCTGCCGCCAGAACCTTGCTGTGTCAAAACTCCTGACATTTCGTTGGCCCGGCGATTGATTTTGTCCAGCGCTTCCCTCTTCATCTGCAACTTCATTTGCGAATACTTCTTGAACACCTGGGAATCGCCCTGACGAAGCATTTGGATAACCCACTCATCCGCCACGCCTCCGGCGCTTAGCCGTGTTGCGTAAGTGGATCGCAGGTCATAGAGCCTGAAATACGGAACTCCGGCTCTTTTTAGGGCCTTCCTCCACGCTGTTCGTAGAGATCTCAAGTGTCGGTTCTTGCTTAGCCCGCTGGGAAAGAGGAACTCTCCGTTCCCAGAGATTGCGACTTGATCTCGGAACGCTTCCAATGCGAGCTTCGTCAACGGGATTTCCGCGACACCATTTGGTGTTTTGGAATCGGGAATCCAGAGGACTGCGTTGATGAAGTCGATCTGATTCTTCTTCATCGGAAGCAATTCTTTCTTCACTCGCAACCCGGTTTCCGCAATGATGCGGATGGAATTCCGCAGATGCGGCATTGCGTTCTTTTCGATTTGCTGCTGTTCGGACCAAGTGACGTAGTGCGGACGGAATAACCCTTTCAAAGTGACTGGGAATTCCACCATCGCGCACGGATTCGATGTCAGCAGCCTCTTTCGAACCGCTACATTCAACATCCGTCGAAGCACCCGGAATTCCTGGTGAACCGTGGTGGCCTTGATCGGCCCATGCTCACGGTAGCCTTTGCTGAGCTTGATCTTGACCCGTTGACGAAGCCTCTCACGAAGGTAGAGCTCGATTTCGTCAGGCCCTACGTCAATCAGGCGTCGAGTAGCAAAGGCCTTCTTCAAATGCTGGACACAGCGCAAGTTTGCATTGTGAGTGCCTGGCTGACGGACAGGTGGCTTGGAATAATTCTCCAGAAAGAAATCCGCCCATTCGCCAAAGTTCAGGCTTTCTCCTTTGCGAACAACTTGCAAGACGTTGCCATCCCTGGCTTCGAGCCTCGCACGTAACATCTTGTGGGCTTCTTGCCAGTCTTCGGTGAAGGATGATTCCCTCTGGCGCTTGCCGGTCCTATCCCGGTAACAAATCCACCAGAATTTCGACCCTTCACGCCGATAAACAACGCCGTCGTGCTCTATCGGTCTACTCATTCTCCATCTCCTGTTTGAACGACGCGCGGAACGAGACCAATTCCGATTTCAAGAACCGGATGTTGCGGCCCATTACGCGGAGATGGGGAATCTGCTTTCGCTCCACCCAAAGATACACAGTCTGCTGGCTCACGCCAAGAAATTTGGCTGCCTCGCGGACTGTGAACGGGTATTCATCTTCCGGCGTCGCGGTTCTCGGATCAGGTACATCTATGATTGTGGTGTTCATGGCATTTCCCTTGAGTTATGGCGGCCTTCGTCTGCTTCGGGACTCTGCGTTTCTGTGCGGCCCTTTAACTCGGCTTGGGCCTTTGCCACGGTGTGGCGGGCGTAATATTCGGGGTTGTGCTTCTCATCGGCGCGAAAGTCGGCGATTCGCTGGATCACAACGTCGGGGTTGTCGCCGCGAGTGAGAGCACGCTTGGCGTAGGCCCAGTCGCGTTCAGATTGCGTGATTGGAGCACAGTCGTGGCGCGGGGAGCGAAGAGTCTGGTCAACATGGCGACCCGAATCGGTTGGCTCCGCATCAATCTTAAAGTCTCGCAGGTGATAAACGGTAGTGGCATGGACTTCCGCTTGAACGTGGAATTCTTCTTCGTATTTCCTGTTCACAAAACCAGGCAGCCGCAAAACGCGCGTAGAATCGGTCGCTGCGGGGTCGGTACCGAACCGTTCGGCCATTGCTTGTTGAAGTGATTCCGCTTCTTCGGGACTTGCGCCTTCCATTTTCCAAATAACCTGGTATTTGCCGGGTGAAGTGTTAAGAACGTAGTTGGGTTTCGGCACTTCGTCTGATTTCTGAATGGCGGCTAGAGCCATTTCGCCTTCATAGTCAATGTCCAGATAAACGTGCCGGATGGTCTGGATGTCCTGTTTTGTGCGGCTGGACGCCGCTTCGCGCAAGGCATTCATTCCGATGTATATGTCGAAGCCACTCTGATTTTTCGACTGTAGCCATTCCTGGAAGTCGCGGCCAGCAACCGTGTCGGCAGTGCCGATCCGTTGAATGACTTCGTCGCGGTCTCGGTTTCGCAGAAGGACCGCAACGCGATCCGAAGGTTCGAAATTGTCTTGAATGTACTCCGAAGCAGACGGTGAGCCTGACATGGCGAGTCTCCTCTAATGAAATGAGCTAAACGCGGGCTGTGAAGATAGAGGTCAAGTCGTATTGATCGGCGTCCGGGTTGTAGCCGCGAATTTCCAGAACTTCGGATACGAAACGTTTTCCAGGTCGGCGTTCCAATTGAATGAGGATATTTAATGAATCCGCGATGTTGTTCTTGATGGCCCGGTAGGGCAATTCGACGCCGCTCTGAAGGACGCAACTCGTGAATCGAGAGAGCGCCTGCGCGGCAGAACTGGCATGAACTGTAGAGAGCGTCCCGGAATGGCCGGTGTTGAGGAGCTGCAAAAGATCGAATGCTTCGCCGCCGCGCATTTCACCGAGAATGATACGGTCGGGACGGTGGCGAAGCGATGCTTTCAACAAGTCTCGGATTGTGACGGCAGTTAGTTCGGGCTGGGCCTGACGCGCTTCGAATCGGACGAGGTTGGGTTTCTGCAACTGGATTTCGGATGTGTCCTCTATAAGAAGAATTCTGTCCTCCTCTGGGATGAACCTTCCCAGAGCGCTAAGCAGCGTTGTCTTGCCCGTTCCCGTACCGCCGCTGATGAGAATGTTTCTTCGAGTCTCGATGTGGGTCTGCAACTGACGGGCGAGACCGGCCTCAAGCGTGCCGGTTCGCACGAGGTCTTCGACGGTAAAGTGGCGGCTATTGAACTTCCGAATCGTGAGCGCCACGCCATGAATGCTGCATGGAGGGATGACTGCGGCAACACGGCTGCCGTCTGGGAGTCTAGAATCGAGGATGGGTTTTTGTTTGGAGATGTCGTCTCCCAATCGTCGTGCAATGTTCTTCACGGCGACCATGAGAGATTTCTCGCTCAACGTGAGGTCCGGCACTTGCTCAAGCACTCCATCTCGCTCAATGAAGACACGGCTCGCGCCATTGACCATGATCTCGCTCACGGAATCGTCGCGAATCAGGTGCTCGATGGGGCGCAAGAACGGAAGGATGGTTTCAAATCCGAGCATCACAACTCTCCGTCAGCAACTTGGCGAAAATAGGACTTGTTCACATCGTTGAAATAGGGCTTGAGGTAGCAGAACATCGGCGGCATGGGATTGAAGCCGTCGTAGGCGATGGTGACCGACTGCGCGTTCTTGAGTTCCGTGAACGTCTTCATGTCGAAGCGAAAATCGCTTTGGGTGTTGTAGCTCTTTGAAGCTGTGACATTCGCCCGGTGCGCGACGGCTTTGCCCGTCAGCAAACTCACCCGCGCGTCGTGGCCGCTTTCCGAGATGTTGTAGCTGACCTTGAGCCTATCTTCCCGCCCGCAAAGTTCACTTGCGGTTTTGGCCGAGAAATCATCTGAAAGAGCGAGGAATATCTTCGTGCGAAATGTCTGCAACAAAGTCCGCCAAGTCTCGCCCGGCAGAACGGACTTGAGAGAGCTGATACTCTGGGTGGCAACAATCGGAATGCATTTCGGCTGGCGGGACAGGCTGAAGAACTTCTCGTCGCCGGTCGGTTCGTTCTCTCCGACTGTCGCAAAGTTCTGATACTCGTCACAGATGAAGAAAACCTCGCGAAAGTACTTCTTCGGGTTCTTGGCCATTTGCGGCACGCGGTTGAGGACGGCGCGCTGAAAATCGAGCTTCATCATGACGCCGATGGCGCGGGCCAGTCCGGGGTTCATTCCGATGGGAAAATTGAGGGCGCAGACCTTGCCGTTTTCGATGAGCCAATCGAAGGAAGGCAAAGGCGTGCCAAGTTTGTGATCCGCGTTGGCCACTGGGTCATAGCACTTGGCCGGCGGGCAGAAGACTCGTTTGACGACGGGATTATCGTCGAAGAGCGAAAGGAAAACAGAAATGCCTTCGACGATGGAAGTGCGCAGCTTCGGCTCGATCCGCCGCCAGTCATTGAGGAACCAGCGTTTGACGGCTTCGAGTTGCTCGCGTTTCATGGCGTCGGGGTCGCTGGGTAAAGTCTCGGTCTGCGACTGCCACTCGATGCCCTTTTCGCTTAGGAAAGCCCGGAGCAGTTCGGAGTCCTGCGCTTTGTACATGCCTCCATCTGAAGCGGCCAAGTTGAACTGGAAGGACTTCAGGTCTTTCGAGTAAGTAAGAAAGGCATCCGAAGAAATCAGCAGATATCGCGTGCCACCGATCTTGCGTTCTGCCTCTTGAATCCGCTTATCCAGAAGATTGGGAGAAATCGCGCATTCGTACACGTCGAAAAGGGTGACGTAATCGTAGGCGATCTTGTGAAGCAGGATGATGAACTTCACGAGGTTCGTGTAGGCCTGCTGCCAGAAGGGTTCCTTGCCCTTGCCAAAGAGGTTATTCAGTAGCGAAGCGATGCTGTATGCCAGCGCATAAGCGTCGAGGTTGTTGTGCAATGGGTTGTAGCGGTACTCGGAATCGAGGCTGATTTCGATGTAGTCCTCGGCGCGGTCACGGCGCGTCAGAATCTCGTTCACTTGGTGGCAGAAATCGCCCTTCACTTCGAGCACCAGCCCGCCGATCTTTTTCTCGGGGTCTGACGCCCTATACGCGATGAGTTGTTCGGCGAACGGATACATGCAGGAACTGGTCTTGCCAGTGCCTACCGCTCCGATGATGGCCGTCCCGGTGAAGAGTCCGCGCTGCGGGATGACGAGCCAGCGAGGTGTTTCCGATGGCCCCGGCTTTCGTGGGTTGTGGACCTCTCCGGCAACGAGGAACAGTTCTTTTCTCGCGCGAGGGTCTGGATATAGAGGTAGGCGGCCTGCCCTGATTTTGCGGTGGGCCTTGAGAGCGAAGATGTAGAGTCCCGAAAGCAGAATCGAATAGACGATATACGGTGTCGAAAAAAGAAACAGGGTGTAGGACCATTTGACTCCGAGGTAGACGATTGGGGCGCGGATCGCCATGAATCGAAGGAAAATGTTTTCCTCCGGGAACGGGAATTTGAAATAGAGGATCATTCCCGTGCACGCGGTCAGGACAAAGGCCACGAAATTCTTGGAATTGATGAGCCTCTGAATCATGCCTTTTTCACCTCGGTGGATGGGGTCGGATGCGAGGGTTTGCGCTGTTCCTTCTGCCAGCGTTTGAAGTCCAGGTCTTTCCAGAACACAAATCGAAGGGCAGAAGCGATGACGTGGTCGGGTGTGCTGCCGATGAATTTGGCGTAGTGGTCGAGCGTCAGAGAGACGGGTTCTTCGAGGCGAAACTCGCGGCTCACTGTCTCAGGTGGTTTCTTGATGATGGACATGTCAGTCTTCCTTTCGTGCCTTTGAGGATTTTTCGTTTTCGCGGACAAAACACCCGGCACTGAATCTGTGCCATCGGGCGGGAGCGACCCCACGAATTTCTTGGGCGGCTGAAAGCCCCCAAGCGTAGGGTCGCTCCCGCCCAAGCTCGGTGTTTTGTCCGCGGCCTTTCGTTTGGAATTTGGATTGGCAACTTGCTGGCGTTTGGGGTGGTTGCGTTACTCGCTTGGGTGAAAACGAGTGGCTAAAACCGGGGTGAAACCACTCGTCGGAACCGCTTTCACCCCTTTCGCATGGCGGTTCGATGCAAAAAGGGTTGCTGCTTCACAAGGCAGGTCTCAAAAGCGATCTGGCGAGTGCCGTTCGAGTGGCCAAAGATGGATGCGATATCGCTTTCCGCTATGTGGCCGGATTTCCATGAGCGATACAACTCCTGGCATTGTTCTGATTTGAATCGGGCCGTCGCCTCACTTAGAAATTCTATGTCTTCGTTCTTGAGTTCCGCAAAGCGCTTTTCTTCCCACGCTTTGCGCACGCGAAAATAACGTGTCAGTTCGAGCGCCGCCGGCTGTTCCAAGGGGCCTTTTACCAAGGCACCAAAAATCTCCGTCGCTTTCGTCGAGAGCGTGTCGCTCGCAGAGATAAACAGAAATCCGAATTGTTCCAGCTTGCGGAATAGAGGCAAGTACGACTGCAAGTGGGTCACGAACGCGGAAAGATTCTCCGCCTGCGGTTCCACATAAGAAAAGGTGACCACAGAGGGGATGCCGCGAGCCGGGAAAAACATCGGGAATTTGTCGACGAAATAACGAGGAGTAATGGAGCTGGTTTTGGTGCCCAGATAAAGCTTTGTTGGCAAGAAGCTTTTTTCAATTCCCAGCCCTTCGGTGAAGTATTGCACCTTGTCTCGCTCGGTCTCAAAGTAGTTGTGGCCCTGATTCGCGAGGATGAAATCGAGAGCCATAAGCCGGGTCCTCATGAACTGGAACTCATGGTCGCGCCGGTTGCGGATGTTCTCTTTGCCGATCCGTGCGTACATTTTTCGGGAAAAGAGATGGAACACGCGGGCATTCTGCGCGTAAGCGCGCGGGTTGGCATGCCGGTTCGAGAACACCTTATTCGTGAACTTGTACGAGCGCTTCCCGGAGGGAATTCCGGCGAACGATAGGTACTGGCTGACGGTGAAGTATCCCGAATGCGTGGCCGCGATATAGAGGAAGCGAGCTTCGTCTTCCATGTAGCCGAGTTCTTTCAGTGCGTCGAGATGAGTGTCTTTGATGTTCATATCGAGAGTATCTCCGCCGTGAGTTCGCGTTCGTTTAGAACACGCCGCAATCGATCCACATCCTGAGAGGAAGCATAGAGGCTGAATCCGGCACGCGCTTTGGCTTCCATTTGTCGAGGCCGGTAATGTTTCGTGGCGAGCTCGATATTCACGCGCGCCATGTCGCCTTCGCGGGTTTCGTATTCGAGTTGGAGATCGGGTACGGTGATCCTGCCGTTCACGATGCGGAGACCGTGAGATTGGGCGATGTCGGATTTCCTCTCGGGATGGTCTTTGTCATCTGGAAGGTTTGCGAGCTCACGATAGACGTTCTTCTTCAATTCAAAATCGAGCGCCACGCGAAGGTTCTTGCCGCCATCGCGCTCGATCTTGCGTGCGACCTTCTGATAGACCCGGTAGAGGCTGGCATCGTGGCGAGCTTCCTTGGGCTTCACGAAACCGTGGTAAATGGGCCGGTTCTTCGGCACGAGATTCTGCCGCGATAGGAAACGCTCACCGGCCTTGGTCAGCGTAAGAATTTGCATTTTGTCCGCTTGAGGCCCTTCGATGTTTCGCCGGGCGATGAGAGAATGCCGTGCCAGATTCTTCAGGTCTTGCTCCATGCGAGCGTGGTTGCCGTCGTAGGCGAATTCAGCGAGAGCATCGGCGTCTACTGCGCGGAACGTTCCGAGTTCAATGAGTGTGTGAATCTCGGATGCCCGAAGTGCGTAGGTGCGCTCGCGGTCGCGGTACGGAGTGCGAGGCTCACCGACAGGTCTGTGTTGAGTGTCGTTTTCTCTCTGATGAGAGGGTGAAGAAAGCCCCTCTGAACTGCTACCTCTGTCAAGGGAAGACATCGCCGGTTCTTGCCCGTCTCTCCGTGATGATTCGAGAGAGTACAGTCTCGGGTCGAGATGGTCGCTGAAATTGGAACGCTGGTCGGAGCGGGACATGGAGTCTTACTCTCGGTCGAGATTTTCAGCGGAAACATCGCTCTGCCCGACGTTGAATTGCTTGTCCAAGTGGGCGAGCTTTCGGCCTGTGTCCTTCAGAAAGAATTTGCGGTTCAGAACAAAGGCCGCTGCAAACACGTTTACGAAGAGAACGGCGACGTAGGCGAGAATGTACGTCGAATAGGCTCTCCAGATGACAATCTTGAACGGTATGAAGAACTTGAGCTGATCCATGAGTGTGAAGCCGATGGCCAACATTGCGGCGATAGCGATGAGAAGAGCATTGGCAACCATGAGGTGAACCTCCGAAAGAGTGCATCTCGTGACGCGTTTACTTGAAAGCTTCGTCTTCGCGGAAGTAGGTGATGGTCAGGCCAAGCGGGTTGATGGGAATGAGTTCGTTCGGCACGTGCGTCCTGAAAAAGAAGATGAAATTGGCGGTGTAAAGTGTGCGCTTGAGTTCGCTGTGGTCAGCAGGCGAGTAGTAGACCATGTAGAAATCGACGCGGGCGCCATAGGGCGGCTTTTCGAGTTCCTCGATGGCGACGTTCTTCACTTCGATGTCGGTCTCGGGCTTGGACGGATCGGTGAGGAAACTCTTGATGATGTCGCTCTTTTTGTACGCATCGATGATGTCGCTGGCGAGTTTGCCGTCGAGGAAGTAGAGCGATTTCGAGAAGTCGTCATTGATGGTGTAGCGATTGCGCCCGTAATAGAGCTGGCAAAATTGCGCCAGGAAGTAGCGCACTTCCGCATCCTGCGGCTTGTATTCAAAGTTGCTGTAGCTCAGTGCTTCGGCCCGGCCCAGTTGGTCAATGCGGATTACCAGCGGGCGGAAGTTCTGGAATGTGCGGATGGTTCGCAGATCAATTAGACCGAGGCCCAGAGCAACCAGGGCCAGCAAGACAAGCGCGATCTTGAGATAAGTGTTTGTCACCATCGGATCACCGTATTGCTCCAAGTAGAGCCGTTTTGCGTCGTGGAAACTGAGGTCGCTGCTCATGGCAGAAGTGCTCCCGAAATTGTTGCGATTTGGTAGGTCAGGCTTACGCTTTTAGCCGAGCGGCGAGAAACCCCAGGAGCGCGCCGGAAGAGCCGCCGGAAGCGCCACTGAAGATGTGGTTCGTCAGGACCGGGATTTTCAGAAGCGCATAAATCGAGGCGAGGAAGGTGATAAGCAGCACGGGGAACCAGGCCATAAGCTGGACGGTCGAGAGTGTCCCGGACGGTGGGAGCCGGAGGGTTCCAACAAGCAGGTTGGCAATGATATAGACGACAGCAGCCGCAATAACCTGGTAGAAGGCGTATTGGATGAACGCCTTGAACCATCCCCAGAAGAGCCATTCGAGTTGCGGAACGATGAAGAACGGAATGAAGATCGGCCCCACCAGGACGCACACTGCCGTAGCGATGAAGCCGAAGGCCACAACCACAATCGTGACGGCTTGCGCTGCCGCAAGGAGAATAATAATGATGACGTAGATCGCGGTCCCGAGGAAATCCCCAAACGTGGGCGAATCGAGTCGTGCCTCGAAGCCACTCACGCCATCAATCACCGTTTGCAATTGATTTTGCGTGATCTTGTTCGCAAGGAATTGGGATTCGTCGGTGATGAGGTTGTGGAAGCTTGAGCCAATGCCGGGGATGGGCCGATTGTAATAGTTGACCATGCCGAAGCCGAAGCTGATGGTCAGGATGAGGCTGGCGAGCTTTTCAAAATGGAGCACGTGATTGCCGCTGGCGGCGGAGAGAGCCATCTTGATGCCGAACCACGCTACAAGGATTGTCGCGAACATGCGAAAGAGATTTTGGCCCATGGCGTCGAAGAAGCCGAGATTTTGCGCAAGCATGTTGTTGATGGCCTGATAGATGAACTGCAGGAAGTCAGTCTGCATGGGCGGCTCCTTCGACGCTGCGGGGATTTCGGTGGGTTCGGCTTTACGGCATTCGGTAGTTGTGAAGCGAATTGCCGACGGTGCCGGTGACTTGGGCGAGGTTGCCGGCCAGCGTTGCACGGCGCTCGATTTCCGCATTGATGGAGTTCGCGGTGGCCTCGCGCTGTTGCTTTGCCGCGATGACGTTCTGTTCTAGGAGCGAAAGCAACAGCTTGTTCGAATCCTGGAGCGTGCGAAGGGTGAGCACGTTGGTGGCGTTGATTTTGTTCAACACGGAAACTTCTGTGTTGAGATTCGGATTGTTCGAGAGCGAGTCCTGTTCCAAGTTGTTCATCTGGTTTTCGATGTTTTGGGCGTCGTTGCGGATCGCGCCGATAGTGGCCATCGAGGTGACGTTCGCGCCATCAGCGAGTTCGACGGAAGCGTACTGCGACCTCACACGGTCGAGTTCGTCCGGCGTCATTCCAGTCAGTTCCTGGCTGTTGTATTGGAGCAGCGGGACCGTCGCCTGTTGGTAGCCTGCACTGACCGCGCCCGCACTCCCGGTGTTCATGCCGTTGACCCACGTTCCCGTGTTGCCGTAGGTGTTGGGCGCAACGACGTTCCGCCAGTTGGAGAACTGAGCGCGGTAGCGCGCGGGCATGTTTTGAATGTTGCGAGCCATCTGAACCGCAAGGTTGTACTGCTGCATGATTTGGGTGTAGGTTTGCCGGAGTTGGTTGAGTTGCTGCACGAGTTGACTGTAGCGAAGCACAGCATTGGCGTAGTTGGTCGGGTCGTAGACGATCCCAAAGCCGAACTGCGCGGAGGCGGTGCCGACGCACAATCCCATGACGAGCAAGACTGCGAGGACTTTCCTTTTCATCGGGAGTTCTCCTTCGTGAGGTCGTGAATCTCTGTGGTCGCCGCTTTGGGCTAGAAGTCAGCGGGCATCTTGTGGTTTGCGTAATCGGGAAGCGCGACGTCGCCGGAGAGATAAATCTTCACGCGGTGGCCTTCGCGAATCGTGACGGTCGGCAGAATGTTCAGGAACTTGTCGAGGATGCGCTGCGAGGTTTGGCCCATGCTCTCGCCCACGCCTTGCTGAATACTCTGTGTGCCGGATTGGGTTAGAACGCCGCCTGAACCTGCTTCGGCGATGCCGCCGATTGCGCCTACGGCAAGCGAAGCGCCGAAGATTTTGAAGTAGTGGTTGTTCACCTTGTCGCGTAAACCCGTGTCGCCGATTTGATTCATCCCTTTGAACTGGTCGAGGCTGACGGAGTACCCGTCCGGCATGATCAGGCGGTGAAACGCGACGGCGAGTCGCGTCTGGCCGAATGTGTCAACTCGCTTGGCTTCCCCGAGAACCTTCGTGCCCGAAGGAATAAGAAGGTGCTGACGGTCATGCGAATAGATGTCGCTGGTAACGAGGCATTCGATGGGACCTGCGAAGTCTCCGTCGAGGCGATTCAAGAGGACGGTTTCGAGGATCGTACCCTCGAAGAGAACGTAGGTTTTGCCGCTTGCAGCGTCGAGCGGGTTTGAAGTGGAAGAGGTTTCCCGTGCGCGCTTTTCTTCTTTTTCTGCCGTTGTATTTCCCGACTGTCGATTGCGCGGCTGAGGGGCGGCTGTTGAGACTCCTGCCAAAGGTGGCTGAGGTGGTATCTGGCCGAGGATCTGAGCGAGTTGGTTGATGTCGAGAGGTTGCGTTGGGAGATTGGGCAGTCCCGTTGTTTCGTTCTGAGGCTGAGCGGGTGAAGGTTGCTGTGACGGTGCGAGCTCCTTGCGGTAGCTCAGGGCGACGTTCGAGGAGAACAATGACACGTAGGCTCGCCGCTTCCTTTCCTCTTGAACCGGATCGGGCGGCGATGGCTGAGGAGCCTCACCTGTGATCTGAGCGGAAGTGGCGGGCTGCGGCCCGGACTGGAGCGAGCCAACGAATTTGTTCTGCTGTGTGATGGCGGTTTGCTGTTCTCGTTGCAACTCCTGAATCCGGTTCTGAAGGGCGGCGATCTGCGCTTCGTTTACTTCGGTCGGCGCGGGCGGTTGGAAGGTGGCAACGCTCGACTTCGGGGCGGTCTGCGCCTTCTTCCCGCCTGTGAGCCACATGATTACGACCATCAGCAAGGCGAGGCTGAGCATCACCCACGCTTGAACATTCTTCGGCATCAGGCCGGGCGGCTTGGGTGCCTTGTCTTGAATTGGTGAAGCGGCTGGCGAGGTAGTTTGTTCGGTCATATCGGTTCTCTCTTTCGTCGCAATGAGGTTGGCCGCTCGGCCTACTGCTGATGCCGCGTGAACGCGACCTTCTTCTTGCCAATCGCCAGATAGCCCGCGTTCACAATCTTCGGGATGATGTAGACGCCGTTCTCCAAATCGAAGTTGATGAGGTTCGGCTTGCCGTCTTTGATTTCGTAAATCGCCGGTTTCTCAGAAGCGGCGCACTTGACGTAGGTGAAGCGGTCGTCGTGAAAGATCGCGGAGACGAGAAACGGCTCGCCGCTCGCTTTCCGGTCGAACTGATAGTCGAATTGAAGCTTCGTCGCATATTCAGACCGGAATTTTTCAATCTGCTGTTTGGCGCTCGCTTGAGCAGCTTGAACCTGGGCATTCGCTTGGTCCCGAACGGTCTGGACTTCCCGTTGATAAGCTTCTGCTTCGCTGGCAGGCACATAGTTCCGTGCAAAAGCGTCGGTGCCGATGCCGGATTGCTCTTTTGGTTCGATGAAGATTTTAAGGTCCGGCTCGACGTTCGGCTCGTTGCTGATTTCCTCAAGAAGGAACGAATAGACATGGCCGCTGGCGGTGATGAGGTTTAGGTTGCTGCGAATGCCGGCCTGTGCGGGATGGATGTAGCAGAGGTTGTGCGCTCCATTGATGATCCAGAAGTCCTTGTCGCCAGTCGTGAAGTCGAGAATTTCCTCGTTTTCGGGAAGAACAATGAGCGTTGAGTAGCGCAGTTTGGCGTGGACGGTGACAATGTCGTCCTGGCCGTACTTCACGATGCGAGCCGCGCCCGTCGCAGCCCGGGCCGGGATTTGGCTCAAGGCGAGCAATCCCAGAACGGCTCCCGCCAACAATCTGAAAAGGTGCTGCCTTTTGAAGATGGATATAGCTTTCATTGTGTGCTCCTTTTGAGAATCGAGACCCTCGGTTCGCAGGTGCTCTTTAGCTGAACTTAGGTGTTACCAAGTGAGTAAAGCCAGTCTAGTTGCGCTGCCCATTACGCGGCGTTGTTGGGTAGGATTGACTGTGAGATGCGAGACCCTTCGACGATAGTGCCGATGCTCGCCGACGCTGGCATCCCGATGATCTTCCTGACGTTTCCTGCGATGGTCACGCTGCTCATTCCTGTGATCGTCGTCGAGGGCCTTCTGTGTAAAAAATGGTTAGGGCTGTCAACGTGGCAAGCTATGAAAAGCAATGCTGTCTCTAATTTGGCCTCCACGATAGTCGGAGTTCCTCTCGCATGGGCAATCATGCTTGCGGCGGAATTCGGAACTATGGGGGTCGTGGACAAGAGCCAGGCAATTCAAAATTGGCATAGTCCCATCGCGAACGTAAGTTTCTTTTTTTTCAGTTCGGCGTGGATTGCACCGGTCGAAGGAAAAAACGCCTGGTTGATCCCAGCGGCTACGCTTGTTCTCTTGGTGCCTTTCTTTTTCGCCTCTTACGCGTTGGAATATCTCGTCATGAGGTTCATGGTCGGGATGCCAGAAGGGGGACCATCCAACCTAGCGTATCCTCATGTCCGAACCTCGGTTCGCAATGCCAACCTCATAACCTATGGGGCCATGTTCGTCGCCACATCCGTGTGGCTGTTGTTTTCTTTGAGAAACCATTAACAACATGAAGCGAAGGCTCCTACTGATCGTCGGTCTAGTCGTCGCTGTTCTCGTCGTCTGTCTCGTCGTTCGGCATGTCTGGGAACAACGGATACAGCACAATCGTGAAATTGCGTATCAGACGGCCCTCCAATCGTATTCAGCAATCTTCAGACCTGGAATGATGCGCAAGGAGGTCGAAACCCAACTGAGAAGCAGGGGCCTAGCCTTCCAGCAAATCTGGGGTCCCATTGACGGACAGCGGGCATCTGTCCCCCTTGATCTCGTGCGAATCGGCAGAGAATCGGCTCCCTGGTATTGCAGCGAGCAGGACGTCTACATCGCGTTTGAATTTGCAACGAGTGGACCTCGCGAGTCGTTGGACTTCCGCGATTCTGATGTTTTGAAGGCCGTTACCGTTTACAAATGGCTTCAGGGATGCTTGTAGTGCCGATCGCCCCAAGGGCGTTTGCAGGCCGAGAAATGGATAAGCCAGCGACTGGCGATCCCGGTGGACATCCTTTCGAGTTGACGAGGAGTTCGGAGAGGCAAGAAGAGTCCGGTCGAAAATACTACCAAGTAGGCCCTCACGGCTGCCCCCCGGCCAATGCTTCAAGCCCCTTTTCAAAGCCATAGGTCTCAAACGCTTCTCGCCGCTTTTGGTTGTCGAACGGATCGTTCGTGTAAAGCCAATAGCTCTTCGCGTCCACTTCGAGATTGGCAACTTTCGCAAGTTCCGGTGTCTTGATGAGGAGCTGCCGCTTGGGCCGGAGTGTCGAAATAAGCTCGATCTCGGTGTCGTTCAAATTGAACTGGCGGCGGTATAGATCCCGGTCCATGTCCGGATTGGCGAGAAAGATTTTCGTCGGGCAGCTTTCGATGATGATGTCGAGGATTTCCGACCGGCGAAGCTCGTCGAGCGATTGCGTCGAGAGAATCATCGCGGCGTTCTGTTTCCGCCACGTCTTCAGCGCCTCGATGATGTAGTTCCTGATGATGGGGTTCCTCAGGAACAGCCAAGCCTCGTCAATGAAGAACGCTTTGAAGATGTGGCTGATCTCCGGATCGCAGATGACGGCGTTCGCGCGATGCAGGATGTAGAAGAGCAACGGCTCCAGAACCTCCGGGTATTGGTTCATCCCCTGAAAATCGAAGCATTCGAAACGGGAAAAGGTGATCGTGTCTTCGGCATTGTCGAAGACGAAATCGAACTGCCCGCCTGTGGTCCACTTGGCGAGGCGGTCGGCGAGACGGCGATCAAGTGTATTCGACAGGACGGTGAGCGTGCGAAGGCTTGGCTCGATTTCGTAGAGATTCTCGATCTGGTGATAGAGGTCGCGCTCCTCGGCGGGCGTAAACTCTAGCGGCGAGGAGGAGCCCTGAATCAGAACTTTGAGAAAGAGGGCGAGAAAGTCGAGATTCTCTTTCGTCGGTGGAACGGAAAACGGATTGACCTTGAAGCCGGGCGAATTAAGGCCGACGCGGACGTACGTCCCGCCAAAGAGCCGCGTGAGGCTCTCGAAGCTGCCGCCCAAGTCGAAGATGAAAGTGTACGGGTCGTACTTCTGCATGTTGGTGATGAGGAAGTTCAGGAGGAACGATTTGCCTGATCCCGTGCGTCCCAGAATCATCGTGTGCGCCACATCGCGGTGATGGAGATTCAGGAAGTACGGTGTGTTGTGGTTCGTTTCGAGGACAGCGAGATACTCCTCCCGGAGGTGTGCATTCTGAGGCTCGCCACAGTGGAGTGTGAAGAGAAACGAATAGTCCGCGTAATTCGTGTTGAGCAAATACATGGAGCGGAGATTGAAGGCAGAGCCGCCCGGTACGGTCGCCAAGAACGCGTTTAGCAGGTTGTATTTCTCTTCGTAAAGCTGCGCGTCGTGGACGCTGAAGACTTTGTAGAACTCGGCGCAGGCGGTGTCCACTTTGGCCGGATCGAGGTCGTAGATGACAACGCTCAGCGAGAAATGCCCAAAATAGTTTCCCTCAATTTCAAGCTGCTTGATGCTCTCGCCTAATTCACGGACCTGGGCTTCCTTCGAGTCGTCCACAAGAACGTCAGTTGAGGGAGCGTCGGAAACGTTCAGGTGGCTCATGAGCGACCGCTTGGTGTTGTGGAAGTGGCGGCGCTTGGACTGGATCGCCTTACGGGTCTTGCCGGAATCTTCCTTCTTCCATTCAGTGACGATGTGGAAGTTCGCTTGTACTTCGAGTAGGCTTTTGAAAATCAGCGGGAAGCTCTGCGCCGAAGGTTCCTTGAGGGTCAGAACCTTGACGTAGTAGTCGTCGAGGCGCAAATGCCCGCGATGGCATTCGAGATGCGATTCGCAAAGATAGTAGTCGAGAAACGTATCGTGCTTGAGCCGGGCAAGTTCGAGCTTCAGGGGCGCGAAATTCACCGTTCGTTTCATGACTCGAAATGCTTCCTGCTTCGGTAGGGGTTCGACCCGTACGAAGTCGCTGACCTGCAAAATAAAGCTCTTCACCTTCTGATTGAGCGTGGCGAGCGCCTTCGACAGTTCCGTGTCGAGCAACGCGACCTGCTTGCGCGCTGAAAGGGCGGCCCGAATTTCCGCGAACGCCCTCCAGGGATTTTTGTGAAATTCGGCCAGTGACCTCAGAATGGCCTGTTTGTGCTGGAAGCGCTCGAAGAGGACGACATAAAAGACTTGGAGTGAGTATAGGCTGTCGGCCTTTTGTTCAAAGTAGCGGATGCGGTTCTCGATGGCCGTGTTGACGATGGGGTTCGCGTACTTCTTGTGCGGTATCGTTTCGTGATTCCGCTTGAAGAGGTATTGGTAGATGCGGAAGTTGCTGTCGAAGAGCCGAAAGGCGGATTCGAGCCGTTTCGTGAGGGTGTCCAGCGAATTTCCGTCCAGGCACTCGTAATCGACACCATGAACCTGAAGGAACACGCCCACATCACCCGATTTCGTGAGAAAGGCGTGCGGGTCAATGAAGCCGCAGAGGTTGATTTGTTCATTGAGTGCCCCGGTTTCGGAGTACGGCTTGAGGGCTTTTTTGAGATTAAGCATTCGAGGCTCTGCGAATCGTGATCGGGCTGAACTTGGCCGGGTCGTACTGCGACTTGAATTTCGCTGCTGACAACAGGAAGCGAAGAATCTGCGGGTCAGTGTTGGTGGCCCAGCGAGCGGCAAAATAGAGAAGCAGAAACATCAAAACGCCGCCCAGCAAGCTCGAAAGCATGTTGAAGGTCGCCGCGCCCATGCACATGGCAAAGAAGAAGAGCTTTCGCTCCACTCCAAGAATCGTGAGTGGGCGATGAAGCGTGCGATAGACGGTGTTGATCCTGCGTTTGGGTGTCATGATGAGATAGACCGAAAATCAGGGAAACAGCCAAGCCATGAAATTGACTGCGGCGATGGCCATGCCGACGCCGAACAGCACACCGGCAAGGATTCGCTTCGATCCGCCTTCACCAAAAGCGAAAGTCAATCCTGCGACCACAATCGAGACGAGCGAGAGGCCACGAGCGATGGTGGTCGTGAACGCCTGCATCAAAACGCTGACTGCGTTCTCCCACGGTGAGCCACCAGCGGCCTGGGCGAATGCCGCCGATGCGAAGATCAGCGAGAACGAAACGAGGGGGAATGCGCGACGGAGCCAACCCTTGATGGCGGGCCAGCGGAAAATAAATCTGTTTCGTAGGATTTTCTTCATTGCCGGCGAATTCCTTTCGGATGATGCGAAACGGGCTCGCATCGGGATTCGAAGGCAAGCTCTCGCCGGCTTAGCCGGGCGAAATGGGAGAGTGAGGAGCCGGAGGATGAATTTGCGGCGAGCTGCCGCGAAGCCGCTCCAGGTACTCCAAGTTCGCCCATTCGCCTTCAGTGAAGTCGCGAGAATCAGCAAGTTCCAATGAGTTTTGTGGAGAACTGCTGCGTTTTCGCTTTGCTCCGCGAGAGCGAGGATTCCAGCGAGAGTTGCCTTCTACTATTACCTATAGCCAAAAAATCGGTGGAAGTGCTCAAAGAAAAAGTGCTCATACTTTTTGAAAGATTTTTTCTCTTTTCTGGCTGCTCTGATTTCGGAGGGAGTACGGATTGCCGTTTGGAGAAGGAAACTCCCATGCTGCATCTTGCAGTTTCTTCATGATTCTTTGTATCCGCAGGTGTACGGCTTTCGGCGATAGCACGGTGTGGCGGTCTAAGACCTCTTTCGCGATAAATCCATCCAATTTCACTTTGACGAGCAGATCGCGCTCAAACTTCGAGAGAATTCCGATGCGCACGCAAAAATCGAGAAAATCCCGCAAAAGCGAGAGCGATTCAAAGCGAGCCTCCTCACGCGGTTCGGCTTGTCTTGCCCGTTCTTCGGCAAAACGCTCCCGGTCCATAAGCATCGATTGTTCGCGCCTGGCCCAGCGAAGCGTGTTTCGCCGCAGGCTGCGCGCGAGTGCGAACGATAGCTGGCCGTTCAAAAGCCCAATCGGGGCGGAGGCGGCGAGTTCGAGAAAAAATAGAAGTATCTGCTGCGCGATGTCATCGGTAGGAATCTCCTGAAACCACGCGCAGGTCTCCCGGTAGGTGCGATGGATGGCCGGCATGAAGGCAAGAACCAAAACAGACTGACTCATCTCAATTTCATTGGCCTCCGGCCCCGCTTGAATCAGAGCGCCCAGCACTTCACTGACTGAGGGCGGGCGATACTCACCGTCTTTTTGATCGTGCAGATGATGAATGAGCGCGGACGCGTTGTTGAATGTGGTGAGAACCGGCGAACTGGCGATTAGTTTCGAGAAGCGGTCGATGCCAGGAGATTCGCAAACGGATACGGAGAGAAATCGCTCGACGCTGCAAATGGCGCAATTGCACTTGAGATGTTCCTTCATGATAAGAACTCCAGAACGTCTGACTGCCTTCATATAGATAAGGAACATCCGGCGAGGAAAAACGGAGAAAAAACTTTTCGAGTACAGTGTTGACAGAGCTCGCAATTTGCGCGGTTCGGTTCAGCGCGAGGAAAGGCCTCAACCGCCGCGGCTTCCGCATGGCAGTAAGTCAGCGTCTCGGTACTACATTCGCTGCTATTGACACGCCCAGTAACTGAATGGCACGCTCTGAGTGCAATAATTCGCCTCAGCGCCCAAGGTGCCCCAGGCCCAATGGAAAAACCGGACCCGTACGGCGATTGGGTGCTGCTTCCGACCTCCGAACAAAACAATGAGCCGTCCGGCGCGCCGGACGAGGAACTGCTATCGGCGGCTCGCGCGGCGTGGCCCCGTGCCCTCGCCCAGGCTAAGAAAGAATTCAATGCGGCGCGACTCGGCTCTGATGGGGCAGCGTTTGCTGTTCAGGTGTGGGAACGACTCCTCCGCTCTGTCTCGAAAACGCGCCAGCGCAATCCAGATCATCGTCCTCCGATATTGGATTTAGAGAGCTACCTGATCGGAGCGTTTCGCCATCGCTTCACGAGGGTGCTTCTGCACGAACAAAAGCGCGCGGAAACAATTGAGCTGGTTTCGTCGATCGATCTAGAGCGCATTGAAACCGCCAAGAACGGGGAGTGGGCGGAGGAACTCGAACGAGCAATCACCGTCAAGCAGATTACGGACCGGATGGACCCCTGGACAAAGAAGGTGTGGCAGGCGCGACAGTACGGCTTTTCCTGGAAGGAAATTTCTTCGCGGCTCGGGGGCACGGAGGATCAAGCACGGAAAAGGTTCGAGTACGGAATTGAAAAGACGCGACAAAGCATCGTTCGCCTGTTGAAGTTCAAACGGCATGGCTGACGCCTGGATGTTTATTTTGTTGTGGTAAAGAGCTACAGTTTGCAAAGAGAAGGCACGAATTGAAAGCACAGGGGTATTCCGCGAAAGATGAACGGCGCATCTTGGATGCCCTTGGTCGGGGCCTGCTCGAAGAGTTCCCGAATCCCGAACGCGTCGGATGCCCGCCCTCCAACGTCTTGAAAGGGATGGCGTCTCATAGTGTGCCGCTGGCGCAGGCTGAGAAGTGGCTCGATCACCTCGGTTCTTGCAGCCCATGTTATCGGGATTTTTCTCAGTTTCAGAAAGCGTACCAACTTCGTCGAAAACGCACGCTGCTTGCAATCGCGGCGAGCATCTTGGTTTGTGCATCGATTGGGGGATGGGCGTTCGTCCGGTGGCACAACAAATCGCAAACGGCCCAAACCGCCACATTGGATTTAAGGAATTGGTCTGCCGCTCGCGGGGTCGAGCCGAATCCAAATCTGCCGCCGCTGGAAATGGCCCGTAGGTCGTCTCGCATAACCATTTTGCTTCCACTGGGCAGTGCGGCAGGTGCCTATGAAATCCGCGTTGCCACACCCGCAGGGAAGGTAGTTCTGGCGGCAAGTGGCACGGCCGAACTCGAAAACGGCATAACTTCGCTGCGAGTCACGTTTGGGCGGCGATCGCTAACGCCTGGCTCGTACGTTCTGCAGGTTCGCAAGACCGGCTTAGAATGGAATTCCTACCGGTTGGTTCTCCGGTAAATGGATAGCGTCATTCATACCTCAACGCTTCCATCGGTTCGACTTTCATGGCTCGCCGCGCCGGAATCCAACACGCGGCCAGCGCAACAATCAGCAGCGCCGTCGCCACTCCCACAAACGTCGCCGGGTCGGTCGGCTTAATCTCAAACAGCAAACTCTGCAACACGCGCCCCAACGCCAGCGCTCCACCAATTCCTATCACGATTCCCGCTCCCGCCAGCAACATTCCTTCGCGAATCACCATGCGTAGCACATTTGGCGGCTCTGCGCCGAGCGCCATCCGCACGCCAATCTCGTGCGTCCGCTGCGTCACGCCATACGAAATCACGCCGTAAATCCCCACCATAGCGAGAATCAGCCCGAGCGCGCCAAACGCTCCCAGCAATAGCGTTTGAAATCGCGGCTCCGCCACCTCGTTCGATAGAATTTGGTCCATCGTTCTTAAGTGAGTGACGGGCGCGTCTTTATCCACACTCCAGACTTGGCGTTTCACCGCGGCAGCCATCGCCATCGGATTGCCCGCGGTGCGCACAATCAAGTTTGACTGTAATGGCGCGCTCGTCTGCGCGAGAGGCACGTAAAACTCCGGAAACGTATACCCTCCGAGTGAAAAATCCTGCGTGTCGCTCACTTCTCCGACAACGTCCATCCATTCCGGCTGGCCGATTTTATCTTTGTTCAGGCTGATTCTTTTTCCGAGGGGTTTGCCAGACAAATACTTCTTCGCAAAGGTCTGATTGACGATGGCCACACGCTCTGCGCCTTCCGCGTCGGCATCAGCAAAGGCTCTCCCTTTCAGGAACCGAATTCCGAGGGCGGGAAAAAATTCAGGAGTCACAATCCGATACAACACTGGCACACCGTTGGAAAACCCAAGCTCCTGACTCTGACCTTCCACGCTGAGGGTCATGGCTGGGGAGACTCCTGCGAGCGGTACGTTCGACACTTCCGCGACATTCTCCACAGCCGGCAGCGCTTTCACGCGAGCGAGAACATTATTGTCCGCCAGTCGGCACTGTGTCGCGCTGTTCTTGCTCTCTTGGTCGCAGACCGCTTTGCTGAAATTCACCGTCATCGTCAGCAGATGGTCAGTCCGAAAGCCCAAGTCTACGTTGGAGAGTTTCTCGAAACTGCGCGCAACGAGCGTCGCTCCCACAACAAGAATCACCGCCAGCGCCACTTCGACGACGACCAGCACGCTGCGAAGCCTCCTCGAACGGTAGCCAGAAAATCCTCCGGGCGAGCCGCCCAAGTTCTCCTTCAATGCGCTCCCAATGCGCCGCGCAGAAGCCTGCATCGCAGGCGCCAGTCCGAAGAGAATTCCAGCCGCGAGCGACACCCCCAACGTAAACCACAGCACCATCGCGTTCAGACTGACTTCGTTGACTCGCGGCGTGTCTGGTGGCGCCGTCGCGCGCAGCAAATGAATCCCCCACACGGAAAACAAGAGTCCCAGAGCACCGCCCGCCAGTGCCAGCAGCACGCTTTCCGCCAGGAATTGGCGAACGATCCGCAATCGCGACGCACCGAGTGCCTCACGAATGGCAACTTCCTTCTGGCGCGCCCAGGCGCGCCCAAGCAATAACCCGCTAACGTTCACGCACGCGATCAGCAGCACAAATCCTACCGCGCCCAACAGAAGCAGCAATTCTTCGCCTACGGAACCGACCTCGCTTTCCTTCACTCCTGCCGCATTCAGCTTCCAGCCTGCATCCGTCTTGGGATACGCCGCGGCCAGTCGCGCGCTCAGGGTGTTTAGTTGCGCCTGTACTTCTGCGACGGTCGCGCCCGGCTTCAGTCGCGCCACAACGTCCTCCATGCGCGATTCTCGATCGGTTGCATCGTCCGGCACCGGCACGCGCGGCATCCACACCCCACGCCCGCGAATGCCTAAATCAAATTGCGGCGGCATCACGCCAATCACGGTGTACTGTTTGCCGTTCAGCGTGATCTTTCTCCCAAGCCATCCCTGGTCTCCACCGAGCAGTTCCTTCCACACCGCATAGCTCAATACGACCACGTCGCTGTTTCCTGCCACCGTGTCCGACGAAAGTATTGGCCGCCCGAGAAGCGGCCTTACACCCAAAAGTGTGAAGAAATTTCCCGGTACTTTTGCGCCGACGAGCATTTCTGGCGTCGCCTGACCGGTGAACGTGTAGAACGTGTTGTCGGAGGCAGCAAGTTGCTCGATCGCTGGGCACTGCCTTTCAACGTCCCTCGCTGTAGCCGTAGCGACGCCGGTCGAGAGTCCCGCATTTCCGGCCACTTTGAGGCTCGTGATCCCGACAAGCTGCACCGCATCCGCATACGGCAGCGGCTTGAGCAAAATCCCGTTGACGGCGCTGAAAATCGCAGTGTTCGCGCCAATGCCCAGCGCCAGCGTCAGCACTGCTACCGCAGTGAACCCCGGCGCCTTCGCCAGCATCCTCAGCCCGTATCGCAGGTCTTGCCAGAGCGTGCCCATTTCCTACCTCCACCCCCACGAGGAGCAAGACGACAGCTACATGCCTTTTACCACGGCCAGTGCTTTTTGCATTTGGGTATCTGCGCCCGCAATGAGCTCGTCGGCTGCCAATTCAACAGGAACGTCCGGCGGTACCCCTTTGCCTTCGATCATTCGTCCCTGCCACGTGAGATACGCGGCGACGGGCAAGCCCAGAATGTAACCCGAACCGGCCTGAAACGTTCGTCCGCTCAATAGCCGCCCTGGTGTTTTTGTGCCGACAATCGTGGCCAATCGGTTCTCCTCCGCAAACGCGGCAACCATTTCTCCCGCACTGGATGTGTGCTCGTTTACGAGGATCACGACGCGGCCGTGGAATCGCTGCGCACCGAGACCCTCGGTTACCACGAGAATCGACTTGTCGATGAAGCCGTATCGCAGCGCCAGCCATAAAAGAGTCGGCTTATGCGAAGGTATTCGGCCAAATCTCGGCAACTTCTCGCGTGCATATCCCTTCTCTTTACGCGCGCGCGTGAGGCTGTATCCAACCTCATTCTTTCCGAGAGTTAGATAACTCATTAGCCGCAATGCACCAATTCCTCCTCCAGTGTTCCCGCGAAGATCGACAATCAGCCGGTCGGAATCTCGAAGGTGAGCGAAGGCCGCGTCCAGCATGTGCGCAAGATCAATTCCAACCGCACCGGGAAACATAGTCACTTTCAACCAACCGATGCCGTCGGGTAACTGCGAGCAGAGGACTGCTTTGGGAACGATCACAGGACGACTCTTCGACCGCGGCGACGGCACCTTCAGGGTCCCGATGACGCGCTTGCCGTCTGGCTTTTGCACTACATACTGGGAATCGTCTCCCAGTGGGAAAATCGGCGGCTCGGGCGGCTTCAATTCTCGATTTCGGACCTGAAGCAGTATGTCACCCGGACGCAAGCCTGCGAGGTGCGCTGGGCCGCCTTCGTGAACATCCTGGAACATCCAGCGTTGCTCACCGTCGAAATTGCACCGCATGAAGGTGGCGGCAATGGCATGGCGTCCGGGAATGTTGCGGCTCTTGGAATGCCGAAACCCAGTGTGGCTCGTCTTTAGTTCGTTTAGCAGTTCTTGTATCTGTTTTTCAAACTCTTCATCGGTGCTACTCCGCAGGATTTTGTCCTTCCGACTTTCGGACAATTCCTGCCAGTTGGCCCCGTTCATTCCGGGATCGAAATGCTTTCGCTCTACAAGCTCGCACACCCGTGCATAGATTTTTTCTCGCGCCCTGGTGTCGAGAGTCATGGCTAGTGCAGTGGAATCGGCGATCCGCCGTCTCCTATCAGCACGAACGCACCCCAATAATAAGGCGAAACCTGATCCCCGTATTTCGTCAACAAATCCATTTTCGCTTCACGTAGAGCCGTCGCTTTATCGTCGCCTTGTGCCAAGTGAGTATAGAAGCGTTTCATCAAGTCTGATGTGAATGTGTCGTCTGCGCTCCACAAGCTGGCGACGACCGCCTTCGCGCCACTCACCAAGAATGCCTCAGCAAGATTGGTGATTCCTTCCTCGCCTTCGATTTTACCCACACCGGTATCACAGGCAGAGAGTGTTATCAGGTCAGCATTGAAGTGGAGGCGCATAATGTCAGGAACCTGCAGAAGGCCATTATCGTGAGAAGCAGGGTCTATCCCCAACACCAATCCTGATCGTTCGGGGAAACGGCTGTCGGCGAATCCGTGCACCGCAAGGTGAACGATGCGGAAGTCCGCGAGAGGCTCAGATTCAAATGTGGCCTGAGTCGCCTGAGAGCCGAGGAGAACGATGCCTTTATTGCCGAGAATGTTGTTGGCGCTGAGAACCTCCGCGCGAGTCTGCGGGAGATCGTGCAGCGGAGTCCCTAGCGTATCGGAAAAATCGCGCACGATTGTCTTCTCAATCCCTTCGGGCTTCGGTAGTTCGCGCGACACGTCGCCCTGATCCTGATATGGAACATCTCCCACACCGAGGAAGGAATGCTGCGGCTTCTCATGGTCGCTTCTGGTTCTCAAAACATTCAGAACCGTCATTGCCGGAACATAGCTGACGGTTCGCGACTCTGCCAAGAAGGAACCATCGGGGTCACGGAGCGTGTCAAAGGGGAGAAAATACAGAATGCCGTCAGGAACGACAATCAAAGTGTCGTGTGTGGCTGTTTGGGTCACAGGCTGCAAGAGAACCGAGTAAAGACTCTTGGCAACGCCAACATTATCGTGTTTCGTCCGAATGCTGGTGAGGTACGTTTGCGTTAGGCTGCGAATCGCCTGTTTTCCAGCTGGCAGCACGGTCAGACCAGCATGTTCCTTTGAAATCCAAACACAGAACGCGTGGGGCTCGTCCAGCACATACTCGAGCGCAAGCTCGTTCGGGTGGAGGACGGCCTGAATTGATTTCAGGGATGCAGGCTTTTCAAGCCATTCATGCCGCGACGCATCCTGATCGTTCCGTGTCCAATCCAAGCGACGTTCGTATTCGATGAGCCGATTGTTCAAATCCCGGCGCTCCGTGGTGCTGTTCGAGCGCATTAGACGAAGTTGAAGGTCGGAGACGGTCGACGCCAGCGGTTGCACGGCGGACGATTGGTCATTGCTAAACGACACCCTGTCTTCCAGCAGAGCTGCTGCCGTCCTCCCCCGTACGCGTTCCAAAATATCCAGTGCTCGTCTTACGTTTCCACTGCGTGCGATGAGTTCGAAATGATGCAAGTACGTGTCGCCCATCGCACCTGCCAGAGAGCTGCTCCAATAGGTTTCGTCGGCATTGACCAGCATCCCGTCAATCACCTGTTCCGCTTGTTCATACAATGCGTTGGCCTCGGCGACATGACCTTCGCGCGCCTTTAGGTCAGCGAGCACAGTAAGGTCGCGCGGCATGAAATAGCGATCCCCGACGCGCCGACTGGCGTCCAACCCCAAGGAAGCATATCGCTCGGCGGATTTCAGGTCTCCGTCTGCGGAGTAAATGTTGGTGAGATCAGAGAAGGCTTGATCCGCCATGCGATAGAACGCATGCGTCCATCCGAGTTGGCCTGCTTCGTCCAGATATGCTGTCGCCTCGTCTCGGTTTGCGGTCTGGAGATCCAATTCTCCAAGTTGGATGAATATTTGTGACTGATGGCCGAATTTGTCGTTCGTTTTCGCAATCGCCAATGCTTGATTAAGCGTATCCCTTGCTTCTCGGAGTTTGTCCTGCCCGACCAAGGCTTGCGCCTTACCTTCGAACGCCATATACGGAAATCCCGCATCCGGCGTGTTCGTGGCAACCTTAATTGCCCGGTCAAAGAACGCAAGGGCCTCCGCATATCGTTGAACTGTATTGAAGCCATTGCCCAGCATTTCGAGGGATCGGACCTGACCGCCCGTGTCCCCACTCGCCATCGCGGAAAGAAGCGCGTCACCAACCAACTTTGCAGCGTGCCCACTTTCGCCTTGCAGGAATGCAATGATGCCGAGTTCGGCGTTTGCGCGTGCCTCCCATTGGGCTTCTCCTAGACCCTTTGCAATCTTCCGTGCTTCGATCCAATCCCATTTCGTAGCCGCCGGACTGATTTCTATATCGGTGTAGCCCTTCTGGGCGAGACACCAGAGTTTTAATTCGGGATCGCTTTTTACAACAGGATCATCGAGCTCCTTACCGATCATCTCCGAGACATCTATATACGACATGGTTTCAGATTGTGCCCGAATGCGTCCGACGCGCGCATAAATCTGGTTTCTCCGGTCTCCGTTCTTCGTAAATAACTCCTCCGCGCTGGCGTACAGAGGTTCGGCCTTGGGCCAGTTGAATACCCAAGACAGGCGGTTCGCTTCCGCGAGCAAAAGTTGAGGGCTGCTCAAGGTCTTATGATCCTGCGTGCGGGGCTCGGTGGGGATTCCGGCGGTGGATGTTCTTGGGAGGTACAGCGACAAATATTTTCTGGAGGGCACAATAGCGAGCGCAAGAAGAGAGAACACAAAAAGCAAAAGCGTCAGGCACCATTTCGAGATCTGTATCCGCAATGCCGTGCCCTGAAGTTACCCGCTGGCGAACTGTTTCCCTGAAGACGCAAAACACGCGGGTTAATTCCGCAATTACGTTATTCGGCTTTTATCAGAACGTCAATAGGGCGTCGATTGGCGGAGGGTATGTCCTTTGAGCGACATTCTGCGACCTGTTTGGACGGCGAGTTTCGATCGAACTAAGAGTGAAAAGATTCGTATGTTATTGATTACATTAAACGGAGAAAAACGGCAAAAGCTAACCTGTCTCAGTGCGGATGAAGTCATTTGCTTTAATGCTTGCGATGAGTGCGCCACTATCTACTGTGCGGTCGGCAAAGGCAACTGCACGATTGTCAGCCAAAGACTTCCCTCGCCATCATAGGAGAAGTCCTCTGCTCCCGGGGTGAGCACGCCGGTGGTGGGATTGATATTCCAGCTCAGAATAGCGGAGGACTGGCTGACGTACAAATATTTCCCGGAAGCGTCGATCACAAAGTACGTGTTCTCCGACCCGAAGGGAGAGCCGGGAATTGGCGTGAGCGCCCCGCTAGCGGGGTTGATGGTGTAGCCGGAAATGCTGCCATCGGTCGCGTTTATGACGTACAGGAACTTGCCCGTAAATGTCAGGATGGCCGGAAGGACTCCAGTTGATGGGAAAGGGGAACCTGGCACGGGAGTAAGCGCGCCCGTACTGCTGTCGATAGAGAATGCCGCGATCTGGCTAGAGCCGAGCAGGGCGGCATAGACAAATTGGCCGGTGTCCACAATGCCATACGGCTCGCTGTTCGCAACACTCTGATTGGGAATAGCGAACGGCGATCCGGACACCGGAGTCAGCGCCCCGGTCGGGCCAACAGCAAAAGCCAGAATACCGCCCGGAGATTCGCCGTCAGAGGCGTAGAGGAACTGGCCGGAGGGATCGACGACTAATTGTTCGTCGCCTGCCGCTGCAAAAGGTGAACTAGGAATTACGGTGGGAACACCGGTCGTAGTATCCACGCCAAGCGCGTCAATCTGGTTGACATCCGGTACGTAGAGAAACCGGCCATTCGGTGTCGCCACCAGACCAAAGAAAGAAAGGTTAGGCCCAAAAAAGAATGGTGATCCTGTCAGTGCCATGAGTGTGCCATCGGTCTGGTTGATCAAATAGCCAAAGATCTGAGAGCCAGTCGCGGTGGTGCGGGAAATGTATAGAAACTGAGAGTTGACTGTGGCCATGCCGGTGCTGATGAGCAGAGGCGATGATCCATATGATGTAGTACTGAATCCGCCTGCACTGATATCGATAATACAGGTTACATAAGTGCTAAAGAGAGCGTCGCTGGGGAAACCATACAGTACTTCGAGGAAATTCGGAGGAGCGCTGCCCCCACAGGAAGTACAGGGCGCCGTGCCGGTGCTTGAACTGCATCCAAGCAAAGTCAGTGCGACAGTTAAAGAGAGCGCGAAGATTATGCAGGCTCGCTCAATCCTCATCATATAGCAGCTCAACGGGTCCTGATAAGAAGGACTCAGTATAATCGAGTCCGTAAACCGAGGCCAACCGCTGCATCTCCTGGATATCTAGATTCTGTATGGTACGTAAGTACTAGGGTACTTTCGTACTAAGTATATATTCTGCTTGACAAGTCATATGCTAAAGACTAGAAGCATGTGCAAATGTGATTTGTAATGGGAGGGAACCATGCGTAGCACATTCCGCGGTTGGATGTTCTTTCTAAATTTCTTTTTGTTTTTAGCTATATCCACACAAGCACAAATGCAATCCCAACCTACGAGACGGCTTATCACACAATCAATCGACGAGAGCAAGCTCGTTACTCTTGCAGGCAACACTAGACCCGAAGCTACGGCTGCGAATGATCGCGGGCGCGTCACCGATACGATGCCAATGGAGCATATGCTCCTGCAGTTACGCCGCCCGCCAGAACTGGAGAGCGCACTCGACAATCTGATCGGGCAAATACACGATTCCAATTCGGAATCTTTTCACAACTGGATCACGGCTCCGGAGTTCGGAAAGAAGTTTGGCTTGGCGCAAGAAGATATCGAGCAAATCACAAAATGGCTGCAATCTCACGGATTTCAGATCAACGTAGTTTACGCAAATCGGACGTCGATCGATTTCTCGGGAACCGCCGGGCAAGTCAGAGAAGCTTTTCATACCGAAATTCACTTCATCGCGGCGCATGGAATGATGCATATCGCCAATATGAGTGATCCGCGAATACCCGCCGCGCTAGCGCCTGCGGTTGTCGGCATTGTATCTTTGAATGATTTCCGACCGCAGCCGACACACATTATGGCCCATCCAAGTTACACCTTGGGTGGCGGAGTTTACGCGGTCGTGCCGCCCGACTTGGCAACTATTTACAACTTCAATCCGCTTTTCTCAGCGGGGTATTCGGGTCAAGGTCAAACAATAGTCGTTATCGAGGATACGGATGTTTACAGCACATCGGACTGGAGCACGTTTCGTTCAACATTCGGCCTCTCCGGTTACACCTCTGGCAGCTTCACACAAATTCATCCTGCGCCGCCGAGCGGACCAAACAATTGTACCGATCCAGGAGTTGTATTAGGATATGACGACGAAGCGATACTCGACGCAGAATATTCGAGTGCCTCGGCACCCAGCGCGGCCATTGAGCTTGCCTCCTGTACGGACACGGCCACCACATTTGGAGGCCTGATTGCCCTTCAAAATCTTCTGAACGAGAGCGGATCGCCACCTCCGATCATTAGTATCAGCTATGCGAGCTGCGAGCCTGACCTTGGTGCTACTGGTAACGCAGCATACAATTCCGCATATCAGCAAGCAGTGACTGAAGGAGTCTCGGTATTTGTGGCGGCTGGGGACTGGGGAGCAGCAGTCTGCGACACACGTAATTCTTATGCCGAACACGGCATCACCGTGAATGGATTCGCTTCAACCCCATACAATGTGGCCGTTGGTGGAACAGATTTCGAGGACACTTATTTCGGTCAGGCCAGCACCTATTGGAGTTCGACGAATGGCTCTGCATACGGCTCCGCACTTTCGTATATTCCCGAAATTCCGTGGAACGACTCTTGCGGAAGCACACTGCTTTCGAATTTCTTTTACGGCGGCATCCCGACATACGGCTCAACCGGCGTTTGTAATACTAAAGGGCTAGGTACTTTCGGCGCTGGCAGCGGCGGACCCAGTGGCTGTGCAACCGGTGCACCCTCCACTGGAGGTGTCGTGAGCGGTACGTGCCAAGGTTATGCGAAGCCCGCATGGCAGTTCGTGTACGGGAATTCGCAGGATAAAGTCCGCGATCTGCCAGACGTGTCGCTGTTTGCTTCCAACGGGAGCTGGAATCACTTCTATATTTTTTGTTGGTCGGATACGGCTGCTGGCGGACACGCTTGTACGGGTTCTCCGAGTAGCTGGTCGGAAGCGGGCGGAACCTCCTTCGCGTCTCCAATCATGGCCGGTATTCAAGCTCTTATCAATCAACGCACCTCCACTCGTTGGGGCAATCCGAACTATCTTTACTACGGGGCTGCCGCAAGCGAGTACGGTTCGAACGGTAACACACCGTGCGAATCTAGCAAGGGTAATGGCGTGGCTAGTTCTTGCATTTTTTATGACGTGACCCAAGGCGACATGGACGTGCCGTGCAGTACGTCGGTAACCACAAATGATTGCTACCTCCCGTCAGGAACTTACGGCGTACTTTCAACTACCAGTTCGTCGTACGCCCCCGCTTACTCGGCTGAGACTTCGCTCGGCTGGGACTTTGCAAGTGGTCTAGGGAGCGTCAACGCTACTAATCTCGTGAATTTCGCAGAGACCTCCTCGACGAGCCCGCCTACTTTCACTTACACAGGGAATATGAATTACGCTCGGTACGGCCAAAGTGCGACTCTGCTGGACGACGGCTTAGTGCTCGTGGCCGGTGGCTCAAATAGCAGCGGTTATGTCACTAACGGAGAACTATACGATTCCGGAGCCTTCATGACTACCGCCGGAAGTTTTGTAAGCGCAGGCGGTTATTACCCGGCGACATTGTTGAACAACGGAGAGGTCCTGTTCGCTGGAGGAGATGGCCCTGCTGGGTTAGGCGTCGCCACTGCGGAGCTTTATAACCCCTCAACTGAGACGTTTTCGGCAACGGGAAGTTTGCACACTGGCCGTGACGGTCAAACCGCTACGCTGCTCGAAAACGGCGAGGTTTTGATCGTTGGAGGCTACAACTACAGTACAAAGACCTATCTTACGAGCGCAGAGTTGTACAACTCTTCGACCGGAACATTCAGCGTCACAGGAAGTTTGCATACCGCGCGCGAACTGCATACAGCAACACTATTGCAAAATGGAATGGTCTTGATTGCCGGAGGCCATAACAGCACGGGAAATATCACCAGCGCCGAGCTGTACAATCCTTCGACAGGCACTTTCACGGTAACCGGAAGTCTCAATACCGGGCGAGATCTCCATACAGCGACATTACTACAGAACGGTATGGTCCTGATCGCGGCGGGACGAAACACCAGCGGCAGCGATACTACTAGCGCAGAGCTATATAACCCTTCAAGCGGAACCTTCACGACAACAGGAAGTTTGCACACGGCTAGGGAAAGTCACGTCGCGACCCTGTTGTACAATGGCCTAGTCCTCATCACGGGTGGCGACGACAACGGTACTGTGCTTTCCAGCGCGGAACTTTATAAACCCGCGACCGCCGTATTCACAGTAACCACAAGCATGAACACTGCGCGTAGGAGTCATACCGCCACATTGCTACCAAGTGGAGTAGTCCTGATTGCTGGAGGATATAGCGGTAGCAGTTATCTATCTAGCGCCGAACTTTACCAGTAGCCTTGCGGAATCCGGGGTGTACGCAGCCGGCGCGGTCCGTAACTCGCTCGTTCGCCGTTCGCTGACGAGATCCGAGGCAGAAGAAGATGTAATAAAAGGGAAAAAGGGCTCCGGCGCAGCGGAGCCCTTCAAGCCCAAGAGGCTTAGAACGGAATCGATTCAGATTTGCTGTGCGTTTCATCCGAAGCAACGGAAGTGACAGGATTCACTTCCGGCTCAGGCTCACCGCGATCGAGTTTGCGCACGACATCTGCGCGAATGCACCAAAAGGTTTGCTTGGTCGTCTTGGCTTTCTTGCCTTTGCCAACTTCGCGTTCGTACGCCGTGCTGATAAGGCTGCCCTCAACGAGCACGTGCGCGCCCTTCTTGATCGTCGTCGCGACGTATTCCGCCAATCGCGGACGGAAGATGCAGACGCGGTGCCACTCGGTTTTCGAGGACCACTCGTCCTGCGCGTTCTTCCACGACCGCTGCGTGGCGACCGAAAGAACGGTGAACTTCGAGCCGTTGTTGTTCCGCGCT
>JBAUEH010000059.1:0-13771 GCA_049678505.1 Candidatus Acidiferrales bacterium
AGCGAAAGCTGCAAGCGTTCCTCCGCGCCATAGTACCCCGCCGAGCGACCCACATCGCGAAGGCTCACGTCCGCCTTGTCCAGCAACGCGCTGAGCGCCTTGCCGTCATTCGAGAAGCCCCCCACAATCTGGGTGCCGTTATCTGTAACGACCACAAGAGCCACCGGATATGCGAGGTTTCCTTCTTCGTCGCCAAGGAATTTGTCGATCTGCACGCGTTCGTAGCTCACACTCTGGTAAGGAGCGTTGACCGCATCGATCACCACGATAGCCTCAAGGGAAGCTTCGCGACCGCTGACGGCCCGGAACGACGTGATCGTCTGCGCAGCCTTGTTATCAAGAAGCGTGAAGTCTTGCTGCTGAAGGTCGGCCACAGGCTGGCCCGACTTCTCCGTCACTTCAACCTGGAGGTAGATCCTATCGCTGCCAGCTTGCGTTGGCGGACTGGGCTGTTGCGCTGAAGCGCCCGCCGTGCACAACAGAATCACAACAAGAAAACTGCCGAGACGTCTGCCGATGAACATGGGTCGACTCGCCTCCCCCTGCGCTAACTCCCCCGGCTCTTCGCTGCTTTGAACACTGCGAGCGTACTCACCAACTAGACGTTGTGCAAGCTGCAACAGTTTCCCTCCGGCCTATACAGTCGAAGCCCAACGCGCACGCCAACCCTTGCGAAAGGATTCGCTTGCGCCTCAGGGGTACTTCCGGTGTACACTCCGCGCCAATCCCTTAGTCGGAACGTCAATTCAAGATCGGAGATCAGATGAACAGGAAAATACTCAGGAAGGCGCTTCTGTGCGCAGCCGCCGTTTTGTTTGCCGCCGTCGGGATATCCTACGCGGCCATGGGCGACGCGTTCATGGGCACCTGGCAATTGAACGAAGCCAAGTCGAAGATGGTTGCCGGTTCGACGAAGAATTCCACGGTCGTCTATATCATGGCGGGCGACAGCATAAAATGCACCATCGATGGCACCGACGCCAGCGGCCAGGCGCTGCATAGCGAGTGGACTGGGAAGTTCGACGGCAAGGACTATCCTGTCACCGGCGACCCCGCGAGCGACATGCGCTCCTACAAAATGATCAACTCTCACACGCTTTCCGCCACCGACACCAAGGGCGGCAAAGTGACCGACCGTGCACGCATTGTTGTCTCCGCTGATGGCAAAAGCCGCACAGTTACCGTCCACGGCACGGATGCCCAAGGAATGAAGACCACCATCATCTCGGTCTACGACAAACAGTAGCGCCACGCGGGCGCCGCCAGATAAACCTGCTCCAGCAGACAATCATCGGTTGCAGCACCTGAGCAACTCCTTAAGTATCGTGTCTGCGGGCGCGTGGATAGGCTTGGATTCTGTCCCTGCGCCCCCGTCTTCGTAGGGGCGACCCTTGGGCCGCCCGTTCGGCGACTACATTATTGACGCGTGCCCATGCTCGCATTCTGAGCGCGGGCATCTTTAGCTTTTTCGTCGTCATCCCGAGCCTGCCGCTTGCCCGCCGTGGCGGGCAGGCGAGCTTCAGCGCCGAAAACATGACTTGCTCAAAGATGTTTTCCTTTCGCGTTTACCCGATTCTTTTTACCGCGGCGCTTTATCCGCGCGACGTACTCCGCGTTCTAACTGCCCGGCTTGATGAAATCTCTCCGTCCTTGTGAGCCAGTTGCACTGAGCGCCACCGATGGAAACCCAACACACAATCGAATCGCCTAACGCCGCGCCACAATGCCTGCATCTCAACCGCTCCGGCCAGCGTTGCCCGCGCCCCGCTTACGAGGACGGCTTCTGCGAGCGTCACGGCCCTGAAGGAGTGTGGCGTTTCAACATCGCCGCTCGCCGCAAGATCTTCGCGCTTCTCCTTGGCGCCGCCATCCTCTGGCCCATCCTCGTCGACCTTTACCACGCCATCCAGCGTTGGCGCCACTAAGCGTCGCCGCTTCGGGCCTCGTAACCGAAAGGAATTTTTTCTGGCATCTTTCGCATTCCGCGCTATGCTCGGCCCATGCGACATCTCGTCGACATCGGCATCCATGCCGAGAAGGAGGTGATCCAGTGAGGTATAAGTTACCTTAACGCAGTTGAGGAGGCGCTTGTGGACTTACCGAGCGCCTCTCTCCTTTCGTCCAGTCCGTCGGATTCACGTCGCGGTCGAAACTGCCTAACTCCCGCTCCCGCGCGTGGCGGTGAAATCGCGGCTGCCGCGCCCGCCGCTCATCGTGCCCTTCATCGAATCGCCATCCACCGTCGCCTTGTACTGGATTTGCATCGTGTTCCCGTTGCGGCCCTGGCGTTCCTCTGTCCACGAAATCGCGTTGCCGTCCACGGTAGCGTCGGAAGTCACGTCCCCGCGCTGAGTTTTGTGCGTCACTTTGTATTTGTCGCCGTCCTGCGTGATCACCAGCGACTGCGCGCCGCCATTTCCGCCGCGGTTCCCGCCGCCGTTTCCGCCTCCCCCCTGCGGCGCGGCCATGGACATGTTCCAAGTGCCGGCGAAGTTGGGCGCGTTCTGCGCGTTCGCGGGAATCGCAGCGAGCGACACCAGCAACGCAAAAATGCAAATTCCTCCCAGTATCCATTTCATTTTCTGCATGGTGAAGTCTCCTTCGATGGAGCAAATCTCACGACTGGGCAATCGTGTTTCGCGGCAGCGCCGAGCCCACCACTGTCTGCTCCAGCACCGTTCACACCTTCTGACGCATTCCCGCGCCCTGCGGTTTCCTAGCCCTCGCGTCGCGTTAGGGCGGCAGGGCACGCCTCGTAAAGCTCAGCGCGCGTTCAAACGAAGTCGAGAACGAACCAAGTCCTTCGGGTACAACGGCGTTGCATCCCCGATTCAGGCTAACCATTAACAACCATTACACACTGGCGGCGCTGAACCGCCGTGCTTAACAAATCGAGAAGGCGCGGAAGCTATAAGGCCCGCGGGTTCCTAATCTTATTTTCGTCGATGAATTTAAGGTTTTGTTCGTTAGAGGAGTAGGGAATCATATCGGGCGCAGCACCGAACCAAAGAAATATCTGTCGCACCAACAAGAATGCCACGACGTCGGGTCTCGATTGCAGCTGTTCGGTCGCCACGGACTGTCGACGGGTGGTGGACGCTTCTGGAGCATAGTGTCGGTCATCCGTAAACGCAAACCCGTAAGTCGATACCGGATGCGGGATCAGGAACAGTTTCGACTTGTCGAAGAATGCGTTTCGAATCTCGACTTTCAATTCGACCTCGGGCGGCTGGGGCTCCATATGCTTCGTTAAGGCCGAACATAGTCTGCAAAAGTTGAGAGAGAATTCGATGAGTGCCAACGTATTCAAGCGGGGCATTTCGCGGAAATTGTTGGAGTTCAAGCCCCATGATAGGAAATCGTTGTCCGCTGATACACGCACAAACAGTGAACCATCCTCATATACTTGAATGCGCTTCCGCTCGGCACCCGTCAGTTCGATATAGTCGCCTTTGATAATTCTTGCGTGGTTGTTTGTTGTAAGGTCCCATCCTGCACTGCGCAGTTGACCGGGATTTTCGAGGAGCGATTTGAGAGGTCCGGCCTCAAAGAAAGTCTTGTAGGAAGTGGTTTGAAGCGGAACCATTGAGTAGATGAAGACTGGCATCTCGTTCTTCATAAGGGATCGTTATCCAGTATGCGCGCCGTTCGTTCGTCATAGACCTCGCCCGGGGTTTTTGTAGGCGCCGCTGGCCGCGTTCGGGCTTCAATGAAGGCGTCGAGTTTTGCTTCAACACGAGCGATGGTCTGAGGAACCGAGTGTTTGCCGTTCTGTGTGTATTTGTAAAGCTCGGCGATGGTGAAGGGGTCGTTCGAGCTGTCATTCCGTTTTGCAATGCCGAAAACGATCTGCTTCAATTCGACTCCAGAGTCGACGACTTTGGCCATAAGGAAATACTTCTGGTTCTGGCTCTGGGGCGGAACCTCGATGACGCCGAGACCGTGCGTCGCCTCGTCGTTCACCGGCAGCCAATAAATTTTCAAATCCCTAAGCGCGGGGTAGACGTGCTCTTTGATGATGCCGGAGTATTGCGCCACATCAAACTCAGCTTGGGGACAAAGGTCGTGCGCGGTGATTCGGTCGGTTTTGGTCTCGGCGGCGGGGGCAGTTGTTAATCCGATGAGGAGAATACCACCTTCGGCGTTCGCAAAAGCTGTGACATCCTTCGCAAGCTCGTAACGACCTGCTGGAGTTGCGAAATCGTAGGGATTTCTTCCTTTCGCTTCAAGCCACGTATCCTCATCGCGGCCGATAAGTGCCACAAATTGTCGATTGTCAAGAATGCGCTTGATCGTTTCGAACGACATAGCTGTTCCAGTTCTCGCCGCATCGATACGGCAGCCGATTCTGAATACTCTGCGATTCGCCGGATCAAGCGCCGGTCAAATCAATTCCCTTTTACTTGATTCGTTTGAAAGCAGCTTCTGCCTGCTCTTTCATCTGAACGGGACGATTATTGGCGGAAGCGAGGCTGGCCCAAATATCT
Organism: Candidatus Acidiferrales bacterium; assembly: GCA_049678505.1. Classification (GTDB taxonomy): domain Bacteria; phylum Acidobacteriota; class Terriglobia; order Acidiferrales; family UBA7541; genus DAHUXN01. The sequence continues at coordinate 4,488 of JBAUEH010000059.1, forward strand.
GGAAAACTGTCGCTCAGCACCCTGCGGCAAATCAGAACGGTAAATAAGTACAATTCCATTTCGGCCCGCACGAGTAGCATATCTACTTGGAAAATCTTCTCCAGACCAAGACCCAATATGCGCACGGAAATGGGATTGCCATGCGTTAGGGCATGCAAACATTCTATGAACGGCTCATTTATGCCGACCACAAGGTCGCGTAGATGCGAGACCCTGCCGAGTCCCTGGCCTCGTTGATCATCTCGTCCATGCGGACCAAACCCGGACTCCCGCTTTTACTAAATGTGAGCTTGGTTGCGGTTCGCAATTCATGTTCGGTTGCCCAAGCCAAGAACCAAATCCCCCGCCGACTGTATTCAATGAAACTGCGAAGTGTGATTAAGAAGTGAAAGTCATTCGTCCCGCGCTGCCGCTCGAGTCCTCGATGAATTAAATTGGTGGCGCTCCAATAGCGCATAGCAACTAGAATTCGATATTTTTCAGTAGGCAGCTCTAATCGATCTCCTGAATTGCGTTGTTCCGGTGTCAACGGCGGTTCTCTTCCTTCCCTGTTCTCCATCGCGCGAGAGTACGATATAGTAATTTTAGAATCAAGGTGACCCATTGCCCTGGTGTTTGCCTCTATGCGTCATAAGTCGCGCATGATGTGCGAAGCACTGGGGAAACAACATAGTTGAGGGGTTTTGGATTGTTTAGTAGGACGGAAACTGCAGGCTTGCGCGCCACTCGCCACTAGCCACTGACCACTTTTTTCAACTCTCTCACCGTAATCCTTCGCTCCTCTTCCGCCACGTGCTCCAAATCAATCCGCAACACCGGCCAGTCCGTCCGCAAACGCATCCGTTCCGGCCACTCGATCAGCACAATCGCCGGCTCCGCGAACAAATCTTCCAGCCCCAGCGAATCGAATTCCTGCACTTCGCTCACGCGATACAAATCCACGTGATACACCTTCACCGGCCCGTTGAACGTGTGCACCAGCGTAAACGTGGGGCTCGTGATGTCCTCCTCGCGCGCCGCGCCCAACCCGCTGATGATTCCCTTCGCCAGCGTCGTTTTCCCCGCGCCCAATTCCCCGCTCAATAGCACCAGCAGCGGCGCGCGCATCTTCGACGCTAATTCTTTCCCGCGCGCGATCGTTTCCTCCGCCGACCGCGAAAGCATCGCGCTCGCGTCCATCTCAGCTCGCCTGCAGCGCATCGCGCAGTTGCGTAAATGCATGCGCGATATTGCGAATCAGATCCGTCGCCACCAGCGACGCCTCGCCAAATTCTTCCGCGGCCAAATCTCCCGCGAGCCCGTGCAAGTACACACCAAGCGCAAGCGTCAACGCCCAATCTTTTTGCGCGCCGAATTCCGCCGTCAGTCCCGCCAGCATTCCCGTCAGCACGTCTCCCGTTCCGCCGCTCGCCATTCCCGGATTCCCCGTCGAATTGATCCACACGCGCCCGTCCGGCGCCGCGATCACCGTCCAGTTCCCTTTCAAAATCACAAACGCGTTCCAATCCGCCGCCGCGCTGACGGCAATTTCCACGCGCTTCGCCTGCACGTCTTTCACTGTGCAGCCCAGCAGCCGCGCCATTTCTCCCGGATGCGGCGTCACGGCAAGCATTTCACCTTCTCTGCGCAATTTGTCCGCGCATCCATCAAACGCATTCAACCCGTCCGCATCGAGAATCACCGGCACGGACAACTTGCTCGCCATCACCGCGTGCACAAATTGCCGCGTCTCTTCTTGCGTCGTCAAACCCGGCCCGAGCGCCAGCACGTTTTTCCCGCGCAGAATCGCCGCAAAACCGCCCGAGTCAAAAACGTCCTGCGCAATTGTTCCCGCCGCCGTCGCGTGCAACGGCTCGGTCATAATTTCCGGCGCAAATCCCGCCACGGTTGCCAGCACCGGCTCCGGCGTCGCCACGGTCACCAATCCCGCGCCTGCGCGCAACGCTCCGCGCGACGCCATCGCCGCCGCGCCCGCTTTTCCCACCGAGCCCGCGACAATCAACGCGTGGCCGTAGAGTCCCTTGTTCGAATCCGCTTTGCGATGAAACGGCACGCGCCGAAATTCCCACGGCTCGCTCCATCGCAAATTTTCCTTCGCTATTTCTTCCACGAGTTCCGGCGGCGAACCAATCTTCGCCACGCTCAGCCTGCCCACAAATGGCGACGCGCTCGCGCCCAGCATCCCGATTTTCGGCGCGGTGAACGTCACCGTGTAATCCGCAACAATCGCCGGCCTGCCCGCCGCGCCCGCGTCGCCAGAAATGCCCGACGGAATGTCCACCGCCACCACGCGCGTGAGTGCGTCGTGACGATTCACCTGCTCGATTGCCTGCGCGAGCGTGCCTTCCACTGCGCCGCGAAGGCCGGTGCCCAGCAGCGCGTCCACAATGATCCGCGCGCCCATCACTGACTCGCGCGCCGCTTCCCACGACGCCGCATCGCGAACCATCTTCACGCTCTGTGTACCGCCATTCGCTCCACGCATCTGCTTGTAACTCTCCGCGGCCTCGCCGCGCAGCTCAGAAGCATCGCCGAACAGAAGCACCGTCGGCTCCGCGCCCACCTCGCGCAGCACGCGCGCCGCGACGAAGCCGTCGCCCCCATTGTTGCCCTTGCCGCACAGCACCACGATGCGGCGGTCATCGACGGGAGCAAAGTGCGCGGCGACGAATCGCGCCACCGCGGAGCCCGCGTTCTCCATCAGTGTGAGCTGCGAAACGCCGTGCCGCTCGGCCGTCAAACGATCGACTTCGCGCATTTCGGAAACGGTGAGAATCTTCATTTGGCTTTCACATGCGAGGGGAAAAAACTCGCCTCGGCGAGCAGGCTGCCCGCGCCTTTCAGTTTATCATGCGTGCAGAATCGGAAATTTCCCGTGACGCGAGCACGCGCTCACATCATCCAGCCGCCCGAAACGCTGATCACCTGGCCGGTGATATAGTCGGCGGATTCGGACGCGAGAAATTTCACGGCTTCGGCCACGTCGTCCGCCGACGGAGGCCGCCCCACCGGAAAGCGCGCATCGCGCATGCGCCGCGCTTCCTCGAGAGACAACTCCTTGTCGTCGATGTTCGGCGGATTCACTACGTTCACGGTAATTCCATTCTTCGCTTCTTCGAGCGCGAGCGAACGCGAAAACGAGACCACGGCCGCTTTCGCCGCGGTGTACGCAGAAATCGTCGCCTGCCCGAAGGCGCGCTCGGCGCCGACCGCACCTAAATTGATAATGCGGCCCCATCGCTGGCGGCGCATCGCGGGCAACGCCGCTTTGCTCGCATAAAAAACGCTGAGCAGATTGGAATCCAGAACGCGCCGCCATTCTTCTAGCGTCGTTTCCGCGACGGTGCTCCAATTGAAAATGCCCACATTGTTGACCAGCACATCGAGGCGCCCAAAGCGTTCCGCGACCGACGCGACCAGCGATTCCGATTGCGCTGCGTCGGTGGCGTCGGCTTCGACCGCGAAACATTCGCACCCAGCCGCCTGAAGTTGCCGAAGCGTATTTTGCGCGGCGGCTTTGTTCGAGCGATACGACAGCGCCACGCGCGCGCCGGCGCGTCCCAGGCTCATCGCAATTCCTTTGCCGATGCCGCGGCTCCCGCCCGTCACCAATGCGACCCGCTGCCGAACGCTCAACCTGCCCCTCCTCGTTTGCCCGCACGCACAAGCGTGCGACGGAGCCATGACATTACCGGATTCCGCCCGCCTTGCCAAGCCGCGAGCCGCGCCGCCTAACGAAGCGCTGCGAAGTCGGGAAGTAACCACCGAAACCGGTACCGCGCGCGCACCCGCTCTGGCCGAGAAGGTTCTTGTAAAGGCCGATCGGACTTATCGGGCCGTTTCGGACCGAAGCTCGAACATAGACGTGCTCTCCGGCGAGCGATGCCCGCCTTCTTTGAGTGCGCGGCTTGCCCGCCGTGGTGGGCAGGCGGGCTCCACGCCGCTTTGTTCCCAAGATGCCTTACCAGGGATTTTAGCCCCAGAAGTCACCCACGCCGACGAAATTAGAAATTCTCCCAACTCTCACATAACAAAGGGGACCCAAATTCCTAATCGATGCCTTTGGCGCGATTTTCGCGGAGCGAGGAAAGAATGGGGTAGTTATTTACTTTATGGTGGGCTAGGCAATAGGATAGGCCCCAGTCTATGGCTCGGAGGACGATTACGTGCCCGGTCCTGAGTCCTCCGGTTCTTCGCTCACTGTTCAGGGGATGAGGAGGAACAATGTGGTTGCAAGATATTCGGTTCGCGGGCCGAACGCTGCGAAAGAGCCCTATCTTTGCGCTCACTGCGGTGCTAACGATTGCCTTGGGCGTCGGCACGAGCACCGCCATCTTCAGCGTGACGAATGCGGTGCTGCTGAAACCGCTGCCGTATAAGAATCCCAATCAGCTGGTGGTGGCGTGCAGCGACATGACCGTGCGGCACGTTCGCGACTTTCCATTTTCAAACGAAGAGTTTATCGATTTGCGCGATGCGACGAAGAACCAGTTCCAGGGAATGGCGGGCGTGTTCACGTTCAAGTTCATTCTGCCGCAGGATGATGGAACGCCGGAGCAAGCGCGGGTCGCAATTGCGACGACGAATTTCTTCGACTTAATGGGCGCGAAGATTGCATACGGTCGCGATTTCACGAGCCAGGATGGACTGCCGCAGCCTGCGCCGCCAGCTCCGGGAACGGCGCAAGCGGGAACGCCTCCGCCGCCACGACTGCCGGTGATGGCCATCCTGAGTTACGAGTATTTTGAACGAAGGTATGGCGGCAATCCTGCGGTGATCGGGAAGAGCATGCGCACGCAAGCGCCGCAATTCAGTCCGGTGATCGTGGGAGTGCTAGCGCCGGGTTTCAAGCTGTATTTTCCGCCGGAGGCACAGACCGAAGCGAATCCGGAAGTGTGGATTGCGAACCGGTTGAGATATGACGTCAGGAATCGAAATTCGGTTTCGATTCACGCAGTGGCGAGGCTGAAGGATGGAGTGTCTTTGGCGGAGGCGCAGGCGGCCGCGGATAACGTGGCCGCGGAAGCGCGGAAAAATTTTCTGATCGATCGTACGGCCGGCTATGCGATCCGCGTCGAGCCGATGAGGAAGCATCTGGTGTCCGACGTACAGCCGACGATCCTGGCGCTGATGGGCGCGGTGATTTTTCTACTGCTGATTGGGTGCGCGAATGTGGCCAATTTGCTGCTGGTGCGTGCGTCTTTGCGGGAGCGTGAACTGGCGGTGCGCGCGGCGCTCGGCGCGACTCGCTGGCATCTGGCGCGACAGATGCTTATGGAGGCGGTTCTGCTGGCGGCACTGGGCGCAGTGGGAGGACTGGCGCTGGCGTGGGCAGGAATTCGCGAATTGCTGGCGATCGCGCCGGCAAATCTGCCGCGGATGGATACAATTCGGATCGATGGACCGGTGCTGGTGTTCACTGCGATTGCGGCACTGGCCGCCGCGGCGATTTTCGGACTGGTGTCGGCATGGAGGGCTTCGCGACCCGACATGGTGACGGTGCTGGGCGGCACGAGCGCTCGAAGCGAAGGGCTGCGCGGCGGAGGCCTACTACGGAAGTTGGTGGTGGTTATCGAAGTGGCGCTGTGTTTTGTTTTGCTGGTCGGTTCGGGATTGATGTTCCGCAGCTTCCGGGATCTGGAGCACATCAATCCTGGATTTAATCCGCACGGGTTGCTGACATTTCAAGTTCTGGGGAACCTCGGCGGACAAACGTCGGCCTCGCGGGCCGCCGCCGTCAGGGAACTCCAGCGGCGGTTGCAGGCTATACCTGGTATTGAAAGCGTGACAGGATCGGACCTTTTTCCGCTGGCCGGCGGTTTTTCTCCAATCCGGTGGGGCAACCTGGACGCAGGCACGGATGCAAGCAAGTTTCAAGCAACCGATCCCGAATTCGTGCTGCCGGGATATTTCGAGACATTGCACATCCCGCTGATCGATGGGCGGACGTTTACGGACGCGGACAATACGCCGATTCCGGACGCGGTGCTGCAAAGTAATCATCCGGGCAGCGCAGGGCACGATGTGGTGGTGATCGACGAAGACCTGGCGAAGAAGGCGTTTCCAAACGGATCCGCAGTGGGGAAGCAGATTTTAATCCGCACACGGACCCCAGAGGCGGAGCCGGTTGAGGTGATTGGCGTGGTGGCGCACACGCGCGATGAATTGCTCAGCATTCCCGGGCGCGAACAGACGTACTTCACCGATGGTTTTGGAGGATCGGGCGGCGCGCAGCAATGGACGATTCGAACGAGCGCCAATCCGGCGAAATATGGGAATGAACTTCGCGCGACGATCAAGCAGTTCAATTCGAGCCTTCTGGTCACGGAGATGCAAACTGCGGACGAATTGGTGGATAAGGCGCAGGCCGGTACGCGATTTTCACTGATGCTGATTGGAGTGTTCGCGGTGATCGCGATGCTGCTCGCGGCCGTGGGGCTTTACGGCGTGCTTTCCACCGTGGTGCGACAGCGCACGGCGGAGATCGGCGTGCGCATGGCCCTGGGCGCGCAGCCCGCCGGGATTTTCAGACTGATTGTGGGCCATGCGCTGCGGCTGACGGGCGTGGGCATCGCCGCCGGTTTGATCGCGGCTTTCGCGCTGACACGCCTGATGGCCACAATGCTGGTGGGCGTGAAGGCGACCGACCCCGCCACTTTTGTCACGATGGTGATTTTGTTTTTCGTGATTGCCGACGTGGCGTCCTGGGTGCCGGCGTGGCGGGCGGCAAGTCTCGACCCGAATGCGGCTCTGCGCGAGCAATAATAATATCACCAAATGAACCGGCCCTCCTGATCCGGAAGGCGAATCACGACTCGCGGCGACACTCAATTTTCTACGAAGGATTTCAGGCGGACGAGAGCCTGATCCCACTGCGCGGAGACGAGATCGAGATATCGCTTGAGTTCTTCCATCGGCTGCGGATGAAATTTGAAGATGCTCTCGCGACCCGAGCGGACGCTGCGCACGACTCCGGCAGTTTGCAGGACGCGAAGGTGCTTGGTGATGGCCTGGCGAGTGAGCCGGGAGCCCTGCGTGAGCTGGGAGATCGAACGCGGCTCGCCGTGGCAGAGTTTGGCGACGAGCAATAGGCGGGTCTCATCGCCGAGTGCGGCAAAAACAGATGCGTGAGCGCGGCGTTTGACGGCAATGCGGCTACGGTTTCTGCGCGACATAGGCCTCGATATTTTTCATCTGCTGGGTCCAGCCACCATCATTCCTGCGGAACGCTTCGAGACGGCGGTCGGCGGGAATCTTGTCGAAACCGGATTCTCTGACCACGAGGAGTGTGCCGGTGGGAGTTTTCTTGAGGCAGAATTCGACAAGGGTGGTCGGTTCCCCGGAGTAGTCCGGCGAATAGTTCGCTTTGTCAAGGGACTTGGGATGAGACCAGGTGAAGGAAAAGAGCCGCTCCGGTTCCATTTTCTGTACGACGACTTCCCATTTGACATGCTCGTAGCCAGGATAAGTAATGTGGCCACGCGAGACTTGGCCGGGCACGAAGGGGCCGTCGATTTTCACGCGAAACCACTCGCCAAACTCACGGGAGTCGGCGAGAGCGCGCCAGACGCGGGAGACGGGCGCGTTGAGTTCGATACGCTTTTCGATGCGGTCGGTTTTTGAACCGGCGCTGCGATCCGCTTTTCTATTGACTTCTGCCATGTGCAACCTCCGAGTTGCATAATAGCGCGATGCGAAACGAAATGCAACTGTTTTGTTGCGCATTGCTGAATGGCGGATGGTTTCGAGCTTTGCTATGGACGGGAGGCTTGCTGTATGCCGAGCTTCCGGGGAAGGCAACTCCCCAGAAGCTCGCGCGGGAAAAAGCTATTTGCCCTGGCGGCCGAGCGGCGTGCCGACGCCAGCGCAAAGGTCGTAGCCGGGCACGGCAAAGGTCCCGATGTAAACGCCACAACTTCCATAGGAGATATCGCGGAAATCGAAGCCGTTAAAGAGATTTCCGTAGATAAGCTGGTTTTCCGCCTGACTGGAGCGACGGAAGCTGCCAGCCGAGTTGATGATGCCAGAGAGCGATGGCGCGGCAACGCTGGTGCCTCCGACGATATACCAGCCCACACCGGTGACGGCATTGGAGTCGTAAACCCAAACGCCGGTATTGGGATTGGAGTCGAAGGACACGTCTGGCGTGCCGCGAGCGTTTCCGACGATGTATTGAACGCCGTTTTGGAACGATGGGCGGGGTTCAACCTGGCTCGGACCGCCGCCAGCGTCCTGCCAAGAATTCTCGAGGACGAAGTTGCCGGTGTTGATGTTGCGGGAGACGGTGGTACCGCCGGCGGAAACAACATTGGGTGAGGCGCTGGGATAGATGACACCGGGGCTGTCTCCGGCGGATGCAACGTAAACGATGCCGGGAACGGTGAAGAGGGGATCGACGGATGTTTCCTCAGTGAACTCGCCGGAGCCCCAGCTCATGGAAATTTGCCCGCCACCAGCGGATGCGACCAGGCCATTGGCTACAGCGACGGCGTTGTAGAGATTATCAAGGCTATTGTCCCCGGCTTCGACAAGGTAAATGGTGGCTCCGGGGGCCATGGCGTGTGACCACTGGACGTCCAGCGATTCTTCGACTTCCCAGCCGCCGGTGGGATCCTGAGCCGGCTCGGCGCCGTTCGCATAAATTACATGGAATTTTGCGGAAGGCAGGCCGAATTGGGCGGAAAAGGCTGCAAGATCGCTTGCGGCAGTTGGATCGTCAAAGGCATCTACTATGGCGATAGCGCGGCTGCCGCCGGAGGGATTCTCGATGGTTTTGTTGGGATTGCATCCGGGGATTGCATGGGAGACAAGGTTGTAAATGCAGCCAAGGGAAGCGGGAGTTTCATAGAGGTAGCCGGAAAACGGTGGCAATTCGCTTGGCTGCGCGGAGGACCCGAAGTTCATTTGGCCATTGGAAGGAACCAATATGCGAAAAGTGGTGCGGGCCATGATCTGGCCGCTGGCATTGGGCGGCTGAGGAAGGCTAGATTTCGGGATCATCACGTGAACCTGGGCCGAGGCGGCGGGAGAAAAGGCAAGAAGAAACAGGGCTAGAACTGCTGAGAGACATGTAACGACGTATTTCATAGGACTCCCCTTTTAGAGTTCCGGACAGGCATGCTGCCACTCACTCAATGTGGTGCATATATGCTTACGGACAGACGATGTCAATAGGGAAAAGCTGGGTTAGAGGTTAGAGGTTAGAGGTTAGAGGTTAGAGGTTAGAGGTTAGAGGTTAGAGGTTAGAGGTTAGAGGTTAGAGGTTAGAGGTTAGAGGTTAGAGG
>JBAUEH010000060.1:0-13018 GCA_049678505.1 Candidatus Acidiferrales bacterium
GCGTTTTCACGGTCATCGTAGGAGAAGTAACTCCGCGATTGATGATGTCCTGCAACTCGTCCGCGTTCGATGACCGCAAAAGCGCCGTTTCCATGCTGATGGCCTTCTGGTAATACGCGTTCGCCAAGGATTGATTGAACGTCTGCATTCCTGTAGTTCCCGTTCCTGTTTGCATGGCCGAATAAATCTGATGAATTTTGTCTTCGCGAATCAGATTGCGAATCGCCGGGTTCGGAATCAGGATTTCCATCACCATGGCCCGCCCTTTTCCGTCAATGCGCGGCAAAAGCGACTGACAAAGAATCCCTTCCAGCACCATCGAGAGCTGCGCGCGCACTTGTGGCTGCTGGTGCGCCGGAAAAACGTCAATGATACGGTTGATCGTGGACACCGCCGAATTCGTGTGCAGCGTCGCAAACGTCAAATGGCCTGTCTCCGCGATTCGCAACGCGGACTCGATCGTCTCCAAATCGCGCATTTCGCCGATCAGCACCACGTCGGGGTCCTCGCGCAACGCTGCCCGCAGCGAATTGGCAAACGAATGCGTGTCCGAGTGCACTTCTCGCTGGTTCACCAGGCACTTTTTGTGGTTGTGCAGAAACTCGATCGGGTCCTCGATCGTGATCATGTGCTCTTCGCGCTCGTTGTTGATCTTGTCCAGCATCGCCGCCAGCGTCGTCGACTTCCCCGAGCCCGTCGGGCCCGTCACCAGCACCAGTCCGCGCGGCTTGTCGCACAAACTCCGCACCACCTGCGCCAATCCCAGCCCTTCGAAGCTCTTGATCTCCCACGGAATCGTTCGGAAAACCGCCGCTACCGCGCCGCGCTGATGGAAAATGTTTCCGCGAAAACGCGCCAGGCTCTTCAATCCGAACGAAAAGTCCAGCTCCAGGTTTTCCTCCAGCCGGTGCTTCTGCGCGTCCGTCAACACGCTGTATGCCAGCGCTTTTGTGTCCGCCGCGGTCAGCGGTGGCATGTCCAGCGGCCGCAAATGCCCGTTCACGCGCACTCGCGGTGCGCTGTTCGTTGACAAATGCAAATCGCTCCCGCCCATCTCGATCATTTTCTTCAGCAACTCGCTCAGCGGAATGCTCGGCATCTTCTGCTCCTTGCTTACAGCACCGTTTCGCGTACCACTTCTTCCAACGTGGTCATGCCCGCCGCGACCTTGGTCAGCCCGCTTTTCCGCAGCGTGATCATTCCCGTCTCCAGCGCCTTCTTCTTCAGTTCCATCCCCGAAGCGCCTACCAAAATCAATTCCTTCAGATCGTCGGTCACGTCCATCACTTCGTACAAAGCGACACGCCCCTTGTAGCCTGTGTTGTTGCACGTGCCGCAACCCCGTCCGTGGTAAATCGTCGTGGTCTTCGCTTCCTCCGGCGTGTACCCCGCATCCACCAGCGCCTGCGGAGTGATCTGGAGCGCCTCCTTGCACTGTGAGCAAATCCTGCGCACCAACCGCTGCGCCGCAATCAGGTTCACCGAAGTCGCCACCAGGAACGGCTCAATTCCCATGTTCATCAACCGGCTGATCGTCGACGGCGCATCGTTCGTGTGCAGTGTCGATAGCACCAGGTGTCCCGTCAGCGCCGCTTTCACCGCAATTTCCGCTGTTTCGAAGTCTCGAATTTCGCCGACCAGAATGATGTTCGGGTCCTGCCGCAAAAACGCGCGCAATGCCGACGCGAAGTTCAGCCCGATCTGCTCCTTCATCTGCACTTGGTTGATTCCCGGCAACTGGAACTCCACCGGATCTTCCGCCGTCATGATGTTCGTGTCCGGCGTATTCAGCCGCGCCACCGACGAATACAGTGTGTTCGTCTTGCCCGATCCCGTCGGCCCCGTCACCAGCACCATTCCGTACGGCCGCAAAATCGCTTTCAGGAATTTGTCCAGCGATTGTTGCTCGAATCCTAATTTCGTCATGTCCAGTCGCAGGTTTTCCTTATCCAGCAACCGCAGCACGATTTTTTCGCCGAAGAGCGTCGGCACCGTCGAAACGCGGAAGTCCAGCTCCTTCTTTTTCCCGTCCTTCACGTACTTGATCATGATGCGGCCGTCTTGCGGCAGCCGTTTCTCGCTGATGTCCAGCTTCGACATGATCTTGATGCGGCTGGTGATCGCGTCTTTCAACTTCATCGGCGGCGACATCACCGACTGCATGACTCCGTCAATGCGGAACCTCACGCGGTACTCTTTTTCATAAGGTTCCACGTGAATGTCGCTCGCTCCCCGCTTCACCGCATCCGTCAGAATCAGGTTTACCAGTTTGATGATCGGAGCTTCTTCCGCCGCTTTTTCGAGCGACTCCAAATCCATGTCTGCTTCTTCTTGCGCCAGCTCCAGCGCCGCTTCGTCGCCGGCAAGGTCTTTCATCACCTTGTCCAGCTCTTCCACGCTTTCCACCGCGCCGTAGAACTTCCCGATCGCCTCCACGATCGCCGTTTCCGAAGCGACCACTGGCTCCACGTTGAAGCCGGTCATGAACTTGATATCGTCCATCGCAAAGACGTTCGTCGGATCCGTCATCGCGATCGTCAGCGTCGATCCCACGCGCGAGAGCGGCACGATCTGGTACCGCACCGCCGTCTCCTGCGGAATCAGCTTGATTACCGTGGGATCTACTTCGTAGAACTTCAAATTAATGGAAGGAACGCCATACTGCCGCGACAGCACCGCCGTGATATCTTCGTCGCTGACCAGGCCCAGCTTCACCAGGCATGTCCCCAGCCGCCCGCCTTCCTTCTTCTGATAGTCGAGCGCCTGCTTCAACTGATCCGATGAGATCAGGCTGTCTCGAACCAGTATTTCACCTAAGCGGGACGACATTCACCATGCTCCTGGCGCGCAAGCTCCGCTGAATTTCCCTACACAGAAGTCCCAACACTAGCACGCGCTCAACTAGGAATTGTGCTTCCCGTTCCGAGTCGTTCTGTAACAGGAACCTGTACACTCGTACAGGCGCTCCGCCGCCTTCACGGGCGATGTGCTATTCGTCGATCACCATGGCGCCGCAACTCCCGGACGGTGGGTCGGTTTGAATTTTCTTGATCGTGACACAAAGAGTCAAAATTCAAACTGACCCATTACCCAACTCCGCCGTTTCTTGACTGGACGCTTCTTGCTCGTTATCTTGACTAAGAATGTCCCACGAGGTTATTCGTACCGAAGTTTTTTTCCGAGAGGGGGTCCCAAGGCGCCCAGCAACTGCGCCTCTACCTGCGCCAGCACGTGACAACGCCCTGCTACAATACTATCAAACCCTCTTTGACAACCTCGGCCCGCAGCGTTGGTGGCCTGCAAAAACACCTTTCGAAGTCATCGTCGGCGCCATCCTCACCCAAAATACTTCCTGGCTGAACGTCGAGCGCGCCATCTCCAACCTCCGCCGCGAGCATCTTCTCACTCCCCGCGCTCTCGAACGCGTTCCTCTTGCTCGCCTCGCTTCGTTCATCCGCCCTTCCGGCTATTTCCGTCAAAAGGCGAAGAAACTGAAATTCTTCGTCCGCTTCCTTCGCGCGGAATATTCCGGCTCACTCGCGCGCATGTTTGCAACTCCCACCGCTTTACTCCGCGAAAAGCTCCTCGCCGTCCACGGTATCGGCCCGGAGACCGCCGACTCCATCCTTTTATACGCCGGCCAAAAGAACGTCTTCGTTGTCGACGCCTATACCAAGCGCATTCTCTCGCGTCACGGATTCGCCCCAGAGGACGTGCCCTACGAGGAACTCCGCGCATTGATAGAAGCTGAGCTTCCTCGCGACGTATCGCGTTACAATGAGTTTCATGCGCTCCTCGTCCAGGTCGGCAAGAATTGGTGCCGTCCCCGCGAGCCGCGCTGCGCCGAGTGTCCCCTGCGACCCTTTTTACCCTGAGCGCCTTATGCGAAGGGCCTCGGCGAGGCGGCAAGCATTTTGTAGCGCAGAGCTTCACGCCTTTCCGTTTTGTGGCACAGGTTTCAGCCTGTGTATGGTTTAGGAGGTGGCGGCTTTAGCCGCCACGATAAGCGTCACGAAGAATGGGGCTTTAGCCCCTGAAGTATTCCAGGGCATATGGCATCATCAAGGTAGCTCATGGCTAAACGCAACTGGACTCGTCATCTCTGGCTAGCTTTTGGCGGTCTTTGCCTCGCCATGCTCGCCGCCGCCATTTTCACGCTTGGCTCCCTCAATCCCCCCATTCGTCCGCAAAGCAGCAACGACTTCCTTATTCTTTTTGCACTGACCACCTTCATCGTTATCGCGTTCATCGTTTTCGGTCTGATTCTCGTTCGCAGCATTGTCCGCCTCATCACCGAACATCGCGCCGGCCTGCTCGGCTCGCGCGTCAAAACGAAAATGGTCCTTGGCGCCATGGGCATCTCTCTACTCCCTGTCGTCTTCCTCTTCCTCTTCAGCTACGCCCTCGTGAATCGCACCATGGACATTTGGTTCCCCAAGCCTCTCGAAATCGCCAACGATGAGAGTCATGCCCTCATTACGGAAATGAGTACCAAAGAGCGCACCCGCCTCGATGCTCTCGCTCAGAGCGTTTCCGACTGGCTTTCCGCTCCACGCAAGCGACACGATCTACGCCACTACGTCATTCGTTCTGATTCCGAATTCGACGTGGTCTGGCTCACCAATCGCAATGGCTTCGAAACGGCTAGCGTTCCCGCTTATCCTGTTCAAACTGCATTCCATCGTGTGCTCACTCTTCCGAGCGGCTCCGAAGTCTGGCAGATTGGCCACAAACTCTACATTTCCGGCCGCGCTCCGTACGAATCCGGCTCGTTGATGATCGGCCGCAGCATCCCCGACGATTTTCTGGATCGCCTGAATCGCATCCAAAGTGAAAACGTCACCTACAAAACGCAGTACCAGAATCTCCGTTTCTTTAAGAACGAAATCCTTCTTGGCCTGCTGCTCATCACCTTGCTTCTCCTTTTCGCCACCACTTGGGTCGCGTTGTTTCTCTCGAAACGCGTCACCGTCCCCATTCAAGCCCTCGCCAAAGCCACACAGCAGATCGCGCGCGGCAATCTCGATTACCGCATCACCACAAAAGCCCACGACGAACTCGGCGTGCTGGTCAATTCCTTCAATCAAATGGCCGGCCAGCTCGGCCGCTCGCGCAAACAAATCGACGACTTCACTAACAGCCTCCAGCAAGCCGTCGAGGAAATCGAGCGCCGCCGCAAATTGATGGAAACCATTCTCGAAAACATTCCTACCGGCGTCCTGTCGCTCGATGCCAACGGCGCCGTCAATCGCGTCAATTCCGCCGGTGTCGCGATGTTCGGTGCGCAAGCTGCCTCCGCCACTGGGCTCTCCGAACTTCTCGGCGGCGAAGCTGCCCGACGCATTCTGCATCTTATGCGCCGCTCCGCCCGCATGGGAGTCGCCTCGCAGGAGCTTGAGATTTCCACTGCGGGCCGTCTGCATCACGCCGCCGTCACTGTCAGCTCGCTCGGCTCTGGCCGCGCCAATTCCGGATTCGTGGTCGTCATCGACGACGTCACCGAACTCCTTCGCGCCCAAAAAGCCGCCGCGTGGCAGGAAGTCGCGCAGCGCATCGCCCACGAAATCAAAAATCCTCTCACGCCCATTCAACTCTCCGCGCAGCGCCTTTTGCGTCATCTGGAACGCTCTGCTCCCGCGCGCCGCCCTGCTGATCGCTCGGACTTGCCCGCGCTCGTCTCCGAATGCGCCAATCTCATCCAGCGCGAAGTGCAAACTCTGGAATCTCTCGTCAATGAATTTTCGCAATTCGCGCGCTTCCCTTCCGCGCGCCTCGCGCCTTCCGACGTCAACGCCATCGCCTCGCAGGCGCTTGACGTTTTTCATGGCCGCCTCGACGGCATCACACTTCACCACGATTTCGCTCCCTCGCTCCCCATCGTCAAAGCCGACGCCGAGCTCATCCGCCGCGTCATCATCAATCTTGTCGACAACGCGGCCGAAGCCCTCGAAGGCGCCACTCTGCGCACAATTTCCGTTACGACGCGCCCGATAAGCAATGGCGAAGCCATCGAAATTGAAGTTGCCGACACCGGCCACGGCATCTCGCCCGAAGACAAAGACAAATTGTTCCTCCCGCATTTCTCGACCAAGGATCGCGGCACTGGCCTCGGCCTCGCCATCGCCAGCCGCATCATCGCCGAACATCACGGCACGCTCCGCGTCGAAGATAATCTGCCATCGGGTTCGCGCTTTTTGATTCGCTTGCCCGCAGCGGCGGGCTTACCGACCGAAGTCGCTTCTCCACAGCCGAGCGCACAATCCTGAACATCATTGCGTGTGATCTGCTGCCTAAGGTTAAAAAGGAATCGATCACTACCCCAGCAGCCGCAGGCAAAGAAATCACGCCTTAGTCCGATGTTGCGCAGCCGCCAGTATGCAGATACACTTTAGATATGCCGCGAAAACAATCAAAGCGGAACAGTTCTGCAGAGAGAATAGCCGATCTCCTGATTGAACACATGGAAGAGACCATGTCTCCCGAGCAAACCAAGGGGCTGCTTCGTGATCTCAAGGCTTTTTCTATGGAACCACGTCGATCTTCCCATCGCGGAAAGCCTTCACGAGCTGCGAAAAGCGCGGGTTCTCGTCCTTTATCCCGTGCTCGCGCAAAAACTGCATAAATTCCCGCTCGTCTTTCAACTCGATGATGCGTTTCAACTGCCGCAACATGGCATTTCTCTCTGAGGGCGTGTGCTTGTATTTGTCTGGCACGGTTTTGCTATTCGCCTCGCAATTCCTTTAGCAACTCCAGATCGTTGGAACGGCTTCCCCTCGATGTTTTCCTTTCTCGTCTTCCCAGAGAAAACTCAAACATGCGCTGCTCGTCATTCCAAATAGCCGGAAATCTGACCCGCTTCGTTTCTCTCCAGCCAATGAATCTCAAGAATGACGCAGCAGAGATTGCGGCCGCGTATTTCCTGGAGTAACTCACCTTGAAGGATCGTGTGTCCCGTTTTGAAATGACACGAATTCCAATTTTACGGTGGACGCTATCCCAAAGCAGAAGCACATACTCCGCCGCTTCTTCTCTGAACTTACGGCCTGCCGCTGCATTGAGAGCTAATTTGCCACCCGGTGTGACGCTTACGGCGGGAAATTCAACCCTCGTGGCCTTTTTCTCGAACACTTCGTACAACGCAACCTCCGCATACCAGAGTGTAGACTGAATAGCATACCATGCAACTAGAATCAAGTCTTTTTATGAAGCAGGGCAGCGAGGAAGTCGTAAGCTAAGAAACACACAGACCGTATTTCTGCGCTATCCTAATTCCGCTATGCCAGCATCCATTCTCATCGTTGACGACGAATCCGGCATCCGCCAGTCGCTCGGCTCCCTTCTCCGCGAAGAAGGCTACGAAGTCGAATCCGTCGCGTCCGGCGAGGAATGCCTCTCCGCCGTCGATCGCCGCTCTTTCGATCTGATTCTTCTCGACGTCTGGCTTCCCGGCATCGACGGCCTGGTCACGCTTGAACGCCTCAACGAACGCGAAGCCATTCCCATGGTCGTGATGATCTCCGGCCATGGAAAAATTGAAACCGCCGTGCGCGCCACCAAGCTCGGCGCTTTCGATTTCATCGAAAAGCCTCTCTCGCTCGAAAAAACCGTCCTCGCTGTGAAAAACGCGCTGCACTATCTCCGCCTCGAACAGGAAAATCGCCGCCTGCGCGCCGAACTCGAGCAGCGCTACCGGATTCTCGGCGACAGCGTTCCCATGAAAGCGCTGCGCCAGCAGATTGCGCTCACCGCGCCCACCCACGGCCGCGTTTTGATTTACGGCGAAAGCGGAACCGGAAAAGAACTCGTCGCGCGGGCGCTTCACGCCCAAAGCCCGCGCAGCAGTAATCCATTTGTGGAAGTGAATTGCGCCGCGATTCCCGAAGAGCTGATCGAGTCGGAGCTTTTCGGCCATCGCAAAGGCAGCTTCACCGGCGCCAGCGAAGACAAGACCGGAAAATTCCAGAAAGCCGACACCGGCACGCTTTTTCTCGATGAAGTCGGCGACATGAGTTTGAAAACGCAGTCCAAAGTTCTGCGCGCTCTCGAAGAGCAGCGCGTCGAGCCCATCGGCTCCGGCGAAATGGCCGCCGTCGACGTGCGCGTCATCGCCGCCACCAATAAAAAACTCGAAGACGAAATCGCGCGCAACGCGTTTCGCGAAGATTTATTTTATCGCCTGAACGTGATTCCCTTCACCGTTCCGCCGCTGCGCGATCGCATCGAGGATATTCCCGTGCTCGCGCGCCACTTTCTCGACGAGTTCAATCGCGCCTACGGAAAAAAAGCGAAAGAACTTTCGCCCTCGGCCACCAACGTCTTGATGCGCTATCCGTGGCCGGGCAACGTGCGCGAATTGAAAAATCTGATCGAGCGCCTGGTCATCATCTGTCCCGCGCAGCACATCGAGCCGCAACATCTTCCGCCCGAGATTTTTCGCGGCGTTCCGCGCGGCCCGCAGCCCGCTTACTCGACGCTCCACGAAGCGCGCTCCGCCTACGAACGCGAATTTATTTTGCGCAAGCTCGAGGAAAATCAGTGGAACATGACCAAAACCGCCACCGCCATCGGCCTCGAACGCACCCACCTCTACCGCAAAATGAAGTCCCTCGGCATCGCCTCCGCCCAAAACTAGGCCAACTATCCAAAGGCTGGATTGAATCGCATGGAAGAGATCGAGGAAACTTTGACCAATTCGACGTTGCTGCACGACGCGGTGATTTGAGTGGCGAGTGAAGCGCAATCAGAGGCAGGCAAGATTCCGTGCTGTACTCGATTCGGAAACTCGTCGTATGTTTTGCCATCTAGCTTTCTGCCTGTTAAGGCCTTTCGAACCCCGCCCCATTGTTTGAAAAAGAACGCGGCGCCATCGGCTCGGCATTGGTCTCTGATAGACCTAACCCACTCCTTTTTCATTGGCCGAGCACCTGCACCGCTTTCGCCGCCAACGATTACCCAATCAATACCGCACAGGTTTAACCGTCCAACATCTTCCAATAACGGTTCAACGGAAAGGAAGCGGACAGTGGCGCGCGCCCTTCGCAGGCATTCAATCCGCGGGACACCGTATTTCTTGTCTTCAACACTGACTCCCCACCAGATGTGAGGCTGTTTCGCAGCAAAGCTGAGCTTCGAATTCAAAAGTTTCTGAATGCGCACCGCGCGTTTCGTCAAAACTTGGTATGTGTGCCAGCTCGCAGCAACCATGACCTTGGCAACAGCCAAAATGTATTCGTCCGGCACCGCGTCGTGGAAAAGATCGCTCATCGAATTGACGAAAATCATCTTGGGCGAACGCCAGCGCAGCGGCTCGGCCAGTTTTTCAGGAACGAGGCGAAGATCGAAACCTTGCTCGTAGGGATGTCCTTTCACCCCACGAAAGCGTTCTGCGAATG
This sequence comes from Candidatus Acidiferrales bacterium, assembly GCA_049678505.1. Lineage (GTDB taxonomy): Bacteria > Acidobacteriota > Terriglobia > Acidiferrales > UBA7541 > DAHUXN01. The sequence goes on from JBAUEH010000060.1 coordinate 9,393, forward strand.
TCTGGGCGTAGCAATGCTTGCACCCTGGGCTGATCTTGGTGCAGCCACGAACCGGATTCCAGGTCGCGTCTGTCCATTCAATGGAGGATTCTAACGACATCAGATTGCTCCTCGATTTTCATATTTCTTGAAAATATCGAGCACGATGTTCTCCGCAGTATCCTTCTGCGAAGCAAAGAATAAGTAATAGATTATCGCACCGGTAGAATTCCTCATCGGAATGGGCATTGGAACTCGCGCGAATCCCGCAACATCCCTCAATCTCTTTCGAAATGCTTCCATTAGCGTCTGGTTTGATTGCTTGTCTGGATTCCCAAATAAATCCGAACCGTAAGCAACCTTGGGCCACGAGTCATCACCCCAGAAAGCCGTCATTCGTACTTTCTGAAGTTCATCAACGGCTTCAGGATCGCGCCAAAGCACGCCTCGGTTAATGCCCATCACGGGAAAATTCAAGAATATATCGAGCGTCTTCATTTGACCGGCCGCAAATATCACACTCCAATCAAGGCTCAGCCCGTAAGGATCGAGAATACATAGGCCGCGCTTGTAGTCCTCATATTTCACACGAGGGAAAACGTTCTCAAGAAGAACTCTGTTACAGTCACCCTCATAGATGAAGACGTCGCTCCGCCGACCGACCAGGCTCTCCAGGTTCTTCACTTTTACGGGTGAGATGTCGATCAAGTGATATTCCCTAAAGGGAGGCTGAATACTCAGGGCGTTCAGGGGAGTGCCCGGAACGAGTTCCTCAGTGGTTTTTGCAACATGAATTCCCGCACCTGCGAACGCATCAATGTAGATATGGTATAGGGGCTGATTGGCAGCAAGGATCGTCGAGTATGCCTTGGCGTATTTCTTCAAAATTTCGAGCTTAACTTCTGACCAATAGCCGATCCTGTCGAATTGTAAGTGATCGCCCATTGCGCTTTCCCCCATCTTCTCCTTTTCTTCGCCCTGCTGTCAAACCCTATGCCATAGTTACCGCAGACATGCCGCGACAGACGGATACTACAACCGGTTGATTAGTTCTTAAAGGCATTATTATGACAAATGCTGACCGAAGCTTGAAGCAAATCCACATAGCCCGTTGACAAAACTGTTAACTTATGCTATACGTATCGTATGCAACCAGCGTCCCGTCTCTCACGCCTCAAAAGGCCGCACGGCGGAATCGCCTTTCCGCCCTAGCGCCCCGTACAACTGCTCCCTCGCGGGCAACCGGGATCCTGCCCTTTTCCCTCGCCTATGATGGATACTTTTAGCTGCTCGTCCATATCTAACCATCACAAAAGAAGTCACATACGCCGTTCTAATTCCTTAAAAATTCTAATCGGTACACAAAACACCAGTCCAAAATGCGCAACTCATTGAAAACACTTATGATAAATTTTTCTAATCGGGACTGAAATCGCGTTTTTTGCACTTTACGGTTTAGGACGAGGAACCACACGTCTTATGCCGACACAAAGGAGGAATCACTAGCCGCTAGCCGCTGCCTCTAGTTGATGCCGTGGATGCGCATGTTGACGAGCTGATCGATGGTGAGGTTTTGCATCCCGCGCGAACGAAGATCGGAAATGTATTCGGGCGTGACTCCGTGGATGCGCATGTCGACGAGCTGGTCCGGGTCAGGGTGATGGTAGCCGAGCTTGTCGAGCGCGGCAACGAATTCCGGCGAAACGCCGTGAATGCGGAAAGTGACGAGCTGATCGGGGTCCAGATGCGAATAGCCGAAATGATCGAGTTGCGCGACAAAATCCGGCGACACGTCGTGAATGCGGAAAGCGATCAGCTGGTCAGGATCCAGGTGCGCATAACCGAAGTGGTTGAGCTGCGCCACGAATTCAGGCGAGACGTCGTGAATCCGAAACGCGATCAGTTTTTCCAGGTCGGCGTGGGGGTAGCCAGCCTGGCTCATTTGCTCGATCCACTCGGGAGTTGCTCCGTGGATGCGAAGCGCGATGAGCGTATCTTCATCGGGCGTGTAGCCGGCCTGATGCAGGCTGCGGACGAATTCGGGCGTGACGCCGTGAATACGAAAAGCGACCAGTTTGTCGCTGTCGGTGACGTTGAGGCCGGAGGAGCGCAGGTCGTCGATGAATTTCTTGTCGACGCCGAAGATGCGGAAGGCGATGAGCTTGTCGGTGTCAAGGCCGGTGACGTGCTCGTCCTTCATTTCCTTGGCGAAGGCCACGCTGACGTCATGAATGGCCATGGAGAATTGCTTTTCGGCGTCGATGCCGTCGAACCCGAGGGTGGACATTTGTTGCGGATATTTTGCGTCGGCGAAAAAGTGGAACACACCCGCGCCCTCGCCATTTTCCAGGAAGCCGTCGCCGTCGAGGCGGCCCGCGTCGCGAGTGACGGTGAATTTGACGTCATGGCGCGCGGTGTTGGAGGTGTCGAGACCCTGGAATGAGCTGAGACTCCAGTCGGAGTCCTCCTGCATGTGATGGCCGAGGCGCGAAACAGTGAGCGATAACTCGACGTAGCCAGGGCGGTCGGAGCTGGCCATGGCCCAAGTGCCGCTGGGAGATTGTGCGCGGAGAGTTTTCGCGCCGACAACGAGAAGGACGCATGCTGCTAGCACCGTGACGATTGGGCCGAGTGTGCGTGGGTTGCGAATTTTCATGACGGGCTCTCCTTTTATTCTCGCGGCCAATTGCAAATTCAGAACACGCCGGCGTCCTTCAGATCGATGAGCTTGTCCATGGTCAAATCCTTGAATCCGTGGCTGCGCACAGTGGCGATGAACTCGGGCGTGATGCCCGCAACGCGGGCGCGAACGTAATCATCGGCGCTCAGGTTCTGCAGGCCGGCGCTTTGCAAGGCCTTGACGTATTCCGGCGTGACGCCTTCGACGCGCATGCCGATCCAGTGATCGCTGTCTGCGCTGACGCCGGCGGCCTTCATCTCCTTGACGTAGTCAGGTGTCACTCCTTCCATGCGCATACCGATCAACTGTTCATTGGTGGCGGTGACACCGGTGGCTTTCATTTCCTTGATATAGTCCGGCGTGACGCCCTGAACGCGCATGCCGATGAGCTGATTGGTGTCGACTTTCACGCCAGCGGCAACCATTTGTTTGACGTAGTCGGCGGTGAGCCCCTGAACCTTCATGCCGATCAATTGATTGCTGCTGGCGTCGATGCCCGCGGCTTTCATCTCTTTCACGTAATCCGGCGTGAGGCCCTGCACTTTCATCCCGATGAGCTGATTGGCGTCAGCGTTCACGCCGGCGGCTTTCATTTCCTTGATGTAATCCGGGGTGACGCCTTGCACTTTGAAGCTGATGAATTTATCGATGCTTCCATCGACACCGGCGACGCGCATTTCGCGGACGTAGTCGGGCGTGATGCCTTGCACCTTCATGCTGATGAGTTCGCGCGGAGTGGCGTTGAAGCCGGTGGCTTTCATTTCCTTGATGTAGTCCGGCGTGACGCCCTGCACTTTGAAACTGATGAATTCGTTCACGTCGCCATCGATGCCAGCGGCGCGCATGTCGCGGATGTAGTCCGGGGTGATGCCTTGCACCTTCATGCTGATGAGTTCGCGCGGAGTGGCGTTGAAGCCGGTGGCTTTCATTTCCTTGATGTAGTCCGGCGTGACGCCCTGCACTTTGA
>JBAUEH010000061.1:0-113896 GCA_049678505.1 Candidatus Acidiferrales bacterium
GGCCAGCGCGTCGGCCGCATCGGCCGGCTCGGGGCGTTCGCAAAGACCCAGCTGCAATTTAATCATCTGCTGCATTTGCTCTTTGGATGCGCTCCCGTGGCCGGTGATGCTGGCTTTCACTTCGCGCGGCGAGTAACTATGCGACGGAATATCCGCCTGCGCCGCCGCAAGCAGAATCACGCCGCGAACCTCTGCCAGTCGCAGGGCCGTCCGCATGTTAAGAGCTGTAAATACGGATTCTACCGCAACGGCATCGGGCGCGAATTCCTCCACGAGTTGCGCAACCATCTTGTGGATTTCCCGCAGCCGTTCGGAGAAGCCGGCGCGGGACGGAAAGCGCAAAGCGCCGAAACGAAGCATGCGCGCCGCCTGCCCGTCCAGCTCGACCACGCCGTAACCCGTGGCTCCGGCGAGCGCCGGATCGAGTCCGAGCACGCGCAAAGTCTTGCGCGCCGTTGTCGCTTTGGTTGACGCGTCCGGTGGCATGGAACTGCGGCGAAGCTTGCATCGCCGGCGAAGTTCAGTCTACGCGCACCAGAAAATCCAAGGGTAGCTTTTTTTCTGCAAGAACAGCGGGAAGGATACTGCCTGAGGAACGAATCAGCTAGCGACTGCCGCTTGTATTTCTTTTTCGTCGATGTCGAAATTCGCGTAGACGTGCTGCACGTCGTCGTGTTCTTCCAAGGCTTCCATCATCTTCAGCATTTGCTGCGCCTGTGCGCCGATCAACTTCACATAATTTTGCGGCACCCACCCGACTTCGGCGGAGGCAGGATTGATTCCCTCCGTTGTAAGCGCTTCGCGAACTTTTTCGAATGCCTCCGGCGGGGTGACCACTTCCCAGAAAGAGCCGTCGTCCTTCAAATCTTCCGCGCCTGCTTCCAGAACGATGCTCATCATTTTTTCCTCGTTGGCAGCTTCTTTCGGAATGGTGATGTCGCCTTTGCGATGGAACATCCAGCCTACCGCGCCGTTCTCTGCCATGTTGCCGCCGTGCTTGGCCAACAGATGGCGTATCTCGCTCACGATGCGGTTGCGATTGCTGGTGACCACTTGCACCAGCATCCCGACGCCGCCCGGGCCGTAACCCTCGAACGTCACTTCGTCGAGCGTTTCCCCTTCCATTTGCCCCGAGCCGCGAAGAATGGCGCGCTCGATATTGTCATTGGGCATGTTTTCATTTTTCGCCGCAAGAATTGCGGTGCGCAGGCGAGGGTTGGTATTAGGGTCGGCGCCCCCGGAGCGCGCGGCAATCATGATTTCGCGAATGATCTTCGTGAAAATTTTGCCGCGGCGCGCGTCCGTCGCGGCCTTCTTGTGCTTGATTGTCGCCCACTTCGAATGTCCGGACATCCAGGCTGCCTCGCAGGGAAAACTGGCAGGAGCAAGTAGCTCTTGCCGCGATAGTCTAGCACAGACAGATGGAAAGAAAAACGGTTTGGCGCGGGCCAGTCAGCATCAGGAAGGATGCAAACGGCCCGCAAAACATGCTCAAAGTTATCGATTAGAATTCCCCTGGGCTTGTATTTTCTGTAAGTTAGCTCAAATTTTAATTTCGTCGGCCATTGGCTGGAGATTTCGCGGGCCGTCCGTTTGAGTGGAAAACGGGAGGAACCTGGCGCCAGAGATGGAACCGCGCGGTGGCGAATTGGACGCGCAGGCCGTCCCGATAGTGGATTTCGGAGGTAGGTTGATGTTACAAAACATGAAGTAGCCGAATCAGCGTCTTTGTGCTGGAAGGCCTGGAACAACATGCTCGTAAACTGCGAAGTAGTGGGTTGCAAAGCGCGGGTCCCGCAACAGCTCGAGGAGCAGCGCCGCTGCACGTTGCATTTTACGCTCGAGCTCGAACAGACCTGCATGCAGATGCGGCGGGAGACGGCGGTCGGCGGCACACGCCGCGAGCGCTACGACGAAATGCGAAAGTACATGGCCGAGCACGGGCAGAAACTGGCGCAATTAGCGACCGGCGGCGCAGCACTGACGGACGAAACCAAGGCACGAATCCTCAGCACATTCCTCACTTTAATGAACTGCCGCGAGAACATCGAAAGAATCGCTGCGCGGCAGGAAAACGAACGCCGTATCGGCTGAAGAACTCTCCCGGATCAGAACTCCAAGCGTGCATGAAAAGCAATCATGCGCGGCGAGCTATCGCCGCCCAAGCCGACGCCAAGCAAGCCCGTCGGCGGCGCGGTGGTGTAAGTGAGCGCTCCGAATCCAACCTGCGTGAACGGCTTCCCGGGAATGCCCGCATAGACGTCGCTGGGCAAGGCAAGATTTGGATGGTTGAAAACATTGAAGAACTGCGCTTCGAATCGCAACTTCAAGCGTTCGCTCAAGGGAAACCACTTCGTCAGGTAGAAGTCGCTCCAGAGGAAATCGGGGCCGCGTAAAGCATTGCGACCGAGCGTTCCGAACTGACAATCCTGCGGATTGTCGCCGCCATAGCAGGCCCCGGTACTGGGGTCCACGGTCGAGGCAAAGGCGTCAGGGTTGAGCCACTGGATTGTGCCGGGTTGCGTCACCCCCGAAATGGGGTTGTGCTCATACAGTGGGACTCCCGGCACAACGCTCGCGAATTGCGGCCCACTGCCGTTCACAATGCCGTTTCCATTGGCAGAATAGGGCGTGCTAAGAACAGAAAAAGGAAGCCCGCTGTGCCAAAAGGCGGTGCCGGAAATCTGCCAGCCATTCAACGCATAACCCAGCGGGTTGCTGTTCACTTTAATCGGCAGCTCATAGACGTATTCTGCCGTGAGATTGTGCCGGATGTCGTAGTCGCAAGGGCCGTAATTCCGAGTCAATTCTCCCGGCAAAGGGGAAAGGATCCCTCCTGCGGAAAACTGGAGGAATCCGCCATTCGAGACTTCATCCATGCAGCGGCTGAACGTGTAGTTGACTTGGCCCTGCAAACCATTACTGAGCCGTTTCATCGCGGTCAGTTGAAGGCCGTTGTAGTGGCTGTTGGCACCCGTCGAAAGCTGCGTCACTGCGCCAAATCTGGGGTCGGTCGGTTGGAGATATGGAAAGGGAGCAAAGCAGCCTTGGCAGACCGTTTGATAGCCGTTCACTTGCATTAGATACGGCTGATTTACTGCTCGCGTGCCAACATATTGGGCGCGTAGGCTGGCTGTACTCCCGAATTGATGTTCAATCCCAAGACTCCACTCCATAAAATACGGCGCATGGAGTTGGCCGTCGGGTACTGCGGTCATCGCGACCGGCGGCAGACATGCACCAGGATTCGCCTGGGGAGACGCACAGGATAGCCAACCCTGCGCAAAGCCCGCGCCAAACGCCTGATTGGCGGCGCTTGTCGTATCCACGGCGCTGCCTGGAACGCCAGGCGCAATGGCTGTGCCGCCAACGGTGCCTAAGAGTCCGCCTTGGAAAGTCCGAACGTACGGTGGACTGTCGCCAACAACGTCCGCGATACTGCCGGGCAAGATGTCGCTGAATAGCCCGAAACCGATTCGGAATACGGAATGGGGCGCGAACTGCCACGCTAGGGCTGTTCGTGGTTGCCAGATCGTGAGCGGAGTGGAAGCAAACACGTTGCCAAGATGCGTTTGAATCGCCGCGTTTAGCGGCTGATTCACATCATGTGAGATCGAAGCGAAAGAGCCATTGAGCCGGGCGATTTCGTCATGCGGGTTCAACGGATTTGAGTTGAAAGTGTCGCGGATGCCGATGGTCCAAGTCAGCTTTGAAGTAAGCTTCCAGGTATCCTGCGCGTACAGGTCGAGGTTTAGAAAATTGAACGGTTCGTTGGCCGAGAGCGCGAAAGTCTCCGTCGCCGTCGACGCGACGCCATAGACGAACTGCGGCAACGTGGTGTAGGTGATCGTCGGAACAGCGCCTTCGCCGAAATCGTAGTCGTTCAAGCGCAAAATTCTGGTGTTTGTTCCAAACCGGAATTCGTGAGCGCCGTGGCTCCAAGCCAAATTGTCGTTGATAAACACGCGCGAGGCGCGCCTGCCTTGCACCCAGGTGTTGTCGAGTCCTCCGATTGTAGTGAAGGGCGCGTTGGCCCCGCTGCCTTTGAGCACGATCGGGAATGCCGCAAGGGTCTCCTGAAAATCGCTCGGAGCGAACAAGCTCTGATACCAGGAGAATCCCGGATTGAAATAATTCACAACGTTTTGCGAAAAGATATGCGTGTAGCCCGCCGCTAAGGAGTAGAGCGGCTGCGGAGAAACCGAATCGAAGAGCGAATTGATCGGGTCAGTATAGGCGGCTTGCAGGCCGGTGTCGGCTTGAAAGCGGAACCATGCGTTATTGTCTGCGTCGATGTTGTAGTCGATGCGCGCCGTCTGCACCTGCTCATGATCGTCGCTCGAATGCGAGACGCTCTGGCGATTGGCGCATCCGTTTCCATTCGGCGGATTGCCGGTGGCTTGGCTGCCGTCCGCATTGAAAGGGCAGCCAAGCACGGTGAGCGGCGTCCCGCTCAGGTTTCCATAGAGCGCAAACATTTTTTGATAGAACGGCACCATCTGTGGCGATGCGGGGTAAATGGCGCCGGTGACCGCATCCTGGCCGCCTAAGGGGAGTTGCTGAAGGACGTAGCTTTGAAACGCAACGGTTGGCACGGTCGTGGGCGTGACAATCGGCAAAGCAATCCGAACCCACTCGCTATCGAAGAAGAAAAACAATTTGTTGTGAACAATCGGGCCGCCCAGACTGCCTCCAAAATGATTCACCGTCGAGCCCGGCTTGTGATTCCCAGGCGTCGCGTTTGTGAAATAATCCGCCGCGTTCAATAGCGAGCCGTTCCAAATCTCGTAGAGATTCCCGTGGAACTGGTTTGTGCCGGACTTGGTGACGTAGTTGACCTGCGACGCGCCATATCTTCCTTGGTCCACGGAGTAAGAAAGCGTGTTGACGGTCACTTCGGAAATGGAATTCAGGCCCAGCACTAGATTTGTTGAAAGCCCACTGTTCAGATTCGTAAGCGGATCGTTCGTCTCGAGTCCGTCCACGACGTAGCCGTTCGAGAGCGCAGGCAGGCCGTTGAACTGCACGTTGCCATATCCATTCGTGCCTCCGACAAAGTCGTTTCCGCTGCCAGCCGTATTGATGAGGGCGCCCGGAGCGAACTGCAACGGATACGTCAGGTCGCCGCCTGGATTCGGAAGGTTTTCCAGCGCAGGTGCATTAAGATTCGTGGACGTGTTGGCGTTTCCGGGATTGATGAGCGGAAGCGCGCCGCTTACCTCAACCGTCTGCTTTGATTGGGCAACGTGCAGCGTGAAGTTGACGGTCTGCTGTTCTCCCAAGCCAGAAAATACGTCGTTGTTTCGCTGCGGGTCGAAACCTGTTGCTTCCGCTTTGACCGAGTAAGCGCCCGGGACGAGTTGCGGAAAATTGAACCGGCCCTCGCCGTCGGTCTTGGCGGAGCGCTGCAGGCCGGTCTCGCGACTGATGATGGTGATCGTCGCCCCGGGGATCGCCGCGCCGGTCACGTCCGTCACTTGGCCGACGATGGCGCTGGTGGTCTCTCCCTGCGCGAGCGCGCGGAAAGGAAGAAGAAACGAAAGCACGACCGCTAGAACGGATAGAGCATAGATGGCGCGCAAGGCGTGTACGTCTCCCGGGTTCGCTGTTATATTAACTTAGGTTAATTCTAAAAGTAAACGCAGATATATAAACTAAGTTCCTGCAGGATAACTGAGGAAGGGGGCGCGGTTGGCCTTGGCCGGTGCAAGCCCTACCGCACGTGGACGCCGTAGGAGTTTGCGTGGGCCAGGCGGTCGAAGTAACTGAAAACGCGCGCGGAAACATTCGTGATGGCGGGATCGCCGCTGCCTTGATTCAAGGCCGTCATTACGGAAATCACGTAAGGCCGTCCTTCGAGAAGCACAACGCCGGAATCACATTGGGCACCATTGAGCGAGCCGGGTTTTTCGGCCAGGGTAATCGCCGGCGGAACGCCCGCGCGAAGCGGGCTGTCCTTTGGGTATTCCAGGATTTCGAGAACCATCTTGGTGTGTTCGGCGTCAAGCAGTTTCCCCGCGTTCAGCGATTCCACCAGCGTGGCCATCTGGCGCGGAGTGGAACGGTTCTCGCGATCTGCTTGCTCGGCAGCGATGTCGATCATTTTGCGCGCCAGCACGGTTTGATTCAGACCGAGACCGGCGAGCATGGAATTGACGTTGTCCATGCCAACGAGATCGATAATCAGGTTCGTTGCGGAATTATCGGACAGCACAACCATGAGCACGGCCAAGTCGCGCAACGATACCGCCGAGCCGCCCTCCGAGAAAAATTGCAGCACTCCGCTGCCGCCGACCAGAGCGGCGCGATGGATTTCAACACGCTCGGCCAGATTGAGCTTTCCCGCCTGAGCCTGGCGCATCAATTCGATGAGAATCGGAATTTTTATCGAGCTGGCTTGCGGAAAAACCGTGTCGGCATTGACTGCGAATGTCTCTCCGCTGGTCAAATCCTTTACGAAAATTCCCATGACGCCGTCATAGGACGCGGCCACGCGGTTCAAATCAGAAGAGAGCTTTGCGCTGAGGTCCGCCTGGAGCTCATGGGGGAAACTTTGCTGCTGCCCGAAAATGCAGGGCGGCAGCGCCAGGGTCAGCAGGAGAATCGTGTTCAGGTGGAACAGGCGCATGACATGCCCTCCATAGATTTTTTCGCAGTCTTACGCGCATATATTGACGCATCGTGTGCGGCAGTCAAGCGAGGAGTCAGGTCACGCGCCGACGTATCGGGCATAGAGCGAGCGGGCGATGGCGGGATCCTGAGTACCTTTGATAACCGCGCGGCCGTCAGAGAAAACGGTCATCTCGTAGGGAGGCACCTGGAATCGCAGCAGAAAATCGTTGCGCCGGACCCCGAGCGAAGAGCGTTCGAGCCGGCGGCTGAGCTCGGCAAGATCCAAACGGCGGCTGCGTTCGTGAATCTGCACCGAATCGCGGCCACACATGGTCACGTGCGGTTGCGCTTCTCCCTCCAAATAAGTGAACTTGCGCAGGCCGCAAGCGCGGCACGATGGATTCCGCGCAACGCGAATGGATTGAAAGCGATTTTTCCAAACGTCGCAGGAAACCAGGCGCTCATTGAGGGCCTCGAAATTTCTGGAAAGAAGCTTGACGGCTTCGGTAGCCTGAATCGAAGCAACCAGACTTGCTGCGCCGTTTAAAATGCCGACCGTATCGCACGTTTCCTCGAAGCCGGAGTGACGCGAGCCGTCGGCGGCCTCAAGTAAGCAAGCCAGGCACGCGGTTTTGTTGGGTCGCACCGTGAACGTGATGCCATAACTGCCGACTGCAGCGGCGTAGATCCATGGAATGCCGAGCGAGATGGCGGCGTCGTTGATGAGAAGCCGCGACTCGAAATTGTCAGTGCCGTCTAGGATCAACGAAAAGCCTGAGAGCAGCTCCAGCGCATTTTTCGGAGTGACGTCGCTAACCAGGCCTTCGATTTTTGCATCGGAATTTATGGCGCGCAGACGCCGTTCGGCCGCCACCGCTTTGGGCAAAGATTCGCGTGCGTCCGATTCCTCGAAAAGCGCCTGCCGCTGGAGATTGGACATCTCAACGAAGTCGCGATCGATGATTCTGAGGGAGCCGATGCCGGCGCGGACAAGCAAGCCAGCGGAGGCCGTGCCCAAAGCGCCGCAACCGACGAGCACGGCGCTTGATTGCAGCAAGCGCTGCTGCCCCTCTTCCCCGATGGCGGCAAAGAGGATTTGGCGGGAATATCTTTCGTAAAGCTTGGAATCCACGATTCCCTCTAATGGTTTCCCATCATAGCGCCTTTTCAAAAACGGGATACAGGCCGGTATGCTAACCTTCCCTGGAGTCTGAGCGAGAATGAAATGGAGCGGCAGAACGGCGCAAGGTAGAAAAATCCGAGGCGCTAGTACGCTCGCGGTTCTGTTTTTTCTTTCGATTTCGTCCGCGCGAGGACAAGACGCATCCCTCGAAGGCAAACGCATCGCCGCGGTCCGCGTGGTGGACGATTCTGGACATCCGATTCCGGAAGAGGTTTCGCCCGCGGCTTTGAAGGCCGGGGACGCTTTTCACATCACCGCCGAGCGCGATGCGCTGCGCGAACTGAATCAGACCGGACTCTTCTCCGATGTGCGCACAAGCGCCACGCCCGAGTCTGACGGACTTCACGTTGACTTCATTGTGACCCGGAATTATTACAACGATGTTGTCCGAGTCCACGGCCTCAAGGAGCCGCCCAACGAGGCCGCCGCGCTGGCGGCGCTACGTTTGCCTTTGGGTCAACCTTTCCAGCTCGACGACTTAAATGCGGGCCTGGAACGCCTCGGCCAGACAATGAAAGACGATGGATTCTATGCGGCGCAATGGCACTACGGGCTGGCGAAACATCCGGATACGCGCCAGATGGACGTCACCGTAGACGTGACACCGGGGCGAAGGGCAAAACTGTCCTCCGTGAATGTCCACAATCAAACTCCGTTTTCCGATAAGCAAATACGCGGCCGGCTCAAGCTCAAACGAGGAACGCAGGTTACCTCGGAAAGAATCGATCGCGGCACGGAGCGGTTGCGTACCTATTTGGTATCGGCTGGATACTTGGAGGCACGCGTCACCGCAAATCGCGACGACTATGATTCGAATTCTGCCACTCTTCCCCTGACGGTTGACGTCGTCGCGGGCCCGCGCGTCTCCGTAAAAGTCACGGGCACAAAAGTTTCAGCAAAGGAAATCAGGAAACTAGTTCCCGTTTATGAAGAAGGCGACGTGGACCCCGATCTGTTGGAAGAAGGCCGAAGGAACATCCGGGATCTGCTGCAAAAAGATGGCTACTTCGACTCGACTGTGAGCTATACCTCGCGCTTGGATCCCAAAACGCATGTGGACATGATTACTTACACAATCGACCGCGGAATCCGGCATCGTTTGGTGGGCGTGGTGATCGAAGGGAACCGCTATTTCAGCAACGATCTCTTGAGAAGCCGCCTGCAGGTTCAGCCGGAGAGTCTGCTCTCGCGAGGCCGCTTCAGCCAGAATATGGTCCGCGACGATGCCAACTCCATCGCCGCACTTTACATTTCGAACGGCTTCCTGCAATCACAAGTGCATCCCGATGTAAGGGACGATTACCAAGGTAAGAAGGGCAATCTTTTTATCGCCTATCAAGTCGAGGAGGGTCAGCAAACCCACGTTGCCGATCTGAAATTGCAGGGCAATGCCGCGCTGACCACAACACAACTGCTCACCGTAATCAGTTCCAGAAAGGGCGAGCCGTATTCACAAACGAACGTTACCTCCGACCGCGATAACATTCTGGCCTATTATTTCGATCAGGGCTTTCCGAACGCGCAATTTGAGGCCACCGCCACACCTGCGGGAACCGACCAGGTTGCTTTGATCTATCAGATCACCGAAGGGCAGCGCGTCGATGTAAGCCAAGTATTATTGGCAGGCTACCGCTACACGCGTCCAGGCATCATCCGAAGACAGGTGGTCGTGAAAGCCGGTGGACCCTTGCGCGAAGGCGACCGCATCGCAACGCAGCAAAAACTCTACAACCTTGGCATTTTCGACCGCGTGGACGTAGGGCCGCAGAATCCCGACGGCGATTACCCAGACAAGACAGTTGTGGTCGTGGTACAGGAAGGCAAGCGATACACCCTGAGCTATGGATTTGGTTTCGAGGCGCAACGCTTAGCGTCTGCTTCGAACCCCGATGTCACCACCCTGAATGCGAGCCCGCTCGGAATCCTCGAAGTTTCCAAGATCAACGTTGGCGGCCGGGCGCAAACGGTTTCGCTGAAACTGCGAGGCAGCACGCTCGAATATCAAGGGCTGCTGAGCTACGAAGCGCCGAATTTTTTGACTTACCCGTGGCTGAACCTGATCATTAGTGGCTTGGCGGACAAGGCCAGCTACGTAAACACCTTCACAGCTATCCGCTATGAAGGCAGCGTGCAATTGTCGCAAACTGTCTCTCCATCGACGTCGCTGTTGTACCGTTATTTCTATCGCCATGTGACGGCCACAAACCTAGCTGGACACGTTTCTGTCGAGGAAGTGCCTCTGTTTAGCCAACCGACCAGAGTCTCTGGGTTTGAGGAAACATGGGTGCGCGACCGCCGCGACAATGCCGCAGACGCAACCCATGGGTCATTCAACACCGCTGACCTCAGCGTAGCCACGCGTTCGCTTGGGTCGACTGCGACTTTTCTGCGTTTTTCCCTGCAGAATTCCACGTACACGCCCTTTCACCACTCATCATTGGTGTTTGCCCGTTCCACGACGTTTGGAATCGAGGATGCTTTCAACGGATCGGCCGAAGACGATATCCCTTTGGCGGAGCGGCTTTTCGCTGGCGGCGGTACGTCGCTCCGTGGATTTTCGCTCAACGAAGCCGGCCCGCGCGACCCGACCACTGGATTCCCGGTCGGGGGCTTGGCGATGATCGTCTTTAACCAGGAACTGCGTTTTCCGATGAACTTGCCGCTGATTGGCAACAAATTGGGCGGAGCCGTGTTCTATGATGCGGGGAACGTTTTTTCCGATATTGAGCATGTTACTTTGCGCTATACTCCTGCACCGCCGCCGTCTGGCTGTCAGCCAGGAACGACCCTGACAAATACGCTATCGGAATGCCCGAACATGAACTACTTTTCGCATACCGTGGGCTTTGGCTTTCGCTACGCGACCCCCATCGGCCCCGTGCGCCTGGATTTTGGCTATCAGTTGAATCCGGCGCAGTTTGAGTCCTGCTTGAACGCCATTACCATGCCATGCATAATTCAAACGTCGCGTTTGCCTCACTTTCAGTTTTTCTTCAACATAGGATCGATATTCTGATGCGCATGACAGTCACAATAACCGCGTTGGTCTTTTGCGTTGCGCTCGGGGTCAGAGCGCAAAACCGGCCGAGTAGCGCAAGCGCTCCTTCGTCGAATTCCACACCGCAAAGCGCGGCGGCGTCTCCGCGATCCACTGACGTCGACGGAATCGCAGCGCGAATCGGCAACGATGTCTTGACCGACAGCGAAGTGCGCGAACTCCAGGATTATCAGAAGCTGGTGGAAGGGCAAGCGCAAGAGCGCCCCAAAGTCATGGAGGAATTGGTCGATCAGTGGATCGTTGAAACAGACGCGGTGGCGACAAAATTTCCGCATCCGACCGCGGCGGAAGTGACCCAAGAATTCCAGGTTTTGCTGAAGCAGTTTCCCTCGCGCGGTCAGTTTCAAGCGCGCCTGGCCCAGATCGGACTGACGCAGGATGAGGTTCGTCAGGTTCTCGAGCGCCAGCTTTATTACATCCGATTCCTGAATTACAAGTTTCACGCCGCAACGCAAGTCACCAGCGCCCAGATTGAAGCGTACTATCAGCAGGATCTTGCGCCGCAGCTCCACAAGCGAGGCCTTTCCGTGCCGCCTTTGGATCAGGTAGAGGCGCAGATCCGACAGCTATTGACGCAGGAAGAGATCAACGAGAAAGCGGCTCAGTGGCTTGAAGAAGCAAAGGCGCGGCTCCGAATCGTTATCCAGCCCCCGGGAGGGGGCGGATGAAACGTTGGGCGGTCCGAATCTTCCTCGGACTCGTTCTGTTAGTGGTTGGAATCATCGTGATCCTCGCGGTGATCCTCAATACCGGAACGGCAGACCGTTGGGCTCGCGGTTACATCATCAAGAAAATTGAGAGCAGCACTGGCGCGCGAACAGAGCTTCGTGCATTTCATTTCCGCTTGCGTGGATTGACCGCCGAACTTGACGGTTTCACCATGCACGGCCGCGAAGGCCCGGGCCTGCCTCCGTTCTTTTACGCTGACCGCATTCGCGTTGGCGTGCACATCATTTCGCTGCTGCGCCACAAGATTTCGCTGAGCAATGTCGAATTATCGCAGCCATCGATATTTATCCGCATCGACGAGAATGGCCAAAGCAATGTGCCGGTGCCGCCGCGGAAGCGGACATCAAAGCCGTGGCGCACGCAGCTTTTCAATCTGCAAATCGCGCAACTGAAGATCACTGACGGAACCATGATGTTCAACGACGCGAAGATACCACTCGACCTAGAAGGCCAGAATTTCGAATTCGTGATGGCCTATCAGGCTGCGGCGCTTGGAAAAGACGCCTATTTCGGGCAACTGGGCTGGAAGCAGATGCAGATGACGGCGCGGCGCTTCTTGCCTTTCCGTTTCGACTTGGGAACGAAGTTCACGCTGATGCGCGATTCTTTTTCCATCGACGATATGCAATTGAAGCTGCCGCACACCACGCTCAATGCTCGCGCTGAAATAAGAGATTTTCAGCCGCTCCAGATGGATTTTCACTATTGCGGACAACTGTGGCTGCCGGATCTGCGCGTCATCCTGCGAAAAAAGAGCGTGCCCGACGGAAGCGTGGACCTCAACGGCAACGCAACTTACGCACAGCACAAGTTTCAGATGAAGGGCGACTACCACGCGCGGGGCTTGAACCTGACCTATCCCTGGTTTCACGCGAAGGACATTGAGAGCTGGGGCGATATTGACGTCGCTGACGGCCACTTGCACATGCCCGTTTTTCACGCGAAGGCGCTGGGAGGAAGGTTGGACGGCAAGCTCGCCATGGATTTCAAGGGCCTCGCCTTCCGCACGACGACAAAAGTGACCGGTGCGAATCTGGCGGCGGTTCTCGATGCCGTAAACAACCCGTCTCTGCCAGTGCATTCCCTGCACTGGGGAGGCGCCCTGGAAGCGGATACTGTTTGCACCTGGAACAGAGATTTCAAACATTTCGCTGTCCACGGAGTGACATTGTGGTCGCCGCCCGCACCGCCTCAGTCGGGAGTGATCGGCGCCAGCGCGCAAATCAAGTTTAATTACGTCATGGACCGAAACGCGGTAGCATTCCAGCCGAGCACGATCACGACTGCCGACAGCCGCCTCACTTTCGACGGCACTTTGGCCCGCCACGACAGCGCGCTGGAGGCAACGTTTCATACCGGCCGGCTGGAAGACTGGGCGGACTTCATCTCTGTGTTACGCGGCAGTCCGAAAGATGCCGGGCGTATCACCGGAAGCGCTGACTGGAAAGGGAATCTCTCAGGACCTTTGGCTGGGCCGACTTTCGCGGGGAATTTCCGTGCTCAGAACGCCCATTTTGGCAGGCTGTATTGGGACGATATCACCGGCTCAATGTCTTATTCGCCGCGCAATTTCACGCTGACAAACGGCATCATCAAGCGCGGCGCCTCGCAGGCGAATCTCGCCTTAATGTTGCAGCTGCACGACTGGAATTTCCGGAAGAACGCCGCGTGGAACCTCCGCACCCACTTGGACCATGCATCCGTGTCGGATTTACAAAAGCTCTTCGGAACATCTTATCCAGCCACCGCGATGCTCACTGCGGATTTTCAGGGCAGCGGTACCCGCCAGGACCCTGTGCTGGACGGGAATTTCGACCTGGAAGACATGCAAGCTTACGGTATCCATGTGGATCGCGCGCGTGGAGCGCTCAGTCTGCGTCATGATCAGATTCAAATAACGAACGCGATACTGGACCGCGGCGCGGGCCATCTTACGGGAAACCTGCTGTATCGGCCAGCGGAACACACTGTCGAATTTCAAACGATCGGCACCGGTATTTCTCTAGCCCAGTTCGATTTTCTTCAGACGAAGTCGCTGCCCGTCGCCGGCGATATCGATTTCGATTTGCGCGGCAGCGGACCGATCGCTTCTCCGCAAGCGCATGGAACCGTGCAACTCGTCGATTTGGAATTCGGATCTGAAGTGCTCGATAGTTTTTCCGGAACGCTCGATTCGGATGGCCGGACAGCGCAGCTCGAATTGCAATCGACGCGAACGCGCGGAAAATTGCTGGCGCATTTGCAGCTTGCATTGTCGGACAATTATCCACTGACCGGCAAAATCACCATGAAACAAGTCGACCTAGATCCGTTCATCGTCGCGGGATTGCATTTGAGCCAGCTGACCGGACACAGCACCATTGATGGCCAGTTGAGCGTGTCCGGTGAGGCCAAAAAGCCAGATACCATTCTGATGCAAGCTGATCTGTCACAAATTACGTTCGATTATGAGTATGTAAAACTTCACAACGAAGGTCCTGTTCACCTGAGCTATGGGCACGATGAGGTTCGCGTCGAACCGGCCACACTGAGCGGCCCGGACACAAACTTCAAGATTTCTGGCAGTGCTGCCTTTTCCGGCAGCCGCGACCTGAATCTGAAGGTGGCTGGATCGATTAACTTGAGGCTGGTTGGCGGCCTGTTCCCAGGCCTGGATGCTCGCGGAGTGGCGCAGTTGAACACCACCATTGCCGGCACATTTTCCAATCCGCAGGTGATCGGGCAGGCCAAAATCGTCAATACTTCCGCGCACTATGCGGATTTCCCCGCGGGGCTGAGCAATTTGAACGGTGACGTCGTATTCGACCGCAGCCGCATGCTTCTGAACAATTTCACGGCGGAAGCAGGTGGCGGAATACTTAAGATTTCCGGGAGCATGGGATACGGCGAGAAGCCGTTGGCCTACGAGTTAAACGCAACGGCCAGTCGCGTCCGCGTGCGCTATCCGGAGGGAATGAGCTGGCTGCTCGATGGGAGTGTGCGATTCAGTGGTACGAGCCAGGGAGCTGTTTTATCCGGCGATGCGACCGTACAGCGCGTTGTGTTCGCACCAAACGTCGATTTCTCGTCGATGCTGGTTTCATCGCACACCACCCTTACCGGCCCGGCAACTTCGTCGGCATACCTTCGCAATTTGCAGTTTGACATCTCGGCGAGGGCCGTACCCGGTATGCGCATAGAATGGGGTGCCGCGCACTTCACTGCAGACGGCAGTGTACGAGTACGGGGGACGTGGGAGCATCCGATTGTTCTGGGCAGTGTCCATCTGCTCTCTGGAGATATGGCCCTCCATGGGAACACCTATCATTTGAACCGCGGCGACATCAATTTCACCAGTCCTTTCCGCTTCGATCCCGTATTGAATATCGAAGTGGCGACGACTATCAACCCTTACGAAATCACACTGGACTTCACGGGGCCCGCCAGCCGCATGCAGCTTTCCTATCGTTCGGACCCTCCGCTGCCATCACCGGACATCGTCAATTTACTGGCGCTCGGAACGCAGGGGGAGCAGTCTGCGCTGATGACCTCCTCGTCTTCGCAGGCGCAAAACTTCGGAGCCACGGCGCTCCTATCAGAGGCGGTTACCAGCCAGATTGGCGCGCCCATTGAGAAACTTTTTGGCGTTACAAATTTCCGCATTGACCCATTCCTCGCGAGCAGCTTGGCGCAGAGCGGCGTGACCCAGACCACCGAGGCGCGCGTCACCATTCAGAAACAGGTCACGCGGGATTTGAGCGTCACCTACAGCACCAACGCCGCTTCCAACCAGCAGCAGGTCATCGAAGTCGATTACGCTATCCGCCGCGACATCACCATCGTCGCCCTGCGCGACATCAACGGGATTTACGGCATCAACATCAAATTTACAAGCCATTTCCGGTAATAGGAAGCACCCCTCGCCAATACCAAAAATCTGCTGCGCGATGTTTTGGGTCCACGAATGCCCGCGCGATGCCCTACTGAGGCAAGACCAGAAGGCTATCCGCTGGCAGAGCTGCGAGCCACGGTTGTGGCTGATCCTTGAAGAGCGTCCACTGTTCCTTGGTTACTTCCGCCTGCAGATGGTAATGGCCGCTCGTGTCCGGAGGGTTGTGCAGGCGAAGGTAAAGCGTGGCATGAAACGGAGTCTCGCTGGTCCGCACTAGCCAGCACGGAAATGTATTTGTCGCGGTTGACTCGCTCTTTTCAAACGTAAAGCCGACGTGATGAGCGCGAATGCCTACGTAGGCTGCGCTTGTTGAGCGCGCTCCTGTGCCATGCAGAACGCAGTTCCAATCCAGCGCCTCAACCGAATCACCATTGATCGCGCGTGCGCGGGAAAAATTCTTCAGTCCGGTTAGCAGCGCAACTTCCAAAGTAGGTGGATCGCGAAAGACCTCTTCTCGCGAGCCGCTCGCCACCACTTTGCCCTTTGACAGCACTACGAGTCTTGCGGCGATACGGTAAGCTTCTTCAATATTGTGCGTGACGTACAGCGCCGGCCGCTGGAACTGCCCAAGCGTGCTGATCAGTTGCTGTTCAATTTTGCTGCGAAGGTAGGTATCCAGCGCCGACAGTGGCTCATCGAGCAGCAACGCCTGCGGTTCAATCGCCAGCGCGCGGGCTAGCGCGACGCGCTGCTGTTCTCCGCCGGAAAGCTCGCGCGGCAGCCGGTGATCGAGCCCCTCCAGGTGCACATTCGCGATTTGCTTCTGGACGCGGCCCTCACGCTCGCCACGTGTCGCGTCTTTCAGCCCGAACGCAACATTCTCGGCCACCGTGAGATGCGGAAACAGCGCGTAATTCTGAAACAGCAGGCCAATGCCTCGCCGGCGTGCTGGAACATTAATTCCCGCCTTTGAATCAAATAAGGTCCTTCTGCCCAGTCGTAGGCTGCCTTCGTCGGGCTGTTCGAGCCCTGCGATGCAGCGCAGCGTCATGCTCTTGCCCGCGCCGGAAGGCCCCAGAATAGCCAGCGGTTCCGTGTCGCAGGAAAAATCCGGCGCAAGCGTGAAGCTGGCAAGCCGCTTTTTGAACCGGACTTCCAGCGCCATCAGCCGCGCCTCAGGCGCAGACGCGCGGAACTCTGTAAATGCGTCCAGTAATACATGGAAGCGACCATCGCTAGGGAAATGGCGATGTCGATCATCGACCACAGAATGGCTTGATGCATTTCATTGGCTTCAACCGCGAAATAAATGGCGAGGGGGATGGTCTCGGTTCTTCCCGGAATGCTCCCGGCAAGCATCAGTGTGGCGCCAAATTCCCCCAGCGCGCGCGCGAACGCCAGAATCGTTCCGGCGAGGATTCCCGGCCATGCCAGAGGCAGCGCCACGCGCCGGAACACGCGCCATTCCGAAGCGCCGAGCGTCCGAGCGGCTTGCAACAAGTTGGGGTCGACCTGCTCGAGCGATGCGCGAACGCTCAAGTACATCAGCGGAAAGGAAACAACAGCGGCAGCGATGACCGTTGCCGGCCACGAGAAGACAACCGTGGCTCCGAAGTGCAGCAGCAAACGCCCGAGCGGCCCGTTGCGGCCGAAAATCAGCAGCAGGATGAAGCCGACCACCGTGGGCGGCAGCACCAGCGGCAAGAGAAATATTCCGTCCAGCAAAGCAGGGCCCAGACCGCGCCGGTTCGCGCGCCATACGGCTGTGGCCGTGCCGAGCAGCAGCGTGATTATGGTAGCGGTGACGCTGGTTTCGACGGAGAGCCAAACCGGGGAGAGGTCAACCGCCATGGGCGCCATGGGCACGCTCAGTTTCCTTGCGGAGCGCTGCCTGCGGCCGCAAAACCGGATTTTTCGAACACGCTGAGAGATTCAGGCGATTCGAGAGCGTCCAGCAGTGTGCGCGCCGCTTGCGGTGATTTGGAATCCCTGAGCAGCGCGACTGGGTAAAGAATCGGCAGATGCGAATCGCTCAGCGCCGTGGCCACCACGCGCACCGCATTCGAAATGCGAGCATCGGTAGCGTAGACTAGTCCGGCATCCGCATTGCCCGTTTCCACGTATGCCAGTGCCTGGCGAACATCTTTTGTGAATACCAGCTTGCGCTGGATGGCCGGCAGCAAACCGAGGTGTTCGAGAGCTTGCTTCGCGTACATTCCAGCCGGAACGATTTGCGGGTCGCCCACAGCGATGGATTTCGCGGCGCTCTTCGCCAAATCCGGGAAGTCTTTGATTCCCTCGGAGCGCGCTGGCACGATCAACACAAGCTGATTGCCCAGCAGGTCGCGGCGGGTTCCCGGCACCAGCAGGTCCTCTTTCTGCAGCGCGTCCATCTGGTTTTCACCCGCCGAGATAAAAATATCTACGGGCGCGCCCTCCTCGATCTGATGCTGTAAAGTTCCAGACCCGCCGTAATTGCATGCCACATGCTGATTCGGATGTGTTTGCTGATAGCTCTTCGCAATTGCATCTAGGGAATCTTTCAGGCTTATCGCAGCAGAAATAGTCAGCGTGATCGGTTGGTTCGGCGCATGCCCCGAATTCCCACAGCCAACGAGCGCGCCCACGAGCACGAACGGCGTAAGGCCGAGTAGGAAGCGGCCCGTCCTGGTGCTGTTGCGCAAATCTGCCATTCTGCGATTAAGCTTCGCAGCGCGCCAAAGTCGGAAAAAAGCGAAGCATGGCCCCTTCGATGAATCTCCATTATCTCCTCGGCCCAGCTGCACCTGCATGATCCTCCTTGCGCGTCACGCGAAGCGTCCCATATCCTATGACGAACCAACCGCTAGGCGCAATTTAGCGCGATTCTGGATTAGCGAGTTCCTGTTCGAATTCCCCGCCACGCGCTTGTAATCGAACTCATGTGCCAATCGAGCTTCAAATTTTCCACGGTCGGCCCTCGGGAGAGTTTAGGGAGATTTCACTTATCGGACAAGCGTGGGATACAACTTGGCGGCGATGGATGCCAGGATCAGGAAAATCATGGCCATGACTCCGAGATCCACGAGCAGCGGATGCACGCTCTGGCCACCCTGGATCATGATCCCGCGCAACGCATCGACGAGATAGGTCAGCGGGTTCAGAACAGCGACGACGTGCAACCAGTTGGGCATCATCGCCAGAGGATAGATGGCGTTGCTGGCGAAGAAGAGCGGCATGGTGAGCACTTGGCCGATGCCCATGAAGCGCTCACGCGACTTCACAATGCAGGCGATGATGAGCGAGAACGTGGAAAAAGTGGCTGCGCCCAGTACCACGGCGAACAAAACTCCTGCGATGTCCAGCGGGTTCCAATTGATTTGGATGCGCATGGCCAGAGCGATTAGATAAATGATGAATGTTTGCACCGCGCCGCGAAATCCGGCGGAGACCGCTTTCCCGATCACGAGCGAGGCACGGTGCGCGGGACTGACGAGCAATTTGTGGACGATGCCCAGGTCGCGTTCCCAGATTACGGCGATGCCGTAAAAGATGGCAGTGAAAAGGACGCTCTGCGCCAGGATTCCTGGCGTCATGAACGCCAGATAACTCACGTTGCCGGTGGGAATGCCGCGAACCTTGCTGAAAACTTTGCCGAAAATCACGAGCCATAGGACCGGCTGGACGGCGCGAGAGAACAGTTCGGTCGGATCACGGAAGAGTTTCTTCAGTTCGACCTGAGCGATGGCGATGATCTCGCGAAAGAAATCAAGGAAGTGCGATGCGTTAGCCAAGGCGGCTGGCAGTTCTGCGGGTCTGACGGATGTCATGAAAATTGCCTCCTTCCTCGATGGAAGCTCCACTGTAGTGCGCGAAGACATCGTCGAGCGTAGCAGCGGCGCCGAGCGCAGCCTTGAGGTCCGCGGGCTTGCCGGTTGCAGCGACTTTCCCCAAGTGGAGAAGCGCGAGAACATCGCAGAGCACGTCGGCTTCGTCCATATCGTGCGTAGTGATCAGGATGGTCATGTTGGAATCTCGGCGCAAGTCGCGCAGGCGGTCCCACACGGCGTGGCGAGCGACGGGATCCAGGCCGATGGTGGGCTCGTCGAGAAAAAGAACGGTGGGGCGATGGAGCATCGCCTGGGCGACCTCGAGGCGGCGAATCATTCCTCCGGAATACGTCTTCACGAGTTTGCCGGAGGCTTCCGTCAAACCCATGAATTGGAGCGCTTCGGCGACGCGGTTGTTGCGGTCGGCGCGAGACATTCCGTAGAGCTTCGCGCTGAGGATCAAATTCTCGCGGCCGGTGAGAGCGCCGTCGGCGCTCAACATTTGGGGGACGTAGCCGATTCCCCGGCGGACTTCCGTGGGCGATTTGGCGACGTCGAAACCGGCGACGAGAGCGGTGCCGGAAGTGGAGTCAAGCAACGTGGTAAGCATCTTGATGGTGGTGCTCTTGCCGGCGCCGTTTGGGCCGAGCAGCCCGAAGATTTGGCCGTAGGGCACGCGAAGGTCGATGTGGTCGACGGCGGTCATCTCTCCGAAACGCCGGGTAAGAGCAGTGGTTTTTATGGCGTCAGGTTCCGCAGATTGCGGCGTAGGTTGTCCGGAATCCATCGTGTGTTGCCAAGCCTCCTGCAGAGAAATGATGCCATGAACTGATTGCGGATATCTGAATCTTTGCAAGTGTGAATGGGTGAGCCCCTGCGTTTTTTGCTTTTCACGAGTTCGGAACCCTGTGGTTTACCGTCCTCAGGCTCCCCAACCGGCGTTGCGTCAAGTGAAAGACTTGGCCCTGGGCGAATCGTTGGCAACTTGGAAACGGATGCTCTGCCCGATTCTGATACCATAGCGAAGCAGTCCCGCAAGCATCTACGGAGAGAAGCTTATGGACGAACTCCTGAAGTGGCGCAGCGAATTTCCGATTCTCGAAAGCTCGACCTACATGATCAGCAATTCGCTCGGAGCCATGCCGCGCGCCGTCTATGACCAAATGAAAAGTTACGCCGACGCCTGGGCCACGCGCGGCGTGCGCGCATGGGAAGAGGGCTGGTGGGAAATGGCCGTTTCCGTCGGCGACAAAGTCGGAGCGATCATCGGAGCCGACCCCGGTGAGATTTCTCTGCACCAGAATGTGACTCTGACCCAAGCGGTGATCTCCTCGTGCTTCGAGTTTTCTTCCCGCCGCAATAAAGTGGTGCTTACCGATCTGGAATTTCCCTCCACGATTTATTTTTACATGGAGCAGCGCCGGCAAGGCGCGCGCGTCGAGATTCTGAAAAGCGAGGACGGTCTGCATGCGCCGCTCGAGAAAATCCTGGCGGCCATCGACGGAACGACGCTTCTCGTCCCGATTTCCCTGGTCCTGTTCCGCAGCGCGACCATCGTCGATGCAAAAGCCATCATCGACCGCGCGCATGAAGTCGGCGCGCACGTCATCCTCGACTGCTTTCAAGCTGCCGGGACCATTCCGGTCAATGTTCACGAACTCGAAACTGATTTTGCCGTCGGCGGTGTTTTGAAGTGGCTCTGCGGCGGCCCCGGCGTCGCGTATCTGTACGTTCGTCCTGATCTGCGGACAAAGCTTTCGCCGAAAATCGCAGGCTGGCTCAGTCACAAGCGCCCGTTTCATTTTGAAGCCGCTCCGCTCGATGCCCGCGAGGACTCCTATCGCTTTCTCAACGGCACCCCGCACATCCCCGCGCTTTACGCGTGTCAGCCCGGCTTGGAGATCATTCGCAACGTCGGTATCGACAGCATCCGAAAAAAATCGGTACGCCAAACCACGCAGTTGATCGACGGCGCGCTCCAGCGCGGCTGGCGCGTTAACTCGCCTCGCGATTCCTCCGAGCGTGCCGGCACTGTATCGATCGATTGTCCTCACGCGCAGGAAGTGAAGAACGAGCTGGTCGCCCGAAACATTCTGGTCGATTATCGGCCGGGCGCCGGCATTCGCATTTCACCGCACTTCTACAACCGCGAGGAGGAGATCGATTTTTCGCTCGCCCAGATCGGCGAAATCCTTGCCACGAGCGCCTGGAAACGCCACCTTCAACCCGCCTGATTTAGCTGGTGTTATAATCCCGCAAAGTAAATTCCGGCGGGTGCCAGCCACTGAGCCAGAGAGCGAACGCGTGAACGGCGAAAACGGCCAAGATTGGGCGGCGCAGCGGCGCGCGATGGTCGACGAGCAGATTCGCAAGCGCGGCGTTCGCTCGCCCCGCCTCCTCGAAGTCCTCGAGCGCGTGCCCCGCCACCTCTTCGTTCCCGAGGACCTTGTGGCTCATGCCTATGAAGACCGCGCCCTCGGCATCGGCGACGGCCAGACCATTTCCCAGCCGTATATGGTCGGGGCCATGACGGAATATCTCGGGCTCGAAGGCAACGAACGCGTGCTTGAGATCGGCGCAGGCTCGGGTTACCAAGCCGCCGTTCTGGCCGAATTAGCAAAAGAAGTCGTCACTGTCGAAAATCGCACATTGCTCGCGGAGGCCGCGCGCGATCGGCTGGCCGATCTCGGCTACCGCAATGTCCATGTGAAACTCGGCGACGGTACTCTCGGCTGGCCAGAAGACGGCCCATTTGATGCGATTCTCGTAGCTGCCGCCGCCCCTGCCATTCCCGCGCCGCTCGTGGAACAGCTTGCCGAAGGCGGCCGCATGGTGATTCCGGTGGGCAATAGCGACAAGCAAATGCTGCTGCGAATTCGCAAGTTAGCGGGCGAAATCCTCGAAGAAAAACTCTTCGCCTGCCAGTTTGTTCCGCTTCGCGGTCGCCACGGATGGCCGGACGCTGAGAAATGACGCCGCCGCTGGAGCTTTCCGTCGTCGTCCCCGCCTATAACGAAGAGGCGCGCCTGCCGCGCACGCTTGAGCGCATTCGCAACTATCTTCGCTGCGCGCATCCAGCCAGTGAAATCATTGTTGTCGACGATGGCTCAACCGACCGCACCGCGGAAGCCGTGCGCGCTCTGCAGAAAGAAATGCCTGAGCTGCGCTTGCTGCTCAACGGCGAAAATCGCGGCAAGGGTTACAGCGTTCGCAGTGGAATGCTCGCCGCGCGCCGAGCCATCGCGCTATTCACAGATGCAGATCTTTCCGCGCCCATCGAAGAAGCTGAAAAGCTGCTCGACGCGCTTGGCTCTGCCGACATCGCCATTGGCTCACGCGCGCTGGACCGCCGCCTGATCCAGGTTCATCAATCGCGGGCGCGTGAGCTGGTCGGAATTCTTTTCAACTACATGGTGCGGCTCGCTACCGCGTTGCCGTTCGAAGACACGCAGTGCGGATTCAAGGCTTTTCGCGCGGATCGCGCACGCATCGTTTTCGAGCAGCAAAGGATTGAGGACTTCGGATTCGATCCCGAGATTTTATTTCTCGCGCGGCGCCACAACCTCCGGATCGTGGAAATCCCGGTAAGATGGGCGCACGATCCGCGCACTAAGCTGCATGTTGTCCGCGACAGCCTGCGGATGTTCGCCGGTTTGTGGCAAATCCGCTGGAACGCGATGACCGGGCGCTATCCGAGACGCGCAAAATAACGCTCGGAATCCGCCGCCCTCCTATCGTGACGGTCTGGGCTGCGCGGTCGGCGGAAGCATTCCATTCAACCGCAGGTATGCCGCTTCGGCGCTATAGTGGTCGTAAAGATCCGCTACCAAAGTAATCATGAACTGAGCGCGAGGAGCCGACCCGCGGGGCGTCGTGATCATTTCCCCCAGCTTTGAGTCGTCCGTCTTGTCGAGGATTCCCGTGCAATAGTCAAATGAAGTCTTGAGCGCCGCGACCAGCTTGTCTTTGGGATCCGTCTCGGCGAGTTTTTCCTGCTCCGACGCCTTTGTCCCGGCAATGGACGAACACAAAAATGTATTGGACTGCGCCAGGTGCATGATCAAATGCCCAAAGGTGATCTGCTGTGGAGTGGGACGGTAACTGTATTTGTCCCCCGGCATTTCGTCCGCGGCGGCCATAATGGCCTTGGCATGGTTTGCGACCATGCGCTTGACTGTGTCCGACACCGGATTTCCCGCTGCTGCGGCGTCCTGCGCTCTGACCGCGAGCGGCACAAATGCCGCGATTACCATGAAAATCAGAAGCCGTTTCATAGACCATTCTCCTCTCTGCTTGCGACCCGGAAGCATAGCTCCGCCGCAGGCAGGAGCCAAGAATATTCGGCCGGCGGCACTTTTACTTTGTGTTACAAAGTACTTGACAACGTTCCGCCTCGTTGCTATTCTTTGCTCTATGAGCATCCCTGAGCCTGTCCATCGCGCCAATTCCCCACTGGCCATCGATGACCATGCCCGCGAGAATCTTCGCTTCATTCGGGAGACCATGGAGCGCGCCGGCTCCTTTACCGCCGTTCCCGGATGGGGTGGCGTGGCCCTCGGCATCACTGCTCTGGGCGCCGCATTCGTTGCCTCGCAACAGTCTACGCACGCCGAGTGGCTCACTGTCTGGCTGATCGAAGCGGCCGTCGCAATGGCTATTGCGGGCTGGAGCACGCTCGTCAAGGCCCGCCGCGCTCATGATTCTCTTCTTTCTGGCCCCGCGCGCAAATTTGCGCTCAGCTTTGTCCCCCCGGTTTTTGTGGGCGGAATTCTCACCTATGTTCTCTTCCATGCGGGTTTGGTCGCTGCGGTTCCGGCCACCTGGCTGCTGCTGTACGGCACAGGCGTGGTGACCGGAGGCGCGTTCTCCATTCGCGCGGTTCCGTTCATGGGGCTGTGCTTCATGGTTCTTGGCACCGTGGCTTTCTTTTGCCCCGCAGCTTGGTCCAACGTTCTGCTGGGAGTCGGCTTCGGAGGGTTCCACATCATTTTCGGCGCAATCATTGCGAGGAACTATGGTGGCTAAGTCCGCCGCGGTGCGCGCGTCACAAGAGAGAGAACGCGGCGAGCTGCCGCTGGCTCGTGGTCACGCTGCGGAAGAGTCCGCGCGGTCGCTCGACCGGCTAATCCACGAAAGAACGCGTCTCGGCATCGTCAGCGCGCTGGCCGTCAATACCACGCTTAGCTTCAACGCCTTGAAGAAGCTCGTCGGCGCAACCGACGGAAATCTCAGTGTTCATGCGCGCAAGCTCGAAGATGCCGGCTACATTTCATGCACCAAGTCTTTCGCCGGGCGTTTGCCGAAGACGGAATACCGGCTTTCGGCCACGGGCCGGCGCGCGCTGGAGCGTTATCTGAATCATATGGAAGCACTCATCCACGCTACGCGAGAAGGCTAGGAGGGGCAAAATTTTTTTGCCAAGTTCCTTTATGAGAGAAAGTACTTTATATATCGTTTCCCCAAAACAAGCTCATGTGGCCATCCTCATGGACGGCAACGGCCGCTGGGCCGCGGCTCGCGGTCTGCCTCGTTCTGCCGGCCATCGCGCCGGCGTCGAAGCGGTTCGCCGCGTCGTGCGGGCCGCTCCGGCCCTTGGCATTGGCACGCTCACGCTCTTCGCGTTTTCCTCCAGCAATTGGCAGCGTGACCCGCAGGAAGTCGGCGCTCTCTTCGGGCTGCTGGAAAAGTTCTTTTTCTCGGAAGCCTTTCGTGCGCAGGAGCATGATGTCCGCATCACTGCCATTGGCCGCCGCGACCGCCTGCCCAGCACCCTGCTCTCCGCCATCGAAGAGGTGGAGAAGGCCACGGCGCAAAACGATGGCCTCGACCTGCGCATTGCCGTGGACTATTCGGCGCGCGAAGCCATGTTGCGCACCGCATGCTGGATGGTTTCAAGTACCGAAGTCACCCAGCGTGAATTCGCGCGGCGCCTTGCAGAAGTGACCCACGCACCGGAAGACTCGCCCGACGTGGATTTGCTGATTCGCACCGGCGGCGAGCAGCGGCTCAGCGATTTTCTGCTCTGGGAATGTGCCTATGCCGAACTGCACTTCACCGACCGCATGTGGCCCGATTTCAGCTCCGCCGATTTGGAATTGGCCATTCGGGATTTCCGCGCGCGCGACCGCCGCTTTGGAGCCGCGCCTGTAGCTGTAGCCAACGCCGTGTCTTAATTAAGACGCTGCGCGCATCCATGGCTCACCAACAAGAACGGATTCCTGTACATACAAGGACGGAACCTACTCCTGATTCTGGCGAAATTCTCTCGTTGCTAACCCTGCGCCGCCCGTCCGCGAACCGCCGAAAACGCCTTGCGGATCACGCGCTTTGCTGCTCCCGTCACCGATAGCGATTCCAGTTGCTGCTCGCTGGCCCACACAACTTCGGTGACATCCCCGCCCGGCCTGGCGGTCCCTTCCACGAACTCGCACAGATAATCCAAAATAACGAAGTGATACTGCAGCTCGTTTTCTTTGTCGCGTAACACGTTCTCGTAAATTTCGATCAAATCCAGAACGCGCACCTGAATACCGGTCTCTTCCTTCAACTCGCGTTCGATTCCCTCCGCGATCGTCTCCCCAATTTCCAAAATGCCGCCCGGAATCGACCAGCGTCCCTCCAGCGGCGGCTGCCCGCGCCGAATCAGCAGGATCTGCGAATCATGGATCACCACGCCGCCGACGGCGATGATCGGGCGTTCGGGATATTCTCGGCTTTCTGTTGCATCGGTACGGCTGACGGCATTGCTTGACATGTGCGTTATATAATACGCTCACGAGTGGTGATTTGGCTGCCAAGGAGAGTTTGCCGTGGTGAGATGCTCGAAATGCGACGCGGAAATTGACTTGGACGAAGACGAAATCGAAGAAGGAGAAATCATTACCTGCCTCGAATGCGACGCCGAACTCGAGGTCGTGCAGATCCATCCCGTCCGCTTGAACGTCATTTCGGAAGATGACGACGATGAAGAAGACCCCGCCGACGCTGCTGTGGATGGGGATGGCGAAGAATCCGACAAAGACGAAGAGGCCATTGTCGACGACGAAGAGGACGAAAGCGAACGCGACGAATAGTGGTCCATGCGCTTTCGGCCGCTACATCTTTCCTGGTGTTGAGGCCATCTAAGTCCTTAGGAGCGCAATGTCCCGATTGCCGGACGAATCGCACGAGGGAGAGCCCAGTTGAGAGCGACTCGGATTACGTCTTCGGTAGCACTTGTTTTTGTGGTGCTTGTTCTTTCCGGAGTTTCCATTCGCGCGCAGGATGGCCGCGACCGTTCGCAGTTGCGTACGGTTCACGGAAACGTGATGGACAAAGATCAAAATCCCATAGCCAACGGAATCGTCTATCTGCGAAACAAGAAAACCAACAACGTCAAGACTCAGATTTCCGATTCCCAAGGCCATTACCAGTTTAGCGGGCTCGATCCCAACGTAGATTTCGAGATTTACGCCGAATTCAAACATCGCAAATCCTCGAAGCACACGATTTCAAGTTTCGACAGCCGCAACGACATTGAAATCAACCTCGCCATCCCCACAAATAAATAGGCGCAATGGCTCGGCTCTTTATTCAGGGAAATTGCCAGGGGTTCGCGTGGCGCGAAACTCTGCAAAAGAAGCCTGCGAACACAAGTTTGCGAAATCGGCGGGCGTGGTGACAGATCAGAAAGACAACCCGGAAAAACAGATCGTTGGTGCCGGCGGGGGGAATCGAACCCACGGCCTAGGGATTATGAGACCCTCGCTCTGCCACTGAGCTACGCCGGCACGCCCTGCCCGCCTGGGCGGGCTTGCGGAACTCCTCGATGCTACGGGCAGCCTTCCCCAAGTGTCAACCACCTTGCGCGCGCGCCTTTACAGCTCGTTCAAGAACGCTGTTGTTGAGGTTGCGCGCGAACTCTGCGGAAAGGCCGCCAGCGGCGGCGCTTTACTTATTCTTCTTAGCGGCTTCGGCGTACTTGCGCTGGAAGCGCTCCACGCGCCCCGCGGTATCGATCAGCTTCTGCTTGCCGGTAAAAAACGGATGGCAGCTCGAGCAGATTTCCACGCGAATCAACTCGCCCTTATGCGTCGAGCGCGTCTGAAACGTATGGCCGCACGCGCAGTGCACCGTCACGGCGTGATAATCAGGATGGATTCCTTCTTTCATTTCCTTGGCTCCCTTTGTTAGGACCGGTCTGCACAGCCATGCGCTCTGCACGCACAGCCACGTCGCTAGGTCCCGACGCAAACCCCTATGATACGCGATTCCCGCCTCTCCGCCAACCACGCCCGCGTAGCACAGGCCTGCTCGCTGCGGGAAGAGTTGCGGTCATCGCTCGCCTTTGCCTTGCGCTAGTCTGGTTCTTAGGGGGCTAGTGCGCCGTCTCCAGATAATCGTTGTAAGAGTGTCGCGCCCATCCCAGGTAATGTGGATTCGCGCCGTTCGCCTCGTCCAATCCCTTCAGCATCTGCCCGATCAGCTCGCCATAATCCGGAGTGCGCAGCGCGATTACCATCCTTGCCAGATTCCGGTCCCCCAATCCGTCGTAAGCCATCGCAAGATAATTCTCACTGGCCCTCTGCGCCTTGTCCGCCATTTGTTCCGCGCTCTCCCCATCTCCAGGGTTGCTCAGCTCGTACATCATCAACGTGACCCGCGGCACGGCTGCCAGCAGCATCTTGCGTTCTTCGAGATCGCCTCTGAGTAGTTTGTTCGGGATGTCCGCGTTGACCGTCATCCCGTCCGGCTTCGCGATGCCGCGTACGGCGCGAAAGGCGTCAACGAGGCCCGGCAAGAATCGCAAGTCCCCTGCACCCTTATTTTCCGGCCGCTGTTGCGGCTCTACGTCCAAGTGAATCCCGTCGAATCGCTCCGCCGGGTGCTTCTCGTTGAATTGTACGATTTCACGGGCGTGCTCCAGCAGCGTTTCTCTGTGTTCGCCTGGCTCGTCGGCGTCTATACTCGATATCAACGCTTCCACTCGAATATTCGACCGATGCAGCAGGCCTATCAGGCGAACAGCCTGTCTCTCCTCGGATGCCTCACTCCGCTCGGAGACTGACACATAGACTTCGTTAATGCCCTCGGATTTGCAGAAATCCAACAAGCCCTCCGCGCCCCGAGGCGCTTCCAGTACAGTCGGACTCTTCCAGACCCACAGGCCATGAACCGGCGTGGAGGCAGCTTGCGCGAACCCGGAGAGCGCGAACGCGCCGAGAAGGACTACACAAAATAGCCACAGGCGCGCGGTGCGAGCACCCATCTCAACAGTAAGCACTGTTCCGGGCATTATAGTTGGAAGCCCCCGAGGCGAGACCTGGAGATTTGGCGAGGATTCGAATGGCGTAACGCAAGTCCTGAAGAAGCGTCTCCATGCTGCCTTTCGTCTTTCAGCCAAGGGCAAAGTGGGCCAATCCTACCGCAAGAAACACGTGTCATTCCAGCTCATCTAACATCTCTCTGAATTTCATGGGCGCGGAAAAATACGCGAACAAAATTGCCTAGTGAACATCGGGCCGGAGCGGGTAATCGACGATGATGGCGCGGCCATCGGTGAGGGCTTTGACGGAATGGCGAGCGCCGCCGGGGATGATGGCCACAAGGCCCGGTTTGACGATCTGCGTGACGCCGTCAATGGTCACTTCAAGCTCGCCTTCGAGCACTTCGTAGACTTCTTCCTGAGGATGGAAATGCTCGTGGATGGATGAGTCCCTCAGGAAATCGTAATGCGCGAAGGTCATGTTCGAGGAGTGGAAATAGCGGCCGGACCAACCGGGCAGGCGTTCCACGGCACGAAGAGTGCTGATGTCTACAAGTGGCATGGAAATTCTCCTGCGGCATCGTAGCACAGCCGACATGCAATGTACCGGAGTGGGGCGTTGGTGAAACGTTTTTGGTGAGGTATGCTGCTACACCGCCTGCGGCGGACAGAAAACCATGATTGATTTAGGATATTTTCGGGAACATCTCGGAGAAGTCGAGAAGATGCTGCGCAACCGCAACGCGCAGCTCGATCTGGAGGAGTTTCGCAAAGTTGATGCGGAACGCCGGCAGCGAATCACGTCCGTCGAAAAACTCAAGGCGGAGCGCAACAAGGGCAGCGAGGAAGTTGGGCGGCTGAAGAAGTCCGGGCAGGACGCGAGCGCGCTCATGGCGCGGATGAAGCAGATCGCCGAGGAAATCAAAGCCGACGACGCGACGGCCGCGGAGCTCGAGGAAAAGCTGCGCGCGTTCATGCTGACGGTGCCGAATATCCCGCACAGCTCCGTGCCGGTGGGCAGCGGCGCGGAGGGTAACGTGGAGGTGCGGCGATGGGGTGCGCCGCCGAAATTCGATTTTGCGCCGAAGCCGCATTGGGAGTTGGGAGAAGCAGCGGGGATTTTGGATTTGGAGCGCGCGGTGAAAATCGCGGGGACGCGATTCGCGCTCTATCGCGGGGCAGGCGCGCG
The DNA here is from genome assembly GCA_049678505.1 of Candidatus Acidiferrales bacterium. Taxonomy (GTDB): domain Bacteria; phylum Acidobacteriota; class Terriglobia; order Acidiferrales; family UBA7541; genus DAHUXN01. The sequence continues at coordinate 29,696 of JBAUEH010000061.1, forward strand.
GCTGGAGCGGGCGCTGGCGAATGTTTTTCTGGACGTGCATACGCGCGAGCAAGGCTACACGGAGATTCTGCCGCCGTTCATTGTGAATACGGCGTCGCTTATCGCGGATGGCAAGCTGCCGAAATTCGCGGGCGACATGTTTCATCTCGAAAACACGGACCTGTGGCTGACGACGACCGCGGAAACGGAATTGACCAATTTGTATCGCGATGAAACGCTGGAGGAGAGCGCGCTGCCGATCAGCGTCTGCGCGTGGACGGCGTGCTTCCGGTCGGAGGCGGGCGCGGCGGGAAAAGACACGCGCGGAATCAAACGGCAGCATCAGTTTCAGAAAGTGGAGATGTTCAAGTTCACGCGGCCGGAGACGAGTTACGAGGAACTGGAAAAAATGGTGCGCGACGCGGAGGTTTTGTTGCAGCGGCTGGGGCTGCATTATCGCGTAATGCAGCTTTGCACCGGCGATATGGGGTTCGCGTCGTCGAAGACGTACGACATTGAGGTTTGGGTGCCGTCGGCGAAGGAATTCATGGAAATTTCGAGCTGCTCGAATTGCGAAGCGTTTCAGGCGCGGCGCGCGGGAATCCGGTTCAAGGGCAAAATTGGGAAGAGCGAATTTGTGCACACGCTGAACGGCTCAGGTTTGCCGACGGGGCGCACGTGGATCGCGATTGTGGAGAATTATCAGCAAGCCGACGGCTCGATTGTGATTCCCGAAGTTCTGCGCGGCTTCATGGGCGTCGACCGCATTGCATCGTCGCGCCGCATTGAATGAAAATCGGGCGGAACGAAAAGGCGCTGCGTCTTGAATTGCCAACAGAAGCCGCGCAAAAAAAGAGCGCGAGAGGAAAGAAACAACTCGCGCCCTGGAATTTGCGTTGGCGGGATGGAAAAAAATTACATCCCGGACTTGGGAGCGATGGAGTCAACCTTGATGGAACCGTCTTTGTTGAGTTCGCCCGTCAGCGTAACCTCGCTGCCGATGGCGGAATCCGTGACGGCGTCCTGATTGGTGATGGGATAAACCTTTTGAGTCTTCGTGTTCACGAAAACATATTTGTCGCCCTTCTGGACACACTGCCTTGTGCAGTCCGCTTTAGCTGCGCTCGCGTCTTTCGCGCCGCACATGGCGTTGCTGATCCAGCCGGTCCAGGTGTGAGATTTGGCGCTGGCATTAGAGGCCAGGCCTACGGTAAACAGCAGCGCGGCGGCAAGGCCGAGCACATTCGACAGCTTTTTCATTTGCTTCCTCCCTTTTGGGATTGCTTCTGGGCTTCCGCCGGCATCCACGCGCCAACGGCACTTCGCGTCCGTTCGGAGTACGCCGGAGGCCGGGTGTTTGGATGATGGCGGGAGAGTTTTCGCTTCAAAGTTTTGGAGGAGCTCATAGACCCCCGCCAGCAAGAACTTGAGGGCCGGTGGGATGGGGCACTCCACCCATAGGTTCGATGGTGACGGCGAAAGATTTGCAGGTGATTCTCTCCGGCATCTTGGCCATGCATATCTGGCCGCCGCTGAAAGAGGCTGGCATAAAAGCGCCGGCATTGATCGGAGGCCCGGCCATGGGGACGATCCACATCTGGTATTCCTTGTCCGGCGGCGGAGCGGGAAGGTCGCCGTTGTAACAGATCATGCCCATGCGGGAATTGTAGCGGACAAGGGCCCAAGCTTTTGGCACCCGGGGGCTGGGTGCAAGCGGGACCGCTTTTGTATCTTGGGCGGAGAGGATGGAAACGAGCGCCTGCTCGTGCCGCGTTTGCGCCTGGAAGGTCTGCTCGTCCTGTTGCATTTGCCGCAATTGATTGTCGAGGTGGCGATCGTTCATCCAGAGAAGGATTGCTGCGAGGGCCAGAACTGCGGCCGCGGGCACCCAAATCGTATTCCACCAGCGCGTGGTTGAGTGAGCGGCGCGCGACGGGGCGGCGGCTGGAGCGGATTTTTCGGAGCGAATTTTTTCAAGCAAATGCTGCTTTGCAGAGGCGGGAGGATTTTCCGGCGGAGCGGCAAGTGCAAAGAGCGCGACGCGGCCTTGCGCTTCAGCGAAGTTGCGCGAGCATTCCGCGCATGAAGCAATGTGCGCGCGAAGAAGTTTGCATTCTTCGCCGGCAAGGATGCCGAGAGCGAGAAACTCGAGATCCTGTTCGCTGATGGGATGCTGCGCGCTCAAGTCAACTCCTGTTTCAAAGTATCTACGGCGGTGCGAATCCAAGTTTTGACCGTGCCCAAAGGCGCGCCGGTGCGGCCGGCGATTTCGCTGTGGGACATGCCTTCGAAATAAGCGAGTTCGATAGCTTCGCGCTGGCCGTTCGGCAAACTGCTCAGAGCCGTTTTGACGCGGCCGAGCAATTCATTTTGCGCAGCGGCGGATTCGAGAGTGCAAGGCAGCACGACGCTGTTCTCCATTAGTTCGTCATTTTCGCGGCTGTCGCGGCGGCGCAAACGGGAAATGGCGCGATTGCGTGCGGCGACAAGAAGCCATCCGGGCAGCGACCCGCGTTGCGGATCGAATTTTGCAGCGGTGCGCCAAATCTGGAAAAAAAGGTCCTGAAGAATTTCCTCGGCGGCGCCGGCGTCGCGAAGGATGCGAATGGATTCGGCGTACACCAGTCCGCTGTATCGGTCGTAGAGAGCCGCGAGCGCAGCTTCGTCCTTGCGGACGACGCGCTCGAGCAGCGACCAATCCGAAACACCGTTTTCAGGGCCTTGCGCGCGATTCACAATTCCTCAGGCGCTCATTGGAGAATACGCTTGGAGCGGGACTGATGGATGTTGGCAAAATACCGGCGGCGTAAAGCCGCCGCTACAAAAGCGATTGCCAGGAGCGCGGACAGACGGATGTTATCAAACAAAGATGGCGGATGTTGGCAAATCGCTGGCGGAGCATGTATGTAGTTAGGTTGGCACGATGCGCTGGAGCGCCCGCAGACGAGTTGAAGGGAATCCGCGGAGGACGCAAGGATCGAGAGCAACATTTCTTGTTACGAATGACATGGGAGATTGTGGTGTATCTCGAACGGGAAGCCCTTTATTTGCAGGGATTTACAAGGCGATTCGTCTCAAATTCTTTGAAATGACAGAGTTGCGGGGGAAGAACAGAATCGTATGAATTCGGGCGCTTTCAATTGACTGCTATAGCTGGGTTGAATAAACTTCGGGCCTGACAGGACTTACAGAAGAGTAAGTGGTAAATTCCGGGCAGGGAATTCGGGCCGGCGGTCTTGATGATGAAATATTTGGAGCGATTTCTTCGATATATTTTTTGGGCGGTGGTGACGGCGGCGATTGCGTGGTTCGTGAAGAAAGCGTTTCAGCGGGCGGCTGAAGAGCGGCGACCCGGGGCGGGGCCGTACGCGGTCGGGTTGAGCCAGTCGCGCCGGCGGTGAAAACGAAGGCGCTGTTTCGCGATCCGGTTTGCGGGACCTACGTGGCGGAAGATATTTCGTATTCGTTAATGCAAGGCGGCGAGAGTTTGCATTTCTGTTCGCGCGACTGCATGGAACGTTATCGATTGACGGAACGCGGATCGTATCGCAAGTTGAAAGCGAATACATCGCGCGGGTAAAACGCGCGAAAGGAAATTAGAACAACAGGCTTTTTTTCTGAGCGACGAAGTAACGTTCTGACGAGCAAGTTCGTTCTTAGAGAAGCTTCGAAGTTGCGTAAGCGAGGAGGAACGACCGAATGGCCATAAGCGCCAAAGCGGTTCCGCAGGCGATTCCGCGCATCGCACCGCGCGAAGACCTGAATATTTTTCGGATTTCACAGATACAGTTCGATATTGCAGCGGAGCATTTGAAGCTCGAGCAAGGTGTGCGGCAAGTGCTGCGCACACCGAAGCGCGTGATGGAAGTGTCCGTGCCGACGAAGATGGACAACGGGCAGGTGAAGGTTTTTCAGGGCTACCGCGTGCAGCACAACGTGGCGCGCGGGCCGGCGAAGGGCGGAATCCGCTACCACCCCGCCGTGACGCTGGACGAAGTGAAAGCGCTGGCGATGTGGATGACGTGGAAAACCGCGGCCGTGAATATTCCGTTCGGTGGGGCCAAGGGCGGGATCATCTGCGACGCGAAGCGCATGAGCAAGGCGGAACTGGAGCGCATGACGCGGCGGTACTGCTCGGAAATTCTGCCGATTATCGGGCCACAGCGGGATATTCCCGCGCCGGACGTTTATACGGACGCGCAAACCATGGCGTGGTTCATGGACACCTATTCGGCGTCGGTGGGGCATTCGGAATTTGCGTCGGTGACTGGAAAGCCGGTGTCGCTGGGAGGATCGGAAGGGCGAAACGAGGCGACCGCGCGCGGATGTTTGTTCGTGGTGGAAGAAGCGTGCAAAGTGAAGAAGATGAATTTGCGCGGCGCGACGGTGGCCATTCAGGGATTTGGAAATGCGGGAGCGATCGCCGCGCGGCTGTTCACGGAGAAAAAAGCGAGAGTGGTGGCGATCAGCGATTCGCGCGGCGGCGTTCACAATTCACGGGGAATCGATCCGTACAAAGCGGCGCGATACAAAGAGCGGTCCGGGACGGTGGTGGGGATGCCGGGGACGTCGCGCATTTCGAATGAAGATTTGCTGACGATGAAGTGTGACATTTTGATTCCCGCGGCGCTGGAAACCGTGATCACGCTGAACAACGCGGACCAGATCAAGGCCAAGATTATCGCGGAAGCAGCGAATGGGCCGACGACTCCACACGCGGATGAGGCCTTGGCGAAGCGCGGGATCATGGTGCTGCCGGATATTTTAGCGAATTCGGGCGGGGTGACCACGAGCTACTTCGAGTGGGTGCAGGATTTGCAGGGCTTCTTCTGGAGCGAGGAGGAAGTGAACACGAAGCTGGAAATGGTGATGAAACGCGCGTTCCAACAAGTGTACGAGACATCGCGGAAAAATCATGTGCATATGCGCACCGCCGCATATATGTTGGCGGTGGGACGCGTGGCGGACGCGACCGTGGTGAGGGGATTGTTTCCTTAGACTGCCGCGCGATGCGCGTGAAGTTCCTCAGTACAGAATGCATCCAGTGGCTGAATCCGCAGCGTGCTAGACTTAATTTTTAAAGTTAGAGCTTAGAGATAGGAAAATCTCCCGGCCATAGAGAACCCATAAGCACAGGATTTTCGCGTGTTTTGGATGGCGCATTTCTGTAGGCGCGATCGAGACAGATCAAGCACAACTGCAAGGAGTAAGTCATGGCTGACGTGAAAACAGAATTTGTGACGTTGAACGTAAACGATGGAACAACAATGCGCGCATTTCTGGCGCAGCCCGAAGGGCGCGGAAAATCGCCCGGGATACTCGTGTTCCAGGAAGCGTTTGGCGTGGACAAGCACATTCGCGACGTGGCGGAACGATTCGCGAGGGAAGGCTACCTGGCCATTGCGCCGGAACTGTTTCATCGCACGGCGCCACCGGGTTTCGAAGGCAACTCCGCTGATTTTCAGTCGGTGATGCCGCACGTGGCCGGGTTGAATGACAAGAATCTCGAAGCGGATATTCGCGCGGCGCATGAGGCGCTGCTGCGGCACAGCGCGATTGATCCGCAACGGATCGCATGCGTGGGATTTTGCATGGGCGGGCGCGTGTCTTTTCTGGCGAATTTGATTTCGCCGCTACGAGCGGCAATTTCGTTCTATGGGGGCGGAATTGCAAAGAGTGAGCGCGGACCAGGATTGCTGGAACGAGCAGGGGAAACGCATGCGCCTATTTTCTTGTTCTGGGGCGGGCTCGATAAGCATATTGGCCCTGAGCAGCGGCAGGCGGTTGGAAACGCGCTGCGCAATGCACGCAAGACGTTCGCAAGCATGGAATTTGCTGACGCGGACCACGCATTCTTCAACGATACGCGTCCGAATTACAACAAAGCGGCTGCCATGCAGGCATGGACGCTGTCGCTGGCGTTTTTGAAGGGCAATTTGGGGTGAGATTCTACGCTTGTTCCTGCGTCACTGACGAAGTGCATCAGGTGCGATAGACGATTTTGCCGGAGACGATGGTAGCGACGGGACCGCCGCGGAATTTGCGGCCATCGAAAGGCGAATTGCGTGAACGGCTGGGCGATTCGGCCGTACGGTAGGTCCACTCACGATCAGTTGAAAAAATGGTGATGTCCGCGTCGGAGCCTTCAGCGAAGGCGCGATTCTTGCCCTTTTTGCCCAGAACCTGAGCAGGGCCTGCGGTAAACAATTCCACCATACGCACCAACGAAATACGCTTGGTGTGCACCAGCTCGCTCAGGGCGAGAGCGAGGGCGGTTTCAAAGCCGATGATGCCAAAAGGCGCGCGGTCGAATTCCACATCTTTGCTGGCGGGATGATGCGGCGCGTGGTCGGTGGCGATGGCGTCGACTGTGCCGTCCGCCAGGCCTTCGAGGAGCGCGTCGCGGTCGTCGCGCGAAGCGAGTGGCGGATTCATTTTGAAATGCGAGTCGTACTGCACGTCTTCGTCGATGAGCGTGAAATGATGAGGCGTCACTTCACAGGTGACGGCAAGGCCGCGGCGCTTGGCGGAGCGGACGTGTTCCAGCGAGCCGCGAGTAGACAGGTGCGCGATGTGCAGGCGCGCGCCGCTGAGCAGAGCGATTTCCGTGTCGCGACCTGCGCAAATCGATTCCGCAGCGGCGGGCATGCCTTTCAATCCAAGACGGATTGAGCGCGAGCCTTCGCGCATCACGCCTCCGGCGGCGAGAGACGAATCCTCACAGTGGTCAATCACAGGCAGGCCGAGCGGTCCGCAATAATCCATCACTTGACGAAGGAGCCGCGCTGAGGCGATGGGTTTTCCGTCGTCGCTGATGGCCACGGCGCCAGCCTGTTGCATGGCCGCGATTTCCGCGAGCTGTTCGCCCTTGCTTTCTTTCGAGGCTGCGCCGATGGGCCACACGTGCACCGATGAGACTGCGGCGGCACGTTCCATGATGGAGCGCGTCACGGAGGCGTTGTCGTTCACCGGTTGGGTATTGGGCATGGGGCAAACGGCGGTGAACCCGCCGCGTGCGGCAGACTGCGTGCCCGATTCGATGGTTTCGGAGATTTCACCGCCGGGTTCGCGCAGATGGCAATGCAAATCGATGAATCCGGGAGCGACGATGCAGCCGGCGGCGTCGAGCGAAAGCGCGTCAGCAGTGGAAATAGAAGGAGCGAGCTTGACGATTTTGCCTTTGTCGATGAGGACATCGGAGAGCGCGTCGGTCTTGGAAGACGGGTCGATGATGCGACCGTTCTTAATGAGAAGCATGCGCGGAGTCCTTTGGGTGGTCTTGGGGGTCGGTGGAACCGGCGACGAGTTCGAAGAGAATGGCCATGCGAATGGCGAGACCATTGGTGACTTGCTCGAGAACGCACGACTGAAGGCTGTCTGCGACCGCCGGATCGATTTCGAGGCCGCGTATCATGGGTCCGGGATGCAAGACAATCGCGTCCGGGCGAGCGAGGCGAAGACGCGCCGGCGTCAGTTGATAGCGAAGAATGTACTCGTCTGCCGAAAGCGATGGCTCGTGGATGCGTTCCTGCTGGATGCGCAAGGCCATGATGACTTCGGCGCCCTTGAGGGCCTCTTCGAGGCGTGGGACACGGCGAATATTGGGTGCGAGGCATTCGAGCTCCCGGGGAAGCCACATAGCCGGACCGCAGAGCGTGATGTGCGCGCCGAATTTTGCAAGCAGATGAATATTCGAGCGGGCCACGCGGCTGTGAAGAATATCGCCGGTGATGGTAATGCGGCAGCCGTCAAGTTGGCCGCGGCGATCGCGTATGGTGAGTGCGTCGAGCAGCCCCTGCGTGGGATGTTCATGGGTGCCATCGCCGGCGTTGATGACGGGAACATCGACGCGATGCGAGATGAATTCCGCGGCACCCGAGGAACTGTGCCGAATCACGATGGCGTCGGGCTTCATCGCTTCGAGGGTGTGGATGGTGTCGAGCAGGGACTCGCCCTTTTTGAGGCTGGAAGATTCGGCTTGGAGACTCATGGTGTCGGCGCCGAGCCGCGATGCCGCCGTGGCGAAGCTGATGCGCGTGCGCGTGGAGTTTTCAAAAAAGGCGAGAGCGATGGTTTTGCCGCGCAGGGTGGCGAGTTTTTTTAACGGATAGCGCTGGAACTCCTGGAAAGGCTTCGCCTGATCAAGAAGAAAGATAATCTGCTCGCGGTTTAGCGGCTCGATGGCCAGCAAATGATGGAAACGATGCGACACAATCTCCCTCGATTGCGAATTGCTAATTCAGATACCAATTTCTTCAGTCCACACGGTCCATAACCACGACGCGCTCCTCATGGTCGATCTCTTGGAGACGCACTTCAATAATTTCCGCATCGGCGGTTTCGATGGCGCGGCCGATAAAAGTCGCTTCAATGGGCAGCTCGCGATGCCCGCGGTCGACGAGGACGCACAGGCGTATGCGTCGTGGACGGCCCAGGTCGAATAGGCCATTCATGGCGGCACGGACGGTGCGACCGGTGTAAAGGACGTCATCGACGAGAAGAAGGTCGCGGTCATCGACGGGGAATGGGATTTCGCTCGATTGAACGATGGGCTGCGGAGCGACAGTCGATAGATCGTCGCGGTAGAGTGTGATGTCGAGCGTGCCGACGGGAACTTCGGCTTTCGAAGAGGCGCGAATGGATTTCGCAAGACGTTCGGCGAGCGGGATGCCACGGCGACGAACGCCGATGAGCGCCAAGTCCTTGGCGCCGCCTGTCTTTTCCACGATTTCGTGCGCCAGGCGCTCAAGCGTACGGCGGATTTCGTCTGCGGACATGAGTTGGCGCTTCTCGATGATGCGCATAGGGCCAACTATCGTAACATAACGAGGAGCGTAGACAGACGCCGCGATTTCACGGAGAGCAGAGCGTGCTCTGGGCAAGGCGAACGAATCGGGTTGTAGTTTGAAACTCACGTGATAGACTGTGTGGCGTGAGCTCGCCTGCAAGCGCCCGGCGGCCCACGGACGTGGACCTCAGCGTCCGTATAGGCACTCTGCTTCTTTCCAACCCTGTAATTGCTGCCAGCGGCACTTTCGGCTATGGCGTTGAGTTTGCCCACCTGGTCGACCTGAATTGTCTCGGCGGAATCGTAGTCAAGGGTCTTTCTGCAAATCCGATGGAGGGGGCTCCCGCGCCGCGCCTCTGCGAAACCTCCGGCGGAATGTTGAACGCCGTGGGACTGCAGAACATCGGCGTGCGCGCGTTCGTCGCGGAAAAGCTTCCTGAATTGCGGAAGTACCGGACAGCCATCGTCGCAAATGTGTTCGGGCACACCGTCGCAGAGTATTGCGAGGTTGTTGGGGTGCTCGAAAGTGCCGACGGGGTTGCGGCATACGAATTGAACATTTCGTGCCCAAATGTAGATCGCGGAGGCTCGGAATTTGGCGCCGATCCGGCTCTGGCGGCAGAAGTGGTGGCGGCAGCGCGGAAGAAGGCGCACAGACCGCTATGGGTGAAACTGGCTCCGAATGCCGATGTCCGCGCGGTCGCGCGAGCCGTTGAGGCGGCTGGAGCGGATGCGCTAACGGTAGCGAACACGTATCCGGCAATGAGCCTGGACGCTCGGACAGGGCAGTCCCGATTGGGCAGATTGAGCGGAGGGTTGTCGGGGCCGGCAATTAAGCCCCTGACCTTAAAGTTGGTTTACGAGATTTCGAGGGCTGTCAAGATACCCATAATCGGTTTAGGGGGAATCCAGACGGCGGATGATGCGGTTGAGTACATAAGAGCTGGTGCGACAGCAATTCAGGTGGGGACTGCTCATTTTTCCGATCCAACGGCAAGCCAGCGCGTGGTGGAAGACCTGCGGCACCACTGTACGGCATTAACCTTAAATAATATCAGTGACTTACGCACAACTGTCGAGTGAAGAAGCGGCCTAAATCGAGGAAGATATGTATTGAGGGCAGAACTTAGCCATAGTAGAATATGTGTTGATTATGAAAGACTTAATAAAAATCGGTGTAAGATGGAATCGGACGCGAGTGACGATACTGGCGATGGTCGCGGCGCTAATTTTGTTTGCCGCAGGCAGGTCAACAGCGCACGTTGAAGGCAATGGGCCAGTGTCTCCCGCCGGGCAGGCTCTGCTACTTCCAGTACTGGCAAGTCCGAACCCTAAGATTGGGGCGAAGCCGATTCGCAGCTTTGTCTGCCTGTCCAGTTGGTACGGGGGAGATTTCGACGGACAGCTGACCGCGAACGGCGAGATCTATGACATGTACGGCCAGACCGCAGCCCACCCTACGTTGCCCTTGGGCTCGGTGGTCCGAGTCATGAACTTGAGAACCCGCCAGAGCGCGATCGTGCGAATTAACGACCGCGGACCCTATGTTGCCGGACGAGATCTTGACGTTTCCTACCAGGTTGCTAGAGAATTGGGCTTCGTACGCCGCGGAACTGCCCAAGTAAGGGTGGAACTGCTCAAGGTGCCTTCATCGAAAGGGACGCATCCCGCAAACTGATTGTAGCGCTAGACTTTCCAAACGTAGAGCAATCCATTCAATTCATTCGCCGGCTTCGCGGCAGGATCGGCTTGGTCAAAATCGGCAGCCAACTGTTCACCGCTGAGGGTCCCGAAGGGGTGCGGAGAATCGCTAAGCTGGTTCCGGGCATATTCCTCGACCTGAAATTCTGCGATATCCCCAATACGGTGGCGGGTGCTGTAGAGGCTGCGGCTAGATTGTCGGGTGTCCGAATGATGACCGTTCACACGACGGGCGGCCTGGCGATGTTGCGAGCCGCTAAGGCGGCGCTGAAAGGAACTAAGAGGCCGCCGATGCTCCTGGGCGTGACGGTACTGACGAGCTTGGACGAGGCAGAACTAATCAGAATAGGACTTACAGGACCGGTCAAGGGAAGGGTGATTGCGCTGGCGACGATGGCCAAGATCGCGGGGATGGACGGGATAGTCGCGGCCGGCGGCCATGTTCGGGTGTTGCGAAAGGCGCTTGGCAGGGAAATGGCGATTGTGGTGCCGGGAATTCGCCCCGTGAATCCAGACAAGCAACTGAAGCGCGCGCAGCGGGACGACCAAGCGCAGATTGCCACGCCGTGCAATGCGGTACGGTGGGGCGCTGACTACTTAGTGGTTGGGCGGCCCATTACGGCTGCGCCGGATCCGGTAACGGCCGCGGACGCGATCTTGCAAGATATGAAAGTGGGCAGTAGATACCGCGCGTAGGCCGATCAGCGTTCGTCTTTAGTTGTCGCATCAGACCGGGTGGTGGGTCAGTCTGAATCCACAGTTCGAGTCAGTGTTGAAGTAGCGTGTCAATTTCCGAGTAGCCGACGATCCTGGAGTTAAGTCACGGGAAGCGCGTTCGTAATTCTACGAACTGCCGGTGTGGCGACGAGATCGAGCTCAGTTGTATTGGCTGAGGTGCTCGATATAATGCCTGCATGTACACACATCAAGCTGGAATCTTTGCTCTTGGAACCTCCTCTCATGCGTACCTGGAGTTTGACATTCTGGACGCGAAGAAATGCAAGGAGTTCGCCTCTACTATCTCCGCTATCCGTGAACCACGGACCACCACGGGAGGAGTGAACTTCGTTATTGGCTTTCGGCCCGAACTCTGGCGCGATCTTGTTCCAGAGGACGCCCCTCCGGGGGTGGAGGGCTTCAACAAAGAAATCCACGGCACAGAAGGATTCGTTATGCCAAGCACGCAACATGATGCGCTGGTTTGGCTGTCCGGCAGTGCTCATGACGTTATCTTCGATATGGCCCGCTCGGTGCTCCATGACATCGCGGGCCAGGCCTCACTCGCGGAAGAAACATCGAGTTGGCCCTACCGACATGACCGCGATCTTACCGGCTTCATCGATGGCTCGGAGAATCCGACCCTGCTCGACGCTCCCATCGCGGCACTCTTGCCCGAAGGAGTTCCCGGAACTGCCGGCTCAGTTCTGTTGCTGCAAAAGTGGAAGCACAACGTGGCTGCGTGGGAAGCTCTGCCGATCGAACAGCAGGAGCGCATCATGGGACGCACCAAGCTCGACAGCATCGAACTCGAGAACAAGCCATCAGATTCGCATGTCGCTCGCACGGATCAGGACAAGTTTGGGAACATCTTTCGCCGCAACATGCCCTACGGAAGCGTCGAGGAACATGGCACCATGTTCGTTGGATTCAGCGCAGACCAGAAGCGGCTTTCCAGAATGCTGGATAGCATGGCAGGCCTAATCAGTGGCACGCGCGATGCGTTGACACGGTTTACCCAGCCGTTGACCGGCTCCTATTATTTCGTGCCTTCTGTCGAGAGTCTGCGGCGCCTACGGTAAGACGACCAAGCAAACAGCAACCGCTTCAAGTCCTTAGAGAATGAGTTGTTGTTTTGCGTGGTTCTTTGGTTAGTGCCTTTTCAGTTTCGAAAGCTTCGATGGTTCGGCGTCAGGGGGAACCCAATAAACCTTCGGCGACATGCACCAATCCTCATGAGTCCGCATGTAGGAAGTTAAGGCCACTCCCGAATGACGGGCAAACCGGAAACTATTGATCTAACCCTGTGGATTCAAACTGACCCATCACCCAGACCAGCTAACATTTGACGGACGGCCTTAGAGACTCCTATAATGGGGATTCGCTTTTGCTTCGGGAGGCCGTATGTACGCCGTGATTCGCAGTGGTGGGAAGCAGTACCGCGTTGCGCCGGGAGAGACAATCCGCGTCGAAAAACTTGAGGGCAAGGTCGGAGGGAAGGTGACCTTCGACGAAGTGCTTGCGGTGCACAATGACAAGAAGGAGTTGGTTGCCGGAGCGAAGTCTTCCCAGGCGAAAGTGACGGGCAAAATCGTTTCGCACGGGCGGGCAGCTAAGCACCTGGTGCTGAAATATAAGCGCGGCGGACAATACAAGATTACGCGCGGACATCGGCAGGCTTATACGGCAGTCGAAGTCAGCGACATCAAGATGGAATAGAGGGTTTTCTTCTATGGCGCATAAAAAGGGCGGCGGTTCTTCGGTTAACGGACGGGATTCGCATGGGCAGCGGCTGGGAATCAAGCGCTTCGGAGGCCAGCTTGTGACTGGCGGAAGCATTTTAGTGCGCCAACGGGGTACGCGCTACAAGCCCGGCAAGAACGTAAGCCGCGCCAAGGATGACACGCTTTTCGCGCGCATTACGGGCGTGGTGCTGTTTGAGGACAAGGGTCAGAGAGGCCGTTACATCAGCGTTCTGCCTGCCGAAGAGAAAGCCGGCAAACCCGCCGAAGCGCCTGTGAAGCAATAAGGAATCTTCCCGGTACTCTGTTTCTCCGTGCATCCCTTTGTATTTCCGGCGAGCGGTATCGTATTCTCTCCCTAACAATCGAAGGTGCAGACGTGTTTGTTGACGAAGCGAAAATCTGGGTGAAAGGCGGCGACGGCGGGAATGGCTGCGTTGCGTTCCGCCGCGAGAAATACGTGCCGCGAGGCGGCCCGTCTGGGGGCGACGGAGGCAACGGTGGCGACATCGTTCTTCAGTCGACGGAGCAAGAGAATACGCTTTTGCGCTACCGGTATAACCGCGAATTTCGCGCTGACCGCGGGCGGCACGGAGAAGGCTCCAACTGTCATGGACGCTCCGGTGTGGACACGGTGTTGGCCGTTCCAGTAGGAACACTTGTTTTCGAGGAAGAAAGCGGCGAGAGACTTTTCGACTTCAGCGAGTCCGGGCAGCAGTTTCGCGTGGCGCGCGGCGGGCGCGGGGGCCGGGGCAATTCGCATTTTACAAAACCGTGGCATCAGGCACCCAGGGAACATGAGGATGGCCAGCCGGGACAGGAACGCCGATTGCGTTTGGAACTGCGATTACTGGCCGACGTGGGATTGGTAGGATTTCCGAATGCAGGAAAGTCGACTTTGATCTCATGCATTTCGGCCGCAAGGCCAAAGATTGCGGATTATCCCTTCACGACGCTGGAACCGCATCTCGGCGTGGTTTCGGCAGATCCGGACGCGCCGCCGGGTGCCGGGCGTACGTTTGTTGTCGCGGACCTGCCGGGGCTGATTGAGGGTGCCCACGAAGGCGCAGGACTTGGGATTCGCTTCTTGCGCCACATCGATCGAACGCGTTTGATCGCCCAGTTAGTTGATACGAGCGATGGAAACGAGCGCGACCCAATCCACGATTTCGAAGTTATTCAGGGTGAATTGCGCGCGTTCAGTGAAGAACTCATGAAAAAGCCGCTGTTTGTTGTGGCGACGAAGCTGGATGCGACGACGAATCGCGAACACGTCAAGCGGCTTCGCGATTTTGCGGCAGAGCGCAGGCTTCCGTTCTTTGCGATTTCTTCCGCTACGGGCGAAGGCGTGCAACCACTGGTGAGAGCAATGGCAGACGCGCTGGCTCATCTTCCACGGCAGGGAGGGCAAGCGGCGGAAAATCCTGCCGCAGCGTCCGAATGGTCAACCTCTGAGCAACCGAGCGGTGAGAGCGCCCCTGTGCGTCCGGAGGAGCGTTGAGCAAGGGTGCTGCCAAGAGAGGGCGCGCCATTGCAATTTTTGGCGGCACATTCGATCCGATTCATCGGGGCCACCTGATTGTCGCGGGAGCAGCGACGCGGCGGTTCCATTTGGACGAGATTTATTTTGTGCCCTCTTCCAGACCCCCACATAAGAAGCGCCAAGAACTCGCAGTTTTTTCGCACCGCTACGCAATGGTAGCGCTGGCTTGTTCAGGCAAGGCGCCATTCGTGCCGTCGCTTGCGGAGGCTCCTGATGGTGCGCCGCAGGTTTTTTATTCCGTCGACACGGTGCGGTGTTTCCGCGAGCGGCATGCTAACGACGAGATTTATTTCATCCTCGGAGCGGACTCGTTCCTCGAGATTCCTATCTGGCGGAGCTACGAGGCTTTGCTCGATTCTTGCGATTTTATAATTGCCAGCCGTCCTGGCATTCGTTTGGAGGCGCTGAAGCGAGTGATTCCCGCGCACCTGCTGCGTGATCAGGATGCACGCAGCCGGAACGCCATTGCGCTAAGAAAATCGACGGTGCACTTGTTAACCAACGTGGCATCCGATGTATCCTCGACGGACATCCGACGACGCTGCAAGCGTGGGGACTCCATTCATGCCCTTGTGCCCCCAGCTGTGGAAGACTACATTCATAGGCAGGCCCTTTACCGGTGAACCTGGATTCCTTACCCAAAGAACTACGCTGGGCGGTCGAAGCAGCTCAGAGCAAGAAGGCGACGGCGGTGACTGTCTTATCGCTGACAGGTTTAGGAGCGTTCGCTGAATATTTTGTTATCTGTTCGGCGGAAAGCGTGAGGCAGATCGAGGCCATCGGGGACGAAGTCGAACAAAAACTCCGAGAGCAAGGGCTGCGCCTGCCGCATCGCGAAGGGCGAGCCGGAACAGAATGGCTATTGCTGGATTATGGAAGCTTAGTGGTTCACGTCTTCAGCGAGAAAGCGCGCGCCTTTTATGACATCGAGCGGCTGTGGCGCGCCGCCCAGCGTTTCGACATCACTGAACCAAGCCGATCGGCCGCGCCCGGTGCCGGATCATGAATGCAACGCGTCTCGAATGGATCGCGAGGGGCCCGGCGTCTCAGCACGTTCTGGAAATTGCCGGCAAAGTTGCGGATACCTCGACTACTGTGTTGATTACCGGCGAAAGCGGCACCGGTAAAGATCAACTGGCGAGATGGATTCATGAAGCCGGGCCGCGACGCGACGCTCCTTACCTGAAGATTGACTGTGCCAGCCTTCCTCCGGAACTCGTCGAATCCGAGCTATTTGGGCATGAGCGCGGCGCCTTCACGGGGGCGGAGGCACGCAAGCCCGGACGCATGGAGTTGGCCGAGGGCGGCACGATTGTGCTCGACGAAGTGGTCGCACTTGCGCCTGCCGTTCAATCAAAACTGCTGCGTGTTCTGGAAGAGCGGAGATTTGAGCGGCTGGGCGGGACCGAAACATTGGAGATGGACGCACGCTTAATCGCGCTGACCAATGCGGATTTGGAACGCGCCGTGCGCGAGGACTATTTTCGCGAGGACTTGTACTTCCGGCTTAACGTGCTGGTGATCGAAGTTCCGCCGCTGAGGGAACGGCCGCAAGATATTCGGCCTCTAGCTGAGCATTTCGTGAATCGGCTTGCCCCCGTTCATGGGCATGCCGGCGCAACCATCGACAACGGCGCGATGCAAGCGCTGGAAGTCTACAACTGGCCAGGAAATGCGCGTGAACTGAAGAACGTGATCGAGCACGCGCTCGTTTTTGCGACGAGTGGAATTTTGAAACGCGACGATTTTCCCCACGCTCTTCAGGCGAGTTCCGACGTACCGTCGCACACCCGGTTGCAGTCACTCGAGGAGATGGAGAAGGACGCGGTGCGGGCGACGCTCGAAGCAACCCACTACAAAATCGCCCAGTCGGCGCAAATTTTAGGCATTAGCCGCAAGACGCTGCTCGAGAAGAGAAAGAAATACGGGCTGGTGTGAAAAGCGAGCGGTTCGCATCCGTCGCGCATGATGAAAATACGGCTGGTTATGTTCGCGCGAACGCGGCGCGTGGAAGTTCGCGCCCTCGTGGATGAGTACCTGGCGCGCATCCGGCAGTACGCAGAGGTGGAAACAACGGAGCTGCGCGAGACGAGCGATGCCGCGCTGCGGAAACTGAAGCTGCCGCTGGGTGCGACGGTCGTGCTGCTGGATGCGGAGGGGAAACTGTTTACGTCCGCGCAGTTTGCCAAGTGGCTCGGCGGACTGCGCGACCGTGGCGCTCGCGAAGTGATTTTCTTGTGCGGCGCCGCGCATGGTTTTCCGGAAGAGCTGCGGCGGCGCGCAGGCCAGTCGATTTCCTTATCGTCCTTGACGATGTCGCATGAGCTTGCCCGCGTCCTGCTCGCCGAACAGATATACCGCGCCTTTACGATTTTGGCCGGACATCCCTATGCGAAATAGGCGGCGCATGACGGTGAGTTCTGCGAGAATGTCCAGCGATGAGCACGAAACCTCGCACGACTGCAACACACCAACGGTTTCGGTGAAATGATGATCAAGCAGCCGTTTGAAGATTATGATCTGCCCGGCGTGCAGAGCCGGCAAGAATGGATTCGGCGTTGAATCCCGGACTTGCGCGCGAGCTGGAAATTTACCAGCTCGGCGTGGCGGCGAAGAAACTGTCGATCCCAGCGGCGCTATCGCTGCTGGAACAAAAGGCAAGAGAAACGCTCGATCCGCGCGCGTATGACTACGTGGCTGGCGGCGCAGGCGGCGAAAACACGATGCGCGCCAATCTGGAAGCGTTCTATCGCTGGCGAATCGTGCCGCGCATGCTGCGGGATGTGTCCGTTACGGACATGAGCATCGAACTGCTGGGCGCGAAAATGCCGGCCCCGGTTTTGCTGGGGCCTGTTGGAGTGCAAGCCATTGTTCACCCGGAAGCGGAGTTGGCCACGGGGCGCGCCGCGGCGGCGCTGGGACTGCCGTTCGTTTTGAGCACGGTGTCATCGCAACCAATCGAAAAAGTGGCGCAAACGATGGGCGCGGGGCTGCGGTGGTTTCAACTGTACTGGGGGAAGAATCCGGAATTGACCGTGAGCATGTTGCAACGCGCGGAGAAGGCGGGTTACACCGCGCTAGTCGTTACGCTCGATACTTCGATGCTCGGATGGCGCGAGCGGGATCTGCAGCACGGATATCTGCCGTTTTTATTGGCGGAAGGACTTTCCAATTACATGACGGATGCGGTTTTTCGTGGCACCCTGCGAGAGGCCCCCGAGAAAGATCCTGCCGAGGCGGTGCGGTTGTGGGCGAGCATTTTCACGAATACCACGCTCACGTGGAATGATCTGGCGTTCTTGCGGCGGCACACGAAACTGCCCATTCTTCTCAAAGGGATTCTGCACGAAGACGACGCAGCGCGCGCCATGGATTGTGGCATTGACGGCGTGATTGTTTCGAATCACGGCGGGAGGCAAGTGGATGGGGCGATCGCGGCGCTCGATGCACTTCCGGGCGTGGCGAAAGCAGTCAACGATAAAATTCCGGTACTCTTCGACAGCGGCATACGCCGCGGCGCGGACATCATAAAGGCGTTGGCACTGGGAGCGCGCGCTGTGCTGGTGGCGCGACTCTATATTTGGGGGCTGGCCGCAGCGGGCGAGGCCGGAGTACGCGACGCGATGCTGAATTTACTGGCGGATTTTGATTTGTCGATGGCGCTGAGCGGATTCACTTCGCCGCGGGAGCTTTCGGTTGCCGCGCTTCAACGGTCCGGCCAGCCGTAGAGCTTCAGGGCATTACCGCGGAGGACCATGCGCGCAATCTCCCGGGCGCGGGTGCGCGTGATTTCGTTGTCGTCCATCATTCCGGTGAGTGCAATGGCGAGGGCTTCGCGGCCCGACTCGGCGGTTTGCCAGCCGATTTCTTCCCAATCAATCTGAGGTGTTCCGGGCGAAAGGTCGGTGCCGAACATCACTTTCTCCGGAAACCATTCGAGCCAATAGCGGATGCTCTTGCTCAGCTCGCGGGTAGGCAGCAGCCAAGTCTGCTCGGAAAAGTCGGTGTAAACATTCGGCTTCACCAGAAGAGCGGCAACGGATTTCGAGAATGGACCCGCGCCCCCGTGGAGCAGTACGAATTTTGTTCCGCGCAGGGATGTATCGTCCAAAACGGATTCGAGCAGCAAGGGATCCGCTCCGGCCATCTTGAAATAGCCTCCGCAACCGAATCCTGTATGGAAGTGGACAGGCATGCCGAGGCGGCCGGCTTCCGCAGCGATGTGGTGAAAAATGTAATTCTGCAATGCGGTGTAGGCGGCTTCGCCAGGGACGCCGCCATTGATGTAACGCGCATACGCCTGTGCGGCTGCGGATAGCTCAGCTGGCTCGAAATCCAGGGAACGAAGATACGCGGCCTCAAATTTAACGGCAACGGCCCCGTTCTGCTTCTGGTCTTCGAGCGTAGGCGTAACGACTTCGGACAAATACGCTTCTAAAGTTGACGGCGGCTGGCTTCTGCCGAGATTCCTCAGATAGCGCTGCAATAGCTGTTCTTCGCGGCTGAAGAAAAACTTACGATCAGGTGTTTCGGAGGCAACAGCGGAATTGTCGAGAGGGAAAAGGAGAGCATCGTCGAAGGGCACCCAACGGAATCGCGGGGGACGAAGGCCGGGGCCCATGGCTTCGCGATTGGCGAGCTCGACATCGATGCCGAGATGATCGAGAACCCAATTCGGATAGTTGTCACCCTGCTCCTTCTTGATTTGGTCTTTCGCGGCGAGAAGCTCGCGCACATGCGCGGGACTCATGTCGGAATATTTGTAACCGTAGAGAGCCTTCCACGCCGCAAGGAATTGCGGATTCTCAGGGCGGCTGGTCATGGGAGAGTCGGTGGACTCTAACGGAGCACAGGGCAAAGCGTCGTATTCGTCGTCGGGCTGACCGTTCACTGGCAGGGCTGGCGGATGAGAATGGTTATCGATCGCGCGGATACTCCGAATGTAGGCGAGAAGTTCCGGGTCAGGTTTTTGCGCGCGAACGCGCGGAGCGAGAAATGCAAAGAGAATAAAGAATGGTGTTGAAAATGAGAAAAGGTGCCGAAGCCGCCGAGAAGAGCAGGTCATTGGATTCGGGTTACTCTTTCCGTTTTACGATTGCAGATTGCTTGGGCGGCTCGATCTTTTGCGACGTGCCGACCCAAAAGAGTTTGAAGTTACTGAACCGATGCTCATGGTGCAAGTAGTGGCCTCGCACTTGAATGTAGACGTCCACGCTTTCCGGCAGCCAAAGAGTCACTTTGTGTGCGCTAAAGCTGACCGGCTCGTATTCGATAACGAAATGTTGCCGCTTTAGGTCGACGGGCGCGACGGGACGCACCAAATCGGCCTCGAGGCGCATGACTTGGCCGGTCTTCGTGGAAATCCAAGCACGGCCCTTAAGCGGCAGGGCGAACTCCTCGGAAGCCGTGTTAAAGCTGGCGAGCAGGCTTGTGGGACGGTCGCTGCGCTGCTCGAAATGCACCACCCAAGCCGGCTCGTCATTCCATTCCCCAAGGCCTTCGCACCGCCAGGCGAAGTCGTCCCGATAAACGGGATGGAACGCCAGGACTAATCCAGGCGCGCCGTTATCGGCGACGCGGCCGGGCATCTCGGCAGGCCCCAAATCATTATTGCGAATCTCCTTGACCTCAATGAGGCGCGGACGCGGCGTCTCGATATAGACCAGATAACTGAAGGTTCGTGTGATGGGCGTCTCCAAGCGTTCGTCGCGCTTGACCTCCACGGACTGATACTCCTCAGTTGCGGTGAACTCCTGCAGGTCGGTCACAAGCCGCACGGTATTCTTTCCGGCTTCATCGAGGACTTTGGCAAGAGGGCACGCCGCTCCGGATATTACGAACGGTTTCTCGGCGTCGACATCAGCCGGAGCCCAATTTTCCTTCGGGGGAAGCTCGACGGGCGGAGTAGGGGGAGGAATACCAAGAGTCTCGGATGGAGCAGAGGACACGGCAACAGAAGGCCCCTTGGTGCCGGGCATAGTGGTAGCCGCTTCAACCACCGGGACCAGCTGCTGCAACTTCGCGATAAAACTCCGAATCTTGGCGGCATTGGGATCGTCCGGATAAGCGACGAGGTAGGTTTGCAGCGACGTTACGGCATTTACATTGTCGCCCAGGCCTGCGAGCGCTTGGCCAAGGAGAAGATGGACCGGCGTGGCCTTTTGCTTTCCGACGGCAAGGGCTTTTTCCGCGTGGCTGCGCGCCTGCGCGAAATCTTGCTGGCGCAGATAGGAGTCCGCCAGCATCCACTCAGCCTTCCAAGAGGAGGGATCAATCTGGAGATCCTGATTCAGTATTTGAATGGTGCCGGCGTAATCGGCCGATTCGAAACGCAAAGTACCCAGCGCAAGGAGCGAAGCGGATTGTTTGGGGTCAATGGAGACAGATTTTTCTAGATAAGGCCGGGCCTGCGGCAATTGCTTGGCGATCAAATAGCTCATGCCCATGACGTAATTGGCATAGGGATTTCCCGGCGCCATCGCGAGCGCTTTCTGAAAATGCTTTTGCGCCGAAGAAATCTTGTCGTCTCGCAGGTCCTTCATTCCTTTTTCCACTTCCTTTTGGGCGCGAGGTGCCAGGACAAATTGGCCTGCGGGAGGATGGAAATTGAGCTGTTCGTCGACCGGTTTCAGAAATACGATGACGTTGGCGTTCCTGGCGACAAGCATAACCGTTGCGCGCGCAGTCTGGTACCCGTCGGCTTTCACTTCGACTTCGTATTCGTCGCCCTCCTGGATGTCGGAGAATACCCAACCCTGATTATCGTTTCCCTGAGCGAAACCAGGTATAGGGCCGCGGCTGGTTGAAGAGAGCGATAGAGTCGGTATTACGGAAAGGGGCTCTCCTCGGTCACTGCGAATGTAGACGGTGATTGTACCGCTGTTGGGGCTGCTGACTGACATCTGTTGACTTGAACTTGGGACATGGGTTCCAACTTGGGCGACGGCAGAGGCCGCCATGCAAAAGAGGAACGATGCAGCAATAAACTTAAGGAAGCCGAGTGACACGGTGCCACTTGTGGAAATTCGGACCATCGCAATCACTCTCAAGTGTTGCAGGAGCGGGTCAACCTTACGTGCAAAGGCGCTGCTGTGTCAATTGGGAGAAGGCGGAATTGAGGAGCGCAGCAAGAAACCGAATCATGGATGAAAGCTTTCAGAAAATGCAGGATCTCAGCCCAAATTAATCGCTCTTGTTCTTGATTACTCCTTTGGGTTGGCCGATTTTCTGCGCAGCATCTGTCCAGAAGAGCTTGAAGTCGCTGAAGTGATGGTAATGATGCAAATAATGGTCGCGATATTGAAGGTATACATCGACATTTTCAGGGAGCCATAGGGTGACTTTGTGATGGGGGAAAGGCACCGGACCATAATCGATAACAAAATGTTCGCGCTCGAGCTTAATCTCAGGAAGTGGTCTCACCAAGTCCACTTCAAGGCGCATCACTTGGCCGCCGTTTTCGGAGATCCACGCTCTCCCTTTTAATGGCAGTGAAAATGTGTTTATCCCTGTATTGAAGGTGGCGAGACGATTGGGACGATCACTCCTCTGCTCGAAATGGACGATCCATGCGGGCTTATCTTGCCAAACTCCGAGTCCCTCGCAGCTCCAGTTGAAATCCTGCTGAAGAAGAGGGTCAAACACCAAGGCGAGAGCGGCATCCGAATCAGCAAATTGTCCGGGCATGTTTTCCACGTTCACGCCCTGATTTCGCATCTCCTGGACGTTAATGACATCGGGACGCGGATTCTCAATAAACACCAGATAGCTGAAAGTCTGAGTCTCTGGTTTTTCCAAAGCTTGGTCGCGTTTGATTTCTACGGACTCGTATTTCTCATTCGCTGTAAACTCCTGCAGATCGGTTACAAGTTGAACCGCACTCTTCCCTGCAGATTTTAGAACCTTAGGCAGAGGGCAAGATGGTCCGGAAATGGTGAATGGCTTTGTAGCATCGATGTCCGGCGGAGCCCAGTTTTCCCTCGGAGGCAAATCCAGGGAAGGGTCGGCAAGAACTTGAAGAGAGACCGGCGGCAAGTCTGGCACTTGAGGCTGCTTTAGTTGAGGAAGCCAAGCGCGAATCGCCGGATCGTTGCTATCGTGAGGATACTGTTTCAGAAAAGCTCCCAACGCGATAACTGCCTTTTCGCGCTCGCCCAATCCTGCTAAAGCTTCACCAAGCACGAGTTCATCGTGACCAGCCTGCACCCCTCCCAAAGCCAGCGCTTGTTCAGCTTGCTCGCGGGAATGTGCGAAGTCTTTTTCTTTCAAATATGAACCTGCGAGCATTGAGTGCACATTCCACCGCGAGCCATCCAATCGCGCTGCGGGAGCGAGCACCTGAATGGCTCCGGCATAGTCTTCCTGCCTAAATCGGAGAGTACCGAGCGCCACCAAGGCTGGGACTTGCCTGGCGTCGCTCGAAACGGATTTTTCCAAATACGGTTTGGCCTCTGACAAATCTCCGTTCAGAAGAAAGCGCATTCCCATCAAATAGTTCACGTAGGGATTCTCCGGAGCGATCTCAAGCGCCTTGCTCAAGTGCTTTTGGGCAGACTCTACCTTGCCGGAGTCCATATCTGCTGCTCCTTTTTGCGCTTCCTTTTCGGCCTGGGGCGCGAGCACAAATTGCCCGGACGGAGGATGAAAAGCCAGTTCATCGTTGGGGTTTCGCATGAACACGATAACGCTTGCGGATGCTGTGACGGAATCGGGCACCAGGATAGGCCTAAGTTCAGTATGGTATCCAGGAGCCTGTACCTGAACCTCGTACATATCTCCGATCCCTACGCCAGCAAAAGTCCAAACATCTCCGGCACCCTTCTGCGCCGGGGGTGTTGGAGAGAAGATCGACGGCGCTATTAGAGTTACAGTCGGGGTAGTGGAAAGAGGTTCCCCGTCCTCTGTCCTTACATAGACAGCAATGTTGCCGGCGCGATAGTCCAAATCAGTCTGTCTTGCGGCTGGATCGGGAAGGCTCTGTGCGTTTACAAAGCAGGGGATGCTTAACAGAAGCAGCGCACCCCAGAGGAACCGAATGAGAAGTCTGGCTTTCATCGCGCATTCATTCGCAAGCCGCTTCCCGTAGTTCTATGAGAACGCAGAGGTGAACCGGCAGGCTTTACAGTAGTCTTAGCGTTATTTGCTGTCAATCTTGCCGATTCATCGAATCGGGAACAGGCGGCACCGCAAGGTGCTTGCGCATCGATTCAAGTTGAGTCATGCGCGGCGGTCTTCTATAATTGACCACTACCAGCGAGGCGCAAACACACTTTGCTAAAAAATCTCAGCCAGAGCAAGACGGCAGTAAAGATCTTCTTGGGGGGCGTCCTCGTCGTCATCTGCGTCTCCATGGTGTTGATGATGACGCCGGTCGGAGGTATCGGCGGCACGAGCACGGGAAGCCCTGACGCCGTGGTGACCGTCGGCGGACAGGATATCAGTGTTATCGACGTGCGGCAGCAGTTTGCAGCACAAACGCGCGGGCAGAACGTGCCGCAAGTTATGCAGGGCCTGTACATGCGCCAGGTACTCGACCAGATGGTGTTCCAACGGCTGCTCGACCTGGAAGCGGACCGCCTGGGCATGCAGGTGACGCCCGACGAAATCACGCAACGCATCAAGCAGGTACTTCCCACGGCATTCCCGGGGGGTGTCTGGATAGGCGCGGAGCGCTACGCGCAGGAAGTAGAAATGCGGACAGGCATGTCTGTGCCGCAGTTTGAAGACTACGTGCGTACGGCTGTGCTGGTGGATAAGTTCAAGTATCTGGTAACGGACGGCATCAGCGTCACGCCGCAAGAAGTCGAGGAGCAGTATCGCTACCAGAATGAAAAGGTTCAGTTGGAGTACGCGCAGATCAAGCCGGCAGAGCTCGAATCGTCCATTACCCCCACCGACACGGAGCTTTCAGCGTTTTTTGCAAAGAATGAGTCGAAGTACCAGGTACCGGAGAAGCGGTCGGCGAAATACGCTCTGTTAGATCTGAACCAACTCAAGCAAAGCATAAAGATCAGCGATGCGGACGTTCAAGCTTATTACCAACTGCACCTGGATGACTACAAGGTTGAGAACCGCGTGCATGTTGCGCATATTGTGTTCAACACGCTGGGTAAGACCGACGCGGAAGTGGCGCTGATCAAGCAACAAGCGCAAAAGGTGGACGATCAGGCCAAGCACAACGCGAACTTTGCGGACCTGGCGAAAAAGTATTCCGAGGATACGAATACCAAGACCAAGGGCGGCGATATTGGCTGGATTGTCGCTGGCCAAACAGCGCCGACATTTGAAAAGGCTGCCTTCAGTCTTCCCAAGGATGGCGTCTCCGACGTGGTCCAGACGCCGTATAGCTTTGATATCATTAAAGTTCTGGACAAAGAAACGGCGCACACCAAGGGCCTGGACGAAGTCAAAGACTCGATCGTCACCACTCTGACGCAGGAAAAACTCAACGCCGAGCAGACGGAAATCTCCGACAAGCTTGCCGCAGCAGTGCGCCAGTCGAGTCGACAAAGCATTGATGCTATTGCGAAGGAGTTCAATCTACAGACGGGGGAAACACCCGTTGTGAGCGTGACGGATGCGGTCGGCGATCTGGGCACAGAACCGGCGCTGCAGGAAGCGTTTTTTTCCTTGCATCCGGGTGAATTGAGCCAACCCATCTCGATCGACCGGGGTTACGTGATCATCTCGGTTGATAAGATCGTTGCCGGGCACCAAGGAACTCTGGCAGAGGTTCGCGACCACGTGGTAGCGGATTACCGCAAAGAGAAAGCGCAGGATCTTGCCGAACAGAAGGCCGAGGAGCTGGAAGCGAATGTGAAGGGCGGGATGGCGTTCGATAAAGCGGCAAAGTCTCTTGGTCTGGACGCCAAAACGACGGATCCGATCACACGAACGAGCCAAGTAGCGGATATCGGTCCAGCGAAGGAGCTGGAGGCAGCATTCAACATGAACGTTGGGCAGGCCGGTGGCCCGGTCCTGCTCGCCGGAAACTGGGTGGTGTACCAAGTGAAGTTGAAACAGGCGGTCAATCCTGACGATTTTGCGAAGGCCAAGGATGGGCTGCAGAAGCAAATCCTCGAAGAGAAGCAAAGCACGGCTTTTGAGGCGTTCCATGACGCACTTCAGAAGCGATATGAACAAGATGGCAAACTAGCCTTCAATCAAGCTAATCTGAAGCTGCTGATGAGCCAATCATCATTATAAGTAACTATAAATAAAAGACTTAAAATACGTAAATCTTCCCTCTTTTTCCTGTTGCAAGGCATCTCCCGGTCATCTAGCATATTCCTTCCGCAGCTTTGAGCTCCCGTCGCCAGCGGGGTAAAGCTTTAGGACCTTCCCGGTTGAACACCCCCAGCGGAGTGGCTCAAAACCAGTCCGTGAGCGACAAAGCCTGACCGAGCGCCACTAAGGGTGACATGGGCTTCTCAAGATTAGCTTTCTCTGAAATCGAGGAACTTATGAACCAGAAAATAACTGCGGAGCGGAACGAATACCGCTGTTGCATCGAGATCAATCAAAATGGGAAGTATGCGGTTCGCATTCAGGTGCGCTTCGGGGGAAAAGCCTGGTCGCTGCCGGTCTTTTTCCTGGTGTCTTCATTCGACGCAGCCATGAAAAGGCTTGAAGAAGCTGTTCAACTGCTGCAGCGGGAAGAAGAACGGCTTTGGTTCTGGGGAGTCGAGCGAAGCGACGATCCAAAGCTTGCGGTCGAATTACTGAGCCACGTGGGGCTGCGCTATGACCAGCGGCGGGAGTTCCCCCGACGCGTAGCAGAGTTTGCGATCCCCACGGGTCGTGCGGTGTCGGCGTTTCGGCTGGCACAGGCGCGACGGGCGCTGGCAGAGTCAATCAGCGCCGGACGAATAGCGCTGGCCAGCGACTAGCTCCAGGCGCGTCTCGCGCTCCTGCATAGCTATTTCTCGCGAATGATGACCTCTCCGTGCGCGATCACATGATCGTTTATGGCTAAATGGTATTTGAATGACCCCTTGACGCCAGCACGGGGAGTACCGCTCATCAAGCGAACCCCTGGGGGCGCTTGAAAGACATTTGAGGAAAAAGGGCAGCGGTGAGGGTCGAATTCCACGCGCAGGTTTCCGCTTTCCGCCACCCACACCACCTGATCGGCATTCTCAATCAGGACAACTTCCGGCAAGACTCCAACGAGTACCAGTTTTTCTGCCATATTTACGGCGCCTCGGCGGCTGGCGCAAGTACGGAACCATAGCATATCTTCTGAGCAATTTGCATCGGTCGAAGGTGATCCGCAGGGGTTCGCTAGGCGGAGCTTGCGGTGATTTGATCCAGCATCTCGCGCAACCTGGCAAGGGTGAATGGTTTTGGAAGAATGGGGATGCCTTCGAGTTCGACGGCGGCCTTGTCGCAGTCGGCAAGATTTCCGGTCATCAAGAGAAAGCGTCGCGCGAGGTCCGGATACTGTTCCCGCAGAGTGCGAAGCACCGAGAGACCATCCCGACCGGGCATTTTCAAGTCGCATAGTACGGCGTCGAATGTCCCTTCGCCTAGGACGGTGTCAAGGCGGGTGGAATCCTGAAGGGTCACGACTTTCGCGCCGGTATTGCCTAATACCTCGGCGACCAGATTGAGTATCTCAGATTCGTCGTCGATAACCAGGAAGCGCGGTGAAGCCGCCGGAGACAGAACGATTCCTGAGTTTGCAACAGAATCTGCTTCAGCAAGATCGGCGCGACCGTTATCCGCCTTTGGGTTGACGCCCAGTTCCTTCGATAGCAGCAGGGGTAATCGAATCCGAAAAGTAGTTCCCCGCCCTACCTCGCTTTCCACGGTAATTTCACCTCCGTGCTGCTCCACAATGCCGTGGCAGATGCTCAACCCAAGGCCAGTTCCCTGCCGCGATGGCCGAGTGGTAAAGAAGGGGTCGAAGATGTGTTCGCGCATCTCAGAAGCCATGCCGCAACCGTTGTCTTGAACGGAAATGAGCCCATGGCCATCCAGGGCTTCACAAGTCAGGCGAATCTCGCCCGCTTCTCGCTCGTCGCGAATGGCGTGCTCGGCGTTTAGAACCAATTGAAGCATGAGCTGCAACAGCGCGTCGCGATCACCTGTTATCCAGACAGGCTTCTCGGGGCGCCGGTAGTCGACGCGGATATTGTTGGCGGCAAGCTGATAAGTTCGCAATTCTAGCAGGCGGTCCGGAACCGTGCGCAAATCGAGACGATGGGTCTGTTGCGGAGCGCGTCGCGAGAGCTGGCTGAGGTTCGCAACCAAATGCTTCAGGCGCAGGGCTTCGTCGCGTATGGTTCGTACTTGGGTACGGACCGGAGCTTCCAGCCCCTCGTTGGCGAGCACGATTTCGCTAAAGCCGAGAATCGAAGTAAGCGGATTATTGATTTCATGAGCTACGCCGGAAATGAGCTGGCCGAGCGAGGCAAGTTTTGCGGCGCGCAGCAAATCTTTGTGGGCGGCCTCGAGTTGCGCGGCACGCTGGCGGACTTTCTCCTCGAGCGAGTCGCGCATTTCGCGAAGCTCTGACGCCATAGCCAGGAAAGCGGCGGTGACAGAACCCAATTCCGCAGTGGCGGGAACGCTGCCGTGCACGTCCAGGTTTCCGCGCTTCACTTCAAGTACCATTCCGTGGAGGCGTTCCAGAGGCGTCCAAATGTGAAGCTGGTGTGCACGGCGGAACCAGATCATTGCGACGACCGGAAAAAGGCCGAGCACCAACAAGACGATCCGAAGCGCTCGCGTATAGAGCGCGACGCGTTCGGTAGCCCGGCGCAAGTTTTCGAATTGCGTTTCTGCCGTCACGCGGAACGCGTTTTGAACCGCGAGTTCGCGTTTGGGAACTTCGTTCAGTTCCGCTTCATTTTCTTGCTGGGCCACAGGTTCAGCAACAATGCGTTCGGTGGCGGCCAGAAAAGTATTTTCCAGTTCAATTAGATTGTCCGCTTCCTGCTGGTCGGCTTCGGTTACAGCTATATCGCGGCCTTGTTTCGTCAAGGTGCGAAGCTCCGCCGAAGAAGCTCGGTATGCCGCAAGCAGATGGGCATCGCTAGATCCGTCGGTTCTCCAAAAAGTGAGCACCGTTGCATCGAAAGCTGTGCGAATCCGGGAATGAAGAGCGATTTGTTCTTGCAGTCCTTCGACGCCAGAGGAAAATTGCGAGCGGATCAGAACGCTGAGGATCAGCGCTCCAACCATCAAGAACAATGCAAGCAAGACCGTCGCACCCTCCATCAAAATGAAGCGGCTTTGCATCGAGCGCGGTTTCGGAATTGAAAATGTCGAGACTTCGCGGGAGCTTGGTTCCGATGCGGGCGGAAACGCTTCCATAGAGCAATAGCACTGGCAAACGGAAGGCCAAAAAAGCAGTTATCGGAGGCACGAGATCATTGACTTGCAGGGAAGGAGCTTCCGCGACCAGAGAAATAACGAGTGCGAAAGGAACATCTGTTCCGGTTCGGAACAATGGGTGACGCGAGCTCAGATTGAGACCACCGGCCTAGCCAATAGCGCGAACTGTTTTGATGATGTGCCGTGTGAAATGAGTTCCGCAGCGGAGAGACACGACGTCGGATAGCCTAAGCCACCCGCCCTGGTGGACATTATGGGCAGAATTCCCAGCCGGCGCGCGTTTTGCGAATAGTGCCGGTGACGGATGATGATGGTGTGGCTTTGGGTGTCACGCTCGGGAGAACGAGCGTTTCAGCCGTTTTCGCGGCCAAATTTCACGCCGTGGGCTTCCGGTCCAAAGGCGATTACCACGGCTCCCACCACAAGGACAATTGCCGCGAAAATGCCCATGGCGTGTCCGTACGTCATGCGTTTGCCCAGTACGGCTTCGATCGAAGCACTGAACGAGGCAATCAACACACCAAGCTGATAAGCGAAACCGGGGAAGAATCCGCGCAGCGTGTCGGGAGAAAGCTCATTGATGTGCGCCGGGATAACTCCCCATGCGCCTTGCACCATGAATTGCATCAGAAACGCGCCGACCAGAATAACGGCGAAAGTCGGCGCGGCAATCCATGCCGGAATCAGTACGAGCGCAAGAACGATCGCGCCAATCATCGCCCGGCGTCGGCCACGCCGGTCCGAATAAAGTCCAACCAGAAGACCTCCGGCAATTGCGCCGAGCATGGAAATAACGGTCACGAGCGCCGTCGTGCCTGGCCTATACCCGCGCTGCAACTGGAGAAATGCCGGATAAAAATCCTGCGTGCCATGGGAGATGAAATTCATCAGCGCCATGAGCAAGACCAGATAGAGGAACCGGCGCCAATTTCGATAAATGGAGCGCCAGTACGCTGTCCAGTCGGTACGCGATGCGGTCGCGGCCCAGGCTTCGCTTTCCTTCACCTTGAAACGGATGAAAAGAGTCAGCAACGCGGGCAGGCCGCCGATGAAAAACATGGCGCGCCAACCAAAGTGCGGGAAGACGAGCCAGTACGCAACAGCGGCCAGCAAGTATCCGAAGGCATAGCCTTCCTGCAGCAGGCCTGAAAGGATCCCGCGCCACTTTGCCGGAACGGATTCCAGCGCCAGTGAAGCGCCGACTCCCCATTCGCCTCCCATGCCGATTCCGTAAAGCAGCCGGAGCGCGATGAAGACGGAATAACTCGGGGCAAAGCCGGAAAGGACTTCGATGGCAGAGTAAAACAGAACGTCGAGCATCAACGGCAGGCGGCGTCCATAGCGGTCCGCGAGAAGTCCGAAGACAAGCGCCCCCACTGGGCGCGTGGCGAGACTTGCGGTAATGGCGAGCGTGATTTCCGGGATGCTCTTGTGAAAATCCTTTGCTACGGGAGCGAGAACAAAGGTCAGCACGAAAAAATCGAAGGCGTCGAGCGTCCAGCCAAAAAAGCAGGCGGCTACAGCGTTGCGTTGATTCGAGCGTTCGGCGGAGAGATTCGTGGATGGCATCGCTGGCCCGCGAATGTTAGGTCAATGAAACCGGGAACGCAATGCAGGCTATTGCTTCCTCAGACGGTCGAGCCCGGCGAAGAGAAAGACAGCGATGCCTGAATTGATGAGCGATGCAACCAACAGATGGAGGGAAAAGAAGGGAGCGTGTTGCGCGAGAAGCAGGCGGATCATCAGTGCCAGCAGAACCTGGTGAACGTGAAAAAAAAGAAACATCAGAATGAAGCGGCTGATGGGATGTTCGGTGTCCAGCCGCGCGCCAATGGATGAAGCTATGTAGCCGATAAAACCCTTCGCAATGCCATAAAGCCCGATGGGCGTGTGGCTGATGCCATCCTGCAGAAGGCCCACAACCGTGCCGAGCAGAAGCCCGGTGACGGAATTGCGGCGGCTGAGTCCGAAATAGACCACCACGAGGAGCGGCAGCTCAAGAATCTGGAAACCCGCACTAAACCGGTTGAGGAAGGCCTGAAAAACAAGAGCCAGAAAACAGATGCCGAGCACAGCTCCGGCATAGAATTTGTGCACTTCGATGTGCTGCGACTCGGAGTCCATGCGAACCGTCATGATATGGTCGGCCTCACTGCGGGATTCCGGGTCGGGCAGTTGTGGAGACTTTTTTCGCCGGCGATTCAGGGACTTTCTTGACGGCGGCGCTCGCAAGCGTCGTCACGCTCTTCTGGTTCTGAACTTCGGGGGATTTCTGCTGTGACGATGAGTTTGCTTCGGCGCCCGGGTGCGAATTGAGGGGCTTCTCGGTCAGCAGCACCAGCACTTCTTCGAGCCGGTCAAGATGCGCGGCCGGAGTGACTTCAACCGTTTGGAACGGGAAACCCGGCTTCGTCGAGGCCACCCAGCCTACCGGTAGATTTTTCGGAAAGATTCGATCTTCGCCGGAAGTGAGCACTTGCTCGCCGGCAGGGACCTTTTCATCGGTGCTTACGTAATCCATCCACAACAGTGGATCTGCGGTGCCTTTCACCACCCCGTGAGTGCGCGTCCCGACGAGCAGCGCGCCGACTCCGCTTTCGCGGTCGGTGATCAGTAGAACTTGCGAGGTATGCGAAAGGGCCTCGGAAATCTTTCCAACGACGCCGTCGGGCGTTATGACCGGCATGTTGCGTCGAATGCCGTCCTGATCGCCGCGATTGATGAAGACTGTACGACTGGTGGAATCGGCATTGGCTCCGATCACTTCCGCAGTGACCATTGGAATATCGGCGTTTTCCTGGCGGAAGCCGAGCAGCCGAGCGAGCCGCACCGCTTGAGCAGCCTGACCTTCCAACTGCTGATTCTGGAGGCGAAGCCTGCCCACTTCATCGGTAAGCTGGCGGTTTTCTGCGCGGACATTGCGCAAATCGATGTAGCCAAACCATATACCATCGACCTTGGAAACAATGAAGGTGCCCGCGTGTTGGAGTGGCGTGAGCAACTCTGCGGACCAGACGCGGATCAGGCGGACGTCACGGTCGCGCCTGATTTGAAACGCAAGCAGCAGAACTTGCGCCAGGATCACAGCGACCAGCAAAACCAACGGCCGATGGCGGGAAGGCACATCCATAAATAGTCTAGAGCCTGAAAGCCTGAAGCTGGAGGCTCGAAAACGTGCAACTCAAACGCCTCATGAAAGTTCTCGCGCACGCGGCGCGGCTTGCATCAACCGGCGATGGAACGATGATTTGCAATGTGTCTCAGTCAATCGAGACCAGGCGAAGGAGCCTGAAATCGCTGAGCATCTTCCCTGTGCCCAGGACCACCGACGCGAGTGGATCGTCGGCGATGGACACCGGCAGACCGGTCTCTTCGCGGATGCGCTTATCGAGATTTTTGATCAGCGCGCCACCGCCGGTGAGCACAATGCCGCGATCGCTGATATCCGCGGAAAGTTCGGGCGGCGTGCGTTCGAGCGCGACGCGAATGGCGTTCAATATGGTAGCGACACATTCGGAAAGCGCTTCCCGGATTTCGCTGTCGTCAATGGTCACCGTGCGCGGCACGCCTTCGATCAAATTTCTCCCCTTAACTTCAAGGGTCAAAGGTTTTTCGAGCGGGTACGCGGAACCGATCTCGATTTTGATTTGTTCCGCGGTACGCTCGCCGACGAGCAAATTGTACTTACGCTTGAGGTAGTGCATCACGGCTTCGTCCATTTCGTTTCCCGCGACGCGCACCGAACGCGAGTAGACGATGCCGCTCATCGAGATAACGGCGATGTCCGTGGTGCCTCCGCCAATGTCGACCACCATGTTGCCGGAGGGCTCCTCGATGGGCAGGCCGGCGCCGATCGCCGCGGCCATGGCCTGTTCCACCAGGTAGACCTCGCTGGCGCGCGCACGGTAAGCGGAATCCTGCACGGCGCGCTTTTCCACCGGTGTGATTTCACTGGGTACGCCAATGACGATGCGGGGATGCACGAGTACCCGGCGGTTATGGGCCTTTTGGATGAAGTACGTCAACATCTTCTCCGTGACCTTGAAGTCGGCGATAACGCCGTCCTTCATGGGCTTGATGGCCACCACGTTGCCGGGCGTGCGTCCCAGCATTTCCTTGGCTTCTTTGCCAACGGCCACCACTTCGCCGTTGTTCTTGTTAATGGCCACGATGGAAGGCTCGTTCACCACGATGCCTTTGCCCTTCGCAAATACCAATGTGTTTGCTGTCCCCAAGTCTATGGCGAGGTCGGATGAGAAAAGACTGAACACCGACCTCATGGAATATCCGTTTTTCATGAACCCCCTCGCGGCCTCCCGTTCCCCCCGCCCACGAATTACAACGCTAGAAAAATTGCCAACGAATGAAAAAATCTTACGGAACAACTATGGGTATGCGCTTCGTTGCCGTGCCACCCCGGCGATCCTGTCCTGTGATGACGATCACATGCGCGCCCGTTGTCATCGGCTCCGTGAAATAACGAAAGCGGCCATCCGAACCAATATCCGCCACGGCCTCGCCATCGATCAGCAATGCCGAGCCTGGCTCGGTATGGCCGCTAATTTCGACCACCTTGCCGTGAAATTCCGGCGGATCCACGTCCAGCTGCATGCTCTGCTCTTTATCCTGTTCCACCAAGGTGAACTTGAAAGGATCAGCCACTTCGCTCGATGCACCTTTGGCGTCGATCGCCTTTACTGTCCAAAAGTACTCTCCTGGGTCGAGGCCGGTTACTTCAACGGCGGTATCCGTGGTTTGCCGGTCTGCCAGGACCCGGGTAAACATCATAGTGTTGCTGATCTTGAGTTCGTATTCACGTGCTGTATCGACCGGCTGCCATTCGAAGCGAATCGACGTATGCTTCGCGTCGGGAACGATTATCGGTTGCAGATTCACGGGCTGCACCAGGCCGGGGGGAGCAAGAACATTGGTCTTGGTTATCGGACCGCCTTGTGTAAATGATGCACGCTGCCATTGCGATACTTGCACCTGTTGACCATCGCGTTGCACGTCCGCCGCGCCCGCGGCGACAGTGATTTCGTTCTGCTTGGTGGCCGGATCGGTCTTTACGTCGGCATGGCTGTTTTCATGAAGCGAGGCCACGGCGTCTTGGAAGGAAACTTCAGCTTTCGATCCAGGCACTTGCCAACTGCCCGTCGTAAGGTCCACGGCGCCGGCGCTAATGTGCACGCCTACGCTGGATGGGCTGTTCTGCGGGACAAAAATCTCTTCTACGGTAACAAGCGTCTGCGCTTGCACAGTGTATGTGGTGCCGTCGGCGAATGCCAGACGCGCAACGCCGTCAGTACCCGTTTGAATCAAATCACCTTTCTCGAGGGACATCTGATAATCGGCGGTAATCCATTGCACGGAGTTAACTCTCTTTATCTGCACTTTTCCATCGAGATTGACGAACCGAGCTCCGCGAACATCTGTGGAAGCTGTACTGGTATCCTTGGGCTGTAGTGCTGTTGAAACATGCCGGATAACGCCGGCGAATGAATCCGGGAAAACGAGATAGCCGGCCGCGATGAGAAGTACGAGGACCACCGTGATGTAAAGCAACACGCTGCGGTACGTGACCGTGTGCCAGTACACCTCTACCTTATTGACCTTGGGGTGAGTCGCGGACGTGGATTTTTCGGTTGTCATGCAAAATTTCAGTTATTTTGCGAATCTAGCATACGGGTTGGGGCCTTTCAACACGACCTGGCATAAGTTGCGAAATCGCAAACACTTGTCCGAAGGTACAGTTCGATCATCTGTGTGCCTCGCCAGATGTGGCCGGCAGAGCCGCGAGAGCTAGGAGCCGGTTATCCACGCTGCGATTACCGGTCGTGCATTCGGCGAACAACAAATCCACTCCTGTTCGACGAGTCTGAATAGCTTGAGATTCTGCTGCTCTGCGGAAAATCGTCCCAATTTCTCCTCCTTTGTGGCATTCCCGGTGCTGTCCTCTCGGACAGTGTAGATTTGCACGCACGAAGCTAATCGACAGGGCACGGCGGCTTGCACGGCAAAGACGCAAGTGCTACGGTGAAGTTTACCTTTCTATCCGCCGAACTGAGAGGAGAGCGCGCAGCTCTTCTTGGGCGGAAGCAAAAAAAGAGGTACGAGCGGGTTTCAGGACCCGTCGCGCGGCAGGAGTTTGCGTGGCGAATTGGATTGGTAGTGACCAGAAACTGCCCCAGGGGCGCCTCATCCTCGTTTCCTACGTCGTCGTTCTTGAGACTATTCTATTGCTGGTTGGATTCTGGAAACTACAGATTGTTCAGTCAGGTCATTTTGCCGATCTGGCTGAGAGGAATCGCATCCGGTCGATTCCTATCATTGCGCCTCGCGGGAAGATTTTGGACCGTTATGGGCGTGTAATCGTCGACAACTATCCGTCATTCAGCATTCTTCTCTTGCGCGATGATCCCGTGCAGATCCAAAAGGACCTGCCGCAAATCGCCAGCGAGTTGGGTATCACCCCGGAAGACTTGAAACAGCAGCTTGTCGACGCGCGCGACGAGCCGAAGTTCCAGCCGATTATCGTGAAGCCGGAAGCCACCGACGCCGACCTGGCGTTCGTCGAATCCCATCGCGCTGATTTGCCGGAACTCGAATTGATGATGGTACAGCGCCGAAAATATCCGCCCGATGATTTTCTGGCGCACGTCATCGGTTATGTAGGCGAAGTATCCCCGGAGCAACTGGAACAATCCAGCGGGGATCGCTACAAACCGGGCGACATTGTCGGAAAAGCGGGGCTCGAGCGAGAGTACAACGATGTATTGACCGGCACAGACGGGATGCGGCGTGTGATCGTCAACAGCACCGGCAAACCAGTTCGCACGCTGGACGATACCGAGCCAATCCCTGGCAAACCAATTCAGTTGACCATTGACGCCGACATGCAGCGCGTCGCCGAGCAGGAGCTTGCGGGCAAGATTGGCGCCATGGTTGCTCTCAACCCGCAAACCGGCGAGATCCTGGCAATGGCCAGCCGCCCGGCATTTGATCCGAATGATTTCGCGATTCGCATTTCGCGCAAGGAGTGGCTAGACTTAAATGACAATCCCGACAAGCCGCTGCTGAATCGCGCGATTCAGGCGCAACTTGCTCCAGGTTCGGTATTCAAGATTCTGGAGTCCGTAGCAATGCTGGAATCGGGCGTGCCTCCACCCGATTTTCACGTGTTCTGTCCCGGCTACGGCATGTTTTACGGCCAGGTGCGTCACGACTGGGATCCGAAAGGCCACGGTGATGTCAGCCTGCACAAAGCCATCGTGCACTCCTGCGACATTTTTTTCTACAACGTGGGCGAGCGCCTGGGCATCGACAAAATCTCGTATTACGCCAGCGCCCTCGGACTGGGGAAGCGGACAGGAATCGACCTTCCGAGCGAAGAGCCCGGCCTGGTGCCGTCGTCGGAATGGGTGGAACGCGTGTATCACCACAAATGGTACCCCGGCTCGACGATTTCGCTAGCCATAGGCCAGGGTCCAATCGAGGTAACACCTATCCAATTGCTGCGCTCGGTGAGTGGCATCGCCCTGGGCGGCGTCTTCTTTCAACCCCATTTGCTCAAGGATTTCAGCCCGGTGAAGGTTACGCGCTTCCCGATCTCTGAGAATACCGTGGAGCAAGTCACCGATGGGATGTACGGCGTAGTGAATGAGGGTGGAACTGGCATCTTTGCTTATGACGTTCTGAAGCAAGCCAAGCTGCAGGATGTTCAATTCTGCGGCAAGACCGGCACGGCGCAGACCATCAGCGCGAAAGGCCTGCTGCGAGTTGCCGCCTCGGAGCGCCATCACTTCGGATACAACACCTGGTTCGTTGGATTTGCGCCAAAGCGCAATCCCGAGATTGCGATTGCGGTGCTGGTGCAGGATACACATCTCGAGGCCGGCGGTGCCGCGGCGCCGCTGGCAGCGAGGTTCATTAAGGCCTATTACGAAAAGAAGTCGGGCCAACCCATTCAGGAGTTGCAGATGGCGCAGGCAGCTCCTCAGAAAACTGGTCTCCAGGCTCAGGGGGCTGCGGCCGCACCCGCGGCACGGAATCAATGAGAGAGAGCGAACACAGCTTCGAGCTCGATTGGTGGCTGCTGTTCATCGTCATGGTGATCTGCTCGGTTGGCCTGCTGGAGATTTATTCCTCCACCCACAACGGGCCGCTGCATGGCATGCAGTGGAAACAGCTGATGTGGATCGGCATCGGCTTCGCAGGAATGCTGACCCTCTCGCGAATCGACTATAGTGCATTGCTGGACCAGACTCTTTTGCTTTACTTGCTGTCCCTTGCGGCTTTGGCCGTGGCGCTAGTGGTTGGGAGTAAGCACTTTGGCGCGCGGAGGTGGATTGAGATTTGGGGTGTAGATTTACAGGTGTCAGAGTTGGTAAAGTT
Source organism: Candidatus Acidiferrales bacterium (assembly GCA_049678505.1). GTDB lineage: Bacteria > Acidobacteriota > Terriglobia > Acidiferrales > UBA7541 > DAHUXN01. The sequence goes on from JBAUEH010000061.1 coordinate 66,900, forward strand.
GATTATAATCATTGTTCTGGCCCGCTACTTTAGTGAAGTGCGAACAGAACGGTTGGCGCTTGCGGATTTGGTCAAGATTGGGTTATTGGTAGGCGTCCCGGCAGGCTTGATTTTGCTCCAGCCAGACTTGGGAACGGCGATGGTGCTCGTTCCCGTTGCCATCGCAGGAGCGTTTCTGGCCGGAATTGATTGGAAGCATGCTGTTGGCGTGCTCGCGTTGGGCGCCGTGGTAGCGGTGGTAGGATGGAACGGACACTTTCTAAAATCCTACCAAAAGCAACGTTTGGCAACCTTCCTCAATCCGGAAGAAAGCCCCCGCGGAGCCGGCTACCAAATTCTGCAATCGGAAATTGCTGTAGGTTCTGGCGGATTCTGGGGGAAAGGTTTTAGAAAGGGCAGCCAGAACCAATTGGGTTTCGTGCCCGTGCGGTATTCGGACTTCATTCTGGCCGCGTTGGCGGAGGAACAGGGTTTCTTCGGCGTGCTTATCACGCTGCTTCTATACCTGGCTCTGCTGCTCCGTTTGGTGGATAACGCGCAGAAAGCGAAAGACCGGGCAGGAATGTATCTGGTAATGGGCGTGGCTGCGATTTTCGCGTTTCAGGTACTGGTGAACGCGGGAATGGTGATAGGGTACATGCCGGTGACAGGCATACCGTTGCCATTCATGAGCTACGGTGGTTCATCAATAATTTTTGGATTCTTGGCTCTGGGCCTCGTGATGAACGTGCGAACCAAGCGCTTCGTCAATTGAGCCCGGAGAGAGTAATTACCCGGTCGCGCAATGCGCGCCGGAAATCATATCTGGGGAATGAGGAGCGCATCGGATGAGGGACAGTATGACGCAAGGTCAGCAATCCCTCCGGGCCACCCCGGCGTTGCCGGGACACTCGAGTGCAGTCATGCACCGTGCAGCCGAATGCCGATGCTCCCTGAGGAGTTTTCATGGCAAAGGAAATGGTGGTGTCGGCCAACCCGCACGAGACGCGAGTTGCGATACTGGAAGATGGACAGCTTTGTGAAATCTACGTTGAGCGCGAAAAAGAATTTGCGTTAGTCGGCAGCATATACAAGGGGCGAGTCACGCGCGTGCTTCCCGGCATGCAGTCGTCCTTTGTCGATATCGGCCTCGATAGCGACGCATTCCTGTACGTCAGCGACTTCCTCCAGGAAATCGAGGACCTGGACCATGAGGGTGAAGACCACGGGGCAAAAGTGGCGAAGCCCTCGAGTGCGCCGGCCGATGAGACGATCTCGGCCGTTTCAGTGACCGCTCTGCCCGGCGAAACCATCGGCACAGGCGGCGAACAACAGCCGCAGGGGAATGAGTCCGGCAGCCGGGGAAATTATGAGAGGCCTTTCCAGACACGAGAAATGCGGCCACGCGGGGATCGCGGGCCACATGGGCACGGGGGAGGAAGGGATCGAGGACGCGGCGGGCGCGGGCGCCCCGACCGCGGTGGACGAGATCGCGGACCCGGCAGCTTCGGCCGTCGTGGCCGCGAACTGCCGCAATCCAAATATGCATCGCACCGGCCGTATGAGCCGCCCGAAGAGGGCGCGTCCGGACCGTTTGAGCCCGTGCTCCTGCCTGGCGAATCGCTTTCCTCTGTGAAACATCCACCTTCAACGGAATCCGCCGCTTCAGAACCAAACGTCGAGCTTGGCGTTGAACAGTCGAGTCTCACAAGCACGGAGCACGCCGTGGAAGGAAGCGCAAGCTTACTCGACGAGCGTGCCACTGAAATCGGAAATAGCTTCACAGAACCGGCAAGCAGCGCGGAAACCGAGGCCTCGCCGGAACTGCCACGCGAACAGAATCGCAGTTCCGCCAACGACCAGCCGCCATTGTATCAGCCGCGGTTTTCGCGCGGCGCACGCGGAAACGACCGGGGCCGCGGAGGCCGTGGTTACGGTCGGGATCGCGGGCCAGCGCGCCACGGCAACTACCGTCGCGAACAGGGCGATCAACAGACGCCGGCCGGCTGGGTCACCGGCCTCGAGCCCTTGCCAGGTGAATCGCTTTCCAAAGCCAAAGCTCACGAACCGGCGGAGCCTGAATCGCACGCCGCCTTTTCTCCTGCACAGCATGTAGAGGATGCGGCGCAGTCAGTTATTCACCACCGCGATGACGCCAGCGAGAGCGAACGGCTTCCCGAAGAAACAAACATCATTTCTGCGGGAGAAGAACAGGCTCCTGCGGAAGTTTCCGCGGAAGCGCACCGTCCCACAGAGCTCACCGAGGAAGAGGCAACCGCGTTAGCTGAACAGGTTGCCGAAGCACAGCAAGAAGAGGCTGAGCGTGATGCGGCCGAGCGCGCCGAGGCGGCAAACGGATCCCTCGAATATTCCGCGGGGACGACAAATTATTCCACGACTTCCGAAACACAGGAAGAATCGGAAGAGACCTCCGAAGCTTCGGAACAGGGTGATTCCGCCGATGAGGAAGAATCCGACGAACACGGTGCGTCCGAGAGCGGAAACTCGTTGATGGATGACGAAGCGAATGACGCCGAAGTCACCATCGAGGAAGCCGAAGCGGCTGCCCAAGAGATCGAAGAAGGCGAAGCGCATCCACACGAAGAATTAGCGGCCAGCGCTGCCGGAAACGAAGCCCCGTCCTCGCCAACCGAAGCGCGTGTGCGCTCCGATTTTCGCCCGCGTATGCAACGGCCTATGCGCCGCGGAGGGCGTGACCGCGGAAAGCCCGGCCGCCGGCCATTTCATGGACACGCACGCCATCGCGGGCAGCCGCGCAGAAATCAGCTCATCTCCGAGCTGTTGAAAGCCGGTCAGGAAATCATCGTTCAAATTGCTAAGGAACCGCTTGGCAAAAAGGGCGCGCGCATCACTAGCCACATCGCTCTGCCCGGGCGTTTCCTTGTTTATATGCCGACGCTCGACCATACCGGCGTTTCGCGCAAGATTGCTTCTGCGGAAGATCGCTCGCGCCTTCGTCATCTGGTTACTGACGCGAAAGGTTCCGCCGGCGGCGGATTCATCGTCCGCACTGCCGCGGCCGCTGCTTCACCGGAGGAAGTTCGCGCCGACGTCGAATTCCTCACAAAAACCTGGGCCGAAATTAAGAGCAACTCCGAGCAGCGCAAGGCGCCATCGCTCTTGCATCGCGACTTAAATCTGGTCGAGCGAATTTTGCGCGACTATTTGAGCTCCGACTACACGTCGATCTGGGTGGATTCGGAGGAGGAATACACCAAGGTCCTCGATTTCGTCAGCCGCTTCCAGCCGCAGCTCGCCAACCGTGTGAAGTTGTTCACGAAGTCCGCGCCGATTTTCGAAGAATTTGGCATTCAACAGGAGATCGACAAGGGCTTGCGGCCGAAGGTCTGGCTGAAGTCCGGCGGATACATCGTCATCAATCACACGGAAGCATTGGTCGCCATCGACGTAAATACCGGCAAGTTCGTCGGGCGCGGCTCCAACCGCCTGGAAGACACCATCGTGCGCACCAACATCGAAGCGGTGAAGGAGATCGTCCGGCAGATCCGCCTGCGCGACCTCGGCGGCATCATCATCATCGACTTCATCGACATGGAAGAGCGGCGCAACCGCGAGAAAGTGATGGCCGCGCTGGAAGACGCTCTCAAAGCCGACCGCGCGCCGTCGAAAGTCCTGCGCTTCAACGAATTCGGCTTGGTGGCCATCACCCGCAAGCGCACCAAGCAAGCTCTCGAGCGCACCCTCTGCCAGCCGTGCCCGTATTGCACTGGCTCAGGCATGGTGAAATCCGTTCCCACGCTGTGTTACGAAATTCAGTCCGAGGCGCGCAAGATGGCTCCGGAAATCGAAGCCGCCAGCTTGACGCTCCGCGTGCATCCGGAAATCGCCAAGGCCCTCAAGACCCGCGAATCGTCGCTGATGGATGAACTCGAGCAGGTCACCAAGAAAAGCCTCATCATTCAGGCCGATCCCACGCTGCATTGGGAGCAGTACGACATTTACTAGAACCCAGTCGCCAAGGATAAGGGCCACTCAGCCGGCGGCGTCATTACCGATGATTTCGCCGGCGGGCGCTGGAACGTGGTCTCCGCCGACGCTTTCGAAATTGCACCAGCGCGAAGACCCACGCGACGATTGCGGATGTGACCTCTCGGGCAATCTCACGCTCAACTTCGTTGGTTAGAACGCGTAATAGCTTCACACAGAGATTAACCGCGTCCTGTGTGGTTTCCTGAGACTTTACGGCTAAGGTAAAGCCGGTCCGGCAGGGCTGAGCGCTGCAGGGCCGCCTCGACTCCGTGATTTAATGGCGCTCGCGTCTCAGCGTTTGAGCAATAATCAGGAATTCGATATCTATCGTTAGCTTGCACAGCTGTTTTCGGGATACTTCGACCACAGGGCAATTGTTGCTGACAAGCAATTGCTTCAGGTACAGGGCTGACTCTTCTTTGTCGAGCGCCTTAAGTTCTGGAATCAACTCGGAGAGAATGTTCCGATCCGCAGAAAACATTGGTGCGGACGGCTGTTCGTATATCCATGCACAGGCGCTGTTTTGAAATTGCTTGATTCGTTCGAGCATAGTCCTCCTTTTGGGGCGGGGTTTGCCCACCTACTTAAAATAACCACTCAGTGCCGATTTTCGTGTGCAATCCCAGCACGTCGGAAACATCTCTAGCTTTCAAGGGGCTACAGCGTCCTTGCTGGCTGCAACGGGCCTGAAATCCCTATGGCACTTTGGCCCACAAATGGTCGGGCTATCCACTCCTTCGATCTTTATCGTTTGTGGTGTGATTTTTCAGTAAGTTGCTTGTTTTCAGCGGCCTTTTTCGTACGATATCTATCTAGAAGTTCTCGCTGCGGCCGGCTTTGGAGTGCCGGGTCGCACGCTTCGTCGAGCCGCGCTTCGCCCTCGCCGCCAATCGCACCGCTCCCTTTAGCAAGTCGCGCATCGCATCCGGATGCACCTTCGGCAGCCTCACCAGCACCCACGGATAATTCAGGTAATGATCGGTGATGTAGTACGTCTCCGGGTCAGCGCGCATCATTTCTTCGCGTTCCTCAAACGTCGTACCCACCACCAGCGACTCGCCATCCTCTTTCAATCTCGCAATCAGCTTGCCGCGAATCTTGAACGCCGCCGTACCGTACGACGTGCTTTCCTCCACGCCGTCCAGCGACAGCGCCATTTTCCGAGCATCTTTGAACGTCAGCGCCATGCTCGCTAATCCGTGTCGAACCGCTGCTCTTTGAATGGATCGCCGCGCATGTGGTAGCCGTTCTGCTCCCAAAACCCGGGCGCGTCGTGCGGCAGAAATTCGATCCCGCGAACCCATTTCACGCTCTTCCACGCGTATAGATGCGGCACCACCAGCCGCACCGGATAGCCATGCTCCGGCGGAAGCGGCTCGCCGTTGTGGCGCAGCGCAAAAAGAACTTCAGGGCGCATCAGATCAACCAGCGGCACATTCGCCGTGAATTCTTCCTCGGCATGCACCATCACGCAGCGCGCTTCGGGTTTCACCTTCACCAGCTTCATCACTTCGGTGAACGGCACGCCTTCCCAGCGCACGTCGAAGCGGCTCCAGCGCGTGACGCAGTGCATATCCGCTGTGACCTGTTTCATGGGCAAACGGCTAAATTCGCCCCACGTCAGCCGCACGGGCTTTTCCACCATCCCTTCGATGCGAAAATCCCATCGCGCCGGGTCGAATCGCGGTACCGAACCGTAATGCAGCACCGGCCACTTGAGCGTCAGAGCCTGATTCGGCGGCAGCCGCCCTTCGCGCGCCATCTTCTGCTCCAGTTCTTTTCGTTCATTGCCCTCAAAGAACATAATCAGTTTGCTCGCTGCCCTGTGATTCCGCTACGCCGCAGGATATTTCTCTCATTGTACGCGGGCACGGGCCGCAATTCTCTATGTTATGATGGCCCGTAATCCCGATTTGATCCAGAAGGAGGAATTTTTTGTCCGCCCGAGTGCTCAATGGAACGCTGATCCGCGACCAAATCTACGCGGAGCTTACGCAGGAAATCGCCGAACTGCTATCGTGTGGAATTCGGCCAGGTCTGGCGGCGGTTTTGGTTGGCGACGATCCCGCGTCGAAGATTTACGTGCGCAGCAAGATTGCCGCGTGCCAGCAGCTTGGGCTGGGAAATGTTCACCTGACGCCTCCGGCGAATACCACGACCGCGGAGCTGCTCGCCATTGTGCGCGAGCTCAATTCTCGCGACGACGTTGACGGAATTCTCGTGCAGCTCCCGCTTCCTCCGCAGATCGAAGCGAAAAAAATCCTGGAAGCGGTGGATCCGGCCAAGGATGTCGACGGGTTTCATCCCGCGAATATCGGCAAGCTCGTCGAGGAGCGGCCCAGCATGGTGGCGTGCACTCCGCTTGGCGTAATGGAGATTCTGCGGCGCAGTGGAATTCCGGTGGAAGGCGCAGACGCTGTGGTCGTTGGACGAAGCAACATCGTGGGCAAGCCGATGGCGCTGTTGCTGATGCACGCTGATGCCACTGTGACGGTGTGCCATTCCAAAACGCGCGACCTGCGAAAATTCACGCGCGAAGCCGATATTCTCATCGCCGCGGCTGGCCGCCCCGCTTTGATTGTGCCGGACGACGTCAAACCGGGCGCCACCGTCATCGACGTGGGAACAACGCGCATCACTGATCCGCGGCAAGCGGAGCAGGTTTTCCGGCATTTGCCGGACCGTCTCGAGAAGTTCCGCAAGAACGGCTCGGCTATCGCCGGCGATGTACATCCCGCTGTGGCGCAAGTGGCCGGCGCGCTAACGCCGGTTCCGGGTGGCGTGGGCCCGCTCACCATCGCCATGCTGATGAGCAACACGGTAAAAGCGGCGCGGCTTCGCCGTGGCTTGCGCGCTCCCGAAACTGTCGCATCTCCCCGTTAGCGCCCGATGCTGACCGTTGGACTCACCGGCGGAATTGCCAGCGGAAAGTCAATCGTAGCGCGCATGCTGCAAGAGATGGGCTGCCACGTAATTGAAGCCGACCTGGTTGCGCACGAATTCCTCAAGCCAGCGAATCCCATCGCGCAGGAAATCATTGTGGAATTTGGCCCGGAAATCCTTGGCCCAACCGGCGCGATCGACCGCGCCAAACTGGGCGAAATTGTCTTTGGGAATCCGCAGAAACTGGCGCGTCTCAATGCGCTGACTCATCCTCCGGTGTTGAAGGAAATCGCGAGGCGCCTGGCAGAAATCGCGCAGAAAGACAACTCATCTATCGCTGTGGTGGTGGCCGCTTTGCATATCGAAACGGGTTACTACAAAACTTTCGATCGGCTTGCCGTCGCATGGTGCACGCACGAACAGCAGCTCTCGCGTCTGGTGAATCGTGGAATGACGCCCCAGCAAGCCGAGCGCCGCATCGCCTCGCAACTGCCTCTCGACGAAAAGCGCCTGCTCGCCGACGACGTCATCGACTGCTCGCGAACGATCGAAGACACGCGCCAGCAAGCCAAGGAGGTACTTTCTCGCTGGAGGCAGATAAAGTAGTGCGAAACGTCTTATCGCAGATGCACAATCCTTGATATGAGCAAACCAAAGCCCGATTACGGCCTCGACGCGCCCGGAGTATTTCGCGGCTTGCTGATTGGCGGGCTCGCTGCGGCAATGATCGGATTTCTCCTTGTGCGCTGGGCTTTAGCCGGACATGCTGGCTCGATAATTGGCCTGGCTTTCATGGTTCAAAATAGCGGCATAGGGTGTTTGATCGGCGCCGCGATGATGTTCGCCAGCAGCCGCTATGGCAAATTTCACGTTCGCGAACGCGTGCTCCGCGGATTGAACCTGCATGGCGATGAGGCGGTGCTTGATGTCGGCTGCGGCCACGGCCTTTTGCTCATTGGCGCAGCGAAACGATTGCCGCGTGGACGCGCCGTAGGAATCGATTTGTGGTCACAGGTGGATCAAGGGAGCAATTCCCGCGAAGCCACGCTTAAGAATGCCGGGCTGGAAGGAGTAGCGGAACGAGTCGAGGTTCATGACGGCGACATGCGCAAGTTACCGTTCGCTGATGCCAGCTTTGACGCCGCTGTCGCGCAATTTGCAATTCACAATATTCCTAGTCGCGATGGGCGCCGGGAAGCGATTCGAGAAATCTCGCGCGTTCTCAAACCTGGCGGCCAAGCCGCTTTGTCAGACATGAAGAGCGTCGGCCTTTACGCCGACGAGTTGCGCAAGTCGGGTATGGGCGAAGTGAAAATCTCCTGGCCGAGTTTTTGGACTTGGCCCCCGTCGCGGATCGTAATGGCAAGAAAAACCGTCTGACTCGGTTTGACTTCAACGCCTAGGCCGCATTCCATTCGTCGCGGATGCGCTTTCGTTCCGATTCACTCAGCGTAAACCACGACTCGGCAACATCCCTCACTCGCTCCAGCGCGCGCTGTATCTCCGCGTGCTTTTGCTCCATCAGCGCGCGCGACGCGTCCGACGGAACATAAATCGTCGGCGCGACCACCGCGATGGCACGCGAGAAAAGATGCGGCACTTGGAAAAGGTCCCATGACTTCTCAAACGTCATCGCCCGTTCCAGGCCGATATGAAACAGAAAGATCGGCTGGCCCGTCTTGCGCGCCAGCATCACCGGGCCGGGCTTGGCGACATAGCGCGGGCCTCGCGGACCGTCAATCGTGAACGCTACATCGTGCCCCTCTTTGAGGCGTTGCGCCATCACCACCAGGCCCTTCAAGCCGCCTCGTGAAGAGCTGCCCTGCGCGGTGCCGAAGCCCAGCCGCTCGATAACCCGCCGCGTCCATTGGCCATCAAAGTTAGTGGTATTCATGACCACGACGCCGCGATTGCGCCACCACCATGTCGCGGAAAAGATCGATCGGTGCCAAAAAGCTCCGATCAGTTGGTCGCCGCGGTCGTAGGCGCGCTGCGCATGCTGCCAGCCCAAAACTTCCAGGCGCAGCGTAGGACCGATGGTGCGTATGGCCGAGTATACCAACCACGCGATCACCGGAATTTGCATCCGGCGCCAGCGCGAAAGCTGCGGCAGTCGCGTGTCGTAGTGAACGCCGACCGGCTCTTCCTGCGAATCGAGCGGCTGTGCGGCAGGTTCGCTCATCGGCGTATAGTATAGCAATCGTGCTGACAGAGCTGGGTGCCGTGCAGATGCGCGCGAAGACAAAACGCCTCGAACGCTGGTTTCTTTGTGGCGCATTGCTCTGCTGCGGATTTTTTGCCGCGCAGGCTGAAGCGCAAACGCCCTCAGTTGCTGCATATCTCGGTCAGATTGTTGGCGACGACATTTCCGTGATGGGGCCGTCGAATGCCGTCACGAATGGCGCAACGCCGGCAATTGAATTCAGTAGCGGCGGCACGATTGTCGTGCACTCGGGCAAAGCTCGTGTGGAGTTCATCGGCGGCGGCGAACTGGACGTGTGCGGTCCCGCGAAGTTCACAGTGCTGTCCTCGGACCAAGCCCTTACCGTGGCTCTGAGCTTTGGCCGCGTGCACGCGCGATTCGATGCCTCGCGCCCCATCGCGATTTATACTCCGCTCGTCATTGCCACGCCGATGTCGGTGGGAGACCGCCCGTGCGACGCGGCGATTGGGCTCACAAATACAGGCACGATGTGCGTTCTGGCTGCGCGGGGCGCCGTTCGCCTGCAAAATCAGCTCAGCGGCGAGACGGTTATCGTGCCGCAGCCAAGCGAAGTGCTTCTTCAAGGCACATCATTGGGAACGTTGCCCGCCGCAATAGGACAGTGCCGCTGCGATTTCGACGAGCCCAGCGCGAAACAGGCCACGCCGCTTGCTCCCGTGGCTCCGGCCTCCAACGCTGCGATTGCTACCGATAAGAGCGCACCAACACCCGCGCCACAATCGCCAGCACAACCGGCTCCCCTTCGCCCCGCACCAAGTTCTACGCGCGAAGGAACGGTATCTCAATCACAAACTCCGGAGCCGCCGCCTGCTCTCAAGAACTTGCCTGCTCAATCGTCATCGTTGCCTCAAGCGCAAGCGTCGACCACGCAGCCGCTATTGAAAATCAACCTGCCTCCCATCGGCTATGACGCAAAGAGCGTTACCGCAACAGCCGAGCCGCTTAGCGTCGCAACGTTGATGCTGGCCCAAGAGGCCGTCGTCGAGCCGGAATGGATATTTCATGGAACGGTCGTCGCGACGCGTTCCGCCACTTCTCCGAGCGGCGTAGCTTCTGCGCAAACGCTTACGAACGCGCCTCAGCCAAAGAAAGGCTTCTGGGCGAAACTCCACGACTTCTTTATTGGCTCACACTGAGAAAGCGTCGCGTGACGAAGCGGGCGGCGCTGGCGTTGCGCGGAACTACATCCCTTCGTAGTTCGGGCCTCCTCCGCCTTCCGGAGGGACCCAGTTCACGATCTGGTAGGGATCAGCAATGTCGCACGTCTTGCAATGAACACAATTGGACGCGTTGATTTTTAGTCTCGGCTGGCCGTTCTCGAGCGCCATTTCATATACGGCAGCGGGGCAATAATACTGGCACGGATTGCCATACTCGCGCACGCAGCGGTCTGCGCAGATGCTCGGATCGCTGACCACCAGATGGCATGGCTGGTCTTCTTCATGTCGCGTCCCGGAGTGATAGACGTCGGTCAGCCGGTTAAACGTGAGCGCGCCGTCGCCTTTGAACCGCGTGGATTGATCGATGATTTCGCGCGGCCGTTCCAGCCTTCGAAAATCTTCATAGCCCGGCCGGCAATGCATCGGGTCCACCAGACCGCGCCCGCCGGTGACGAATTGCATTCCGGCGTTAAATAACCCTGGCCACAATCCGTCGTGAAAGCCCTGATGGAAATTGCGAACCGCCCAAAGCTCCGGCTTGATCCAGCTTGAGCCCAGCTTCTTCGGAAACGCGCTGAGCGATTTCGCGGAAGAGTCGCCCGCTACAAGCGCCTCGTAAATGGTCTCTGCGGCCAGCATTCCGCTCTTGATTGCGGTATGGATTCCCTTCAGTCGCTGCGAATTCAGCAAGCTCGCGGAATCGCCAATGATTAATCCGCCATCGACATAAGTGCGCGGCATGGAATACCAGCCTCCGTACGGCACCGTTTTCGCGCCATAGCGGACCAGCTTGCCGCCCTCGAGAATCCGTCGCACGAATGGATGCGTCTTGAATTTCTGAAAGGCCTCGTGCGGATCGAAGAGCGAATCCTTGTACTCAAGCCCCACGACCATGCCCAGCGAGACGCGATTATCGCGCAGGCCATAAATCCAGCCTCCGCCATATTTATCGGAATCGAGCGGCCAGCCAAGCGTATGCGCCACGTAGCCGGTTTCAATCCTTCCCGGCTGCACATCCCACAATTCCTTGATGCCGATTCCGTAGACCTGCGGATTCACGCCGTCCAGGTGAAAACGATTGACGAGATCCTTGGTGAGCGAACCGCGCGGACCCTCCGCGAGCACGGTGATTTTCGAACGCAGCTCGTATCCCGGCGTGAAATTGTCTTTCGGCTTGCCATTCTTATCGACGCCTTTATCTTCCGTGATCACGCCGGCAATGCCGTCGCCTTCGTAAATCAGCGACGCGCCTGCGAATTGCGTGAAGACGTTCACGCCTGCCTTTTCCACCAACCCGCCCAGCCATTTTGTCAGCCGGTTGAGCGAGACGACGTAGTTGCCGTGATTTTGCAAGGGTGGCGGCGTGACCGGCAACTTCCAGGCGCCGCTCGAAGTGAGAAAATACGCCGCGTCTCCCGTCACCGGAGTGTCCAGCGGCGCGGATTTCTCGAAATCCGGAACCAGTTCACGCAGCGCGCGCGGGTCCATGATTGCGCCAGAAAGTTGGTGTGCGCCCAGCTCGCGTGCCTTCTCGAGAACATAAATATTTTCAGCGGAGAGCGTGGGAGTCTTCCCGGCAGCAGCGCTTCGTTCAATCAGCCGCGAGAGATGCAGCGCACATGCAAGCCCCGCTGGGCCTGCACCGACGATAAGCACATCAGCTTCCAGTTTTTCACGTTCCACAGGCATAAGCGTTCATTGTAGCAGAACGGTCCGCGCGAAATTTCTGCGCTTCGTGGGCGGGCATTTCAGGAGATTGCTCGTAGGGCTGGCTAGGCGGACTTGGACTTCTCGACCGCTTCAGTGAGTGCAGGCACGATTTCAAACAGGTCGCCGACCACACCGTAATCGGCGATCTCGAAGATGGGCGCATTTTGATCTTTGTTGATCGCGACAATACAGCGCGAGCCCTTCATGCCAACCACGTGCTGAATCGCGCCGCTGATGCCCAGCGCCAGATAAAGCTTTGGTGAAACCGTCTGCCCCGAGCTTCCGATTTGGCGTTCCATCGGCAGCCAACCTTCGTCGCAGATGGGGCGCGAAGCAGACAGTTCCGCGCCCAGAGCTTTGGCAAGCTTTTCCGCGAGCGGAATATTCTCTGGAGCCTTGATGCCGCGGCCAATCGAAACCAGAATCGGCGCTTGCGTCAAATCCACCGCTTGCTTCGCCTCGCGGAAAAGCTCGAGCGGCTTGGTGCGAATCTGCTCCGGCTTCAACTCGACGCTGAACGCCTTCACCGGCGCCTTCCCGCCTTGTTTCTTCGCTGCCATGTCCGCGCGAAACGCGCCCGCTTGAAATGTCGCGATCCACGGCGCATCGCCTTGAAAAACCACATCGGCAGCCGTGCGCCCCTGAAACATTTGCCGGACAAACACGAGTTTGCCGTTTTCGTATCGGTAGCCGACGCAATCCCCGATCATTCCTTTGTTCAGCGATGCCGCCAGTTTCGGCGCGAAGTCGCGCACCTGATACGTGTGCGGAAAGACTACGAGATCGGGCTTCGTTTGCTCGACCACCTGCTTTAATGCGATGGAATATCCATCGGGCGTGTATTTTTCGAGCAGTGTGCTCTCCACAAGAATCACTTCGTCGAATTGATAGCCTGCGAGTTCATCCGCTAGGGCGCCGACCCCTTGGCCGATTACCAAACCGCTGACCGAGCCCTTCGCCTGCGTCGCAATTTGCTGCGCCGCGGTCAGGGCTTCGAAACTGACCTTGTTCCATTTTCCGTCGCGCTGTTCGGTAATCAGAAGAATCTTCATGGCCTTTTCGCTAGAGCACCCGCGCTTCGTGCTGCAGTTTTTCCACCAGCTTCGCAGCGATTTCTTTCGGTGAGCCGCTGATGAACTCAGTCTTCTTTGTTTTCTGCGGGACGTAAATGCGTTCCACGCGCTGCGTCACTGCGGATTGCACTCCGAGCGACTCGCGCGCCACGCTGGCGATTTCTTTCTTTTTCGCCGCCATGATGCCTTTCAGCGTGGCATAGCGCGGCTTGTTGATGCCGGACTGGATCGTCAGCACCGCTGGCAGCGGCAATTCAACCCACTGAAACCAGCCCGCCTCGAGTTCGCGTTTCACGCGCAAATGATCCCCCTGCGCTTCGATGGACATGATGATTGTCGCGTGCGGCAGCCCCAGCAATTCCGCCAGCAACACGCCGGTCTGCCCAAAGCCGTGGTCCTCGCTCTGCAAACCGGTCAAAATCAAATCGAACTTTTCTTTTTCGATCGCTGCCGCGAGCGAGCGCGCCGACGCCAGCGAGTCCAGCCCGTAAAACTTCTCATCAACCACATGAATTCCGCGATCCGCGCCTTTGGCGAGCGCCTCTTTGATCGTTTGCTTCGCGCGCTCCGGCCCCATCGAAATCGCCACCACTTCTCCGCCATGCTTTTCTTTCAAGCGCAGCGCCTCTTCCAGCGCGAAGCTGTCTGGCTCGCTTGTTTCGAAGCTGATGTCCGTCTCGCGAATCCACGAGCCGCTTGCATCGATCGCCAGCGGCGCATCCTTTGCCGGAACCTGTTTGACGCAGACCGCGATTTTCAACAGAAGCCTCCCGCAAAAATTATGGCGCCGTTTCGCACCGCGAAACCCGAACGGCTCAGCGCCCTTCCCAGAGCTTGAACACTAACGACGCGTTCGTGCCGCCAAATCCAAACGAATTCGACAGCGCGTATTGCATGGTCACCTTGCGCGCTTCGTTGGGAACATAGTCCAAGTCGCACGCCGGATCGGGATTTTCGTAGTTGATCGTCGGCGGCGCCACCTGTTCCCGCAGCGCCAAAACGCTGATGCCCGCCTCGATTCCGCCGGCCCCGCCCAGCACGTGTCCAGTCATCGATTTCGTCGAACTGACCGGAATTTTCCTTGCCGCGTCGCCGAAAGTGCGCTTGATCGCCAGCGTCTCGAGCGCATCTCCAATCTGTGTCGAAGTGCCGTGCGCGTTCACGTAGCCGATCTGCGCCGGAGCAATTCCCGCGTCCTTGAGCGATGCGCACATCACGCGATAGGCTCCGTCGCCGTCCTCCGAAGGCTGCGTCATATGAAACGCGTCGGCCGACATCCCGTAGCCGACGATTTCCGCCAGAATGTTCGCACCCCGCCGCTGCGCGTATTCGAGCGACTCCAGGATCAGCACCCCGGCACCTTCACCCATCACGAAACCGTCGCGCTGCGCGTCAAACGGCCGGCTCGCCCGCATAGGCTCATCGTTGCGCGTCGAGAGCGCCTTCATCGCCGCAAAGCCGCCCACGCCCATCGGCGTGATGGCTGCTTCCGAGCCTCCTGCGATCATCACTTCCGCATCGCGCCGCTGAATGATTTTGAATGCATCTCCAATGGCATGCGCCGAAGCCGAGCACGCCGTCGCCGTCGCCGAATTGGGGCCCTTCGCGCCCAGACGAATCGAAATTTGTCCCGACGCCAGGTTGATAATCGCGGAAGGGATGAAAAACGGGGAGATCTTGCCCGGCCCGCCGTGAATCAGCTTGCTGTGCTCTCGCTCGATTACGTCGAATCCGCCAATGCCGGAACCAATGTAAACGCCGGTTAGGTCCGCGTTCTTTTCGTTGATTTCCATGGCCGCCATCTTCATCGCGAAATCCGTAGCCGCAACGGCCAGATGGATGAAGCGGGCCATCTTCTTGACTTCTTTTTTTTCGATCCAGTGGAAAGGATCGAAGCCTTTTACTTCGCCGGCAAAGCGGCAGTCGAAGCCGGTCGCGTCAAACTGCGTGATCGGCCCAATTCCGCTCTTTCCGGCGACGAGGTTTTTCCAAACCTCCTCCGTGCCTATCCCGCAGGCGCAGACCAGCCCGACTCCTGTAACGACAACTCGGCGATTCAATGGGGAACTTTCTCCTCGCGGAAGTCTGAGGCCGCGAACTACTTTTTCGCTTGGGCGTGCTTGTCGATGTAAGCGATAGCGTCCTTGACCGTGGCGATCTTTTCGGCGTCCTCATCGGGGATTTCGATGCCGAACGCCTCTTCGAAAGCCATCACGAGTTCGACGATGTCGAGCGAGTCGGCGCCCAGATCATCCACAAAAGAAGCCGTCGGCGTCACTTCTCCCTCGTCCACGCCGAGCTGTTCGACGATAATCTGCTTCACGCGTTCTTCAACGCTGGCCATTCGATTTCTTCCTCCGCTTTCGGCGATCGATTGCTCTTCATGTCATTTTCAGGGCGGCTTCTCCGGCTACTGAACCTGTTCATTCTAAGCGGGCCTTGAAATCCGGTCAACCATACTTCATCAGCGGTAATGGGTCAGTTTGAATTTTCTTGATCGTGACACAAGGAGTCAAAATTCAAACTGACCGCGCCCCGCGTTGCCTGCCTCACGCCGCCGTCAGCAGCATCGGCGCGCCATCCGTGATCACAATCGTATGCTCGTAATGCGCCGAAAGGCTTCCGTCGGCCGTCTTCACCGTCCAGCCGTCGCCCCCATCCTTTGGTTTGCCAGAGCCCATCGCTATGATCGGCTCGACCGTCAATACCAGCCCTTCCGTCAATCGCTGCTGCGCCAGGGGATCATCATAATTTGGCACGCTCGGCTCTTCGTGGATGGTGCGCCCGATGCCGTGCCCGCCGAGTTCGCGGATCACCTGAAAGCCGCTTCGCCGAACCTCGCGTTCCACGGCTCGTCCTATTTCGTTGACGCGATGGTTTGCCCGCGCATATGTCATCGACTTGCGAAAGGCCCTCTCCGCGCATGCCATCAGTTGCCGAGCATGCCCAGAAACAGGCTCAACCGCCACGGTCATCGCGGCATCAGCCATGTAACCATTCTTTTCGAAGGTCACATCCAGCTTCACCAAATCGCCCGCGCGCACTTTGCGCAAATCCGAAGGGATACCATGCACGGCCTCGTCATTCAAACTGATCAGAACGTCGCCGGGAAAACCATAAACCATGCGTGGCGCCGAGCGCGCGCCATTTTCTCGCATGATCTTCCCGCCAACATTCGCAAGCTCTGCCGTGGTGACGCCCGCGCGCACGCTAGCCGACATTGCCTCCAACGCCAGCCGCACGATGCGGCCCACCTCTTTCAACCTCAACAGCTCTTTGTAGTTTTTGATCGACATTATCTTCTCAGCCCCGCGGTCGGCAGCCTATCCCATCCTCATTCCGCCATTTACGTCCAGCACGTGGCCGGTAATGTAACCTGCTTCTTCGCTGGCCAAAAAAACAATCGCTGCGGCCACATCGTTGTCCGTCCCGAATCGCCCCAGCGGAATCCGCGCCTTCAGTTCCTCTTTCAACTTCTCCGGCAGCGGGTCGGTCATCGGCGTGCTGATGAATCCCGGCGCAACCGCATTTACGGTGATGTTCCGCGAAGCCATCTCCGTCGCAATCGCTCGCGTCAGTCCGATCAAACCCGCCTTCGCGGCCACGTAATTCGCTTGCCCCGCGTTTCCCGTCTCTGCCACCACCGACGTCACGTTAATAATCCGGCCCCACCGCTGCTTCATCATCGTGCTCAGTGCCTGCTGCGTGCACAGATGCGCCGCCGTCAGGTTCGTCCGCAACACAGCCTCCCAGTCGTCGAGCTTCATGCGCAACGCCAGTCCGTCGCGCGTAATGGCCGCGTTGTTCACCAGGATGTCCAGCCGTCCAAATTTCCCGAGCGTTTGCTGAAAGCCTGCTTTAATTTGCTCCGCGTCCGCGACGTCCATCTTCACGGCCAGCGCTTCTCCGCCCGTCGACTCAATCTGCTTCACGACCTCCGCGAGTTTTTCGTCGTTCCGCGCTGCCACCGCGACGCGCGCGCCCGTGCCCGCCAGCGCCATCGCCGTCGCCCTTCCGATTCCTTGCGACGCTCCTGTAACGATTGCTGCTTTTCCTGCAAGCGAAAACATTTGCCAGCGGCTTCCTCTCTGCTTCAGTTCAAGATTCGGTGATTTCCGCGCGCGCCTTGGCCACTTTCTCCAGTGTTGATTGCAGGCTTGTCACATCTTCCACGTTGAAGCTGCGCACGGAACGATCGATCTGCCTCAGCAATCCGCTCAGCACGCGCCCCGGCCCCACTTCTACAAAAATGCGCACGTCCTGCGCAATCATTTCGTGAATCGAATCTTCCCACAGCACCGGCATGCATATTTGCCGAATCAAGGCGTCTTGCGCTTCCTCGCCGGTGGTAATCGCCTCCGCATCCACATTGGTGATAAGCGGAAAGCGCAACGGGCCAAATTTTGTCGCGCGCACCTCCGGTTCCAGTCTGGTTTCCACCGGCCTCATCAGCGCGCAATGGAATGGCGCGGAAACCGGCAGAATGACCGCGCGTTTGGCGCCGCTCTGCGACGCAATTTCTACCGCCCGTTTCACTGCCGCCGCATTTCCGGAAATCACGGTTTGCTCCGGCGAATTCAGATTCGCCGCTGTGACCACCTCGCTTCCAGCGGCTTTCTTGCAAATCTCCACAACTTCCGCCGGCGCAAGCCCCAAAATCGCCGCCATCGCGCCCTCGCCGTGCGCCACGGCCTCCTGCATATAGCGGCCGCGGTCCCGAACCAGCTTCACCGCCGCGGAGAAATCCAAACTTCCTGCGGCCACCAGCGCCGAATACTCGCCCAGGCTGTGCCCCGCCACGTAATCCGGCGTCACGCCGTTTTCTTCCAGCACGCGCTCCGCCGCCACCGACACCGTCAGAATTGCCGGCTGGGTATTTTCCGTGAGCTTCAGCTCGTCCTCGCTGCCCTCAAAACACAGCCGCGACAGCGAAAACCCCAGCGCCGCATCCGCGAGTTCGAATACCCGGCGTGCCGTCGGAAACGTCTCGGCGAGGTTCCGGCCCATCCCCGGATACTGCGAGGCTTGACCCGGAAATAAGAACGCCACCTTGCTCATGAGATTATTCCGTTCCGCGATGCGCTCGGCGATGCCGAAGGCAGGTTCTAACTCTCTTCGTGCGGAAAGTCCAGCGCCTCGCCCTCCCCAAACTCAAGCGCGCGCGCTGGCCACTGCTGCGGAAAGCTCCTTTTCGATTTTCTCGTTCGTTTTGGCGCGGCAAAGTTCCGCCGCCACGCGAATGGCATTCTTGATCGCGTTGGAATTGGAGCGCCCGTGCCCAATCACTGTGATGCCGCGAACCCCCAGCAGCGGCACGCCGCCATATTCCGAATAATCGATCTTTTTGCGAAATTCTCCAAACGCGTGCCGCGACAGCACGTAACCCATCTGCGCACTCAAGCTGCTTTTCAGCGCCTTCTTCAGCATTCCGCCCACGTGTTCCACAAGGCCTTCGCTGATTTTTAGCACGATATTGCCGATGAAGCCGTCGCACACAATCACGTCCACATCGCCCTTGAAGAAATCTTTCCCTTCCACGTTACCGATGAAATTCAGCGAAGTTTGCTTCAGACGGTTGGACGCCTCGCGCGTCAGCTCATTTCCCTTGCTTTCCTCTTCGCCGATCGATAGCACTCCCACTCTCGGGCGCTTCGTTCCAAAGATTGTTCGATAGTAAATCTCTCCCATAATCGCGAATTGTTCGATCTGCTCCGGCTTCGAGTCCACGTTCGCGCCCACGTCCAGTAAAATCGACGCCCCGCCTTTCGCGTTCGGAAATGGCGCCGCCAACGCCGGACGATCCACCGACGGCAGCGTGCCCAGCACAAACCGCGCCACCGCCATCACCGCGCCGGTATTTCCCGCGCTGACCAGCGCCTCCGCCTGCCCCTGCTTCACCATTTTCGCTCCGACGTGCACCGAGCTGTCGCGCTTCTTGCGAAACGCTACTGAAGGCGAATCCTCCATGGTGATCACTTCCGTAGCATTCACGATTTCGATCGGAAGGCTGCGCGCGCTCTGCCGATTCAACTCCGCGCGCACTTTCGCTTCTATGCCGATGAGCACAACGCGCACACCATACTGCCGCACCGCGAGCACCGCCCCTTCGACTTCGGCTCGAGGAGCGTGGTCGCCGCCCATGGCGTCCAGCGCAATCGTGGTCATTGGATTCACCGCACTAACTTAAGCTGGCAGGGCCTTCCCCGCAGAGGTCAGACAAAGTTTAGGCTGAGGTGTCCACCACCGCTCGGCCCTTATAGTACCCGCAATGCGGGCACGCGCGATGGGGAAGCTTCGGCTCGTGGCAATTCGGACAGCTTGTGATCGACGGCGCCTTCAGATGATCGTGAGCGCGTCGCGTGCTCGTGCGCCTCTTCGAGTGACGTCGCTTTGGATTCGGCATTCCTGCTCCTTCTGGCGGCGGTGCGCACTGCACCCTTTCCGCATATTCCGAAACTCTACTATTCTACTGTACTTTACTGTTTTTTCGGCCAGTCTTGCTTCAATCGGGCCAGCGGCGCCATGCGCGAGTCCGTCGCATGGCTTTCACAGCGGCATTCTTCCTGGTTCAAATTCACCCCGCAGTGCGGGCACAGTCCTCGGCAATCGCTCCGGCAAATCACCTTCATCGGCAGCGACAGGTTCACCTGCTCGGCCAGCACGTCCGCCAGAAACAGCCCGTCGCCCTCGAAGAACGCAACATCCGTATCGTCCAGATTCAGCCGGACTTCCTCATCTTTTCGGATCGACGTCATCGGCCGGTAGACCAAGTCGAAATCCTTGCTCACTTCCTCCACCACCGTCTCCAGACACCGCGCGCACGTCAGCTCCAGTCGGGTGTGAAACGTCCCAAAGATGCGGATCTGCCCATCGATTAGCTCCGCCGTCGCGCGCACGTCCAGCGGCTCAATTTGTTGGAAGTCCCCGGAATGAAAGTCCAGCGTCCCCGGGGCGTAGTCCTTCCGGATGCGGATCTTGCGAGTGGCCAGTTCGTGTACGTCCAGAAACATAAAAATCCCGTGAAAAAATCGATGAAAGGCCATTATAAGATGCGTTGCTTCAATGTCAAGAAACCGTGGAACATTCGTTCCTCGTGATGCCAATCCGTATACTTGCCCCGAAGTGCATGGTTCGCGTGCCCGTTCGCCCAGTCCCGCCCGCCTCTGTATTCGATTTTGTCATCCTGAGCGACGCGAAGGATCTCGCCTTGGCCTTTGCAAGTGCCTTAGGTGGCACACGCTTCAGCCTGTGTGTCTTGGTGGCGTGTCTTTATGGAGTCTCTTCATCGTCGTAGCGAGGATGTCAGCAAAGCCAGATGTCTTCAAAAACACCGCACAAGATGCCTTTCGGTTTCTGTATCATAGGGGTTTTACCGTGCTCAGGAGTTGTGCGGATGGCTTATAGGACGCCGGACCATTTTTCAAGGCAAGACCTAAATATCGGAATCATTGGCTGCGGATACGTAGGTTTGCCTTTGGCCTTGAGTTTCGCTGGCAAAGGCCATTTGGTTGTGGGATTTGACACGGATCCGAAGAAAGTCGAGAAATTGAATCGTGGTGAATCCTACATCAAGCATATTTCCGAAGACGAGATCTCCAAGCATGTCCGCGCCAAGCATTTTTCCGCTACAGTGGACTTCGCGAGATTGCGGGATATGGACGCGGTCTTGATTTGCGTTCCCACTCCGCTGGATGAGCGCCGCGATCCCGATCTTTCTTACGTGGAGGATACTGCGCGTGCCATTGCGCCGCATTTGCAGCGTGGGCAACTGATCGTTCTGGAGAGCACCACTTATCCGGGGACTACGGAAGAGCTGGTTCTGCCCATTCTCGAGCAAGACGGGTTGCACTGTCCGGTCCAGCCCGACCCAAAGGCAGCGCCCACCGATTTTTACTTGGCGTTTTCACCCGAACGCGAGGACCCTGGCAACAAACACTTCGGTCTGTCGCAAATTCCGAAGGTCGTCGGTGGAATCAATCCGCCAAGCGGCCAAGCAGCCGCAAATCTTTACGCCCAAATTGTTGCGCGCGTGGTTCCGGTCAGTTCGACTCGTGTGGCGGAGATGAGCAAACTGCTTGAAAACATTTTTCGCTGTGTAAACATCGCTTTGGTCAATGAACTGAAGCTTCTGTGCCAGAGAATGGGCATGGATATCTGGGAAGTGATCGATAGCGCGGCAACCAAGCCTTTCGGCTTCATGCCTTTCTATCCAGGCCCGGGGCTGGGCGGACATTGCATACCGGTGGATCCGTATTACCTCTCGTGGAAAGCCAGGGAATACGATTTCGCTACGCGCTTCATCGAGCTGGCCGGAGAAATCAATACCTCCATGCCTTATCACGTAGTGGACGCCGTCGCCGAAGCATTAAATGAGCAGCAGAAAAGCTTGAAGGGCGCCCGCATCCTGCTCCTTGGCATAGCCTATAAGAAAGACATCGATGATTTGCGTGAATCTCCCTCATTGAAGTTAGTGCAATTGCTGCTCCAACGCGGTGCGAAATTGGATTACAACGACCCCTTTTTTCCGTCACTACACAAGATGAGGCATTATGATTATTCCCAGATGCGTTCAGTCGACATCAATCCGCGGTCGCTCGCTTCTTACGATTGCGTTCTCATTGCTACCGATCATTCTTCGTACGATTATGAGCAGATCGTGGATGTGGCGAAACTGGTCGTTGATTCTCGCAACGCCACGCGCCATGTAAAGAAAAACCGCGAGAAGGTCGTCCACTGCTGAACCGCTTCGGAGTAGCAACTGGGCTTTATTGAGGAGGAATGGGATGCGCTACCTGGTAACGGGTGGTGCCGGCTTCATCGGGTCGAACATCGTTGATGAGCTATTGCGGCGTGGTCATGAGGTCACCGTGCTCGACGATTTTTCGTCGGGCAAGGAAGAAAATCTTGCCACCGCCGTTAAGAAGATCCGCCTCATTCGAGGAGATATCTGCGATCTCGAAGCGGCGCGTGAGGCCTGCGAAGGCGCGGACTACGTATTGCATCTGGCTGCGCGCACTTCTGTTCCGCGCTCCGTGAAAGATCCCATCGAGACCAATCGGGTCAATATCGACGGTACCCTCAATGTTTTGGTCGCCGCGCGGGACGCCAAGGTGCGTCGCGTCGTTTATGCCGCGTCTTCGGCTGCCTACGGCGAAACACCCACCTTGCCGAAGGTTGAAACCATGCCCTCGGATCCCATCTCTTCTTACGGCCTCACCAAGCTTGTCGGCGAAATGTACGCACAGCTATTTGGGCGCGCGTACGGTTTGGAAAATGTGTCGATCCGCTATTTCAATGTTTTCGGCCCTCGTCAGGACCCTACATCGCAATATTCCGGTGTACTTTCGCGCTTCATGCTGGCGGTGATCGAGGGCTCTGCGCCCGTCGTCTTTGGCGATGGCGAGCAATCTCGCGATTTTACGTATGTTGACAACGTCGTGGATGTTTCCTTGCGCGCTTGCGAAGCCGCGGGGGCCTCGGGTAAAGTTTTCAACGGCGGCACCGGCATGCGAATCTCGTTGAATGATGTCCTCAAGCTCCTCGGGAAAATAACTGGAGGCGCGATTCGTGTGAAGTACGACCAGCCGCGGACGGGCGACATCTTACATTCACAGGCGGACATCAACCTTGCAGTGCAAGTCCTCGGTTATCATCCGCGCGTGGATTTCGAGGATGGTCTTCGCCGCACATGGAAATGGTATTCCCAGGCGTTTGTGAAGAAATGAATCGTTCGTCCCTCGCTCCAAACGCCCTTGATGATCCAACACAATACTTTTCTGACTCGACATTTTCAGTCTTCGGCTTGGTTGGGTGTCCATGAAAATCTTGGTGACGGGCGCCGCCGGCTATATCGGAAGCGTTTGTACCGAAGCGCTGATTGAGCGCGGACATAGCGTCATTGCTCTGGACGATCTCTCCGAAGGTCACAGGGAAGCCGTCGACAGCCGAGCCGTATTCTGCCGTGTCAATCTCCACGACTCGGATTCTCTCAGTGCTGTATTTCAGCAGTATAAGGTCGATGCCGTCATGCACTTCGCCGCCCTGTGTCTCGTCGAAGAGTCTGTGCGTGAACCAGGCAAGTACTATCGCGCCAACGTCTCCACCGGAATCAATCTGCTGGAATCCATGCTTCGCCACGGCGTCAAGAAGCTGATCTTCTCCTCGACCGCTGCTACCTACGGAGAGCCCGAGAAAACGCCCATTCCTGAGGAGCATCGAACGATGCCGGTAAACCCGTACGGCGCCTCGAAGCTTCTCTTTGAACGCGTCCTAGAGGAATTCCGCGCGAGCTCCGGTCTCGAGTACATCACCATGCGCTACTTCAATGCGGCGGGTGCGTCGGAAAAGCATGGCGAAGATCACAACCCTGAGACCCACGTCATACCTATCCTTCTTGAAGTCGCCGCGGGTCAGCGTGGAGCCTTTCAGGTCTACGGTACCGATTATCCGACTCCGGACGGAACCTGCGTCCGCGATTACGTCCATGTGTTGGACATTGCTCAAGCGCATGCCCTCGCCGTCGAGCGTATTTCCGAGTTTGCCGGCAGGATCTATAACATCGGAAATAGCCAGGGGTTTTCCGTTCAGGAAGTCATGGAAACCGCTTCCCGCGTCACCGGTTGCAAGATCAACTATCGCACCGCGCCGCGCCGCCCCGGTGATCCGGCCGTGCTCGTGGCCAGCTCGCAGCGAATTCGCAATGAGTTGGGTTGGATGCCAGGCTTCTCAAGCTTGGAAGCAGTTATCCGAACAGGATGGGGCTGGAAACAACGATTTCCGCGAGGATACGCACCGCGCTAGATATTCCTGCCCTCGATTCGCGTATTCGTGGAGTTGACCTTTCCCAAACACGCCGTCCAGCTATTTATTGCCCATTGAAGTTAAATTCGCTAGCCTAACTTGTGATGTCACGGAACTCCCGTCCACATCGTCTGAAGGTGTGTCTCCTTTCGCCCCACCCGCTCGTCCGCTCCGAATTTGAGCGCGTGCTGCCGGAGAACTCCTTTCAGATATCATTTCGACAACTGACCTCTTCATCTCCTTCCGAAATCAAACAGATGCCCATTCCGAAGTCGCCGATATACGTCATTGACGGCCAGGCCTCGACGCAAGTTATCCATGCCCTGATTGAAAGCATACTGGAGCGCTACGCGAAAGCCCGCGTCCTTGTCCTTGCCTCGAAACACAACGATACCTCCACGTTCGAGTTTCTCCGGCTGGGCGTCAAAGGGCTGTTGGCGTACGGTCAGGCGACAAAGCAGTGGCAAGACGCTTTACCATTGGTCGCCGCTGGGGGCTATTGGGTCCCGCGAGCAGTCCTTTCCCGGTTCGTGGAATCCATTATTGGCACACGCAAGTCGGCAATCTCCCAGAACAAGACTCCGGGTACCTTAAGTCGCCGCGAACGCGAAGTACTAGAATCTCTTCTGCGAAATCTGTCCAATAAAGAAATTGCCAGCCTGTTGAACATCTCAGAGCGGACGGTAAAATTCCACGTTTCGAATCTCTTGGCGAAGCACGGCGTGCGGCGCCGTGCCGACCTCATTGTTATGCGCTTTCAGGAAGCCCAGCTTCCCAACTGAGTTTTGCTTGCTGTTTCCCTGTTGTTTGATTAGAATTACCCCTCCTCCCAGCAAATCTACCGATGTCGGCCACAGGTGTTCCGGAAACGGGAAGATAAATTGCTAGCCAATACGGAATCGAGCGCCAAGCATTGCCCGTCGTTTTCCATTTGAGGAAAGGAACTCGGCGTGCACTACTGCAATTGCCATAGTGGCACAGTCCCATTTTGGTTCAGTAAGTACTGGTACTTTATAGGATTAGGATAAGGAAGACACCGGAATGCTGTATGTTGCGGTAATTCACAAAATCTTATTAGAAAAGCTTGTGATTTCTTGTGTTTCAAGCCGATGAGTTCACTGCTCCAAGCACCCCCCGCCGCCAACCCTGCGCCTAAGCGAGCCCTGAAGCCCGGAGCCCGCCTTTGGGCCATTCGGGTACTAATCATCGTCGCTGTCATCTTTACGATAAGATATTTCTATTGGCGCGCGACCTCGACCATGAACCCGGCCGCTAAATGGTTCTTTTATCTGTTCTTGGTCGCCGAGATGCTCAATTTCATCGAGGCGTCGCTTTTTTATATCACCACGTGGAAGCCGACGAATCGTTCCCCGCGCCCCATCATTCTCGGCCGCACCGTGGACGTCTTTATAACCACATACAACGAGTCAGTCGGTCTTCTTCGTGAGACCGTTCTCTGCGCCGCGGGCCTCGAGTATCCGCACCGCACCTATATCCTCGATGACGGTGATCGTCCAGAAGTCGCCGAGCTGGCCCGCGAGCTGACCTGCACCTACATTTCCCGAAAAGATCGCACCGGCGCTAAGGCAGGGAATCTGAACAACGCGCTGCGCCAAACACAGGGTGAATTCATTGTCACCCTGGATGCCGACCACGTGCCCATGCCCGGTTTAATCGGCGAGCTTATCGGCTTTTTTGAAGATCCCAAGGTTGGCGTCGTGCAGACTACGCAGGATTTCTACAATCTCGATTCCTTTCAACATCGCACTCACGTCGAAAAAGAAAGAGGGTGGCAGCAGCAGGAGCTTTTCTTCAGCGTCATTCAACCCGGCAAGGATGGCTACAACGCCACATTTTATTGCGGTAGTCCCGCCATGTTGCGCCGTACCGCCCTGGACGAAGTCGGAGGTTTCGCCACCGAAAGCATTACCGAGGACATGCACACGGGCCTGCGCCTGCAGAAAAAGGGCTGGAGGGTCGAATACTACAATCACACCGTCGCGCGCGGCCTGGCCCCGCAGACCTATCGCGGTTTCGCTACTCAGTGGGGCCGCTGGGGACAGGGCGCCATGCAGGTTCTTCGCAAGGAAAATCCGCTTTTCGGCCGGGGATTGACCTTGGGCCAGCGCCTCAATTATTTCGCATCCTTCTATTTTTACTGGATGAGTTTTCAAAAGTTCATCTACATCGCCACTCCGATTTTTTGTCTGCTGGTTGGCATTTTCCCGCTGATTGCAGTTCCGAAAGTATTTGCCATCTATTTCCTTCCCTATTTTCTTCTGAATATCTTCGCTACCGCTTCTCTGCAAGGCGGTTTCGGAGGCTTCTGGCTCAGCGAAGAATTTAATCTCATCAAGATGCCTGTTTTGATGGCTACCAGCGCCGGCTTTTTCCGAAAGGAAGTTCCCTTTAAGGTTACGCCAAAGGCGCGCGACACCTCGGCGCGCTGGACCGAAGTATGGCTGCAAAGTTTGCTTTTGATCGGCGTGCTCGTCGCGCTGGGATTTGGCTGCTGGAAACTCGCTCATACCGCGCCGGCAGGGTATTATTTCTGGGCGCTCGTCGTGAACGTCGTCTGTGCGATTTTCTATATCTTTCTCCTTGTGCCGGTCATTTGGCGCGCTTTTTGCCATAAGGAATTGCGTGCGACCTATCGCTTCCCGAGCCACCTCGACGTTCCGGTTCTCTTTGGCTACAACGAGGATGGAGGCGGCCGCGTTGTCGGGCGCGGCTTTGCTCGCAATCTCAACCGCAATGGATTTTCGGTTACCCTGAAGGATTCCGTTCCATTGGGAACCACTCTGGCGGTCGAACTTAGCTTTCCCACCAGAACCATTCATGCTCATGCCCGCGTTGTTAGAACCTCTGAGTTTTTCAAGGGAGAGAACAAGCGCATTTCGAGCGGGCTTATTTTTGAACAGATCGACCCTGGGGACCAGGACGCCATCTCCAAACATCTCTTCTGGGAGATTGCGCCCCGCCACGGAAGCATCTTGAGAATGACCCGCCGCAGCCAAGCCCGAGGAGCGCAGACGTGAAGTGCTTCGCCGTGCTCGCAGCGCTGATTTTCAGCCTTACCTTAGTGCCTGTTGGCCACACCAGCGCGACGCCGCAAAGCTCCACTCTTGATGACGCCAGGAGTCAGGCTACGGCTGGAAATCTCGACCGCGCCGTACAGCTTTTTCAGCAAGTTCTGAAAGAAGACCCGGATAATATCGTCGCTCTACGAGGCTTGATCGACGCGCTAGTCGCTCATGGCCACTGGCAGACGGCAATCGAACCGCTTCAGCATCTCAACCAGCTCCAGCCAAACGATGCCGCTCGCGTATTTCAGCTCGGCCAAATGGAAAGTTGGCAGTCCGGTCATCGCGACCAGGCTCCGGCGCTCTTGAAGCGCGCCACCGAGCTCGATCCTTCGAATCTCCAGTATCGGAAATACTATGCGCAGGTGCTCAGTTGGAACGCCGCGACTCGCCCGGAGGCTCTGAAAATCTACCAGCAAGGCCTTCGGGAGTCGCCAAACGACATGGATTTGTTGATGACCTACGCGGAAATGCTTTCTTGGAATCGCGCCACGCGCCCCCAGGCCATGGATTGTTACAAAAAAGCTCTCGCGCAGGATCCGCACAACGTGCGCGCCCTTTCTGGCGAGGCGCAGTTGCTCTCGTGGAGCGGCCATTCCTCGCAAGCCATGGATATTTATTCCCAAATTCTGTCCCTGGATCCCAATAACGTCGCGGCTCTTCGTGGCGAAGCCCAAATTTACGGCTGGCGCGGAGACTATCGCCAAGCGCTCAATCTCGCGCAGCAGGCCCACGCCCTCGACGGCAGCGATCCTGCAACAACCCTCGAGCTTGCCCAAGCCGAATACGATATGGGACATTACGCGGAGGCAAAAAACGATTTGGCTCAGGTTCAGGGTATGGATACGCCCGACTACACCAACCTCAAGCGCGAAGTCGACCACGCTCTCGGCACTTATCTCGAGCTAGGCTACGCTTTGCGACGCGACGGCGATCGGCTGGACTATGATTCTGCGGACGCGCTCATCTCCACTCCGCTCGGCTCGCAAAACCGCCTCAGCGCGCTATATCAGCCGTTCCGCTATCGCACGAACCAGGGAGACTTCAGTTCGAACTATTATGCGCTGATGCTCGATTCCCAACCGTCCGACACCGTCTCGACGCATGCGCAAATCGCAGGCCGCACCTATCCTGGCGTTCCTTCGCAAATCGAAGGCGCGTTCGACGCCGCATTCACCGTGCGTCCCTCGTTCAAGCTCCAGATGGGATTCGATCGCGAGTCCGATCAGGAAACTCTCGTTTCCACTCTCGGCGCCGACGAGGATGGTGTCTTCGTCGGGCAAGTCGAGACCAATCTCGCCACCATTGGCGGCAGCTATTCCAATTCGCAGCACCATTACGATGCCTCGTTGTCGTACACCGATGGCCTTTACACCGGCCAAAACCTCGCTTCTAACCGCCGCTGGGGTTTTGACGGCGACTTCGGAAAATCCATCCGTGGTGACCATCCTTATATCCGCGCCGCTTACGGCTTTACCTACCTGAGCTTCGATCACGATGCTGAGTTTGAGCCGGGAAGCGGCGAACCGCCCCGCATCACCGGGGGCTATTACAGCCCTACGAAATATTTGCTGAATTATGGCCAGCTACTCTTTTCCGGCAATTTCGGCCCGCACGCCAAGTGGGATTTGGGCGGATTCGCCGGCATGCAAAACGCGCAAACGTTTTACACTTCGTTTTCAACTCCCCAATTTGCGTCTACGTTTTCCACGCATTTGACTTGGAGCATGACCGTCAACAACGAGCTTCGCCTCGGTTATGATTATCTGAATACATTCAACGCGTTCCATCGGCATCTTTTCCTGGTATCTTGGCGGCATTACTTCTAGCGTGCCTACGTCGAGTCTTTTCTCGCCGCACGAGCCGCGCGGCAGGAATTTCGCCGCGTCCGCAACGCTTCGTTTTCCTTCTTACTTCTACCCGGCATCTATTTGGAGCTCCCTGCGCAAGTTTCAATGGCCGCTCTTCGCCATCGTCGCCGTCGCTTGGTATCTGCGCGCGCGCGATCCGCACTATTCCAGCGCGTACATGGACGAATCGATCTATGTCCTCTATGGCCGGATGTTTCTGGCGCGGCATTTCGAGCCACCCATCGACCATCCCTTGAATTTCAGCTTTGGTTGGTACCTATGGCCTATTTTGGCGGCCTGCGCGGACCGCATTGCAGGCTTGGTCGGAGTCCGCGAACTCGGGGCTGCCATGGGCGCAGGTATCGTCTGGGCCGTCTACGGTTTCACGAAGCGCCTTTTTTCTCCTGCCGTCGCTTTGGCCTCCGCGCTTGTGTTTGCGTTTCTGGGTCCAGCGATTCTGGTTTCGCGTATCGCCACTCGCGATATCGGCTCGCTTTTCTTTTTCGCCATAGGCCTCTGGCTATTCGTCCGCGCCTGGCAACAAGGAACAGGAAAAGGCAAAGAAAGATGGCCCGCGTGGCTCGCCGCCTCCCTTTTCTTTTTCGCCGCATTCTTGTGCAAATATTTGATCGCCATCTATTTTCCATTCTTCGTGATCCTAAGCTTTCTAAGGGGTCGCCGCGCCATCCAAAGTTTTTTCACTCCTCTCGCCGTCCTATGCGTCGCATATGCGGCCTATTACGGCAAATCGCTCATCGCTCTTTGGCATTACGGCCGGACCTACGGCTCGCTGAAGGCCCCTGCCACACAGGCGTGGCAAATCTATTTCACTCACCGCTGGGATTTTTGGATCCTCGCCCTGCTCGCGCTCGTCGCCTGGTTTTCATGCGCCGAAGTGGGACGTGGGAAGCTTGCTCTGCTCTGGTGTGGCGCAGCTCTTATGCCGCTCTTTCAGCTGGTTTCTCGCGCCGACTACGACTACTGGAAGCACATTAACTATTCCTTTTTGTTCCTAGTTCCGCTGGCGATGCAGGGCCTGTTGTTTCTCCTGCGCCGCACCGGTTCCTTGTCGTACAAGCTGGCCGGTCCGGTCGTCGTCACTTGCCTTGCGGTCGGTTTCGGCTGGGTTGGAAACGCTTGGCACATCGACCAATTCGTTTTCTGGCCCGATACCGAACCGATGGCCGCGTATTTCCAGGGCCGCTTGGCGCCGTCGGCTCGCGTCCTCGTCGACGACACTGTCTTGCGTTACGATCTTTCTCCTCCGCTGCACCAGTGGCAGATAACCGATCCTTTCTATTTTCGCTACGATTCCGCCACCGGCGCGGCCGCCTATTCTGCCGCGGTCAGCGACGGGCTTTTTGACTATGTCGTCCTTGATGGGGGCATTGGCGACGACGCGAAACAAATGGCTGATGCAATCGCGCCGCAGCTTTCCGCGCGCTATGTTCTTCGGGTGAGCATGCCGGACCCCACGCTCGGCCAGCGCATCGAAATCTACGAGCGGCAGAACCCGCCCGTGGCTGCGCCTCCTGTCCCAGCCTCTGAGGTTGAAATCATCGCGCCTGTATCAAACGCGGTCGTCCAAACTGACCGCACCGCAACCACCCTGCAAGCCCGCGTGCGAGGTATCGATCCCGGCGATTACGTCCTGGCCGACGTGTTCACCAACCGTTGGTATCGCCAGACTGGCAAGTTTCGTCCGGGCGCGCCGGATGGCGATTTGACCGCCACCATTTACCTCGCCGGCGAAGGCCGCGAACAGTGTTACCACATCGTGCGCGTGCGTCTGTTTGACCTGTCCGGCCATTTTCTCAACGCTGCCATGAGCTTCAATGTCGCACGCGCCAACGCCGACGGCTCCATTCCGGCCTGCCGTTAAACCGTGCCACAACGCGCTTCGGAGCACCTTCCGTGCCACTCAATGTACGCTTCCCGCACGGCGTCCAGATGCCGTGCTATCCTTATAGCAGCACGCGATTTGCGTGCATTTCTTCTTGCCGGGAGCCGGAAAAAGACAACGCCTTGAACACCGCGTCCAGCGCCGCCAAGCTAAAGGCTCTTCTCAACCAGCGCATCGTCATCCTTGACGGAGCGATGGGCACGATGATCCAGGCGCGCAATCTCTCCGAAGCCGATTATCGCGGCAAGGAATTCGCGCGCCATCCCCGCGATTTGCGCCAGAACAACGACGTCTTGAATCTCACCCAGCCCGAAATCGTCGACTCTATTCACCGGCAATATCTCGAGGCTGGCGCCGACATCATCGAGACCAATACCTTCAACTCCACCGCTCTTTCCATGGCCGATTACGGTCTGCAAGATCGCATCTACGATCTGAACAAAGCCGCCGCGCAAATCGCGCGTCGCGCCGTCGAGCGCTTCCTCGCTGAAAATCCTAATGCCGGCCCTCGTTTCATCGCCGGTGCGCTCGGCCCTACCAGCCGCACCGCCTCCATGTCCCAGGACGTGAACAGTCCGGCATCCCGCGCGGCCACCTTTGACCAGTTCCGCGCTGCATATGCCGAGCAGGTCCGCGGCCTCCTCGACGGCGGAGTCGATGTGCTCCTCGTCGAAACCATCTTCGACACCCTGAACGCCAAAGCCGCTCTTTTCGCCATCGAAGAAGTTTTCGAAAAATCCGGCGCGCGCCTGCCGGTCATGGTTTCTGCCACCATCGTCGACCAAAGCGGCCGCACGCTTTCCGGCCAGACCATCGCCGCCTTTTGGATATCTGTTTCGCACATGAATCTGTTGAGCGTCGGCATCAATTGCGCTCTTGGCGCGAAGCAAATGCGCCCATACGTCGAAGAGCTTTCTCGCGTCGCGCCCATTTACATTAGCTGCTATCCGAATGCCGGCTTGCCCAACGCCTTTGGCGGGTTTGACGAAACGCCGGAAAGAATGGCCGCCGATCTGGGCGATTTTACGGCCAATGGCTGGCTGAATATCGCTGGTGGCTGTTGCGGTTCCACTCCCGCGCACATCCGCGCCATCGCCGCCGCCGTGAAAGGGCTCAAGCCGCACGTGTTGTCCACGCCTGAACCTTACACGCGTTTCAGTGGTCTTGAGCCGCTCGTGATTCGTCCCGACACGAATTTCGTCAACATCGGCGAGCGCGCCAACGTCACCGGCTCGCCAAAATTCTCCAAGCTCATTCTGGACGGTAAATATGAGTCGGCCCTTGCCGTCGCTCGCCAGCAAGTGGAAGGCGGCGCGCAAATCATCGACATCAACATGGACGAAGCCATGCTCGATTCCGAGCAGGCTATGACCACATTCCTCCATTACCTCGGGTCCGAGCCCGATATCGCGCGTGTGCCCATCATGATCGACAGCTCCAAATGGAGCGTCATCGAAGCCGGGCTGAAGTGCATTCAAGGCAAGGGCATCGTCAACTCAGTCAGTCTCAAAGAAGGCGCGGAAGCCTTCCGAGAGCGCGCTCGCCTCGTGCGCCGCTACGGCGCCGGCATGGTCGTGATGGCCTTCGACGAGAAAGGCCAGGCCGATACCGTCGAGCGCAAACTGGAAATCTGCGCGCGTTCGTACAAAATCCTCACCGAGGAAGTCGGTGTTCCTCCCGAAGACATTATTTTCGACCCCAATATTTTGACCGTCGCCACCGGCATGGAAGAGCACAACAACTACGCCGTGAATTTCATCGAGGCCACGCGCCAGATCAAAGCGAAATTCCCGCGCGTCAAAGTCAGCGGCGGCATCAGCAACATCTCCTTTTCCTTTCGTGGTAATAACATCGTTCGCGAAGCCATGCATTCCGCGTTTCTTTATCACGCGATTCGCGCCGGCATGGACATGGGCATCGTCAACGCCGGCCAGCTCGCCATCTACGAGGAAATTCCCAAGGATTTGCTCGAGCTCGTCGAAGACGTGCTGCTGAATCGCCGCCCCGATGCCACCGAGCGCCTTTTGGCCTTCGCCGATTCGGTCAGGCAAAAAGGCAAAGCTCCAGTCGAAGAAAGTGCATGGCGTCAGGGCTCCGTCGAAGAACGTCTGAAGCATGCCCTCTTGAAGGGCATCGTCGATTTCATCGAGGTCGACACCGAAGAAGCCCGTAAGAAATATGGCAAACCCATCGCCGTCATCGAAGGCCCGCTCATGGACGCCATGAATGTCGTCGGCGATCTCTTCGGCTCGGGAAGAATGTTTCTTCCGCAAGTCGTCAAGAGCGCGCGCGTCATGAAAAAATCCGTCGCCTACTTGCAACCGTTCATGGAGGAAGAGAAAAGAGCCACTGGGGGTGGCCAAATCAAAGGCCGCATCCTTCTCGCCACCGTGAAAGGCGATGTCCATGACATCGGCAAAAACATCGTCGGCGTGGTCCTCGGCTGCAACAATTACGAAGTGATCGACCTCGGCGTGATGGTCGCCAGTGACAAGATTCTTGCCGCCGCCCGCGAAAAGAAAGCCGACATGGTCGGCTTGAGCGGCTTGATCACGCCTTCTCTCGAGGAAATGTCCCACGTCGCCAAGGAAATGCAGCGCGAGAATTTCGAAGTCCCGCTGCTCATCGGCGGCGCCACCACCAGCCGCATTCACACTGCCGTGAAGATTGCGCCCATGTATCGCCAGCCGGTGATCCATGTTCAGGATGCGTCTCGCGCCGTTGGCGTCGTCGGCAGTTTGCTCAGCAACGACCTAAAAAACAATTTCGTCAAAGAGAATCACAGTGAGCAGGAAAAGGCCCGCGAAAAGCATCGCGGCCCGCAAACGCAATCGCTGCTTTCTTTCGCGGAGGCTCGTGCGCGCAAGCCTGTTTTCGATTGGGCAGCTTACACGCCGCCGCATCCTTCTTTTCAGGGAGTTCGTGTCTGTGCCCCGGTTCCTCTGGCAGAAATTGTTCCTTACATCGACTGGACGCCGTTCTTTCACGCCTGGGAGCTGCGCGGTATTTATCCGCGCATCTTCGAGCAGCCGGAAGTGGGCCCCAAAGCCAAAGAGCTTTTCGACGACGCGCAGCAGCTCCTCACGCGCATCGTCCGCGAAAATCTGCTCACGGCTCGCGCCGTGTTCGGCTTCTTTCCCGCGAATAGCGTCCTCGAAGACATCGAGATTTACTCCGACGAATCTCGCTCGCGCCTCCTCACGACGTTTCACACCCTGCGTCAGCAAATGACCAAGCCCGAAGGCGAATCCGATTTCGCTCTAGCCGACTTTGTCGCTCCCAAGGAAAGTGGCTCGCGCGATTATTTCGGCGCGTTTGCCGTCACCACCGGAATCAACATCGAGCCGCTCGTCGCAAATTTCGAGAAGGCCAATGACGATTACAACGCCCTGATGTCCAAAGCCCTTGCCGATCGCCTCGCCGAAGCCCTCGCGGAGCTTACCCACAAACGCGCCCGCGACGCATGGGGCTTCGGCCGCGACGAAAATCTAAGCCACGAAGAGCTGACTCGCGAAAAGTATCGCGGCATTCGTCCCGCGCCCGGCTATCCCGCTTCCCCCGATCACACCGAAAAACGTGAGCTTTTCGATTTGCTCCAAGTCGAGGAGAACGCTGGCATTCGCCTTACGGAAAATTTCGCCATGTACCCCGCCGCGTCCGTTTGCGGCCTTTATTTCTCCCATCCTCAATCGAAATATTTCGCCGTCGGCAAAATCGATCGCGATCAAGTGGAGAGCTACCATCGCCGCAAGGGCATGGACCTCCGCGAAGTCGAGCGCTGGCTCGCCCCCAATCTCAATTACGATCCCGACTTGTAGAGCTTGTCATTCTGAGCGGAGCGGTCCGACTCGTTTTTGATCGCGGGAATCGTGCTTTT
This sequence comes from Candidatus Acidiferrales bacterium, assembly GCA_049678505.1. Classification (GTDB taxonomy): domain Bacteria; phylum Acidobacteriota; class Terriglobia; order Acidiferrales; family UBA7541; genus DAHUXN01. The sequence continues at coordinate 101,453 of JBAUEH010000061.1, forward strand.
CGATTTCCGCATCGGGACGTGTAGTCGAAGAATCTCGCCTCGGCGGCTTTGGCGTAAGATAGAATGATTCCGGTTCGTCCATCGCCGCCAAGACAGTTTGGTCGATACGATGGACACTTGGAACAACCACCTGAACCTCCACAATAGGACGAAACGATGCGAGAAACTCTATACTCCGGGCTTGGGGGATTAGTCGCGGCTTCAGGCTACTTTTTGCTGCTAGATTTTGCGCGACCCATGATGAAAGAGTACCACATGGTTTTCTGGTGGCTCATACTAGGGCTCTATGTGGCGGTGCTCTTCGGCGTTGGATGCCGCTCGGTATTGAGAACTAAACCCGGCATGGTGGGAACGGGATTTGTACTTTTGGCGGCCACGGCATATTTGTACGATCCGGCGATTGAATCCCGTCTGGCGTCAAATGGGTTGGGGTGGCTGTGGATTGTATCACTCGGCGGCTTTTTCCTTTGGATATTCGCGTTTAGCAAGAGCATTCGGAGTCAAGACCAGCAAGAAATGAGTTGATGATGCGCTGCGATCCGGCGGGGGCCGACGTAACCATGCTCCCCTATCGCAAGGCTTGCAGACTCACCTTTTTGAGTGCGAGGATTCCGCCTGCCTCGCGTAAAATGACTGTGGCATTCATTTCATGACCACCTTCTTCATCCGCAATTTTGGCTGCCGCGCCACGCAAGCTGACGCCGCTACGATTCGCCACAGCCTTCAGTCTCGCGGATATTGCGCAGTCGAATCCGACGCTGCCGCCGACATCGTTGTCCTCAACACCTGCACCGTCACCGCTGCCGCCGATGCCGAAGCCCGAGAATCCATTCGCCGCATCCATCGCCAAAATCCCGCCGCTCGCATTGTCGCCACCGGATGCTACGCCCAGCGTGCGCCCGAAGAGCTCGCCGCGCTTCCCGGCGTCTCCTGGGTCGTCGGCAACTCGCATCAGCATGTGATTAACGGACTCGCGGATGGTCCGGCCAATTTTGTCCCGCTATCTGCGGTAGCTGTCAGCGTTCTTTCTTCCTCCCGCATCTTGCGCGAAGAAATGGCCGCGCATCCCGCGCCAATCGTCCTGCAGCATCATTTTGCTGATGTTCTTGCGGATGACCTTGTCGATGTTCGCACGCGTCCTACCCTAAAAATCCAAGATGGATGCAATCATCGCTGCGCCTATTGCGTGATTCCTCTTGTCCGTGGCCGCAGCCGCAGCCTTGAGCCCGCTTCCGTGCTCGACGAAATCCGCCGCCTTGTCCAAACCGGCGCGCAGGAAATCGTCCTCAGCGGCATCGACCTCGGCAGTTACGGCCGCGATCTCACGCCGCGTATCTCGCTCCACGCGCTCGTGTGCAAAATCATCGACGAAACAAAACTCGCGAGCCTGCGCCTCAGTTCCATCGAGCCCATCGACATCACCCAGGATTTTGTCGAGCTGATCGCGTCCGAGCCGCGCATCGCGCCTCATTTCCATCTGCCGTTGCAATCTGGCTCCGATCGCATCCTTCGCGCCATGCATCGCTGGTATCGCGCCGCGCACTACGCGCGCCGCGTCGAAGTCATTCGTGAAACCTTGCCGCACGCCGCCATCGGCGCCGATGTCATCGTCGGCTTCCCCGGTGAGACCGAAGACGATCACGCCGCCACCATGAATTTCATCGCGGAATTGCCGTTAAGCTACCTTCATGTGTTCTCTTTCTCCCCGCGTCCCGGCACCGAAGCCGCAAACCTTCCTCACGCACTCCGCGAGGACATCATTCATGATCGCGCGCGCCAGCTTCGCGCACTCGCAGAAAAGAAGTCTCGTGATTTTCGTCTGTTGCAGCAAGGCAGGAAAATCCGCGTCCTCACGCTCGATCGCCACGGCAAAGACTGGACCGGCGCAATCACCGGCAACTACTTGAACGTGCGCGTGGCCGGCTCCTGGCCGCGCAATCGCTGGCTCGACGTAACAATTCCCGCGGACGCCGCATCCCTCGCGGCCGTCGCATCTTAGTTTTCCAAGATCACTTGCGCGAAGGCCACATTCCCGCTGTGCGTGATCGACAGATGAAAATGCCGCGCTCCCAGCCTCGCCGCGTGCTCCGCCGCTTTGCCCGCGAAATGAATTCCCGGTTTGCCGCTCGTCTCGTTGCGCACTTCAATGTCGCGCCATCGCACCCCGCGACGCCATCCCGTTCCCAGCGCCTTCATCGCTGCTTCCTTCGCGGCGAATCGCGCCGCGTAGCGCTCGAATTTCGATTTGTGCCGCTCGCAGTAGCGGATTTCCTCCGCCGTGAACACGCGTTCGAGGAACGCGCGCCCAAAGCGCGCAATCGCCGCTTCCAGGCGGTCAATTTCCGCAATATCTGCGCCGAGCCCCACGATCATTGTTTTCCTCGCGTCGCGCCAGATTCTCGCTCTGCGCGTGCATTATAATGGGAAACGCTCCTCACGCCGAGCAGCTATGCCCGTAACCAACTCCAAATCGCACACCGAGAAAAAGACCGCGAGCAAACGCAGCGCCGAGAAATCACCCGCATCTCCCTGGCACATTCGCCGCGCTGCGGGCCTGCAAATCCTCGAACTCCTTCCGCTCACTAAATTCGACTGGCTCGTTCACGGCTTCAGCACGCGTGCCGGCGGCACGAGCGTTCTCGAATCTCAGCAGCCCGGGCGCCCGCGCACCGAAAAAGTCCTGAATCTCGGTTTTACGGATTGGGATCGCCGCGAGCGCGTCGAAGAAAATCGCCGCCGTTTCGCAGCCGCGCTAAGCCACGCCAAAGCGCCGCTCATCACTTTGCAGCAAATCCACTCCGACATCACTCACGTCATTTCCAAGCCGCCGGCTGGCTCTCCGAAAGGTGATGCCATCGCCACATTCGCGCTCGGCATGCTTCTCTCCATCCAAACTGCTGACTGCATTCCCATCTTGCTCGTCGATCCCCGTCATCGCGCCGTCGCCGCCGTTCACGCTGGATGGCGCGGCACGCTTGCGCGCGTTGCCGCAAAAATGCTCGGTCGCATGCAAATGGAATTTTCGACACGGCCTGCGGACGTTCTCGCCGCGATCGGCCCGGGCATCAGTCAATGCTGTTATGAGGTCGGCCCGGACGTGGTGAAGGAATTCGCCGCGCAATTTCCGCAAGCGAAATCTTGGTTCGATGGCCCGTTCGACGCGCTTGCCTCTGGCGAAGATCCTAATCCGCTTCCGTGGCTCACCATGATGCCTCCGGGCCACGAACCGCCTCCGCTTCGCTGCCGCTTGGATCTGAAAGCGGCAAACGCGGCTCTCCTCATCGAAACAGGTGTTTCACCGAAGAATATTTTCATCACGGACCTGTGCACCGCGTGCCGCCCGGATCTTTTTTTCAGTTATCGTCGCGAGCAGCGTACTGGCCGCATGATGGCCGCGATCGGAATTGTCTAAGCGTTCGTTGGCCCAGCCACGTTCAAGCTTTTGTCGGCGGTTTCTATAAGCGCCAATTGGCCGCATGCCGCCATCACGTCTTGTCCTCGCGAATAGCGCACGAACGCCCGCTGCCCTTTGTCGACCAAACATTTTCGGAACGCTTCGATCCTCGCCGGCTCAGGTGGCCGGTACGGCAATTCTCCCGGATTCCATGGAATCAAGTTCACTTTCGCGCGCAGATTCGCGATCAGCTTTGCCACTCTGCGCGCATCGTCCACGCCATCGTTGAATCCGCCCAGCAGCACGTATTCGAACGTCAAATGCTCCCACGGACGCAACGGATAATTTCGGCAAGCCTCCAGCAGCCTCGCAATCGGATATTTTCGGTTGATCGGCATGATCGCATCGCGCTGTTCGTCCGTCGAAGCATTCAGCGAAATCGCCAGCTTCGGCCGCAGTTTTTCCGTCGCCAGCCGCTCAATTCCTGGAACGATGCCGCTCGTCGAAAGCGTCGCGTGCTTCGGCGAAATCCCCAATCCTTTGGGATCCAAGATGATCGCCAGCGCCTTCATCACCGCGTCGTAGTTCAGCAGCGGCTCCCCCTGCCCCATCAGCACCACATTCGTTTGCGGCTTGAGCGCGTCGCGATTGTCGTCCAGCGCCACCAAAATCTGTCCCACAATTTCGCCCGTCGTCAAATTCCGCACCAAGCCAAGCGTCGCCGTCAGGCAAAATTGGCAGTTCACCGCGCAGCCTTCCTGCGTCGATATGCAAATCGTTTGCCGCTTCTCCTCGGGCATGAACACTGTTTCAATCGCCGCCGTCTTCTTCTCGCGCATTCCTGTCATCGTCCCGGTGCATCGCAACACGTATCGTACTGTTCCGTCGGCAGATCGATGTCGCCGCACGATTTCTGGCAGCCCAACGCACGCCATCTCCGCGATCTGCCGCCGCATCTCCGCCGGCAGCGCCGTCATCTTCTCAATCCGCGTCTGCCGCCGCGCATACAATTCTCGATAGATTTGCGCGCCGCGATAACTCGGTTCGCCCAGCGACGCCGCCAGCTCTCGCAATTCGTCGAGGGATTTGCCGATTAAAGGCGCGCAATCATGGGCTGATTGCAATTTCGGAACCGCCGATTTCATTTTGTTCATCATAGCACGCGAACGAAACATTTTTTTTCAGCCCGAACTGCGTCGCTGGCGCTATACTGCGGCTTTGCAGCATCGCTGGCGTTTGGAAGGAGGCCCTATGGCGCAAATGGCGATCGACGACTGGGTAAGCGGCCTTTCCACAATTCATCGCGAGGACTTCACGCTTCCGAAGATTGAAAAATATCTACAGCAGCATCAGCTCCGCGTCGATACCTTGCAGCCTTATCTGTTTTACGCCAAGAGCCACTACACGCGGAATCTCATCTTCAAGTGCGATCTCTTCGAAGTCATGGCCATTTGCTGGGAAACGGGGCAGGCCAGCCGCATTCATAACCATCGTGGACAGAACTGCTGGATGGCCGTTCCCATCGGAAAATTGCGCGTGCAAAATTTTCGCGTCGAAAACCAGGACCACTCTCGCGGCACTTGCCGCCTTTCGCCCAGCATTTCGTACGTTATGGATTACGACCACCCGGGGACCGTGCAGCGCGAAGAGCCTGTGCACCAGGTTTTGAATCTCGCCGAGTTCAACCAGCGCGCCACCAGCATCCACGTCTATTCACATCCTTATTCCAGTTGCGAGGTTTACTCCATCGACAAAGGAACCTACTCTGACGTTCCCTTGTATTACTCCAGCGAATACGGCAAACTCAATCCTGACGAGAAACTTTTTTAGCGCCGCGATGCGGCGTTCGAACTCGCGTTGATTTCTCTCGTCATTCACTGATTGATTCGCGACTGCATGCTTAAGCTGCGCCCAGTGGGGCGCCGGCTAAAGGAAGGCTCATGGCTTTTGAAAATCGCCGCGTCGAGCAAACCACGCTGCCCAACGGTCTCATCGTCGTCACCGAGCCGATGGACCACGTCCGTTCCGTTTCCGCGGGCATCTGGATAAGGACTGGCTCGCGCAGCGAGACGCCCGAGCTAAGCGGCATCTCCCATTTCATCGAGCACATGGTTTTCAAGGGCACCGCTCGCCGCAAAGCGGAAGACATTGCCCGCGAAGTCGATTCCGTCGGCGGCATGGTCGATGCTTTCACCGCCAAGGAAATGGTCTGCTTCAATACCCGCGTGCTCGATGAGCATCTCGAAGCTGTCTTTGACGTCTTGTCCGATATGGTTCTCGATCCGCTGTTCCCTGAAGACGAAATCAATCGCGAGCGATCCGTCATTCTCGAAGAAATTCGCATGGTCGAAGACAATCCTGAAGATCTTGTCCACGAAATGTTTTCCAAGAATCTTTGGGGCCATCATCCCCTCGGCCGCCCCATTCTCGGAACATCTGAAACCGTTGGAAGCTTCGATCGCGACGCCATCCACTCCGTTTTCAGTCGCTGGTACGCGCCAAACAACATCGTCATCACTGCGGCCGGCAACGTGTCTCACCAAAAAATTCTCGATCTTGTTGTTCCCCGATTCGGCGCTCGCAAGCCCGCTGCGAACACTCACGCCGAGGCGCCGCCTGCGCCCATCGCTGAACTCGGCTCGCGCTCGAAGCGTGAACTCGAGCAGGTGCACATCTGCATTGGCGTGCCTGCCTGCTCCATGACCGATCCGCGCCGCTACGCCGTTTCGGTCCTGAATAATCTCCTTGGCAGCGGCATGTCCTCGCGCCTGTTCCAAAACATCCGCGAAAAGCAGGGCCTCGCTTACGCGATTTTCAGCGAAACGAGTCACTATCGCGACGCAGGCATGCTCTCCATTTACGCCGGCACCAGCCTCGAAACCACCGAGCGCCTGATCAATTCCGTCACCAAAGAATTGCGCGACTTAAAGGAAAATGGAGTCACCGCGGAAGAGCTTCTTCGCTGCAAAGCCAACCTGAAAGGAGGCACGCTTCTCTCTCTCGAATCCACTGGCTCGCGCATGTCCGATCTTGCGCGGCAATTTCTCTATTTCGGCCGCTATACTTCGCCGGAAGACCGCATCGCCGTCATGGAAGCCGTCACTGCGGAAGAGATTCAGCAACTTGCTCAGAAAATGTTCCAGCCCTCTCACGCCGCCGCTGCAATTCTCGGCAACCTGAACGGTTTCAAGCTCAATTCCGCCCACCTCGCCTGCTGAACGAGCGTTTTTTTGTGCCTGTTCGTCACTTTCTCGCATTTTTCTGACCTATTCCGTTGACGAACTTTCTCCCCTTTGTCATCATGCATCGCAAGCCGCGCAGTTCACTGATCGCAACGCGCGGCTGGCGAGGGCCTATCAGCTTTCGAGTCTCCATATTGGCCTCTGGCAGTTCGGGCAATGCCACATTGCTTGAAACCGAGCGTACCTGCCTTTTGGTCGACGCCGGCCTTGGCCGCAAAGAAACCTTTCGCCGCTTAGCGGCGCTCAAGAAAGCTCCCGAACGCGTCGACGGCATTCTCATTTCCCACGAACACACCGACCACGCCAGCGGCCTTCCGCAACTTCTAACTCACTGGCGCGCCACTGCTTATCTCACCGAGCCAACTTGCATTGAACTCTCTCGCATTCTGCCCGAGGCCTCCAGCAAGAAGCTCGATCGCGTCGAGCACATTCACGCCGGCAAGCCTTTCACCGTTGGAGACATCGAGGTTTCTCCCTTTGCTGTTCCGCACGATGCCGCCGACCCCGTCGGCTATACCTTTCGCGCGAACGGCGCAAAGGTTGCCATTGTTACCGATCTCGGTTACCTGACCGAACTAGTGAAATTTCACCTCCGCGATGCGGACTGCCTCATTCTCGAATCCAATCACGACCTGGAAATGCTCAAAGTCGGCCCCTATCCCTGGTACGTCAAACAGCGCGTCATGAGCCGCACCGGCCATCTCTCCAACCACATCGTCAGCGAGTATTTGGCTGACGGCGACGCTTTCGACGGTCGCGCCCGGTTTTTGGTACTTGCTCACGTGTCGGAGACCAATAATAATCCCGATTTGGTACACCTTTCTGCCGTGGAAGCTCTCCAGCGCCGTCCGTCCGATGTCCCGTTTCAGGGCCAGCTCATGGTCGCCTCTCAACGGACTCCTCTGGGGCCACTAACTCTGTAGTTTCTATGGACTTAGTATTATCAGAACCTCCTATCGTATCGAAAAAATTACCCGCATCGTGAAAATTCCTCCGATCCTGCACTTGTATCTCCTGTATGCCTCGCTGGGTAAAACCCTGATACTAGTACCCTTAAAATGTTAGTTATAGAAAGGCCAAAGGTTTGCACTTTGAGACAGAGGGGGCGCTCGTCTGGCGTGGATTGGCGTGGGCTGTGGATTGGCTGGATTGGCCTTAGACTCAAGGGCGCCATAGCCTGCTGGGGGAGAGTTGCTATTCTGTCCTAGACTTCCTGTTGAGCCGCCCGGTTTCATACTTAGCTAAAAGGGGTGCGCCATTCTCAGAAAAACCAAGAAGTTCCAGCAGTTTTTTGAGACTGCGGAAGTCAAACAAGAAAAAGCGCCGTCGCAAACAGAAGCGCTGGTTTTCTGCGAGAAAAGCACTGGATCTCCGCGGTTTCAGGTGGAAATGAGCGGTGACCGTGAGGCGGCTTTCAGCCGCGCGGCGAGCCTGCTCGCGTTGGGCTGCATGGTTCGTGGAGACTCGCCTGCCGACTACGTCGTTTGGGTTCCTGCCGACAGCGCGATGATCGAGCGTATCAAGAAGCATGCCGATGAACTTCTCCACTTGGGACGAAGCCTTTCCTGCTCGGTGAGCCTCAGTCCGCGCGAAGGCGAAGTCCTCAAAGAATTGTTGCACCACAAGCTGAATAAGGAAATTGCCGATCGCCTGAGCATTTCTGTTCGCACCGTCAAGTTTCATGTTTCTTCTTTGTTTGCCAAGTTCTCCGTAGGCAACCGCTGGGATTTGATTCAAAAGGCTCAACCGATGCTGAACAGCAAGCAGCTTTCCGATGGCTTCGCCACTGTGCAAGTGCCGGGTTCTCTCGTTCAAACCGGTACGCCGCAGCCGAATCCCGCGCAACCGCCGCCGAAAGACCGCAAGCAACAGCGCGCGGACTCTCGCGTAGTTCCATTTCGAGGACAGTTGCGCCCAGCCTGAACCTCCGCAGTTTTGGAGCCATCCGTTGTCATTCCTCGGGGTCCCGACTCACGTCGGGACCCCGAGGAATCTGCTGTTGTATTTCACTCCTTGATCTTTGCTCCAGCTTCGGACCTCCAGCCTCTGGCCAGTTGCCGCGCGACACCGAGTCGCGCCCTCGCTTTCTATTTTCGGCGAGTGGGCGCGACTAGCGTTTGTGCTGGCCCTCGCGCCCTTATTTTTCCTCATCCGCATATGCAATGCTTAACTTTTGAGCACACTCGGCGTTGTGTACGAACAAACGTCGTGCTGGACTTTCGTCATTTAAGGCAAGAGGCACGGGCAGAATGGCCTCGCCCCGTGCCGAAAAAACACGGCCTAATTATGTTCACGTCGCGTGAACAATGGTAGCATCACACCGTCCATTAAACGATGGCTGCGACGAGCACAATTCTTTCGGTCAGAGAAAACAATAAGCTTCGGGCCGGAGACTTCTCTGTCCACGACTGGTATCGATTCGTTCTCTCTTACCCGCCACACCTTGTTCGTGATTATTTAAACCGTTTCAAAATCGATCAGGGGATGGTAGTGCTCGACCCTTTTTGCGGCACGGGTACAACATTGGTTGAATGCAAGAAGCTTGGTGTGGAGAGTATCGGAATAGAAGCTAATCCGGTGCCTTGTTTCGCAAGCCGCGTGAAGGTGGATTGGAGCGCGAACCCGGATGGCCTGCTTTGCCATGCGGAAAGAGTGGCGCAAGGCGCGGGCGAAATACTAGAAGCGGATGGGTTTGATGAACCGGCCGGTTTGCCCTTGTTTACTAAGAGCAAGCCCCGCAGGGCGCTTCGGACGCTGGCGCACGAAACAGAAAAACTGTTGCTCACGAATTCGATTAGCCCTCTACCACTCCATCGAACGTTAGTGTTGCTTGAAGTTCTTCAGATGATGCGAGAGGAAAGGTTTTTTCGCTATGAACGCCTGGCCCTGGCGAAAGCTCTTGTCTTTGGCATCAGTAATCTCACGTTCGGGCCGGAGGTTGGAGTTGGCCGCCCCAAAGATGACGCGCCCGTGACCGCTATCTGGATGCGCAATGTGCGCGCGATGGTTGAGGATTTACGTGCTGTTCAGAAAGCCGAAAGTGCTGCATCCGCTGTTCATTTATCCGATTCCAGGCAGACGCTGAAGGTCTTACAGCCGGAGTCAGTGGATGCTGTCATAACCTCGCCGCCATATCCCAATGAAAAAGACTATACACGCACCACTCGATTAGAGTCGGTACTGCTTGGGTTCATTACGAAGAAGCAAGATCTTCGAGCATTAAAGCAGGACTTATTGCGTTCAAACACGAGAGGAGTTTATAAAAGCGATCGCGATGACCAGCTTGTTGCCGATCATGATGAGATTCAGGAGATAGCAAGGGCAATCGAAAAACGCCGGATCGCGTTGGGCAAGACTTCCGGTTTTGAACGTTTATACGCGAGAGTGACAAAACTTTACTTCGGCGGAATGAAAAGGCACTTGGCTGATTTGCGGACAGTGTTGCGTCCGGGTGCTCGCCTCGCTTACGTCGTCGGCGACCAAGCGTCTTATCTCCGAGTAATGATTCGCACTGGCCAACTTCTCGGAGGCATTGCAGACTCTCTCGGTTATGAAGTCTTAGGCATTGACTTGTTCAGAACGCGCTTGGCCACGGCCACGAAGGAACAGCTGCGGGAAGAAGTCGTGCTGTTGGGCTGGCCCGGAGCAAAGAATGGAGCGAGGGCTTCGGTTATGAATCAGAAAAATGTGTACACGATGATTATCGAGAGAATTTTTCAAGCGAAGTTCAAGCCGGGTATGCGTGAAGTGGATTTCGAGCGCGAAGAGATCGGAAAGGTATGCAATGAGCTGAAGGTTGAAGCCCCTAAAAACCTCGGTGATTTGGTTTACACCTTCCGTTACCGAGCAGCATTGCCGGAGAGCATTCGGAAAACTGCTGGCGAAGGTGAGGCGTGGATTATTAGACCGGCCGGAAGAGCGAGGTATCGCCTCGCCTTGGTTCGCAGCAAACCTATTGCCCCGAATGAGAATATGGCAACGACAAAGATCCCGGATGCCACGCCGGGAGTTGTCGCGAAATATGCACTCAGTGACGAACAAGCACTGCTCGCGAAGGTCAGGTACAATCGGCTGGTGGACATCTTCACAGGAGTGGCGTGTTACTCACTGCAAAACCATCTCCGCACCACGGTTCCGAATATGGGACAGGTCGAGACAGACGAAATTTACATCGGCGTAGATAAAAAAGGAGCGCATTACGTGTTTCCTGTGCAAGCGAAGGGCGGCAATGACAAACTAAACATCGTGCAAATTGAACAGGACTTAGCCGTCTGCGCTCACAAATTTCCTTCACTGATATGCAGGTCAATCGCCGCGCAATTTATGGCCGAGGGAGTGATTGCCTTGTTTGAGTTTGAAGAAAGCGAGGATGGCCCGGTGATTTGCGCAGAGAAACACTACAAATTGGTTCAACCGGAAGAGGTTACTGAATCCGATTTGGCGAAATATCGTGAACGTGGGTGACGATCAGGCTGGCTCAGGAGGGCGTCTTTGATACCTAGGTACACGCGTCCGGAGATGCGCCGCATCTGGAGCGACGAAAACAGATTCCAGAAGTGGCTGGATGTCGAGCTGGCTGCCGCGGACGTTCTCGCCGAAGCGGGTGTCGTTCCGCGCGAAGCTGCCGCTCGCCTGCGCGAGCGTTCTCGCATCGACGTTGCGCACATTCTGGAAATCGAATCGCGCGTGCGCCACGACGTGATTGCCTTCACCGTCGCGGTTGGGGAGACGGTCGGTGATCCCGAAGCGGCGCGCTGGCTGCACTACGGTCTCACTTCGAATGACGTTGTCGATACCGCGCAAGCATTGCTCGTGCGCGAAGCGTCAGAACACATTGCCGCCGGACTCGATCGCTTCGCGGAAATCCTCGAGCGCCGCGCGTGGGAATTCAAGGACACGCCGCAAATCGGGCGCACCCATGGCGTGCACGCGGAGCCGATCACATTCGGTTTGAAAATTGCCAATTGGTTTGATGAAAATCGCCGCGACATCGCGCGTTTTCGCGATGCGGCGAAAGAAATGGCTGTTGGAAAAATTGCCGGCGCCGTGGGCACGTGCGCGCATCTCGGTCCGGAAACCGAACAGAAAATTTGCCAGCGTCTCGGCCTCACCGTCGCACCGATTTCTTCGCAGGTGATCGAACGCGACCGTCACGCTCACTATCTTAGCTCTCTCGCCATCATCGCCGCATCGCTCGAACGCATCGCGCTCGAAATTCGCCATCTCCAGCGCACGGAAGTTCGCGAAGCGGAGGAACCGTTCGGCGGCGGCCAGCGCGGAAGTTCTGCGATGCCGCACAAGCGCAACCCCGTCGGCTGCGAACAGATTTGCGGACTCGCGCGCGTGGTGCGTTCCAATTCTCTCGCCGCGCTGGAAAATGTCGCGCTGTGGCACGAGCGCGATATTTCTCACAGCTCCGTCGAGCGCGTGATTTTGCCCGACTCCACAACGCTCGTTGATTACATGCTCGACCGCATGGCGGCGATTGTCGACAAAATGAAAGTTTTTCCTGAGCGCATGCGCAGGAATTTGGATTCCACGCAAGGTTTGGTTTTTTCCGGACAGCTTTTGCAGGATCTGGTCGAGCACGGCGCCGCTCGCGAAGACGCTTACAAATGGGTGCAGGCGCACGCCATGGCCGCGTGGGAATCGGAATCCAGCTTTCGCGAGCGAGTTGCAAACGATCCGAACATCAAAAACTTTCTCGGCGCAAAATCTCTGGAACACACTTTCGATTTGCAGCGCCAACTGAAATCCGTCGACGCAATCTTCGCCCGCATCTTCGCTCGCGCCTCTGCCAGCCCGCCC
>JBAUEH010000062.1:0-17259 GCA_049678505.1 Candidatus Acidiferrales bacterium
GCCAGCGCCGCCCTGAATGCGCATACGCCGAACCGAGCTGTGGCGGCCGTAGACACTCGTCTCGCGGGCGCGTACCGTTTTCAGAAGGGGGGCTGGACCTACGTGCACCTGCAAGGCTCGCCGGACCAAATCGGGTATCAGCACGGCTACTTGCTCGCGCCCGAAATCAAGGACGCCTTCGCGGCGGTGAAGCTCGAAGACACGCACACGTCAAAGCACAATTGGAATTTCTTTCGTGATGCGGCGCAGAACATGCTTTGGCCGCATATCGACGCGGAATATCAAGCGGAGTTAAAAGGGATTGTCGCGGGACTGAACGCGCGCGGCGTGAAAATGGATTTGGACGACGTTGTGGCGTTGAATGCGTTCATGGAGCTGCCGGATTATTACGCGCCCTGGTATGACAAGCAGCACAAAGTGGCGAACGCGCCCAAGCGGAAAGTCGTCGGCCATTGCAGTGCATTTGTGGCCACGGGAAGCTGGACGAAAGACGGGCAGATTGTCATCGCGCACAACAACTGGACCAACTACATGGACGGCGAACGCTGGCGCGTAATTTTCGATATCGCCCCGCAGCATGGCTACCGGATGATCGGAGATGGATTTCCGGGGGTGATCGTGAGCGATGACGACTTCACCATCAACTCGGATGGATTGATGGTGACAGAGACGACAATTTCCGCGTTCCACGGCTGGAAGCCGGACGGCATTCCGGAATTCGTGCGCGCGCGCAAGGCCATGCAGTACGCGGGATCGATCGACGACTACGTGAAGATCATGCTCGATGGAAACAATGGCGGCTACGCCAACGATTGGCTGCTCGGCGACCGCAAGACGGGCGAAATCGCGCAGTTCGAGCTGGGTTTGAAGGCCTATAAAGTGTGGCGAACGAAGGATGGCTTCTTTGTGGGGTCGAATTTCACCAGCGATCCGACGGTGACGAAGCTCGATACCACCTACAACCTGAACGATCCCACAATGTCGCCGAATGCGCGCCACGTCCGTTGGGATAAGCTCATGAAGGAAAACAAGGGAAAGATCGATGTGCCGCTCGCGGAAAAATTTGAAGCGGATCACTTCGACGCATACACGAAGAAAGCAGGCGCGGACGACCGCACCCTCTGCGGGCATGGCGACGTGAACGCGAAGGGCGATAAGGGTTGGGATGTTGCCCCATTCGATCCGATGGGTGCCGTGCAGGGAAAAGTCACCGACAGCAAAATGGCGGAACAAATGACACTGATTGCCCGCGCTGGCCATCCCTGCGGCGAAAATTTCTATGCCAAGCCGTTTCTCGCGGCGCATCCTCAATACGATTGGCAAGCGCCTGAACTGCGCGACATGATCGCTGGCCCGTGGACCGAGTTCCATTCGAGCCAGCATGCGGGAAAATAGTCGTATCTCCTTTATTTTGTTTGTGCGGGGGTAAGGGAAATCCTTATCGACGTGCCGAGTTCCTCCTGGGTTATACTGCCCGAGCTAGGGTAGGACCCATCCCCCTTCCAGCTTCGTAGCCTACTGTGCGCCGAGGATAGCCGGAGCTTTCGTGACTCTGATTGAGGCATTGCTGTTGCTTTTGATCGTCTCCCGGGTCATTGGGGAACTGGTCGAGCGCCTGGGCCAACCTGCGATGATCGGAGAGATCGCTGCAGGCGTGCTGCTCGGACCCTCCGCGCTGGCGTTGATTCACTTCACCCCGGAAATCAAAGCCATCGCTGACTTGGGCGTGTTTCTCCTGGTGTTTCTGGTAGGAATGGAAATGGATCTGGGCGTTCTGTGGAAAGCCTTCCGTGGCCGTGGCGCTCTGGTAGGGCTGGCCGGATTCACGATTCCCTTGGCATTGGGAATTTTAGTGGGATACGCGTTTCGGTTGGGCGCGACTCAGATGATCTTCATCGGCTTGTGCATAGCCATTACCGCTCTTCCGGTCAGCGTGCGGATTCTGATGGACCTCGACAAGCTGCAAACCGACATCGGGCAGAGGATCATTTCCGCGGCTGTGACAAATGACGTCGCTTCGCTGCTTTTGCTCGGCGTCATTCTCGGCGTCAAAGCCCATGGGCCTGTGACGCGGACTCTGCTTACTTCTGTGGGCTTGGCGCTGGTAAAGGCCTTGGTGTTCATGGCGGCAATTGTTGTCGTGTCCCGAGTGATTAAGAAATACACGCCAGGCCGATTCCGCCGCTCCCGCAACTTGATCGATCCGCTGCTTGGGAAGCTCAAGGGAAAAGAGTCGTTGTTTGCCGTGGTATTGCTCTTTGTGTTTGCCTTTGCCAGCCTCTCCGAGCTTCTGGGGCTGCATTTCATCGTGGGGGCGTTCTTCGGATCCATGCTCCTCAGCCACGCGGTGTTGGGGAAAGCCAATTTCGAAGAGGTACGGAAAACCGCCTCGAACTTGACCATGGGATTCCTGGGGCCGATTTTCTTCGCAGCGATTGGGTTGGAATTCGATGCATCCAGCCTGAGAAATTGGAAGCTCGTCGTCGCAGTGTTGGTAGTCGCGTTCGTCGCCAAGATTGCCGGAGGCTACGTTGGCGGCCGGCTTGCCGGTCTGGGGGACAAACAAAGCTGGGCGTTGGGAATTGGACTGAACGGACGCGGCATCATGGAGCTGGTGATCGCGAATGTTGCCCTCTCAAATGCATTCATCGGGAACGAATTGTTTACGGTGCTCATTTTGATGGCGACCGTGACGACGATTGTTACCCCGATATTGCTGAAGAAGGCGTTCGAGCGCCTGCCTGCGGAACAGGGCGCCGCCCTGAGCCTGGGACTCGGCCGGAACGCCGCAGACTGATTTGGGAGAATGCGAGTTTGCAAACCAGAGAAATTGCCTGGCGTGTTCTCGCGAGTTAGCCTTGAGTATCGCTAGTATTCCTCCTCGCGCTCAATTCGTTTGAGTGGCGTCATCTTAAGTGTGGTGCGAATTCCCTGCGCTCGGACTTCGCTCAAGATGGCGCGCCGCGCATCGGCGGGGAGTTCCTCGGGAGAAAATACTCCAGCTCGGTCCCGTGGAAAATGTTTGATAAATAGCGCGGCCACGTGAGCCGTAGCATAGGAGATCGGTGTGGTCGTCATCCCCGATCGGCGAAGCTGGTACAGAGAAGGCACGGCGGCGTCCCATCGGACCAGCAACGGCAGGTCATCCTGCGGCTCATGTTTCGTGCCACGCACTAGAACGGCAGCCGCGAAGCGCGCATTTTCCAGAATCCCACGGCGAATCAACGCGGCCACCTGCCGCGGCGTCGGAGTCTTGGGAAAGCGCTTGCTCACAATACCGTGAGAGCGGCTGAGACGGCCACGGCGCTGCCAGCGGCGCAACTGTTCGATGTCGCTGCCGCCGATCTTGGCATCCGCGTCCCTGAGCGGAATATTTGTAGGGATGGTGCAAATTTCATCTTGCGCCACAAGATAGACCGGGATTTCTCCGATGGGCGGCGGAAAGCGAAATTTCTCGCGCTCGCCGAACTTCTTGCCAAACGTGAAGCGCCCTGCGCGATAGACACGGGGGCGCGACGTGGCTTCGTCGAATGCTGCCTCGGGAGACCACGTGGAAACCGGATCGCGGCTCTCCGTGTTTTCGCAAAGACGGAAATGGATGCTCTCGACTGAATCCAGGAGCTCAACGCCACGCCGTGCCAGCAGGTTCGTAAGGCCTGGTGCGATGCCGGCATTGATTACTGCCGCGCGATTCTTCTGAACGAAACGGCGATGATAGGCAAGCTGCTCCGGCTTGAACGGATTTCGCGTCAGCCGCGAATTCAGATCGAGATAGTGCGCCCGCAAGCGCAGAGCCGCGCGAAGCACCACTTCGTTGTAGATGGCAGGCGCGCAATTGGCCAGCAGATGGCAACTTCGCGCGGCGCGCACGATAGACCATAGATTGCGCGCATTGGTTTCCCGAATCTCGATGTCGCTTTTCCTGCCGAGAAAGCGGCGCGCCCGTTCAACGTCTCGATCGCCGCACCAGACCGTGTGACCCTGGTGGGCGAGCAGTTCAGCGAGTAGCGAGCCTGTGCCGCCAACGCCAAGTACGAAGATCCGCATCGGCTCGCAACTTTACCATAACCTATTCCCTGTGCTATCAGCGCCGGCTGAAGTGGTTCCTGCCGCTCATGAATTGCTGCGGGAAGGAAAGCGGCGTAAACTGGATAGGACTCCGATTCTCGCGGCCTGCCGGAGAGAAAACCAACGGCCCGGGGACGATTCCATCGCTCGAAGAGCGCTGGAGACGCATGCGGAACTCCATTCCATGCGTTCAGGGTACAGGCGGAAACTCCCGTGCCTCCCTTCACATTCGCCTGATCAAGTTGCGCGCCGTTTGCAGGCTTGCTCACGTGCATTCGTGATTTGGAAAGGAGAAAAGTCGGCACGCTCGGCGCGCGCCGGTTTTTCCGCCCAATTTCCATCACGGAGTTGGGCGTTTTTATTTTGTGAGCTTGTCGGAAAAATTGAATTATGTACTCTCGAAGTCCAATTGACATGATCGAGCAGAACGGAAGTGGCGTGTTGACCGATAAATTCGACCGGCAGATCACCGATCTCCGAATCTCCGTCACCGATCGCTGCAATTTTCGGTGTGTGTATTGCCGCTCCGCGAACCCCGAAAACCATATGGCAGAGCACAAGCTCCTCTCTTGGGAAGAGCTTGAGCGTCTCGCCCGCATTTTGGTCAGTCTGGGGATTCGCAAGGTCCGCGTCACCGGCGGGGAGCCTCTGGTGCGGCCCGGCATCGAAGGATTCATCTCGTCCCTGCGCGCGATGGGCGTGCCGGATTTGTCTCTCACCACCAATGGTCAGGCGCTCGCCGAGCGTTGTGACCGGCTGGTTGCCGCCGGATTGAACCGCATAAACATCAGTTTGGATTCGCTCGATCGCGCCAAATTCGAGAAAATCACCCGCACTCGCTCGTTTGACCGCGTGATGGCGGGAATCGACGCCGCGCAAGCATCGGCGCTGCGCCCGGTGAAAGTGAATGCGGTCCTGGTGCGCGGAATTAACGACGATGAAGTCGAGAGATTCGCGGAATTCGCCAGGGAGCGTGATTTGGTCATGCGCTTCATTGAATTCATGCCCCTCGATGCGGACCGCGCCTGGACTCGCGGTCTGATGGTCCCTGCCGCGGAAGTCAAACGCCGGATCGAAGCGCGCTGGCCGCTTGTTCCGGTTGCCCACGAGCGCAGCGAAACCGCCCGCAAGTATCGCTTCACCGACGGCGGCGGCGAAATTGGACTGATCGCTCCTGTGACCCAGCCCTTTTGTGGTTTCTGCTCGCGCATTCGTCTCACCGCGGACGGCAAGCTGCGGACTTGCCTTTTCAGCAAGGAAGATCACGATTTGCGGGGCTTGCTCCGCGGCGGCGCGGATGACGGCGAAGTCGCCGCGGACATTCGCGCCATCGTCATGCAGAAGGAGGCTGGTCACCGGATTAACGAGCCGGATTTTGTGCCGCCGTCGCGCACAATGGTTTATATTGGCGGCTGAGAAGATTGATGAGTGACGACGAGCAAAGGCTTTTCAGTCTTACCGAAGCGGAGCGTGCGCGTGCCGAGCTCGAGCCCGTGCTGCTCGAAGCCATGGAAGCGCGCCGCCGCGCCAAAGCGATTGACGAAAAAATGACCGAGCTTGCCACCCGCATTCAGATGTCTGGCGGAATGCGTTTTGATTATCAGCAAGCAGGGCAGCAGCGGTTGGAGCAGAATCATCTGGAAAGCTCCATCGCCACGGCACTCGAGAAAATTCACTCCACGGGCTGCGTGGTAAAGGATCTGGACGTTGGGCTGCTGGATTTTCCGGCGCGCCTCAATAACGAAGACATTTACTATTGCTGGCGTGTTGGCGAGGATCGCATTCGCTTTTATCACCGCCAGGATGAAGGATTCGCGGGACGCCGGCCGATTGACCCGCGCGACGCGGATTATCGCAACCCGATCCAATAGCACATCGGCAATCGCCTGCCGAATGTTTCCACCACGGCGAGTCTTCGCCCAAAAGGTATTCCATGAGTGACGGCGCGACAAACCGGCTGAAGAATTCCGCAAGCCCCTATCTGCGCTCCGCCGCTCATCAGCCGGTGGACTGGCACGAATGGGGCGATGCGGCTTTTGCCAAGGCGCACGCGGAATCGAAGCCGATTCTCCTCGATATTGGCGCCGTTTGGTGCCATTGGTGCCACGTCATTGATCGCGAAAGTTACGAAAATCCCGGGATTGCCGCACTCATCAATCAATTCTACGTCGCTGTGAAAGTGGACCGTGACGAGCGCCCTGATGTCGATTCGCGTTATCAGGCCGCCGTGAGCGCCATTTCCGGCCAGGGTGGCTGGCCGCTCACCGCATTTCTCACGCCCGACGGCAAACCATTTTTCGGTGGAACATATTTCCCGCCGGAAGATGCCATGGGCCGGCCCGGATTCAAACGAATCTTGGTGGCCGCAGCGGAGGCGTTTCGCTCGAAACGTGCCGAAATCGACGGCTCTGCGGCTGCGCTGGAAGAGGCCGTCCGCCAAGCGGAGAGTTTCGCGAACGCGCGCGCGCCATTCGATGCAGGTATCGTGCAGGCAATGGCTCAATCGATTGTGGACAAATTTGACGCGCGCAACGGCGGCTTCGGCCACGCGCCAAAATTTCCGCACCCGGCGGCGCTTGACTTGTTGCTCGAACTCGGGCAATCGTCGCGCGACGCGAAAATGCTCGAAGTCGCGACGCAAACGCTCACCAAGATGGCGCTTGGCGGTGTTTACGATCAGCTCAGCGGCGGGTTTCACCGTTATTCCGTCGATGAACGCTGGTGCGTGCCGCACTTCGAAAAAATGTCTTACGACAATTCGGAGCTGCTTAAAAATTACCTGCACGCATTTCAGGTCGCGAATATGCCCGGTGCGCGAGAGATGCACGGTACCGGCCCGGCACAACTGTTTCGCGAAACCGCGGAAGGAATTATCGCCTGGGTCTTCGACACGCTGAGCGACCGTCAGCGCGGCGGATTCTACACCAGTCAGGACGCGGACATCTCGCTTGACGACGACGGCGATTATTTCACGTGGACGCAGCAGGAATTGCGCGCGGCGCTCATTCCAGAAGAAGCACGCGTGATGGAAGAATATTACGACGTTGGATCAGTCGGCGAAATGCACCACAATCCCGCAAAAAATGTCCTGTGGGTAGCATCGAGCGCCGCCGAAATCGCCCGTGGCGCTGGAATGAACGAGAGTGAAGTGCACCTTATCATTGCGCGCGCGAAAGGGAAAATGCTCGCTACGCGAGCCGCGCGGCAAGCGCCCGCGGTCGACCGCACCGTCTATGTCAGTTGGAACGCCGTGTTCGCGTCGGCTTTTCTCGAAGCCGCACGCGTTCTGTGCCGCCAGGATTGCCGCGAATTCGCTCTCAAAACGATCGAGCTCATCCTTGCGCAAGCATGGGACGAAACAAAAGGATTCCAGCATCGCGTGGGCGGAGAAAAAATCGGCGGCATGCTCGACGATCAGATTTTCATGGCCGCTGCGCTGCTCGATGCCTACGAGTCGACGCTCGACCGCCGCTACTTTTCTCTTGCCGAGCGCGTCATGCTGCTGGCCATCGAAAAGTATGGCGATAGAGAACGCAGTGGATTTTTCGATCGCGCGTCCGACGCGGCGCCGATGCGCGGCCTCGACGTGCGCCGCAAACCCTTTCAGGATTCGCCGACGCCGGGAACCAATTCCGCCGCCGCGATTGTCCTCGATCGGCTCTACGCCTTCACCAGCAATGCGCTCTATCACGATTGGGCGCGGCTCACGCTCGAAGCCTTCGCAGGAATTGCCCCGCAGTACGGAATGTTCGCTGCAACCTATGGCCTTGCGGCGCTCTTGCATTCGCGCCACACGATGCAGATGGTGGTTACCGGCGCGGCTGGCGATGCAAAAGCCGCGGCCCTCGAAGCTGCCGCGAACTCCGTCTATCGCTTCGCCAAAGCCGTCCTGCGCGTCACGCCGCAAGTCGCCGCAGCAAATGCGCTTGCGCCCGCGCTGAAAGAAACAATCCCCCATCTCGACGCCAACGCCGCGCAAGCGATTGTCTGCGCGGGAACTTCGTGCTATCCGCCGGTGAGCGAGCCAGAAAAGTTGATCGAAATGCTGGCGGGTACAGGTCTGCAAGCGGCGGCGAAGTGAAGAAGCACGCAAAGAAAACAGTTCAGGCTGGCCCAGAAACGCAACCGCCGCGGCCCGCGCAGAAATTCGTGCCGAAGATCCCGACGCTCAAAACGCCGCGCCTGCTGCTGCGTCCACTCGAACTTGCCGATGCTGAGCAGATCCAACTTCTTTTTCCGCACTGGGAGATTGTGCGCTACCTGGCCAATCGCGTGCCGTGGCCCTACCCGCCCGACGGCGCGTTGCAATATGTCCGCGATGTGGCGCTCCCGGCCGTTGAGCGCAGCGAAGCTTGGCACTGGACGCTGCGGCTGAAAACCGAACCGGACCAAATGATCGGCTTCATCAGCCTGATGAAGAGCGGAAAGGAAAATCGCGGCTTCTGGATGGGATTGCCGTGGCAAGGGCGCGGCCTGATGACCGAAGCGTGCGACGCGGTCACCGGCCATTGGTTCGACGTGCTGAAGTTTCCCGTGCTGCGCGCGCCGAAGGCGACGGAGAACGCCGCGTCGCGCCGCATTTCGGAAAAGCAGGGCATGCGCATGGTCGCCTCCGAAGAGCGCGACTATATTTCCGGCCGCCTTCCCGGAGAAATCTGGGAAATCACCGCCGAAGAGTGGCGTAAACGCAAAGGCGTGAGTCATTAGCCCAGATGTCCTTCGGATTGCCGACAGTGCGTCACGGTGCGATAATGAACGCGGAATCATTTTCGGCCCGGCAAAATAACTCAGCCGGCGTAATTCTTCTTGGCATTACGGGGCGGGGGGGAAAATCATGGCGTTGAGAGATGCATGGATTGAAAAGCGGCTTGCGACCGCAGGCGTAAACGGAAGCCGTAACGTTTCCCAGATGCATTACGCGCGCCTCGGCATCATCACTGAGGAAATGGAATTTGTGGCGAAGCGCGAGAAAATCACGCCCGAATTGGTCCGCGACGAAGTCGCCCGCGGCCGCGCCATCATCCCTGCGAATATCAATCATCGCAACCTTGAGCCCATGGGCATCGGCGTGGCCTTCAAATGCAAAATCAACGCTAACATCGGAAATTCCGCAACCACTTCGAATATCGATGAAGAACTCGAAAAGCTGCACCGCTCCGTGCATTACGGCTCGGACACAGTCATGGACCTCTCGACCGGCGGCGACATTCCCAAGATTCGCAAAGCCATCATCGATGCATCGCCGGTACCCATCGGCACCGTGCCAATTTACGAAGCTCTTTCTCGCGTCCGCCGCACCGAAGATTTGACCATCGAGCTGATGCTCGAAGTCATCGAAAAGCAGGCCGAACAGGGCGTCGACTACATGACCATCCACGCCGGCGTCCTGCGCGAATTTCTTCCGCTGGTGCGCAACCGCATCACCGGAATCGTCAGCCGTGGCGGCGCGCTTCTGGCCGTCTGGATGAGCCATCACAAACAGCAGAACTTCCTCTATGAGCACTTCGACGAAATTTGCAAGATCTTTAAGAAGCACGACGTGAGCTTTTCGCTCGGTGACGGCCTGCGTCCCGGCTCGCTTGCCGATGCGAGCGACGAAGCGCAATTCGCCGAGCTGAAAGTCCTGGGCGAGCTCACGAAAAAATCCTGGGAGCACGGCGTGCAAGTCATGATCGAAGGCCCGGGCCACATTCCGATGGACCAGATCGAATTGCAGGTCAAAAAAGAAAACGAGCTATGCCACGAAGCGCCGTTCTACACCCTCGGCCCGCTCGTCACCGACATCGCCCCCGGCTACGACCACATCACCAGCGCCATCGGAGCGGCGATGATCGGCTGGCACGGCGCGTCCATGTTGTGCTACGTCACGCCGAAGGAGCACCTCGGCTTGCCCAACGCGGATGACGTCCGCCAGGGCGTCATCGCTTACAAAATTGCCGCGCATGCCGCCGACGTCGCGCGGCATCGCCCCGGCGCGCGCGACCGCGACGACGCTCTAAGCTACGCGCGTTTCCTCTTCGACTGGAACAAGCAATTCGCTCTCTCTCTCGATCCGGAAACCGCGCGCGCCATGCACGACGAAACTTTGCCCGACGATTTTTACAAAGAGGCGAAATTCTGCTCCATGTGCGGTCCTAAGTTTTGCTCGATGAATCAGACTCAGCTTGCCGAAGCCAACGACGGCCTGGATCAGCAGGCCCGCCAGGAAAAATTCGTCAAGCTCCTGGCGAAAGTCGAGGAGTAAAACTCGCACGAGGGAACATTTTTGGGCCCGCGGACGTAACTCATTTAGGTGCGGCTGAGGCGCACCAGTGCGCAGTAAGGAGATGCCGTCATGCTCTTTCTTGCCCTAGCCACCGTAATGTATTTCCTGCCCTCGATCCTGGGCCACAACAAACGCAACGCAGCCGGCATCTTTCTCGTCAATTTCTTTCTCGGCTGGACCATCGTCGGCTGGGTTGTCGCGCTGTTCTGGGCTTGCACCGCGGATACGCGCATGCCTGTGATGATTGTCGCCGGCCCTGGTCATTATTGCAGCCGGTGCGGAACAGCCGGCATCATTGGGGCGCGTTATTGCGCCGTATGCGGTCGCCCCGTTTAGGAATAGCCGCCAGAATCTTTCAGCTTCACTTGTCTTGAGTCCACATGTAAACAAGAGAGCATGAACACACGAATGACACCAAAGACAGCACACGCGACTGAAAACGAAACCCTGCGCAAAGAATTCAATACCTGGGCCGATGCCGGCAAGGGCGAGAGCATGGAACACGAGCATCGCCCTATCGTCGAGCCGATGCTCGCGATGATGCAGTTTGCCCCCGGCGAGACAATTCTCGATGTGGGCTGCGGCGGCGGCTGGCTCGTGCGCGAACTTGCCTCGCGCGTGCCGCAAGGTCGCGCCGTCGGCATGGACCTTTCCGACGAAATGGTCGAACGCGCTCGCCGCGGATCCTCCGGCGCGCGCAACGCCGAATTCATCGTCGGCAGCGTGGACGCCATTCCTCGCGAGCCCGATTCATTCGACAAAGTAATTTCCGTCGAGTCCTCGTATTACTGGCCCAATCCATCTGCGGGCATTCGCGACATTTTCCGCGTGTTGCGCCCTGGCGGCTCGGCTTGGATTCTCATCAATTATTTCCGCGACAATCCATATTGCCATCAATGGGCGAAGCTCATTCAGATACCCATGCATCTGCTCTCCGGCGACGAATGGGCGAAACTCTTCCGCGGCGCAGGATTCTCCGAAGTCGTCCATCGCCGCATCGTTGATCCCACGCCCACGCCAGAGACGTATACCGGACGCTGGTTCCGCGACGCTGCTGAGCTCGCCGCCTTCCGCCGCGAGGGCGCTCTCCTCGTCCACGGCGCAAAACCCGCCCAGCGCTAGCTCGCGCCAAGCGCCCCTCATCCAGGCCGTTCTTGCCTTCGCGTTTGACGGGTATGCGTCTACGCACGCGAAAAAGGGACCACCCCCTGCCCCTGCCGTTCGTCGACAGCCGGAAAATCGCCGTACACCCCGTACGCACGGCGATTCCATTTTTTTGCTTCGCGGAATAGCAATGCCTTCCACAAACGCAGTATCGGTACCATATATCGTTAATCTATGAATTTTGGTAGATTAATTTTCCCTTTTTTCGTATTTTTCTATTGACAAACTTTCGCGCTCGGAATATTTAGCCATCTCATCAGAGGGTGTCTGGCGCCGGAGTGAGCGCCAAAAGCAAAAATGAAAACCGGAGGTCTGCGAAGATGTTAATCCCCTTTACGAGCTTGCGTAGTCGTGTGTCCTTTGTTCTTCTCGCCATCGCCGCTGCAGCTGCGCTGATGTTCGTCGCGCCGATGACGGTTTGGGGCCAAGCGATGGTAAGCGGGTCAATCGTCGGACAAGTAAGCGATCCGTCCGGTGCCGTAGTCCCGGGCGCAACCGTGACGCTTACGGACACGGGCACTAAGACTACGGCGGCGACGATAACCAATAAAGACGGTCGCTTCGCGTTCCCCGGACTAAAGCCTGGAACTTACGACGTCGCGATCACACAGCCCGGCTTTCAGAAGTTGGTGGTTCCGGGCGTGACGGTGATCGTCAGCCAAGTGAGCACGCTGACCGAGACGCTCAGAATCGGCGCCGCCACGCAGACCGTCGAGGTCTCCGCCTCCGCCGCCGCCCAGCTTCAGACCATGAACGCCACCATGGGCCAAACGCTTAGTGGCAACTTGATGAACCTTCCCACCCTGGGTCACGACGTCTCGGGGCTGCTGAATTATCAGGCAACGGCCGCGCCCGATTTCCATGGAGCGTACACTGACGTCATGGCCGGGTCCGTTGCAGGCTCGACGCCCGACCAGAACACCTTCATCCTTGATGGCGCCACCAATACGAGCGGCCTCGAAGGCGACAACGGCTACATCAACGGCTTCAGCGGCAGCCAGAGAGGCGTGGTCCCCACCCCCGTCGAATCCATTCAAGAAGTAACCGTCAACACCAATAACTCGACCGCTGACTTCAATACGTCCTCCGGCGCCGAGATGCTCGCCGTTACCAAACGGGGAAGCGACGCGTTCCACGGCTCCGGCTTCGACTTCCTCCAGAGCAGCGTGCTCAACGCCAACAGCTGGGAAAACAACTGGCAAGGCATTGATAGGCCTAAGACCCACGAGAACTTCTTCGGGTTTGACGTAGGCGGGCCGATGCTCCCCAAATTGGCCGGCGGCAAAACCTATTTCTATTTCGATTACGAAGGCCTGCGCAATCCGGATGCTATTTCCGGGACGCAAACGCGCAACGTCCCGTCCGCCGATTTGCGGCAGGGCATCGTTCAGGTCAATACGTCGCATGGAGTGCAGGCTTTTAATCTCGCTAGTCCCCTGAACGTCTGCGGCCCGGCCGGCGGTCTTCCCTGCGATCCGCGCGAGACCGGTATGAGCTCGATCGTTAGCACGATGTGGTCGAAGTACATGCCGACCAGCAATACGACTCAATGCAACAACAACTGCGACCAACTCAACACCGTTGGCTTCAGAGGCAATCTGACGCTCCCGGACAATAACAACGAACTCATCGGCCGGATTGACCACAATTTCGGGTCCAAGCTCCGCTGGATGACCCGCTTTTCATGGTACAGGGAAGACATCCCGAACACCAGCCAGCTGGATATCGGCGGTCTGCTGCCCGGGGACACGTTGGGACAATACGCCTCGGCGTCCAAGAACGATAACGAGCCGGCCCAATTCGTCACCGGGCTGGAGGCAACCCTCACGTCTAACCTCACCAACAGCTTCCACTTCGGCTACACGCTTAACGACTGGACCTGGATTCGCGAAGGAGACCTGCCGCAGTTCGCCGGCCAGCCGGGGCCGATCGAGATTGACGGCGAATCCACCAACGCGTTAAATCCCATCAACGTGGACACCCAGGACTCTCGCCAGCGTACCTGGCAAGAGCACGATTACGACCCCCGGGACGAGCTAGCCTGGGTGCATGGCAATCACTTCTTCACTTTCGGCGGCGATATTCTGCACGAGTGGTGGCACTTCGACCGCTATGATAACGTCGTGGGCGGACTCACCACCCCCGTCATCCAGGTGAATGACGGCTCCATTAATATTGGGGCGAACTACATACCGCAGCCTTGCGCTGGCTCTGCCACCGGCGCGACCGCAACCAGCCAATGCATTGACTACAACAATCCCAGCGAGTTAAGTACATATAAAGAGTTTTATGCCGACGTCTTGGGCATTGTCGATGTCTCCAGCGTCGTCGCCACCCGCAGCGGATCGAATCTCTCTTTGAATCCGCTCGGCACGCCGGCGCGCAGCATCGTCACCGTGAACACGCCCAGTGTTTACTTCAGTGATAGTTGGCGCGCTAAGTCCAACTTGACCTTCACTTACGGTATGAGTTGGATGGTGCAGATGCCGCCGCAGGACGTGAATGGCTCCGAGGACGTGCTCGTGGATGCCTCCGATAACGACCCCCTCACTTTCCAGAATTTCATCAAGAACAGGGAGAGTGCTGCCTTGAATGGTCAGATCTACAATCCCACCTTCGGTTACTCTCCCGTAGGCGCCGTAGGGAAGGGGTCCAAGTATGCGTTCCCGCCGTATTGGGGTCAGTTTGGGCCGCGCGTCGCCTTGGCCTGGAACCCGACGTTTAATGGCGGAATCCTCGCCAAGCTCTTCGGCGAGAAGGACACTGTCGTTCGCGGTGGCTACTCGCGGCTCTACGGTCGCGATCTGGGGATCAACGTTGTCTCAACCCCGGTCCTCGGCTATGGCTTCCTCCAGCCGGACTCCTGCATTCCTAGTATGCCGGGCTCCGCGTTCCCGACCTGCGTAACCAGCAAAACCGCCCTGGATCCTACGGACGCTTTCCGGATAGGCACCACCGGCGACGGCAGCAGTGTTCCGTTCGGCGCGCTTTCACCCACGCTCCCCACGCCCGCTATACCGGGAGAGAACGGGAACCCCGGGGCTGAGCTCATGGATAGCATGGACCAGAACTTCCGCCCGAACGGAACGGATCAGGTGGATTTCAGCGTCCAGCGAGAGGTAAAGGGCGGTGGCATTCTCGAGGTCGGCTACTTGGGCGTTTGGGGTCATGACCTCTACCAGGGCATTGATATGAACGACGTCCCGTGGATGCTGACGAAGAGTGGTCAGACATTCGCAAACGCTTGGGCGAATGTGTATACGGAAGTGAGCAAGGGCCAGGCCGTGACCCCTCAGCCGTTCTTTGAGAATGTCCTGGGGACAACATCAAATTCTTTCTGCACCCCGAACTGCTCCGCTGCCCTGGCTGCGAGTGGCTCGACCTTCCTCTCCCAAGACGACGTAACCGACTTCTTTAGCGTCATGGAGACGAGTCCCGGCTATACTCTTCCCCTGGCGCTCAACACCGATACGGGCCAGTCGACCGCCTACGGCCCATACGTGGCTACTTCCACTGGCTTCTCCAACTATCAGGCGCTGGTGGTTAAATATACCAAGCACACGACTCATGGCCTGACCTTGAACTCCAACTTCACTTACGGCCATGCGCTGGGGACCCTCGGTCTCTCGCAGACCTACACCCTGGACACGCCCGATGACGTCTATAATCTCCGCAACGACTGGACCCCGCAGCCGTGGGACCATAAGTTCACGTTTAATACCCTCGGAACTTACGCTCTGCCCTTCGGCGAAGGCCAGCGATGGCTCGCAAGCGGCAATGGCTTCGTAAGCCGGCTCGTGAGTGGATGGTCGGTTTCGCCTATCTTCAGTTTTGCCAGCGGGTTTCCGGCTGAGCTCTACTCGGCCGAGAACGGCTACCAGATGGGAGCGGGTTACGCTGAAAATGGCGCCTCTGCCATCCAGCTCAACCCCGGCCAGCGCTTTAGCAACGACCCGACCACCGCCGGAGAAAACTACTGTGAAACCGGGGCGTCCTGCGGTAATCCGCTGGGCGTGGGCATTAACGGCAACCTAGACCGTGGAGGAGATGGCGCAAACATCTTCGGAGCGAACGCCATCAGCGTCTTCAATTCTTTCCGGCCATTCGTTCTGGGAATTGATAGCGCCCCCAGTCCTGACGGGAACCTCCGGACGCCCATGATTTGGGATCTTGATTTCGGCGTCACCAAGGACACCCGCATCACCGAACAGGTTCACGCTCAGTTCTTCATGCAGTCGCAGAACTTCCTAAATCACACGAACTGGGGCGGTGCGAGCCTTAACCTCCAGGATCCCAATGATTTTGGCACGCTTTTCGGGAACGCGACCGCAAACCGCATCATTCAGCTCGGTCTGCGCCTCGCATTCTAATCACCGATAAACATCAACGCGGTTTACCCGGCCGGGAGCTAAAGACTCCCGGCCTTTTTTCTTTTCTGTGCGTCTGGTTTTATGCTGTTATCCGGAACCCGTGCGGGTCCTTTTGCGAACGTGTGAGCCCGCCTGCCGCAGGCAGGGATCTGCTCCGTTGGCAGCAACTGTCCTGGCTTTTGAAACGTTCTTCGGAACATGATCCACTGAGCCGCAGGTATACGTCTTCAACCTGGAAGGGATCGCGGAGCACGTCAACTGGTTGCTGAGCAACGAGTACCTATTGAGGCGGGTTTTGGAAGTGAATCCGGGTGGTAAATCGCAACGCTACAAGACGGTAGCTTTTCCGGCAGCCCTGGTTCGGGACCAGGAGGCCGGTCGTTCAAAAGCACTCGCCCGAACCGCTGTTTTTGAAGAACCAAAGGCCTGAATGGCTGGGATCATTCAATTTCTTTTTAGTTCCATTGCTTTCGGAACTCGGCGGATATCCTTCGGGGTTCAACAAATCTAATTTCTTCTTCATAACGCCGAATGAATCGAACCGAAAGAAATGG
Organism: Candidatus Acidiferrales bacterium; assembly: GCA_049678505.1. Classification (GTDB taxonomy): domain Bacteria; phylum Acidobacteriota; class Terriglobia; order Acidiferrales; family UBA7541; genus DAHUXN01. Next base: position 16,422 of record JBAUEH010000062.1, read on the forward strand.
AAATCCCTCAAAGGAATCAATCTTTTCGATGGACAAAGTTATCAAATAGCGCAGCGCCAAACTATAAGACAAGACAAAGTGGTACCGGACTCATTTCGAATTGTCCTGAACCAGTATCTGGAAAAGCCTGAGGTGAAATCGCTTTCCCCTGATGGAACTCCATGCACCGGAGCAACACAGGGACTATTAAGCAGAGCAAGAATTGTTGCGGGTAAGCTAATTCCAGTCGGCAAAGAGACTGATCGTCGATGGGAACAAGGCGGAGACCCAAGCACGTTGGATTTCGGCATTCAGGTCTATGAAAAGCAGAGAAAAATGGTCGTTGCCGATGCTTCGGAGAGAAAAAGCTGGTCCCTTATCGGCCTTAGACGCTTGATGAGAGAATCAAAACGAAGTCAAGACCCGGTCTCCAAGGCTATCAAGGGCAAACCGGTTCGTCGTCAAATCCTCTCGGACATCAGACAAGCGGCAGCCAGAATTACAGGGTGAGTATTCAATGTTTGCGTGTTATTGAGCGCCGTGCGGAATATGGGTGCGAGCCGGCGTCCCAGAACGCCTTGATCCTTTACTTTCGGTGGCGCCATTTTCATCGTTCGTCATGCTTCGATGAAGCATGAATTTAATTATTCGTAGCGATGGAACCAGGCCAGCGTCTCGATAACTTTGGTCATCTGATGGCTGGGGCGGTGACTGATGGCATGGGGTTCGCCAGGCACGCGGATCAGCATCGTATCGATTTTCCTCATTTTCAGCGCTTCGTAGAACTGCTCGGCTTCGCTGATAGGCGTTCGATAGTCCTCCAGCCCGGTCATCAGCGCGGTGGGGGTTTGCACTTTGC
>JBAUEH010000063.1:0-6680 GCA_049678505.1 Candidatus Acidiferrales bacterium
GCAAAGTGCAAACCCCCACCGCGCTGATGACCGGGCTGGAGGACTATCGAACGCCTATCAGCGAAGCCGAGCAGTTCTACGAAGCGCTGAAAATGAGGAAAATCGATACGATGCTGATCCGCGTGCCCGGCGAACCCCATGCCATCAGTCACCGCCCCAGCCACCAGATGACCAAAGTCATCGAGACGCTGGCCTGGTTCCATCACTACGAATAATTAGGCACATGACACCGGCGAAATAGAAATTCAGAAGTGAAAACGTCTGTAACCACAAATCAACTCGCAGCAGATTGTGAATCACTTTAAGGCTCGGGATCGCCGCTGCGCCTATACTATTTTGAGGCTGGCGGGACAAGCAGCCGCACCGTCGACCTGAACTGCTGGTAGTCCGTGAACTGCCCACGGCACCAGTCGATGTGGGATCCATCCTCCGTCTCCATCGATACCGTGACCGGGACAAGGAGCCGCTCGCCCTCAATGTCCGTCCATCCGAACGTGACTATCAACCTCATGTTTGTCCGCGACCCCAGCATGCAGAAGTTCTCCGAGATGCGCATGATGTTTTCGTCCTGGTCAGTCCAGACTTCCCCGGAGCAGTCGTATGAGTCTATGTGGTGGCGAACCATGAAGCCGAAGTCCGTCTGGTCGTCGAAGCTGCAAACCTTGTCCTCCTTCGCACCGTGGTATTGGAAAACGCGGAGCGTCTGCCCCTTCCACACGATGTCTGGAGCCCGGCGAATCCGCAGGTCGTATTCCTTAGCAACTAGCTTGGGCATGTACGACCACGCGTCGCCCGGCGTGATGGCGATGCTCATCGGAGGCCAAGGTACCGCATCCATTTCCTTCTTGCCGTCAGGGTACCTCCGGAAATGCTGGTACCCATCGAACGTCCGGACTTCGTAATACCCTATCGCCTGCGGGTCGTTCGCGGCGCTACCGCCGCCCCACTCGAACGACTCCACGGAGATGACGGTGCGCATACTGTGGACCACGTCCTGCGCCTTCAATCGCAGCAACTGGACGTCCGGCGGCTCAACAGGACGACGCTCTAAGCGCCCGTCCGGGCGAGGGGGAACCCATTCCGGGTAGCGATCCGGCTCCACTGGCGGAATAAACGCGGTCTTGGGGAACAGCCCAGCCGCTAGATACGGCTGGATCTTGCTCACGAAGGCAGACAGCACGTCCACAGGGACGCCGAGGACAACGTTCTTCTGGGTGACACCGACGTCAGCGAGGACGGCCATCACGCGCCCTTTCCCGTCAAGGATCAGACCGCCGCTTGCGCCGCCATGCACACGCTGCGGGTTGGGCTCGTAGGAGAAAACAAGCAGACCGTCCTGATTCACGCCGATGTACTCGCCGTGGAAATGTTGAAGCTTGCGCTTGGGGTTGAGTTCTAGCGGAAACGAGTAGATGTCAACGTTTTGGCCGATGGCGAGATTCTGCACATCCTCCGTGTTGTACGGCACGCCGCGGAATCCCCTGCGGGAGAGGCTCCGCCTCAGTTCCACGACCGCCAGGTCGTGGAGCGGGTTATAGCCCTCCTCAGTAGCCCCCTCGTCATTCGGACCCGAGTCGAGCCATCGCTCGACGACAGGCTCGTGTTGAATGGAAAAACGCTTTCCCATAGCCCTAGCGACATGGTAGTTCGTCACGATGAAGCGACACTCTGGATCGAGGCAGAGCCCAGAGCCGAACTTGACGGTCAAGTACGGCCCGTAGATTCGGAGCTTCGTGATGGGAACGACCGCCTGCTGCGCAGGGGTAATCGACAATGCGTGCTCGATTCCTGCGTTCTGTGGACTTCCTTGCCCCAAGGCGGCGATTGGGAACAACGCCAGCACACACACACACCACTTCATGGCAGTCCCCTCCCGCAACCTGACGCTCGGCTTTGGAAGGGGCGAGATCAGGAACGGGGACTACGACAGCAAGTGACAGACCACAGCACCACAACACAGTTGGGTCCCAACTCCATTAGAAATCGACTCTTAGAAAAAAAGCTAACTCAGAACCGACCCGTCATTAAGGAAACCGTCCCACTTTGGAATACCAGGGTAGGAATGGCTCGCGAAAGACGATGCGCAGATCACGTTCGTAACGAGCGGACAGCCGCACGCGATGCGAGCTAATCCTGCATCAAGGTGGGCAAAACATTCACGCGAAGCGGGTGGAGGGCAGCCATGCGCAGCCCTAACGCACGAATGAGACCAATTGGACGGTTGGTGGCTAACCGGACATTAACTTAGTGCGGTCAGCAGGTTTCGGCTTGTTCGAATTACTTCGTCAAACCGAGGAGTGCGAGGGCGGCGGCTCAGTGTTCTATTTCAGATATAGCGTCGCAGCGACCGCTTGACAGAACACACTACCAGATATATTTACTGGAATTTACATCACTCTACTATTACCTAGGCCAGGCTATCCCAGCAGGCGGGGAGGACTGTATGCAATCCGTCAGAAGATTCTTGGTTCTTTTCCTTGCGTGTGTGTTCGTTGCGCAAGGACAGGGAAATACCTTCACCAAAGTCCGGTACAACGGCGGGTCGGTGGACTCGAGAGTGAGTCCGAAAGACTGGGACAACAAGCTCACCATCACGTCGAGCGCGATTACTCTGGCGCTGAAAGATGGCAAGACACTCGATATTCCTCCGAAATCTGTTACATCCCTCAGCTACGGACAGGAAGCACATCGCCGCGTCGGAACTATGATCGCGTTGGCTGTGCTGGTCGCTCCAGTTGCCCTGTTTGGTTTACTCCACAAGACTCGACTTCACTACATCGGCATTCAGTACACCATAGACGGAAAAAATGCGGGCATCTTGCTCCAAGGTGACAAGGACAACTATCGCGCAATCTTGGTAGGATTACAGGGCGTGACCGGCGTGCCGATTGCGGTGGGTGAAAAGGACCGTGAGTTTATTCCCGCAGGGGCAACGGTGGATGTAACGAAAGAAGGGAGTGAAGACAAGACCGGAAAGGAACAGGCCCAGAACAGCAGCACTCAGGGAACAACCGCTGAACAAACTGGGGCTGTAAACGTTTCTTCTGATCCTCCCGGAGCGGATGTGCTCGTAGATGGGCAATTTGTGGGAAACTGCCCCGCCACGCTCAAATTAGCGCCAGGCAAGCACACCATCACTGTGAAAGCAACCGGCTACAACGATTGGTCGCGCGATATTGCTGTGGAATCAGGATCGCAAGTGCAACTCAAGGCCAGTCTGGCGAAGCAAACTAACTGATCCACGCGGACGGGAGCCTGATGCAGAAGACAAGCTCGCAAACTGCTCGTCTATTATTGGCACTAGCAGTCTTGCTTATCGTCATCCCCGCTACACGTCCTTCCGCTATTACGGCAACGGCCCAGACACCAGCGAAAGAAGTTCAGGTTTGGGTCAACACGCACAGCGGCGTGTATCACTGCCGAGGCAGCCGCTGGTATGGAAAAACAGCTCAAGGCAAGTACATGAGCAAGTGCGTGGCGCGAAAGCATGGTTATCGTCCCGCCTACGGCGATCCCTGCGGTTCGGGATGTGCAGTTAGCACGCAGCACCAATCTCTCTCAAAGCAATCTGTTCCTGCTGGTGCAACTGCTGTTTGCCGAGACGGTACGTATAGTTTCAGCGCGCATCGAAGCGGTACGTGCTCACACCACGGCGGCGTGAGTAAGTGGCTCGGTGGCCAGTAGGTGTTTGGCCCCAAAGGCATTAGGGCGATGACCGCTATGTATCTCGTGGGCCACGGCTCCTTTCAGGAACCGCGCCTAATTGAACTCCAGTATCACCGAATCATGCGCTACATCGACGCCCGTGGCGACAAAACAGACGGTTCACCGGATATTTTCGTGGACTTGAATAGCCTCCACGGAAGCGGGCCTCGGACGCTAGACCAGCTTCCCAACCTTGTCGTCCTCCGGGAGCGCACGAATAACTACACCCGAATCTTCATAGATATTGAAGATTCAGATTTCGACAACCTGTCGCCATTGGTTCGTGCAGCACTTGAGGGTAGGGGGCCGAAGGTACTCAACGTCTTTTACGATGACGAGAACATCCTGGATCGAAAATTGAAGGGAATCTACGGCAACAATGCACGGGTAGATGACATTACTGACGGCTCCGACTTCACGTGCTTTTTCCCGACTTTGGTTTCCAGCATCTTAGAGGCGGCGCTCCGTCAAGAAATCGTCGCCGACAATCCCCCCTCTATCTGGGAGCGTATTTTGTCTCTAAAGGCACTCAAGCCGTACAGGGGCGGCAAGCAACCCTTCATAGAAGACCGACTGAGTTTAGAGTGGAAACAACGAAGCAAATAGGCGATGAGCACGCTTATTGCTGCAACAAAACCAGGAGGATAAATCCACTCGTTAGTGACTACCTGCAAGACTCGCGTTTTTGTTCTTTAGGCCGTCTCGATTGCCTTGCAGACCTTCTCTTCAACATGCTCCATGAACTGCTCCGTGGTGTTCGCCAGCACTTTGCAAATCGCGCAACCGGACACAACAACGCCCTTTCCGCCCTGCGCAATGCTTGGTGGATTGCTCCCAAACACGTCCATTTTCTGCCGCGAAAATTCGGCGCGGACAGCCATTTTCTTCTCTTCCTTTACGTTCTGCGCCACCGCTGTTTGCCCGGCGAGAGTGTAACACGAGCCTTGGTCGCGCCATTTAGCGGAATTGTCTCGACAAGTATAGGCACGCAGAAGTAAAAGCCTCAACCTGCTAACGGGATAGGGGTTAGGAGGGAGCGAAACTGCCCCTCTGCGCAGACGTGCGAAAGTGAAACGGGAAATTTCGCTGAAATGGGGGGAGCGTAGAAAGTCGCGGGTTTATGCGCTGACTTTTAGTCTGAACTCAAACGGATCCGTGATCGCATGGGAACCAAGTGCGGCAAGTAGCCGGAGTTTATCCCCTTCTGGAATCCCGGCCTTGTGAACCAGTTCTCGAATCTCCGGACGCCTCATATCGGGGAGACGCTCTTGGAAAAATGCTGGCAACTCCGCGAATAGCGATTCCCTCCCCTGAGGAAGCCCAGGGAACGGAGAGAGGCTCATCTGCTGGAACGCGGGCAGATACCGAAAGAGGTATCCGCCGGATCGAAACTCCTGTAACTCTGCGACAAGCACATCCCTGTACAAGACCAGCAACGTGGGAGGGGGCGTCTTATAGCGATACTGCCAGATTTTGTTGATCACGGGGTCCTCCCTTCGCCAAGATGTTCTTGAGGCGTTCAGCTCGTGTTACGAGGATTCTCACTATCAGGCGCTTGCGAATTCCACTAAAACCCATCCTAAATGGGAACCGGGACAGTAGTTTACCACTCCTTTGCTCTAGATTCTCAGGTATCTTCAGGAGCGCGTGCTCAGTTTGATGCGGGTATAAATCCATTAGATTCTGCACAAAATCGAAATGATTGCAATTATTCACCTTCGGATGATTCCTAATTGGACCTAGACAGGGCTTCGCCCTTTCGATGAACGCGGCTAGCATGCGGCTGTCCCCAGACATCCTTTGCACCATGGCTTCATCTGCAGACCAGAGCAGCGCCCGGGCTGTGTCAAAGATTGGTGCAAGACGATAATTTGGCGGCTCTGCAATTCGCCCAACAACTCCCCAGTTTTGAGCGTGTCGGTCCATCGAACCAATTAGGGCATCGAAAACGAGCATTTCAATGAACTTGGGAAAAACATTGTCAAAATCCGCACCGCAGTATTCTCTGAGGAGGCTTACGACAAAATCAATACTGTAAAATCCTTGTTCCTCATGCCGCCGCACTTTTTCGAGGGCTTTTTCGTCTTTGTAATAATCTTCAATCACTAAGCTGCCGTGACGCAGGCTCTCTTCAGGGCCCGTAAAAATCTTGGTGAGAAAGGCATGTTTACCGTCCAAAACAATTAATCCGCTATGAGCCATATGAAAACCCAGTGCCGTGCCCAGTTGGTTCAAAAAGAACTCGGTGTAAGTTTCTCTTTTTCCGTGCTTCTGGGGGTATTTCACCAAATATTCAGGATTTGCCGAGTCTTCGCAGCGGATTACGTATTTCGGTGCATTTCCCAAAACTTGTTTGTTAACCGCACCGCTACCGACTGACACATGGCCTTCGCGTCGGTCCTGCGGGTTGGTCTTATAAAGATTGGGCGGGAATCGTCTACCCCAAACGCCGCCCTTCTGGTTTCCACGAGGCTGCTTACTTGGCGCAATACTTTGACGCTATCGAAGAATTACGCCCTACAACTCCGGGACCTAATTTGACGTTCTGAAGCTGAGCTGCCCCCAAACTCCGCGCAGTGGATCATACGACGTTTGAACCTCCGAAATTCATAGCTTTTGCTCCTGGGTTGGTCCCGAATGGCGGCGCGCAGGGAGCCGTAGGCGACCGCAGAGCCGCCATTCGGTGCGCGAACGCGGCGGGCGTCGCATAGCCCAACGCGCTGTGCGGACGCTCTTCGTTGTACTCCTCCCGCCACGCGGCGATCTTCCTTCGTGCTTCGAACAGATTCTGAAACCAGCTCGCGTTTAAACATTCGTCCCGCAACTTCCCGTGAAAACTTTCCACATGCGCATTCTGCACCGGCTTCCCCGGCTCGATGTGCACCCCCGCGATCTTTTTTTCCAAACACCACGCCAGAAAATGGCGTGAGGTGAACTCCGGCCCGTTGTCCGAACGAATTGATTGTGGCGCACCG
>JBAUEH010000064.1:0-2834 GCA_049678505.1 Candidatus Acidiferrales bacterium
TTCTTATTGTTCCCAAGTTGCACCGCGACGCACCAGTGCAGAAATGTGGCTTCTGTAACTTGCTGCGTGATAAAGATTTGGTCGGGGCGTGGAGATTTGAACTCCAGACCTCCTGCGCCCAAGGCAGGCGCGCTACCAGGCTGCGCTACGCCCCGACGTGAAGTGCGAGATTCATTCTAAAGCACTTTCCAACTTTACTCCTAATCCGTCTCATGCTTTTTACCCCCGACTGTGCACGAACTGTGCACGAATGAGGCTATTGCAAGGCGGCTGTGCACAATGGTGCCGCTATAAGAGCGTCAGCATCGGCTACCGCCATTTCATTGGCTCGTCGATTGAGTTTGTCTAGGGCCTCGCGCTTCATCTGCAATTTCATCTGCGAATACTTTTTGAAGACTTGCGCGTCGCTCTGGCGAAGCATTTGAGTTACCCATTCGTCGGCAACACCACCAGCACTGAGTCTCGTTGCGTACGTCGAGCGAAGATCGTAAATGCGAAAATAAGGTACCTTCGCCCGACGAAGCGATTTCTCCCAAGTAGTTCTCAGGTCGCCGATATGGCCGCTCGGATTCCGGCCGTTCGGAAACAGAAAAGGACTTGGGCCTGCGCTCGCCATTTGATCTCTGAATGCTTCAATGGCAAGCCTACTCAGGGGAACTTCGGCGATGCCGTTTGGCGTCTTGGAATCCGGTATCCAGACAGTCGCATTTTGCAGGTCTACTTGGTCCTTCCTCATCGCTGTCAGTTCCTTGTAGACGCGCAACCCCGTCTCCGTGATGATGCGAATGATATTCCGCAAATGCCGCGGAGCATGCGATTCGATCTGCTGCTGCTCCGACCACGCCATATAGTGCGGTCGGAACAGTCCTTTCACGGCGACTGGAAATTCGACGCCCGAACACGGATTAGCGGCCAGGAGCTTCTTGCGGACCGCCACGTTTAGCGTGCGCCGGAGAACGCGGAACTCCTGATGCACCGTGGTGGACTTGACGACTCCTAGCTGCCGATAACCCGATTTGGCTTTGACGCGAACTCGCTGCCGAAGGCGCTCACGAAGATGCAGCTCGATCGAATCTGCGGTGAGGTCCGCCAGCGTGCTGGCACCGAATGCGGCTTTGAGGTGCTTCGCACACCGTTGATTCGCTTGGTGAGTTTTTTCGGCACGCATGGGTGGCTTGGAATAGTTCTCCAGGAAGAAATCCGCCCATTGCCCGTACGTCAAAGTCTCGCCCTTTCGCACGACTTCTAGCAGATTCGCGTCTCTTGCCAGAAGTCGCTCTCTCAACCGTTTGTTTGCTTCTTCCCAATCGGCGGTTTGGCTAGATTCTCTATGGGCAATTCCCTTACGATCCCGATAGCGAATCCACCAGAACTCCGTACCTGCTCGCCGATAGACCACACCGTCATACTTTTGCGCTCTAGGCATTCTCCATCTCCTGTTTGAACGACGCGCGGAATGTTTCGAGATCCGGTTTGAGAAACCGAATATTGCGACCCATTACGCGGAGATGGGGAATCTGCTTTCGTTCGACCCAAAGATATACGGTCTGAGGGCTCACGCCAAGATATTTAGCCGCTTCCCGAACCGTCAGCGGATGTTCGTCGGTGAGCGTTGTCCTCTTCTCAAATTCAACAACGGCAACGCGAGTCATAGCACCTCCCTTTGAGCCACGTCTGGTCGGTCTTGTTCGACCGGATTCGACTGATCCTTCTGCAGATCTTCGAGTGCCCTGGCCACCGTGCGATGCGCGTAGTATCCGGGATCGCTTTTTTCATCGCCGCGATAGTCTGCAATTCGCCGAATGATCTCCTGCGGATCGTCACCACGGGCCAAAGCGCGTTTCGCAAAGGCCCAGTCCCGTTCGGATTGGCTCCTATGATTGGTGGGTATGGTGCGCGGGTGTTCTTGGCCCTCGGCTATGCGCCGCGGCGTTTCGGGGGAACCATCTTGAAGCGCGAAATCGCGGGGCGAATAAACGGCGTTACCCTCGTGGCGGGCTTGCACGATGAATTCTTCCGAAAGTTTTCGATTGGCGAATCCGGGCAAGCGCAGGACGCGGTTTGAATCGGTTGCCGCCGAGTCGCCGTCGAACTGGCTGGCGAGATTGCGGAGCAAGGCCTCGGCCTGTTCCGGATCGAATCCTGTCACTCTCCACACAACCTGATGCTTGCCGGGCGACGTGTCGAGAACAAAGTTGGGGGCTGGAACGATGTCTGAATTAGAAATCGCCTCAAGCGATGCGTCGCCGTTCCTGTCAAGGTCGAGATACGCGTGACGAATATCCTTTATGCTGTCCTTTGTACGGTTGTAAGCGCCCTCTCTGATCGGGTTCATGCCCACATACACGTCGGCGCCCGCAGCGCTCTCAGCCGCAAGCCATTCCTGAAACTCTGGGCTTGCGATTGTCTCCGCCCTGGCGATTCGCTGGACCGTTTTGCCGGTCGCGCGATTCCGTACGAGGATCGCCGCGTTATCGCTGGGTTCAAACAGCACCCGGACATATTCCGGCGCAGTCAGCGATTTCGGTATGAATGTGTTATCCCTGCTCATTCGTTGTCCAGCTTCACGTGGAAGACCGCACCGTAATCGAAAAGGTCTAAATCGGGGTCATAGCTGTTAACCAAAAGAACTTCCGAGATATACCTACGCCCGGGTCGCCGCTCGACCTGAATAACAACGTTGAGCGAGTCGGCGATGTTCGTTTTAATCGCGCGGTACGGCAAATCGACACCGCTTTGCAGGACGCAACTCGTGAACCTTGCCAGTCCTTGTTGCGCGGAGTTGGCATGAATTGTGGATAGCGTTCCCGAATGCCCTGTGTTGAGAAGTTGCA
>JBAUEH010000065.1:0-39647 GCA_049678505.1 Candidatus Acidiferrales bacterium
GCTTCAGCGCGCGGCCGCTTGCAGCAACATGCTCGCGCGACGCGCCGCCCCGCGCAGCGCCGTGTATTCGTTCAGGATCACGCGCACCGGCATGGCTTCCAGCACCGCGCGAAAGCGCCCTTTATTCGCAAATGCTTTCAGAAATGCCGGCGTTTTCAGCTTCGGCAGGATTTTCGGAGGAATTCCGCCGCCCAGATAGACTCCGCCGATGGCCAGAACTTTCAACGCCATGTTGCCGCATTCCTGGCCGAGGAGCGCGACGAAAAGATCCAGCGCCTTCTCGCACAGCGCGGACTTCCCTTCCAGCGCCGCCTTCGAAATTTCCCGCGACGGATCTTCTCCGGTCAATTCCTGAGCGAGCCACGCAGGCTCCGCTTCCTGGCCCGTATCGCGTAGAAATTTATAAATGTTGACCAGGCCCGGACCCGAGACGATGCGTTCCCAGCTCACATGCCCAAGCTGCGCGCGCAAATATTTCAGCAAAGAGTCCTGCGCCTCATCCTCCGGCGCAAAACTCGCGTGCCCGCCTTCGCTCGGCAGCGGCCAATGTTGCTTGCCATCCCAATAAAGCACTCCCTCCCCCAAGCCCGTGCCCGGAGAGATGATCACCCCGTTGCCCGCCGCGCCGGGCGCGCCTGCCTGCAAAAGAGCGAAATCGCTGGGCGCAAGCGTGGCAATGCCGTAGCCATTCGCTTCCAGATCATTTAGGAGCACAACGGAAGGAATACCGATGCGTTGCGCCAGGCGGCGCGCATCGACAATCCAAGGCAAATTCGTCGCGTGACTCACGCCGTCGCGCACGGGACCCGCGATGCCAATGCCCGCCGCGGCCGCGTGAATTTTCTGCGTGCTGACGAAATCGGCGACAATATCGTCGAGGCTCACATGCTCACGGCTGGGATACGTCCGCTCGGAAATTCTTTCCAGTTGCCCGCCACGAATTTCGAAAAAAGCCAGCCGCGTATTTGTGCCGCCCACGTCCCCCGCAAGGATCATTGCCCGGGTTCCCGCCACTGGCGCCCATCGCGCTCGAGCAAATCGTTGGCTTCCCACGGGCCCCACGAGCCCGCCGGATAATTCGGAAAATTGCGCGGCGGCAAAGCTTGCCACACATCCAGGATCGGTTGCACTACGCTCCAGCTCGCTTCCACCATATCCGCGCGCTGAAACAGCGTCGCGTCGCCGATCATGCATTCATAAAGGAGCCGCTCGTATCCGGTGCTGGGCTTCGAACCGAAATAATCCGCATAGCGGAAATCCATGTTCACCGTGCCCAATTTCACGATCGGCCCGGGAATCTTCGCGCCGAATTGCAGCGAAATTCCTTCTTGCGGCTGGATGTGCACGATGAACTGGTTCGGCGCCAGCCGCTCGACCGCCGTCTTGCGAAACAGCATGAACGGCACGCTCTTGAATTGAATGACGATCTCGCTCGAACGGATTTTCAGCCGCTTTCCGGTGCGCAAATAAAACGGCACGCCCGCCCAGCGCCAGTTGTCCATCAGTAGCTTCAGCGCGACGAAGGTCTCCGTGGACGAATTCGGGCTCACGCGCGGCTCGGAGCGATAGCCCGCCAGCCCGCTTCGGCCGTCGCTGCCCTCGCCATACTGGCCGCGCACTGTGCGCATCAGCACGTCCTGCTCGGTCAACGGTTGTAAAGCGCGCAGCACCTTGGTCTGCTCGTCGCGCACGGCGTCGGCATCGAACGAAACCGGCGGCTCCATGGTCACTAAGCTGATCAGCTGAAAAATATGGTTCGGGACCATGTCGCGCAGCGCGCCGGATTGATCGTAATAGCCGCCGCGCGTCTCCACACCCACCGTTTCCGCCACGGTAATCTGCACATGATCGATATAGCCGCGATTCCACACCGGCTCGAAAATTCCATTGCCGAAGCGAAAGGCCAAAATGTTCTGCACGGTTTCCTTGCCGAGATAATGATCGATGCGGTAGATCTGGTTTTCCTGCAGCACCTGCTCGATTTCCCGATTGAGAGCGTGCGCCGACGCCAGCCCGTCGCCGAACGGCTTCTCGTAAATGACGCGCCGCCAACGGCCTTGTTCCTGCTGCGTCAATTGCGTTTCGCCGAGTTGCCGCGTGATTTGACCGAAGTATTCCGGAGCGGTCGCCAGATAGTAAAAATAATTCCCCGCCGTGGAATGCTCTTTGTCGATTTTCCGCAGCAGCTCGCCCAGCCCCTTATAGGCATTCGCGTCTTCGAACGCCGCCACGTGGTGATACAGGCGCTCCGTCAGCCAGTTCACCAGCGCGGGCTCCACTTCGCTGGTCGCGAATTCGCTCAGTTCCTGGCCGATTTTTTTTCGAAAATCTTCCGTCGAGATTTCGTGCCGTCCGACGCCGACAATCGCAAACTGCTTCGGCAGCAGATTATCTTTTGCTAAATTGTAGAGCGCGGGGAAAAGTTTGCGTTTCGTCAGGTCTCCGCCGACGCCAAAAATCACCATCACGCACGGGCCCGCCGGCCGCCCAGCCTCCGTCGCGAACGCCCTCGCTTGCGAGGCGATCGCTGCATCCGCTTTCATCGTCTCCGCGCCTCACACCGTAAGAATTTGAAAATCGAATGCGAATCCGTTTACTTCCCTGCCGCGCGCTCCACGTGTCCGCCGAACTGATAGCGCATCGCTGAAAGCAGCTTCGCCGCGAATTCGTCCTCGCCGCGCGAGCTGAACCGCTCGTAAAGCGCTGCGCTGAGCACCGGCGCGGGAGAACCTTCATCCACGGCCGCCAGAATCGTCCAGCGCCCCTCGCCCGAATCGGAAACGCGCCCCGAGAACTTCGCCAAATCCGGCTGCTCAAACAGAGCTATCGCCGTCAAATCCAGCAACCAGGAAGCGATCACGCTGCCTCGGCGCCACACTTCAGCCACATCGGCCAGGTTGAAATCATATTGATAATGTTCCGGGTTGCGCAATGGCGTTGTTTCCGCATCCGCCTCCGAGGTTTTCTTGCCCACGTTGGCACGCTTCAAAATGTTCAAGCCCTCGGCGTAGGCGGCCATCAATCCATATTCGATGCCATTGTGCACCATTTTGACGAAATGCCCGCCGCCGGAGGGACCGCAATGCAGATAACCGTTTTCCGCGGTGCCCGCCGACTTTTCGCGGCCCGGCGTGCGCGACAAATTGCCGCGGCCAGGCGCCAGCGTCTGGAAAATCGGATCCAGATGCTTCACCACGTCGTTCGGGCCGCCGATCATCATGCAGTATCCGCGATCGAGACCCCAAACGCCGCCGCTCGTGCCCACGTCCACGTACTGAATGCCTTTTGCGCCAAGGTCCTTCGCGCGGCGAATGTCGTCGATGTAATACGAGTTCCCGCCATCGATCACGATGTCTCCGCTCTCCAGCCGCGGGCTCAAATCCTTCAGCGTCGCGTCCACCGCGCCCGCCGGAACCATCATCCAAATCGCGCGCGGCTTGTTCAACTTCTTGACGAACTCGTCCAGCGAATTCGCTCCCGCCGCGCCCTCGCCCGCCAACTGTTTGACGTTCGCCGCGTTCATATCGAACACCACGCACTGGTGCCCGCCCCGCATCAGCCGCCGCACCATGTTGGCGCCCATTCGTCCCAGACCAATCATGCCAATTTGCATCGACTCACTCCTTCGGAAAATTGCTCCGCTCAAACCTATCGCAGGCGCAACCTTGCAACACGCTACTCCGCCCGCCATATCGAAATCCGTCCGCGAATCCTATGCCAGCGCGGCGCGCACGATCTTATCCAGCTCCGCCAAGCCGGCCTGAACATCCTTGCCCAAATGAACGCGCAAAGCTCTCCGGTTACGCCCGGCGAGCACGGCGAAATCGCCGCGCGCCTGCGCCGATTTCACAATGCCGAACGTGTACTTCTGGCCCGGCACCGGCAGGTCCATAGCATCGTCGCAGGTGATTTGCAAAAACACGCCGCTATTCGGCCCGCCTTTGTACGCTTGGCCCGTCGAGTGCAAAAAGCGCGGCCCAAACCCGAGGCACGTGGCCACGCGCTTTTTGTCGCGCACCACATGGCGAATTTTCTGCAGGCTTGCTTCGTTCGCATCGTTCATGTCAATGAACGCGAGCGTCGCGAAATAGTCGCCCGTTTTGATTCGCGCGAGATGCGCGCGCACGTACGAGGCCAGCGATTTGTCGTTTCCCACTGCGCTGCCCAGAGCCGCGGCGTTCTTCTCGTCCGTGAAGAGCTTCATGCCCTTCTCTTCCAGAATCGGCTGCTCCGCGGGCAGCGAGCCGCTCTTCTCATACTGATCCGTCAAATTCCGCGTCGCCACTTTGCTCGCTTCCACGTCCGGCTGATTGAACGCATTGATGCCGATGATCGAGCCCGCCACCGCCGTCGCAATCTCCCAGCGGAAGAATGACTGCCCGATGTCATGCGTGTCGCGCAGCGACATTCGCACCACTGGATGGCCCGCTTTTTCGAGCGCCGCCACTTTCGCGTCCTGGCTCGCGTCCGGCGCGGATTCCAGCCGCACGTACGCGAACACGCGATCGTTGCCGTAGACCTCCGGCGCGCCAATCTCCTCGCGGTCAACCGGTATCAGGCCCTTGCCCTGCTTTCCCGTGGATTCAGCAAGCAACTGTTCGAGCCACGCGCCCAAATCGCGAATTCCCGGCGACGTAATCAGCGTTACTTTATCGCGCCCGTTTTTCGCGAGCGTTCCCAGAATCGCGCCCAGCACCGCGCCGGGATTTTCCTTCACCGGGACGGAAGAAGCGCACGCCTGCACCATCTCTTCGGTGCGGTCGAGGAATGTCCTCACGTCCATTCCCATCACCGCACCGGGCACCATCCCAAAATCCGAAAGCGCCGAATACCGCCCGCCAATGCTCGGCACTCCGTGAAATACGTAACGGAACTTGTCGTTTGCCGCCACCTCTTCGAGCTTCGAGCCCGGATCGGTGATGGCGACGAATTGCTTCCCCGCGTTTTCCGCGCCCGATGCCTGCTTTGCGCGCTCGAAGAAATACTGTTTGAAAATATTCGGCTCGAGCGTGGTTCCCGACTTGCTCGACACGATGAAAAGCGTCTTCTTGACGTCGATCTTTGATTCAACGGCCTTGATTTCCGCCGGGTCGGTCGAGTCCAGAATGTGCAGCTCCGGATACCCGTCGATTTTGCCGAAGGTTTTGCTCAGCACTTCTGGGCAAAGGCTCGAACCGCCCATGCCCAGCAGCAGCGCATGCGTGAATTTCTGCGACTTGACTTCGCTCCCAACTTCCGCAAGCTGCTTCGCCTGCATCATCTGGTCTTCGGTGACGCCCAACCAGCCGAGCCATTTCGATTCGTCGGTGTTGGTCCATAAACTCGCGTCGCGCGCCCACAGCCGGCGCATTTTCCCCGCGCTGGCCCATTCATCTAGAGTTTTTTTTACCTCGTTGTCGAGCCCTTGCGAAAGCGAATACGTCTGCATCGCGGTTTTCGGCTTGGCTGGCTGCTTCATGGTCGATTCGACCGCGGCGATGAGCTTCTCGAATGCGTCCGCGAAAAGTTTCACGCCATCTTCCACCAAATCATCCGTGACCTGCTTCATCGAGATGCCCGCCCGCGCCAGCGTCTCCATGGTCTCGCGCGCTGCATTCACGTCCTCGCTCAAGCTCGCGCGCACTTTCCCGTGGTCGCGAAACGCATCCAGCGTCGCCGGCGGAATCGTGTTCACCGTGGCTTCGCCGATCAACTCTTCCACGTACATCACGTCGCGATAATTTGGATTCTTTGTGCTGGTGCTGGCCCACAGCAAACGCTGCGTGTGTGCGCCTTTTGCCGCCAGGGCCTGCCACCGCGGCCCGCTGAAAATCTCCTGATAGCGCGCGTACGCCATCTTGGCGTTCGCGATCGCCACTTTGCCGAGCAAGCTTTGCAATTGCGCGCGCTCATCCGCTTTGGTCGCCGTTTTCAGGCGCTCGCTCACGGTTTTGTCCACTAACGTATCGATGCGGCTCACGAAAAAGCTCGCGACGCTGCCAATCTTGCTGACGTCGCCGCCATTCTTGGCCAGTGTTTCCAGCGCGGTAATGTATGCCTGCGCCACTTTCTCGTACGTCTCCTGCGCAAAGAGCAGCGTGATATTGACGTTGATGCCTTCGCTCAAAAGTTGCTGAATCGCGGGAAGCCCTTCCGCAGTTCCCGGGATTTTGATCATCACGTTTTCGCGATTCACGCTCTTCCACAAACGCCGCGCTTCCGAGATCGAGCCGTTCGTGTCTCGCGCCAGCAGGGGAGAAACTTCTAGACTCACGTATCCATCGCCTCGCTTCGTTTTGTCGTACACCGGCCGCAAAATATCGGCGGCGTCCTGAATATCGCGGATCGCCAGCATCTCGTAGCGTGCCTTTGCGTCCAGCTCCGGCCGCGAATCGAGAGACTTCAAGAAATCAGCATAATCCGTGCTGCCGGTAATGGCCTTTTCGAAAATCGACGGATTCGACGTCATCCCGCGCAATCCATCTTCGTCAATCAGCCGCTGCAGCTCTCCGCTCGTCAGCAAGCTTCTCCGGATGTAATCCAGCCACACGGACTGTCCAAATTTCACCAGCTCCTTCAGCGGATTCTCCGTTTTGTTTTTTCCCTGTTTTCCGACTGTTTGGGTTCCCATCACGCATGCTCCTTCCCGGCGCTCGCCGGCAAACTGTACTTTTTCTCAATAGCTTCTATTTTATCAACTCTGCGCTGCAGCCGTTCCTGGCCTTTTTCATGACCCCAATAATTCGCAGCGAGAAAATACGTCACCAATTCCTGCGCCAGCATCGGCCCGATGACGCGCGCGCCCAGCACCAGCACGTTCATGTTGTCGTGCTGCACGCCCTGATGCGCGGAATACGAATCGTGGCACATGCACGCGCGTATCCCCGGAATTTTATTCGCCGCAATGCATGCACCCACGCCGCTGCCGCAAATCACGATGCCTCGATCCACGCGTCCGGCGATCAGCGCTTCGCCCACCGCCTGCGCGAAATCCGGATAATCCACCGACGCCGGGCCGTTCGTACCGAAGTCTGTCACGTCGTGCTTCGCGTCCCGCAGCATGGCCGCAAGCTGGTCCTTCATCAGATATCCCGCGTGGTCGGCGCCGATTCCGATTCGCATCGTTTACCTCGCTTTGCCCAGAAGTTCCTTGGCAGTGGCCACAACTCGCTCCGGCAAAAATCCAAATTTCTTCTGCAACTCCTTGAGCGGCGCGGAAGCCCCAAACGTGTGCATCCCAATCGTGCGCCCGAGGGGCCCAACGTACCGGCGCCAACCCATCGTCGACGCTTGCTCCACGGAAATGCGCGCCGTCACACTTGATGGCAGCACGCTTTCGCGATACTCATCTGGCTGATGATCGAATATCTCCCATGACGGCATGCTGACCACGCGCGCGCGAATTCCTTCCGCTTTGAGCCGTTCGTATGCCTCCACTGCGAGCGACACTTCGCTGCCCGTGGCCAGCAGCAGAAGCTCCGGCTTTCCGCCCTCCGCATCCGCCAAAACGTACGCGCCCTTCGCGAGGCCGGCCGCCGATGCATACTTCGTGCGATCCAGCGTCGGCAGCGGTTGCCGGCTCAGCACCAGCGCCACTGGTTCGTGCGAAAGCTGCAAGATCAGCCGCCACGCTTCGGTCACTTCGTTCGCATCCGCTGGCCGCAGCGTAATCAATCCCGGAATGGCCCGCAGCGCCACCAGTTGCTCGATCGGCTGATGCGTTGGCCCGTCTTCTCCCACCCCGATCGAATCGTGCGTGAACACGTAAATCACCGGCACTTCCATCACCGCGCTCAAACGGATCGGCTCGCGCATGTAATCGCTGAAAATCAGAAACGTCGAGCCGTATGGCCGGATTTTCGAGAGCGAAAGGCCGTTCAGCACGCCTCCCATGGCGTGCTCGCGTATGCCGAAGTGAAAATTTCGCGCACCGTAGCTTTGCGCTTCGAAATCTCCAGCGCCATCGAATGTCAGCCGCGTCTTCGTCGACGGAGCCAGGTCCGCCGACCCTCCGATCAGCCAGGGAATATTCTGCGCAACCACGTTCAGCACTTTCGCCGACGACTCGCGGCTCGCGATTCCTTTTGCGTCCGCGGGGAAAACTGGCAAATTCTTGTCCCAGCCCTCCGGCAATTCGCGATGCTGCATCTGCAAAATGCGCGCGGCCATCTCCGGATACTTCTCCTCGTATGCTGTGAACAGTTTCATCCATGCATCGCGCGCCTGTTTTCCGCGCTTCCCCACGCCGGCCGCGAAATTTTCTCTCACGCCATCCGGCACCAGGAATTTTGCGTCCTCCGGCCAGCCGTAGAATTTCTTCGTCAGACGAACTTCCTCTTCGCCCAGCGGCTCGCCGTGCGCCGCGGCCGTATCCTGCTTGTGCGGCGCGCCGTACGCGATGTGGCTGTCGACGATGATCAAAGTCGGCTTGCCGGTGCCCGCCGCGAATTTCGCAAACGCCGCAGCGAGCGCCTCCGTATCGTTCGCGTCTTTCAAGTGCATCACGTTCCATTTGTATCCCGCGAAGCGCGTCGCGACATCCTCATCAAACGCCAAATCCGTATGACCTTCGATGGTGATGCGATTGCTGTCGTAGATCCAGCACAGGTTCTTGAGTCCCAGATGTCCCGCGAGCGAAGCAGCTTCGCTGGAAATTCCCTCCATCATGTCGCCGTCGCCGCAAATCGCCCACACCTTGAAATTGAACATCTCAAAATCCGGCCGGTTGAAATGTTTCCCGAGCCAGTCGTTTGCAATCGCCATTCCCACACTGTTCGCCACGCCCTGTCCCAGCGGCCCTGTGGTCGTCTCCACGCCGGAGGTCCAGCGATATTCCGGATGCCCGGGACATTTGCTGTCGAGCTGCCGGAACCGTTTGATGTCTTCCATCTTCACCGCAAGCTCGCCCAGCCGCTCATATTTCGGATTTACCGCCTTCACGCCCGCCAGATGCAGCAGCGAATACAGCAGCATCGATGCATGCCCATTTGAGAGCACAAAACGGTCGCGATTTGGCCAAATCGGATCATCCGGATCAAAGCGCAGAAATTGCTGCCACAGCGTATACGCAACCGGCGCCAGCGCCATCGGCGCTCCGGGATGGCCGGAGTTGGCCTGCTGCACCGCATCCATCGCGAGTGTGCGAATCGTGTTGATGCAAAGCTGGTTGATATCTCGTTGCGTTTTCGCCGCCTCAGTCAACGTGCCCATCTTCGTGTACCGCCCTCCCTCGCTGCCGCCGCGCTGCCACTCAATTTCGGCAGCGATTCACTCTCCATCTTATCTCTTCGAGGCTCCTTGTGGCGAATGAACCATCCGTGACAATTGCATTGCTCGCGAAGCTGCGGCACACCTATTTGATTCACTTGCCACTCGCAACGCTACATTGCCCCCGGCAATCTAACTGTACGTGCCTGACCTTTTCCTGCGAAAGGGTTTCCCGAATCTCTACGAAGGCGTTCTGCGCCTGCCCGTAATTCGCAGTATCCGCCAGCAGGAACACGAGCTCCTTCGCCGCACGTTCGCGGAGAATTTGCATTCCTCCGACGACGTTCTGGAAGTCGGCGCGGGCACCGGCTACTACACTTTCGAAATTGCCGGCCAGGTTCGCAGCGTCGTGGCCCTCGAGCGCGCTCCGGGTATGACCGCCATCCTGAAGCAAAGAATCGCCGCTTCCGCCACGCAGAACATCGCCCCCAATATCACCATTGTCGAATCCGATTTCCTTTCTTACTCGCCCGGCAAAACATTCGACGTAGTCATCGCCATTGGCGTGCTCGATTCCGTCATCGACTGGCACCCGTTTCTCGACCGCTGCATCTCGCTTGCCACTCGCCGCGTCATTCTGACGATTCCGCGCTCCAGTTTCTGGGCCAGCATCCATTCATTTTTTGGCGGAATGATGGGCGTGCGTGTTCGCGTTTACGACCCGGATGAGCTCGCGCACCACTTGCGCGGCCGCCGCTTCAAACTCTACGAAACCGGCTTGCAAACATGCTGGACGCATGGCCTCACTCTTGTCGCGGTCATCGAAACCGACAATTTGTAGCGTGAATTTCGCCGTGATTGACTGCATGGAGAGAGCCGCGTGCATAAACGCGCGCGCCGGCAGCTAACGAAGGAGTTTCTGCAGCAGTTGTTTTCCTTCAGATTCACTGAGTATCTGCTTACGCATCAGCGCGATGATCAATTCATTCAACACAAATCCAGCCTCGGCACGCCCGGCTTCTTGTTGTACGTGCTCCGGCGGCTCGTGCGCCACTAACTCCGGAGGCGTCTTGCCGCTCAGGTTTCCGAGCCATTTCTCCAGCACAAAGAGCTGATCCGGTTCCACCGAAGTGAACGCTAGTCCCATCCCCATTCCAATTTGTGCATAAACGACGTGCGCCTGTGCTTCGAATGCCTTGTGTTCAAATGTGAGCCGCAACGTTACACCTGTTCCCACTGGGAACGGGCTGATGCTGTCTATGAAACACCCGCCAAGTCCCAAATCGGAACTCCGCGCGGACAATCGCGCATTTGACTGCAGTTCAATCACATCTGCCGCAGCCGTAAAAGGAAAGCGAGCGCTCCCGCGCCGCTCTTTCGTCGGCATTTCAACGAGCTTCGAAATCTCCTTCGGATTGCTTACTATCTTCATGTGCCCAGAAGGAAATAAAGCACGCGACATGCCAATTCCCGCCAAACGCCGCCTCATTCGAGCTGCACTTTCCATCTCAGTGCTGCGCGTCGCTTAGCTCGCGCGACCACACACTAATCGTAATCTTGAATTCACCATTCTCGCCTCGTCGCCAGGTCGCCACCAACCGCCCCGTTTCTCTCCACAGTTGGGTCTTGCCGGCACGCGATTTTACCGTGTACGCTGCGAGCTCTACTCCTAGGGGCTCCGTGTATCCCACCTGCGTTTGCCGGACTTTCAGCTCACTAAATCCGGCCGCGAACATGGACTTCACCAATTCGCGTATCGCGGCTATGCCGCTCACCGCTGGCACTCCATTCAGCGGCAGCTCGACCGCATCTTCCGCGTAAAAACTGACTATGCCTTCCACGTCGCGCCGGTTGAATGCGTCAACCCACTTTTCTCTCAGAAGGCGTATATCGCCGCCATTCTGATCTGACGAATGCGCACTTCCTCCAGATTCCGAAGACATGTTTCCTCCTCGAAGACACCATCCCCGTCACTGATTTTTCAGGGAGCTCTTGGCGCCAAGAACCTACGCCGTCATCGCCGCGCCCAAGAGCAGTTCGCAAAGCTGGACAGTTCGCGAAACTCTGAGGACTGGAATAGCCGGAGTTTCACGCGCGAGGCAAATGCAACGCGCACTGGGAGAGCGCGCTTCTACTCGGTTCCTATTTCATTTCCTGTATTTCAGACACTTCGATCGTATTCGTGCTGGGATCGAGCGTACCCGTCACCTTCACGTCCTTGTCGAAAAACTGTTTTGCTTTGTCCTGATTGTCCAGCTGATATGTTGCGCCAGACGCTTTGTCTTCCAGGACGTATTTCGCCCCGGTCTTTTCAATCGTTCCTTGGAATTCCTGCGACGGCTGCTGTGTCTGCTGCTGCGTTTCGACCGGGACGGCAAAACTATGCAGCCTCGTTTGCGCCGTCGCGTTCTTGCCACTCGCGCCGGCGCACAGCGCAAAAACCATAACTGCGCCGGCGCCAATTAAGCCCCATTTGTTCTTCATGGCATCCTCCAGCACGCACGATTCGCGTGCCAATACTGCCAATACCCAAACTGCACGGAATGGGCCGATCGGCGGTGACGCAACTGCAATCCTCGTATGAGCTTACGTGAGGACCCAGTCTTTCTCCTACGCCCAGTTCTGCTTAAAGCTCGGAGATTTTACACGTACCGCGTTCCTGCCACCCACGCGCCTGTCCGGTGAAACTTCCCGCCCGCTTACTGAATTCCTGCGACCCGGATACACAATTTTGGGGATCAGGGCCTCACGCAGACGATCTTTCTGCGTTCTTTTCAGCTCATCAATACAGCAGCACGGCGATGTGGTATTGACTGAGGCCATCTTCGGAGGATTTTGCGCACGCGCCAACCTCCGCCGCAATATACTGGCCGGATTGGATGGCGCGCTCGAGTGAGGCCGGCAGCGCGCTTAGATCGGTGCTGGAGAACCGCGTGAGGAACCTCAGCTGCGAACTGCTGATGGTGCCGCCCTCGCAAACGCGCCGCGCGTCGCCATTATCAAATCGAATTGTCAGTCCGGCGGCTCGAATCGGCGCTTCTACTTCTTTCTCCTGTTCCGTCAATGATAGCGTCGCAAGTGCGCGAGAAAAATCTTCCACGGCAAAGAAATTCTCCCCTTGTTGAACGACCGCGATTCCGATGGAATTCAATCGTGGATCGAGCAGATTGTGCCGGTGCGGCGGTGAATTCATCCAGCCTGTGTGGATCGCCGCTGCGCCTGGCCCGACGGCGATATTTTCGGCGGCTGCGGACATCTTTGCGCCAGCTTGCTTTTCGCGCGTTGGCACATCCGGCTCGCCGGGAAATTGGTGCGACAATGTATTCTGCTGCGCCATTCGCAAGGCGTGCCCGCGCGCCGCTTCGGCCAGCGACGCATCCCATTTCAGCGCCGGAATCCCCCGGGACGATCGCTCCTGGTTTGCCAAATCAAACAGCACTCGTGCGGATTCTTCGATCTTCGCTTGCGCCGCGCTGTATTGGGGAAGCAGAACAAAGAAAGCGATTACGATCAGTGCCGTAACTTTGGCCGCCCTGCGCATGCCATAAGTCTCCAAGGATCCGATGCTAAACGGTAGAAGCTTACCCGCGAGCCCGCATCGTACACGTTCAGCTTCGCTATACGACTGCCGATGAACCCATTGAATAAGACTACCTCGGCTGTGTCGGAAAACGACAACTATTCCCGGCATCTTGTGTTTTATCTAAGGGGCTATTGGCTGCGTGAACCACTCGTTCAGGTGTCACCGCATCTATTACTTTATGGCTGATACGGTGGCGCAACAGAATCGCACCACCCGGCGGCCTGTGGTATCAAGGAGCGAGGTCAGGAGTACGATCCACTACGGAGATCTCACGATGAAAAGCAGAAGTCTCTTCTGCAGGCCGATGGTCGCCGTCACCGCCGCAGCGCTGCTCTTGTTTTGGGCGTTTCCGCGCCATGCCGCCGCGCAGGACGATCCGCCCTCGCGCGTCGCGCAGTTGAACATGGCCCAGGGAAGCGTGTCCTTTCAGCCTGCCGGTGAAAAGGACTGGGTCGCTGCCGATTTCAATCGTCCCTTAACCACCGGCGACAGTTTGTGGGCCGATCAAGATTCGCGCGGCGAATTGCACATTGGCAGCACCAGCCTGCGCATCTCCAGTCAGACGGGACTCACTTTTCTGAATCTGAACGACCGCACCGTGCAGATCCAGCTCGCGCAAGGCTCCCTGGAAGTCACTCTCCGCCAGCTCGACAGCGGCGACGCCTACGAAATCGACACGCCAAATATCGCGTTCTCTCTCTTGCAGCCGGGCACTTACCGCGTGGACGTTGACCCGGAAGGCCAAACCACCGCCATCTCCGTTTTCGATGGCCAAGGCCAAGTCACCGGCGGCGGAAGTTCTTACAATCTGAATCCGGGCCAGCGCGGCAGCTTCACCGGAACCGATACGCTCTCCTACGATGTTTCAAACCTCGGCGCGAACGACGACTTTGATAACTGGTGCCACTCGCGCGACGACGCCGAAGACCAGTCGCAGTCCGCGAACTACGTTTCCACCGACGTCACCGGCTATGAAGACCTCGATGCCAATGGCACCTGGGAAAACGTCCCGGACTACGGAGAGGTCTGGGTTCCCAACGATGTTCCCGCCGGATGGGCGCCGTATCATTACGGCCACTGGGTTTGGATCGAGCCATGGGGCTGGACGTGGGTCGAAGATGAACCGTGGGGTTTCGCGCCGTTTCACTACGGCCGCTGGGCTTTCGTCACTGGCGGTTGGGCCTGGGTGCCCGGCCCGCGGGTGATGCATCCCGTTTACGCTCCCGCGCTCGTGGTGTTTGTTGGCGCCGGCGCAAACGTGGCATGGTTCCCGCTTGGCCCTCGTGAGGTTTACATTCCCGCGTATCATGCCAGCCCGCGCTACATTCAATACATCAACGTAACCAATACGCGCGTCACCAACGCGGAAGTCACCAACGCCTACAACAACGATTCTCGCGGCGTGAACGCTACGCGAATCAATTACGTCAACGAAAACGTCCACGGTTCCGTCACCGCCGTCTCTCACGATACGTTCGTCAACGCGCGCCCCGTTGCCCGCGCCGCGGTACAAGTAAATAGCGAACAATTGCGTGGCTCCGCGGTGCTTGCCGCGCCGCCGGTGACACCGCAACGCCAGAGCCTCGTCGCAGCAGACGCCAGGCCCGCCGCGCACCCGCCCGCCAGTGTAACCTCTCGTCCCGTTGTCGCAAGACTGGCGCCGCCTCCGTCGGCGGTGCCTTTCGACCGCCGTCAGCCGGCCCTTGCGACGCAACCCGGGCGCCCGCTTGCGCCGGAGAAACTGGATCAGATGCGCCAGCCCGGCGAGGAATATCAGCATCCGACCGTGAAATACACTCCTCCGGCCCGCGCCGCCAGCTCTCCGCGAAGCCAGTCGTCCAAGCCCTCTCCGCCGCCCAAGTCCGGCAGGCCGCACTAAGCAGCCTGGGCTTTGCGCTGTGGCACAGGCTCTCAGTCTGCGTGCTTTGCGCGAGGGATGATGCGCGGCGCAATCGCGTAGTACAGCTGCACCACCACAATGAACCCGACGCTCAATTCCGCGCTGAACACGCACAGCGCCGCCCCAAGCGCGTACATTGCCTGGCCAATAAAAATTCTCCGCTTGATCGCCCCGGTAACGCCCGCCGGCATGTCTGCTTTCACCAGCCCTAAATTCGTCGCGCAATCCCAGCTGAAATAAAGCGATACGCCAAGCAGCAGAATGTTCGCCCAGTAGGCGAGCAGCGCCACGCGGTACTTATAAAATTGCGCCAGCAGTTGCGTCGAAAACGGCGTCAGCGTTACCGCGAACAAAAACAGAATATGGATCCACACCAGGCTGCGATGCGCGCGCGCCAGGTGGTTGAGCTGCGTCTGCTGCCCGATCCAGAAAATTCCCAGCGTCAAAAAACTCATCATGTACATCACGATTTGCGGAGCCAGCGCCGCCAGCGCGCTCCACAGATCGTGTTCCGAATGGATCGCATCCGTCACTGGCACGCGCAGATCCAGCACCAGCAGCGTCATGGCCACGGCGAAGATCCCATCGCTCAGGCCCGCCAGCCGTTCTACGCTCTTTCCCGCAATATCGTTGTACGACAGCCGCATCTCAACTCCCGCTCAGCATCCGAAACGTGAGCGCCGATTCGCGCCCGCACTTTCGCCGCAAACGCAAACTCCTAGTGCGCTCCGTTTGGATAATCCCCAGGAGATTAACCGCTTTTACTCAATTGTCAAAAGGAACCGTCGAGGTAAATCTGGATGGTTTTGTGGGTGCCCATCCTTTGCGTTTTTTTTTGCAAAGGGTGGAGTCTTTTCGTTTTTCGAGTTTCGATTCTCGCCTTCTAACCGCTCACTTCCACTTTTCTGTCCAGTACTTCGCGAATCTTGCGCGCCAGCGTTTTTGGCCCGTACGGCTTTTGCAGCAACACCACTCCATGGGAGGTGAGCGAAGCCAGCCGCGCGCTTTCCTCCGAGTAACCTGAACTGAAAATCACCGGCACTCCCGGCTTGATGCAACGGATCTTTTCGTACGCGTCCGGACCGCCCAGGCGCGGCATCACCACGTCCAGCACGACCATCGCAATGTCCCGGTAGCTCTTGCGGAATTTTTCCACGGCCTCTTCGCCATCCTTTGCCAGAATCACCTGATAGCCGAGCTTCTGCAACATTTCGTCCGCCATTTCCCGGTTCCCCAGGTGATCTTCCGCCACCAAAATCGTTTCCGTTCCCCCGCGAACGAAAGCTTCTTCCGCTCCGCCTGCGCTTCTCTGCACTGTGCCTCCGCTCGCCGGGAGATACACGTGGAATACGCTTCCCTTTTGCGGTTCGCTATACACGTCGATCAATCCCTCATGTTGCTTCACGATTCCATAGACCGTGGCCAGGCCGAGCCCTGTGCCTTTTCCGATCTCCTTCGTGGTGAAAAACGGCTCGAAGAGGCGCTTCATCGTCGCCGCATCCATGCCCATGCCGGTATCCGAAACCGACAAAACCACGTACTTCCCGGGACGCGCATACTCGTGCCGCTGCGTATACGTCCGGTCCAGGTCCACGTTGCGCGTTTCCATCAGCAACTGGCCGCCGCCGGGCATCGCATCGCGCGCATTGAAGCACAGGTTCATAATCACCTGCTCGAGCTGCGCAGGGTCCGCTCGCGTCGGTTGAAGATCGGGCGCCAGCACCATCTTTATTTCAATCTGCTCGCCGATCACCTTCCGCAGCAGCGACGTCATTTCTCCGATCATCTGGTTCAAGTTCATAATCCGCGGCTCGAGCGTCTGCCGCCGCGCGTACGCCAGAAGCTGCCGCGTCAGTCCCGCCGCTCTCTCCGACTGCACGCGAATCTGTTGGAAATACTTCGCGGCCTTGCTGCCTTCGGATACTTCGTCGCTTCCCAATTCCGCCCAGCCCATGATCGCGCCGATCACGTTGTTGAAATCATGCGCTACGCCTCCGGCCAGTTTTCCGATGGCTTCGAACTTTTCGAGCTGGTGCATGCGAAGCTCGGTCTGCTTGTGCTCCGCGCGATTTTTCGCCTCGCGCAGCTCGCGCTCGATGGCCGGAACCAGCCGCGTTAGATTTCCTTTCATGATGTAATCCTGCGCGCCCACGCGCATCGCATCCACCGCGGTGTCTTCGCCGATCGTGCCGGAAACGAAAACGAACGGCACGTCCGCCTGCTTTTCTCTGACCATCTTCAGAGCGGCTATGCCGCTGAAGCCCGGCATCGAGTGATCGGAAATCACCAGGTCCCAGGATTCCAGCAGGCTCGCCTGCAGCGCTTCTCCCGTGTCCACGCGCTTGTAGCTTATTTCGTAGCCACCTTTACGAATCGCGCGCGCCAGCATCTCCGCGTCCGCCTCGGAGTCCTCGATAAGCAACAATTTCAGCGGCGTCCCCATTCCTATTTCGCCTCGATCTGTGGCGGCTTTTCATTCAGCAGCAGCCAGTACAGCCCCAGTTGCCGCACCGCTTCCGTGAATTGCACAAAGTCCACCGGCTTCCGCACATAACTATTCGCGCCGAAATCGTAGCCCTTGATGCGGTCGCTCTCTTCGCTCGATGAGGTGAGAAGCACGATCGGCAGCAATTTGGTTCTTGGGTCCGCGCGAAGGCGCCGAAGCACCTCCAGTCCGTCAATCTTCGGCAGTTTCAGGTCCAGCAGGATCACTCGCGGTGTTATCGGGTGGCCATCTTGCTTGCCCGTGCCGAACAAATAATCGAGAGCCTCAGCGCCGTCGCGCGCCACCACTACCTCATTGCTGATGTTGTTTTTCCCCAGCGCGCGCAGCGTCAGAGCTTCGTCGTCCGCATTGTCTTCCACCAGCAAAATCACCGCGTCACTCATCGCTTCTCCTCCTATGTTCACTGCCTCACAACGTGAAATAGAACGTCGCGCCCTGGTCGACGGCGCTCTCCGCCCAAATGCGCCCGCCGTGCCGTCGGATAATTCGCTGCACCGTCGCCAAGCCGACTCCTGTGCCGGGAAATTCCGCCGCGCTGTGCAGTCGTTGAAACGCCCCGAACAATCGCGCCGCGTACGCAGGATCAAACCCGGCGCCGTTGTCCTTCACGTAAAATGCGGAGGAGCCGTTGCTGTCTGTTTTTCCGAATTCAATCCGCGCATGCGCTTTCTTGGAAGAAAACTTCCAGGAATTCCCCAGAAGATTGTCCAGCACCACGCGCATCAGCCGCGGATCGCTCTGGCTTTGGAGTTCCGGCGCAATCACGATTTCCACGTCGCGCTGCGGCTGCGATTCGCGAAGCGCCGCCGCCACTTCCCTTCCGATCTCGGAAAGGTCGGTCGGCTCTCTCTGCATTTCCATGCGCGTGTAACGCGACAGATTCAGCAGGTCGTCGATCAGCACGCCCATCCGTTGCGTGGCGGCGCGAATCCGTTGCAGAAGATTCTGCGCGGATTGATCCAGCTTTCCGCTGTAGTCTTCGAGCAATGCCTGGCTGAATCCGTCGATCCCGCGCAGCGGCGCGCGCAAATCGTGCGACACCGAATAGCAAAAGGCCTCGAGTTCTTTGTTCGCGGCTTCCAATTCCGCGCTGCGCTGCGCGTCTTCTCGCTCCGTCCGCTTGCGATCGCTGACGTCTCGAATGGCGCTTGAGATCAGGATGCCCTCTTCCGTTTCCAACGGGCCCAAACTGATTTCCACTGGAAATTCCGTCCCGTCCTTGCGCCGGCCATAAAGTTCCAGCCCCGCTCCCATCGGCCGCACATGCGGCTGCGCGGAAAATCCCTCCCGGTGCTCCGGATGCTGGTCACGAAACCGTTCCGGCACCAACAACTCGATTTTTTCTCCCAGCAACTCTTCGCGCTCGTAGCCAAACAGCTTCTTCACTTGCGCATTGACCAGAACGATCTGGCCTTGCTGGTTCACCACCACCACCGCGTCCGGCGCAGTCTCCAGCAGCCCGCGGAATTTGTCCTCGGCCCGCTTGCGTCCGGTGAAATCGCGTGCAACTTCTGAGAAGCCGAGCAACTTCCCGTCCTTGCCTCGAACTGCGGTGATCATCACCTTGGCACGGAAGCGGGATCCGTTTTTTCGGACTCGCCAGCCCTCGTCTTCAGACTGCCCTTCGGACGCGGCTGTTTTCAATTCACTCTCGGGCTTGCCAGCTTCCCGATCTTCCGGTGTGTAAAACTGCGAGAAATGATGGCCGATGATCTCTTCGGCCCGGTAACCCTTGATGCGCTCCGCTCCAGGGTTCCAAGTGCAAACGTACCCTTGCGGATCGAGCATGAAGATCGCGTAGTCTTTTACGCTCTCCACCAACGACTGGAATCGCCTCGCTGCGTTTTCCGCGCTCTTGCGATTTTTCATTTCGTTGTGAATCACGATGGTCGCGGCGAACAAAAAAACAAACGCCGCGAAATTCACCGACAAAATGATCCGTTTCGTTCTTCGTGAGTTTTTCGCCGCCTTCGCGGTTCGCAGCGCCAGCAGCCGCTCTTCTTCCGCAATCATCTGCGCGATGATCGCGTCGATCCGCGCCATCGCCTCGTTGGGGTTGTGCCTTTGCACCAACGCCAATCCAGCGCTTGCGCCTTGAGTGCTGCGCACCTCGATTGCCTCTTGCATCTGCGCAAAGCGCAGCGTGATCGGCTCCTCGAGTTTTGTCAGCGAAACTCGCTGTACGTTGTTATCTACGGTCAGGCTGCGTAGGTTGTTGTAGTCCTCGTAAGCGCTCGCAACAGCCTTGCGATACGGCACAAGATAACTTTCCTCACCGGTTATGATGTAGCCGCGCTGGCTCGTTTCCGCATAGGCCAGATGCGCGGAAAGCGCTTCAATCTGTGCGAGAACGGCGTGCGTGTGCGCAACCCACTGTTCATCTTCGCTGGTTTGCATCAGGCGGCGATACGAGAGCACACCCATGCCGGCGAGAATTGCCGACCCGAGCCCGAACGCAATGACAACTTTCCACTTGAAGCTCATCACGACCTGCAGACGTGTCGCGGGACAACGAGGCTGAGAGAGGGGTCAGTCCGGGCCCACAAAGACTGTCAAAACAGCCAGCCAACTTTTACTGCAACATTTCGCCCGGAAATATTTATTGAATGGCTAGCCGCTATTTTGATTCAAAACTCCCGAATGTCAAGCAGGTTGGTTCCTGCCACGCACGGGAAGTAACCATCGACGGGTGACGCAAAGGCGTGACCGCGCACGGCGCGCTGCATCTGAATTGTATGGAGGAAACATGCGAGCGGACCGCGTAGAAATTTCCTGGGACAACGAAAAATCCAAGTGGCTGATCCGAATCGAAGCAGGCGAGGAAGTTGTGCGGCGTCACTGCGACTTGCCGCGGAACACGGACGAAGCGGCGTTGCGAGCGGCGGCGCAAAAAACGATTCAGGATGAAGGCTACGAAACGCCGGCGTCGAGCGTGATCCTGCGGAGGTAAGCCGCGTTCCCGTAAGGCGAAAGAAAAGCGAGGCCCAGTACAGGCCAAATTGTCTCTTTGGAGTGGTGTTTTTGGGCAAAATTGGCCTGGTTAACCAGTCCATTGAAAATCGTGTTTTTTGACTTTTTCGCGGAGGCACATTTTCGATTTATTGTGAAAAGCCAACAAAAACGAGGTTTTTGTATACATACCCCTAGGACGAGCGGAGTAGCGGCGCAAATGAGCGAACAGGCCAATTTGCAAAAAATCGAGCAAAACGACCAGGCCATTCCCATAAACGATTTAGGGGTAAAGGAACAGCTTAGTTAAGAGCGATCACGAGCGGAAGAATGCTAATGGACTGAGGAGGAGACCGCAGCGGATGCCGGCGAAGAGGCGTTGGCGGCGGCGAAGACTTCGTGAATGGCGGAGACAATCGTGTCCGGGCGTTCAAAGGGGATCATGTGGTCGCTGTCGGGGACGATGATTTGGCGTCCGCGCGTGGAGAGATGGGCTTCGCGGACTTGAAGATCGTTTCGCCAGATGACTTCGAAATCGTCAAAGGCCTTTGTAGGAAATCCGGGAGGCAGAGCCGCAGGGTCGGGCGCCCTTCCCGCTGTGAGGACGATAAGGGGCTTATCGCCCAGGTTTCCGGAGGCGCGCACTTCGTCGGCACTGGTGGTGGAAAACACGGCGAATTCGGAAGTAGTTGCGTCCAGGAATTTTGTTTGGAGCTGGAGATAGCGGAGCTCTTCCAGGAAGTCTTTGGGCAACGCGCTTGGCTGGGAAGTATTGGTCATGAGGCGGGCAATGCCCAAATCGATGAGCGCAGGCTGCAAGAGCGTCTGCCATCTCGATGACGCTTGCTGCTTATTGGAATAGTCAATCAGGGCTTGCGGCATTCTCTTTTCCTGATCTTCGTGGGACGCGTCGACGAGGACCATGCTGGCGACTTCATTGGGATAGGCGCCGCTGAAGACGCGGACGTTGTAGCCGCCGAAGGAATGGCCAACGAGAATGTAGGGCGGCTTTTCGCCAGCGGCGGCAAGGAGCGCGTGAAGTTCCTTGACGATTTCGGCGCTGGTGCGGGGCATGGGGCCGGCAGTGCTCCAGCCGTATCCGGCGCGATCGTAAGAACAGACGCGCGCGAATTTGGCGACGCCGGGCTGAACGAATTTCCATCCGACGGCGGGAACGCCGAGGCCGCTATCGAGAATGACGGTGGGCGAACCTTGGCCGGAACAGTCGATGTTGAGAGAGACGCCCGGGAACGCGGGACCGAGAAGGACGGATTTGCCTTGCTGCGGGAAGCGGCGGGCATCGAGATGCTGTTCGATGGCGCGGTAGGAAGCGCCCGCGATCAGGAGAAGCACGATGAGGGCGAGCACGGAGAGCGCTGTCCATTTCAGGATGCGCTTCCAGAGCGGGCCGCGGCGCGGAGGCATGGACGAGTCGGGTGCGGCCATAGTGGCGACCATGGTGTGCTCCTGTGTGGGAAACGGGCGCTATCGTATACCTATTGCAAAGCAGTGGCGAGTGACAAGTGGCTAGCAAAGACGGACACATCGCGCGGATAAGACGCGCGGAAGGAGAACCGAACGAAAGGCCAGGTGATGGCGCGCGTTTCCAGGTGCTGGAGGCAAATACCCCATCCTTTGCACAAGACGCAAAGGATGGGGCACCGACGACAAACAAAAACCAAAAGCCGCAGACCTTGAAATGCGCAAAGTTCTGCGCTACACGGCCCACCAATCACAGGTGCCGGCCTGAAGAACTTTGAAATGGGTCGGCGATTAATGCGAGGCGGAGGAAGAAGAAAGCGGACGCATGAGAAAGGAAATAGCGCCGACGCGGAAGATGACTTTGCCGGGGCCGGCGGGCGTGGAAGGAATTTTGCCGGCGCGGACTTCTTCGATAGCACTGACGAGCTTGGGCAATACGGAAGGCTGGGCAACAGGAACGTTGTGTGCGCAGAGAAGAAGACGCAATTGCGGCGCGAGAAGCGCGAGGCGTTTGACGGAACGCGTGTAGGCGTCGAGATCGGTTTCCGGGCGATAGAGCCAAATGGTGGCGGGATAAAACGTGTCCCCGGTGAAGAGCAGGCCGTTGGCGCGATCGAGCAGGCAAATCGAGTCGGGCGTGTGACCAGGAGTGGCGACGACTTCGAGAGTGCGTCCGCCGAGGTCGACGGTATCGCCGTCACGAATCCAACGTGTGATGTGCCACGGACGGATTGCGTAGGTCTTGGGATCGAAACCGGGCGGAAGCGCGCCGCAAACAGAGCCGGGCGCGAGTTCGGCTTGCGCGTCGGCGGAGGAGCCTTTGGCGTTGGTGCGAGTGAAGGCAGTATCCATGCCGTCGATGGAATCGAATTGACCATTGCCGCCAACGTGGTCGTTATGCGTGTGGGAATTGAGGACGGTGACCGGTAGATGAGTGAGCGATGTGACGACTTTCTTGATGTCGCTCATGCCCGTACCAGTGTCGAACATAGCGGCGCGATTCTTGCCGAGGATGAGAAAGGAGATGGCTTCTTCGAACTGTCGCGGCTCGTAGATGGCGAAGACGCCGGGCGCAACTCGGTAAACTTCGAACCACGGGTCGGGAGAAGCGACGCGTTCAAGATGCGCGAATGCGGCGGGGCGCGGTTGACTGCACCAGGCGGCAGCGGAGGCAGAAGACTGCTGGGCGGAAGCGGGTCGCGCCGCGAAAGCAAAAACGATTGCGGAGAAAATCAGAGCGAAGCGCGAGCGGAGCAACATCGTCCGGGCATGGTAGCACGCAGGCTGTTCGCGGCGCGAATGGTCAAGTTGGCACACGAATACCGTTGAAGCGGCGCTCAGCAGACGTGCAACGTTCGCGCGAAGCAAAACGGCCGAACGACCGCGATGGGCTGACGCGCTGCCCTAGGTGTGATGACGGTCGGCGTACACGGCGGCTTCTTTCAACTCGCGGCTGGCCTGATCCAGAAGTTGCTTGGCCTTCGCCGCGGATCGCCGAGTTGGTCTTTGTTTGCATTTTGCGCTGCGTCGATCTTGTCAAACGCCTGAGCAATGTGGTGCTGAGCGTCGGCAAGGTTAGGATGCCGGGCGGGATCTATGTCCGTGGCGGGCCGCTGGGCAAAGGTCACGCCCACGAAGGCCAAGCCGAGAACAAACACGAGCACCGCAAAAAATACATGGTCTTTCGCTTCATAGTCAGCCTCCTGTTTTTTCAGAAAAAACAATGTGGGATCAAGAGCGATTCGGCTGGGCTAGAGCGCAAATGCTGCGAGCAAGATAAACAGAAGCGGTGGGTTGCGCAACAAAGAATTTTCAGGCCGAGCTGCTTCGCGGAATTGCAGATTCGATGCGGTCAAGGCGAGGCGTGCGCGTTGACTTGCGAGGAGACACAGACATAAGATGGCGCGCGTCGCAAGCAGGCAGCAGCGCGGTTTGGGTTTCGAGATGAGCGATTGGCGGAGGGCGGTGAGGGATGGCCGTTTCGTCAGGGCAAGCGGGGCTGCGCAACATTGAAACGCGGGCGGGACTGGGAGCGACGCAGCGGCGCGATTTGTGGTGGGTTCAGCCGCTGGTCGTGTTCATCGGGCTAGGACTTTTTGTCGTCTATGCGACGCTGCGCGCATTTCAAGGGCACTTCTATGAATGGGGGCCGTATCTCTCTCCGTTTTATTCCCCGCTGATCGATCCAGAACATCGCTGGTGGCCGCTTTCGCCAGCGCTGCTGGTGCTGATCGGGCCGCTCGGATTTCGCACGACGTGCTACTACTATCGCAAAGCGTATTACCGGGCGTTTTTTTGGGATCCGCCGGCGTGCGCGGTGGGCGAAGCGCGACATCACTATGGCGGCGAAGCAAAGTTTCCGCTGATTCTGCAAAACATCCACAGGTACTTCTTCTATTTGTCGTTCGTGTATCTGGTTTTCCTTTGGCGCGACGCGGTGCGCGGGTTCATCTGGGACGGGCATTTCGGAATCGGGGTGGGCTCGCTGGTGCTGCTGCTGAATATCTGCTTGCTGACGACGTACACGCTGTCGTGCCATTCGTGCCGGCACGTGGTGGGCGGAAACGTGGATTGCTATTCGTGCGCGAAGTTCGGCGGAACGCGGCTGGGAATTTGGCGGCGCGTGACATTCTTGAATGAACATCACCAACTGATTGCGTGGATCAGCTTGTTCTTCGTGGCGTTCACGGATTTGTACGTGATGCTGGTGGCGATGGGAACAATCCGGGACCTGAGGCTATTTTGACAGGCAAATGAACAATAGACAATGACTGAAAAATTCGAAGTGCATGAGCATGATGTGCTGGTGATCGGTGCGGGCGGAGCAGGACTGCGCGCGGCGATCGAGGCGCTGAATCAGGGCGCGTCGGTGGGAGTGGTGTGCAAATCGCTGCTGGGCAAGGCGCACACGGTGATGGCGGAAGGCGGCGTGGCTGCGGCGATGGGCAACGTGGACGCGGCGGACGATTGGAAGACGCACTTCCGCGACACGATGCGCGGCGGGAAATTCCTGAACAATTGGAGGATGGCGCAACTGCACGCGCTGGAGGCTCCGGAGCGCGTGAGAGAACTGGAGCAATGGGGCGCGCTGTTCGACCGCACGGACGCAGGCGAGATTATGCAGCGGGCGTTCGGCGGGCACACGTTCAAGCGGCTGTGCCACGTGGGAGACCGCACCGGGCTGGAAATTATCCGGACGCTGCAGGATCGCGGCGTGCATTTGGGGATCGACGTATACATGGAATGCACGGTGACGCGGCTGCTGAAGGACGGAGAGAAAATCGCGGGCGCGTTCGGGTACTGGCGGGAACAAGGAAGATTTGTGGTGTTCAAAGCGAAGTCGGTGGTGATTGCGACCGGAGGGATCGGAAAGGCGTGGAAAATCACGTCGAATTCGTGGGAGTACACGGGCGATGGGCTCGCGGTGGCGTATGAAGCGGGCGCGGAATTGATGGATATGGAGTTCGTGCAGTTCCATCCCACGGGAATGGTGTGGCCTCCGGGCGTGCAGGGGATCTTGGTGACGGAAGCGGTGCGCGGCGAAGGCGGGATACTGCGCAACAAGTTGGGCGAGAGATTCATGGAGAAGTACGACCCGAAACGGATGGAGCTGTCGACGCGGGACGTGGTGGCGCGTTCGATTTACACGGAAGTGCGCGAAGGACGCGGGACGGAGCATGGCGGCGCGTACTTGGATATTTCGCAAAAGCCGCCGGAATACGTGAAGCGGAAGCTGCCGGGGATGTATCACCAGTTCAAGGAACTGGCGGACGTGGACATCACGAAGGGGCCGATGGAAGTGGGGCCAACATGCCATTACACAATGGGCGGGATACGCGTGGAGGCGGAAACGGGAGCGGCGACGGTGCCGGGACTGTTCGCGGCGGGCGAAGCGGCGGCAGGCATGCATGGCGCGAACCGGCTGGGCGGGAATTCGCTTTCGGATTTGCTGGTGTTTGGGAAGCGCGCGGGAGCGGCGGCGGCAACCTACGCGAAAAACAGCGGCGCAGTGAAAATTGAGCAAGGACAAGTGGACGACGCGGAGCGCGAGATGCTGGCGCCGTTCGAGCGGCAAGCGGGCGAGAGTCCGCATGAGATTCATCGCGAGTTGCAGGCGACGCTGCAGAGCTTGGTGGGGATTTTCCGGAATGAAGGCGATTTGAAGGAAGCGCTGAAGAAAATCGCGGGGCTGAAAGAGCGCGCGGATCGTGTGCACGCGGATGGGTCGCGGCTGTTCAATCCGGGATGGCACCTGGCGCGGGATTTGCAGTCGATGCTGACGGCGGCTGAGGCAGTGACGCGTTGCGCGCTGGCGCGAAAAGAAAGCCGCGGCGCACACAGTCGGATCGATTTTCCAGATTACGATGCGGAGTGGGGAAAGAAGAACAACATTATCGTAAAAGAGGGCGGCGAAATGAAGTTGCGGGAGCGGCCGGTGCCGCAAATGCCGGAAGAGTTGAAGCAGTTGTTCGCGGAAGACAAATAAGAGCGGATGGAAGTACAGCGGAGGCGCACGTGGCAGAAGTGGTGATGGCGGTGCACCGCGGGGACGCGTCGGGCGGGAAGGCCGTGGAATATAAGGTGCCGCTCAGTCCCGGTATGGTGGTGCTGGACGCGCTGCATTACATTCAGGGGCATATCGCGCCGGATTTGGCGGTGCGATGGAATTGCAAGGCGGGGCGGTGCGGGTCGTGTTCGGCGGAAGTGAACGGGCGTCCACGGCTGACGTGCAAAACGAGAATGGATTCCCTGCCGCAGGACAAGCCCATCACGGTTTTGCCGCTTAAGGCGTTTCCGGTGATCAAGGATCTGGTGACAGACGTGAAGTGGAATTACGAAGTGAACCGGAAAATTCCGGCGTTTAGTCCACGCGCGGGAACAGATTGGAAGATGTATCAGAAGGACGTGGACCGGCCGCAGGAATTCCGGAAATGCATCGAATGCTTTCTGTGCCAGGATGTTTGCCACGTGCTGCGCGATCACGGGAAACACGCGGAGTACGCCGGTCCGAGATTTTTTGTGCGCGTGGCGGGGCTGGAGATGCATCCACTGGACGGGCTGTCGCGAATCAAGGGCGTGCGGAATCAGATGGGAATCGGGCTGTGCAACATCACGAAATGCTGCACGGAGGTTTGTCCCGAGGAGATCCACATCACCGACAACGCGATCATTCCGCTGAAAGAGCGGGTGGTGGACCAGTTTTATGATCCATTGGTTTGGATTGCGCGCAAAATCAAAGGCAGCGAGGGAAGCTGAGCTGACGCGAGCAGAAGCAAAGGGAGCGCGGCATGGGCCACGAGTTGAAGAAGATTTCAAAATCAGGAATCGAAGAAGCGATTGCGAAGACGGAGCTGTATCGCTATCTGAACGAGCCGGAAGAGGCGGAATCGATCTGCCACGACATTCTGGCGATCGAGCCGGAGCATCAACTGGCTTTGCGGGTGCTGGGGCTGTCGATTACGGACCAGTTCACGGGCGCGCCAACGGATCGCTATGGCGAAGTGCAAAAGATTTTTGAGCGGCTGAAGGACTCCTACGAGCGTTCCTATTATTTGGGGCTGCTGCACGAACGGCGCGCGAAGGTGCAATTGCGCGCGGGAAGACCGCCGCATACGCTGCGCGTACTGTTCGAAGAAGCGATGCGATGCTTCGAAGAGGCGGAGAAGATACGTCCCAAAGGAAACGATGACGCGATTTTGCGTTGGAACCGCTGCGTGAGGTTGCTGGAGAGCCACGGAGCCATGGAAGAGCCGGAAGAGGGCATCGACTTTGGAGACGGCTAAGAAGGCGGTGGTCAGTGCAAAGTGGCCGGTGGTCAGCAAACCCAACGCTGTCCTTTGCACCCTGATGGGATGTCATTCGTGCAATCATTGATGTCAAAGACAATAAGGAAAAATGCTACTTTACTGTTTTTCGCCGCTTTGTGCTGGGCGGCGGCGACGCCGGCTCTGGGCCAGCAAAGCAACCTCCTGCCCACCCCGCCGATGGGATGGAACGCCTGGAACCACTTCAAGGAGACAATCACGGACAAGATTGTGCGCATGGAAACGGACGCATTGGTGTCCAGCGGAATGAAGGCTGCGGGATACACGTACATCGTGATTGACGACACGTGGTCCGGGAAGCGCGACGCGGATGGATTCATCCACCCGAACGAGAAATTTCCGGACATGAAGGCGCTGGCTGATTATGTTCACAGCAAAGGCTTGAAGATCGGGATTTATTCCTCGCCAGCGGCGAAGACCTGCGCGGGCTATGAAGGCAGCCTAGGCCACGAGGAGCAGGATGCGGAGACGTACGCGAAGTGGGGATTCGATTACCTGAAATATGATTGGTGCCAGCCTGCCGGGACACAAGAAGAGATGGAAGCGGCGTACACGAAGATGCACGATGCGCTTGAGAAAACGGGGCGGCCGATTGTGTTCAGCCTTTGCGAATACGGGAGACATCAAGTGTGGCGATGGGGCCCGCTGGTGGGGGGAAATCTATGGCGCACGACGAGCGACATCGAGGATGAGTATTGGGTGATGTCAGAAAACGGCTTTACGCAAAATGGACTGGAGAAATTTTCGGGGCCGGGGCACTGGAACGATCCGGACATGCTAGAAGTGGGCAACGGCGGAATGAATGAGGATGAGTATCGGACGCACATGAGTTTGTGGGCGATTCTGGCGGCGCCGTTGATGGCGGGGAACGATTTGACGCAGATGACTCCGTACACAGTGGAACTGCTGACTAACCCCGAAGTGATTGCCGTGGATCAGGACCCTCTTGCGAAACAGGGCCACCGAATAACGCAGGAAGGGCCGCTCGAAGTGTGGATGAAACCGATGGCGGACGGCAGCAAGGCAGTGGGACTCTTCAATCGGCAATACACGACGGACCCGATGGAAGTGGATTTCTCGGACCTTGGCATCAGCGGACGCGCAACGGTCCGGGATTTGTGGCTGAAGAAAGACCTGGGCGTTTTCGAGGATAAGTACAGAACGTATGTGCCAGCACACGGAGTCGTGCTGCTGAGGATCAAGCCGATGTGACGCGAGGACCGTGGCGTCTGTTCGCCGGGTTACCAACTTAGTTCCCTTCCCTGTGAGATTCACATAGAATGACTGAGCGATGCACCTGAGCTGGATCGATTACCTGATCATCGCTCTCTACTGCGCCTTTGTCCTGGGCGTGGGATTCAAACTGAAAAAATCGATGCGGACCAGCACGGACTTTTTCCTGTCTGGTCGGAAGATTCCCGCATGGATTACCGGGCTGGCGTTTATTTCCGCAAACCTGGGCGCGCTGGAAGTGATGGGCATGGCGGCGAACGGCGCGAAATACGGGATGTTGACATGCCATTTTTACTGGGTGGGAGCGATCCCGGCGATGGTTTTTGTAGGCCTGGCGATGATGCCGTTTTATTACGGCAGCCGGGCGCGGTCGGTGCCGGAGTATCTGCGGCTGCGCTTCGATGAAAAGACGCGGGCGCTGAACGCGATCACGTTCGCGGTGATGACGGTGCTGGCGAGTGGCATCAATTTGTACGCGATGGCGCTGCTGTTCAAACTGATGCTGGGATGGTCGATTCACGCCACGATTCTGCTTTCGGCTCTGGTGGTGCTGGTTTACACGTTTTTGGGCGGATTGACTTCGTCGATTTACAACGAGGTGTTGCAATTCTTCTTGATTGTGTTGGGCATCCTGCCGCTGGCGGTGCTTTCCGTGGCGGAAGCGGGAGGGTGGAACGGAATGGCGGCGCGACTGCCTTTGGGATTCATGCACATGTGGACGAACCTGGGAAGCGCGAGCGCGAACCCGATGGGTGTGGATTGGTTCCAATTGGTTGCGGGGCTTGGGTTCGTACTTTCGTTCGGGTATTGGTGCACGGACTTTCTGGTGGTGCAGCGGGCGCTGGCCGCGCGCGACATGATCGCGGCGCAGAGAACGCCGCTGATCGCCGCGGTGCCAAAAATGTTCATTCCGTTCCTGGTGATCATTCCGGGAATGGCGGCGTGGGCGGTGCTGCCGCACGCATCGTTTCTTTTACAAGGAAAAGTGGACTACAACCTGGCGCTGCCGCTGCTGCTGGCCAGATATTATCCCGCGGGGATGCTGGGAGTGGGAATCACGGCGCTGCTGGCGAGTTTCATGTCCGGAATGGCGGGAAACGTCACCGCATTCAACACCGTATGGACGTATGACATTTATAGTTCCTATATAAGACCGGGACAAAGCGACAAGCACTATTTAACAATGGGAAAAATCGCGACGGTGGCGGGGGTGCTGATCAGCATTGGAACCGCGTATGTGACGTTGCAGTTCAACAATATTATGGATTATTTGCAACTGATCTTCTCATTTGTGAATGCGCCACTTTTTGCAACGTTCCTGCTGGGCATGTTTTGGAAGCGAACGACGGCGAATGGAGCCTTTTGGGGCTTAGCCGCGGGAACCGGCGCGGCGGGACTGCATTATTTCGCGACGGTTCATGGATGGATCACGTATCGAAGCGAAATGGCAGGGAATTTCGATCGCGCGATTTTTGCATGGACGACGTGTTTCGTGCTGACGCTGCTGATCAGCTTCTTCACAAAGCCGCGCGCGGAGTCGGAGCTGCAGGGGTTAGTATATTCGCTAACGGAGAAGCAGTCGTATGGCCACCTGGCGATTCTGCGCAGGCCGGTGACGCTGGCAATTGTGGTGATTGCTATTGCGGTTGTACTGGATGTGGTGTTTCGATGAGCGAAAGTAAAATGGATCTCGACATTCGCTGGCCGATCGGGCTGCTGTTCTCGGCGATGGGCGCGGCGCTGGGGATTTTTGGAGCGTTTTTCACGTCCGCGCAAAAAGTGTGGCACTTCTGGCTCGATTTGGATTTGTGGTGGGGCGTAGTCATGCTCGTGTTTGGATTGGCGATGATATGGGGCGCGTCGCGGGCGGGACGGGACGAATAGACGCGAAGGAATTATCGCTTGGCCTCGCATTGCAATAGAGCAGGAGCGCCTCCCTTCATCGTGCGCGTAGTAATGTTTTTGTTTTCTGTTTGTTACTGCAACGATGACGCACGACGTTTTGGAGTTTCGATTGCAGGTATTCAGTAGGCGCTTTAGGTTCAGCGCAAACGTCTAGCTCAGGTGCTAGAGCACCGCTTGGGAGATAATGATGAATGAGAAGTCGGTTATGAAGCAGTGCGTCACTTCGGCCAAGGGATCGCTTCGTTTAGTTATGACAGTACTAGGCCTTGCTATGCTGGTCTTTGCTGCGGTGCCGCGAGCCAGCGCCAACAGTCTGAACATCACCTATTTCACGATTTCCTCGTCGGACCCGGATGCGAACCATCTGGCGCAGGGGGTGTTCAACAACGAAGTGCAAAATAGTCTTGGGCCGGACGGCCTGCCAGTGTTGAACACGGCCGCCTATGGCTGCACGTCGGATTGCTATTCGCCGGTGGGCGCGCCGACGAATCTTACAGCGAGCGGTGAGATCACCTACTGGAGCACATCCAACCCGTACGTAACAGAAACCGGTACCGGCGTCGTCAGTCTACCTTTCAACGTTCCTTCGAATTTCTTTCCACCGAACGGAACAGGCTCGGGTGACGGTTAGCACCGTGCAGGCTCACTCCAGTACGGACTCCAGAACGAGGGGCGAAGGACTGTCGCAGTTGTTCACCCGCTGGCCGCGTGCTATGGTGAGCAAGACCTTTCCCCGCCATGGAACCAGGCGTGCTATTCATCGTGCTTGCCGCGCTGGCGCTTGTCATTGCTCCTGCATTGGCGATTGCTGCATTTGCCCGCGTGCGAAATTTGGAGCGACGCGGGACAACCTGTGCTGTTGACCGCGAATTGCAGCGGCTCGAGCTGCGAATTCAGGGCATCGAAAAAGCGCTCGCGCGTCTGTACGAGGAACGGGAAGCCGCGCACAAATTGGCAGTTCCGCAGCCAGCG
Organism: Candidatus Acidiferrales bacterium; assembly: GCA_049678505.1. Lineage (GTDB taxonomy): Bacteria > Acidobacteriota > Terriglobia > Acidiferrales > UBA7541 > DAHUXN01. The sequence goes on from JBAUEH010000065.1 coordinate 31,542, forward strand.
ATTGAACCGCGGTTCACAGCGCCAGTAACGCAAACTCCAGTGAGCAGCCCGCAAGGCGCTTCCACGCCGCGCGCTCCCCTCTTGCCGACAGTGCCTCCGATGATGCAAATGCATCCTGAAACGGACGCCACGCAGGCGACGGGGAAAAGCCAGAAGCACTTTGTTCATCCGGCCCCAGAAACAAAGACGTCAGAGCAGGCTGGGGATCTTGAAAGCATCGTGGCGGGAAGATGGCTGAATTACGTCGGCATTGTGGCCATCCTTTTCGCCGCGGCGTTCTTCATCGAATACGCTTTCGAAAATAACTGGATTGGAGCCCACGGCCGCATTTCCGTTGGATTGATTTGCGGAACGGCGCTTTTGGCATGGAGCGAGTGGCTGCTGCGGAGCGGTTACAAGTATTTTTCCGAGAGCATCGCCGCGCTAGGAGCGGCAGTGCTGTATCTGTCGCTATGGGGCGGCTGGCACTATTACGCAGTTTTCAGTACCGGCGAAGTGTTCGGCGGAATGATCGTGGTTACGGCGGTAATAACCGTGGTGGCGCTGGAGCGCGATTCACAACGGTTGGCGCTGCTGGCTCTGATTGGGGGATTTCTAACGCCGGGACTTGTGAACACCGGGACGGACCACGAAATTGTGCTTTTTGGCTACGTGGCGATTCTTTCCGGCGGAGTTCTGGTCCTCGAACGCTTCCGGCGCTGGAACTGGCTGCCGCCGGTGGCGTTTTGTGCGATGGAAATTTATTTTGGGGGCTGGTACGGCGAATTTTATTCAGCGGAAAAGCTGTCAGCCACAATGACGTTCGCGGTGATTTTCTTTGCAGTTTTCGCCGCGCTCCCGCTGATGCGGGCGCGGCGCGACGGCCGACTGAATGAACTCGAAACTTTTGTCGCCATAAGCAACCTGACGTTGTTCCTTGTAGCGTTGCGGCAGATGTTATGGCCCCAAGATCGCTGGATACTGACGCTCGCATTTCTTGCGCTTGCGGCGGCGCATTTGGCGGCACAGCGGCTGATGCCCGATGCTTCGAAGCCCGATTCGCGCGCGAAAGTTGCAGCCCGGCCGCTTTTCACAGGGCTTGCATTGGTTTGTGTTTCACTGGCGGTTCCGGCGCGCCTGGATCATCAATGGCTGACGATTGTGTGGGCCGTAGAGGGCGCTCTGCTGGTCTGGACGGGTGCACGGAATGCGTCGGTGCGGCTGCGCGGCGCGGGACTAATTCTTTTTGCCATTACTGCGATGCGGCTCATTGTTTCGTCGATTCCAGCGAACGTCTTTTTATGGAATGAGCGCTTCATGACCTACATGATCGCGGTGGCCTGCTTTGCATTGGGCTGCCTGTTTGTGCGCGATATCGCGGCGAAATTCGGGGAAGGAGAACGCAACGCATTTGCGTCGCTGGCCATTGCGGCAAACGTGTATGCACTGATCGCGCTGTCGCTGGAAATTTGGGATTTTTTGGGCCGGACGCACGGATTGGGAATCGAAAACTGGCTGGCGCAGCAGCTGGGACTTTCGATGCTGTGGACTCTCTATGCGACGCTCCTGATTCTGATCGGCATGGCCCGCCGTGCCGCGATCTTGCGATGGCAGGCGCTGACGCTGTTCGCGATTGTGGCGGTGAAGGTGTTTCTGTATGATCTCTCGACGCTCAGCCGTTTCTACCGCATCGTTTCTTTCCTTGTGCTTGGTGTGCTGCTGCTCGCTGTGTCATTTCTGTATCAGCGGCGCGCTCTGACGCAGAAGGAAAAGTCATTGTGAAGCGGTGCTTGCCGCGTTACCTACCTGTCCATTGCAAAACTCAGACTCCTCAGTAAACGCGAATAGAAAGCTCAGAATGGCTCCGAGTCTCGAGCTGATGCGACATCTAAACTCGGCACGGTTGGAGGTCCGTTGAAACTCAAAGACTTCGTATCCCACCGCCCGAAGGGTACGGCTGGCGATTTCAACAATTTCGTCAAAAGGAGTAAGTGGCGCGCCCGGAGGGATTCGAACCCCCGACCCTTAGCTCCGGAGGCTAATGCTCTATCCATCTGAGCTACGGGCGCGTGAGGGAGCCGAAGGGAGTTACGCGGCACCCGGAGCAATTCTACAGCGTCAGAGAGGGACGGTAAAGGCAGCGACCGATTTTAGCCGACCATACAGATCGTGATGAGTCCTTGCGCTTCCTGACAACGAGAAAGAAACGCTTACGCAGATGACCGGCCGGCGCTGCCAAAGACGCGTAGCGCTCAGGAGCGGGCGAGGTCGCGGATTTTCTTAGCGAGCTTTTCGATTTCCTCGGTCTTCTGGATCAGCCCCACAGAAAGTTCCTCCGAAGCGTCGCTCTTTGAGGCAAGACTCTTGAGGTCCTGCGCAAGCGAGAATAACTGGTCAACGTCCTTGCGGAGGTCGCGCTCGTTCTGACGGAGTTGCGCCTTCGAAGGGGGCGGCACCGGCACCACACGCTCATTGGCAGGATTCGGAGTGGGATGTTGCACCTGATTGGGAAGTTGGCCAGAATCCTGCACGGAGCGCGCCAGAACCGAAGTGGCGCTCAAAAAGCTTGCGCCCGCCAACGCGACGCCAGGCACGAACGATGTCAAGAAAACGCGTCTTGTCGGGTCCATTTACGGCACCTCCTGCGCTGATGAATCGCGGAAAACCGTCCGCGAATCAGGATGGTATAATTCCGCTCTTTCACCGCTGATTATATATGACGCAGTTTCTCGCAAGTAGGTTCGACTTTGCAAAGGGCACCGGACTCCGCGTGCTGATCGTGGCGGCCGCGGCCCTGCTGCTGATCTGGGTGTTGCGCCTGTTGACGTCGCGGATGGTGCAGGACGCCAAGACGCAAAGCAAAGCGGACGCGGCGCGCGAAGAGCAAGCGCGCACCATCGCGAGCGTGCTCTTCAGTGTCGGATCGATAGTCATCGTGATCGCCGCGATTTGGGTGATGCTCCCGGCCTTCGGTTTGCCGCAGAATATCGAGGCTCCCGCTGTACGCGTATTTGTAATCGCCATCGGTGCGTTCCTGCTCAACCGGCTGCTGCGGGCGTACACAACGCACATGATCATCGTGGCGCGCAGCGACACGCGTGCCGCACACGCGCGAGAGGAGCAAACGCGCACCATGGCGGGCGTGCTTTACACCGTGGCGACGACGGTTCTAGTGATCGGCGCGGTGTTGATGATTTTGCCGGAGTTTGGATTTCACGAAACTCCGGTAGCGGCGGCGGCGGGACTTTCGAGCTTGGCGCTGGGCTTCGGCGGACAATACCTGGTGCGCGATGTGATCAATGGATTTTTCATCATTTTCGAAGACCAGTACACCGTGGGTGAGGTCATCAAACTGAATAGCGAAACCGGGCGCGTCGAGCACATCACGTTGCGGCGCACGGTGCTGCGCAATGGCCAAGGCGCCCTGGTGACGATCCCCAATGGTCAAATCGGGCAGGTGGCGAATTTGAGCCGCGACTGGTCGCAACACTTTTTGGATGTGACCATTCCCAGCGAAGGCGCGGCACAGGAAGCGCTGGCGGTGCTGGAGAAATGCGCCGCAAGCATTCGCGAGGACCTCGCATGGGCGCCCCTGCTGGTGGACGGGCCGAAGGTCCTCGGCGTAGAATCATTGGCACTCACCGGGACCACGCTGCGCATGCAATTCAAGAGCGCGCCGAATCGCAACGACGAGGTGGCGCGCGAGTTGCGCCGCAGGATTCTTCTGGAAATGGATCGCGCCGGAGTGAAATTGATCAGCGCGCATCGCGTGACGCTCTTGGGGCCCGAGGGGAGTCCAACGATACCTCCGCAAACAGGCGGAAACATCCAAGGAGGATGACCATGGCAGAAGTGACTCACGAACAGGTGAATTTGATGTTGCATCTCTACGAACTGCGCCGCGAACCGACGATGCGGGAAGCACGATCGTGGTTCATGGCGAATTTTCATCCGAAGAGCGCGGAAGACGCCATGAAGATCTGTCCTCCGGGCTCCAAGGAGAACGCGTACATGCGAATGGTGGTGAGCTATTGGGAGATGGTGACGAATATTGTGAGCCGCGGGTTGATCGACGAAGAGTTTTTCTTCGAGAACTCGGGCGAGCAATGGGTCGTGTGGGAATCGGTACGCCCAATCGCCCATGAATGGCGCACCATTTTCAAGAATCCGCACGCGTGGGAGAAGCTCGAAGAGCATTGCAAACGGTTGGAGGCGTGGCGCGAGAAACGCGCTCCGGGATCTACAGAGGCGATGCGGCAGATGTTCGCGCGGATGGCGGCGAAGGAATCCGCGATCCCCCCTGCCGCGCAGCAGGCCGCAAGACCGGCCTGACGATGCAGAATCCGCACCTCGGGCTTACATTTTTTCCTGTGGTTTGCTGACGAAATGGTGACCTTGGGGTCAACAAGATATCCGCTTCTGGCGAGATGCCTGATCGCGTTTCCCTCTTGGCGGTCATACCTTTTCGCAGACTGTGGCTGCCTGCATGGTCGCCGCCAGGGGCAGAGCAGTTCGCACTTGGCTGCCTTTGGATGTAACTCATATTGTTGCTCGTTTTTTTGACGCTTACAGGAAAGCAAAACGACGTCGAGCCGTTCCGCAGGAGCATCCAGGACGCAAAAGCGCGTCGCGCTCCATAAAAAGAGAAGCCACAGAACTTCGCAAAGCACGAAGCTCTGCGCTACAAACGCTAAACCGAGGGTACACCGCCGATTGCTCGTTGTCCCGGTGAAAAAAAATCGGGGCTCGCTCGGAATGACAACGAAAGGTGTCTTCAGCAAAACTCTAGGATTCGGGGAGGACGCCGGAGGAGGCGGCAGCTACGCGGTCGCGTGTAGTGTTCTTGACGAGATACATGGCTTCGTCGGCGAGATGGAGAAGGCCGGCTTTGTCGGCCGAGTCGATGGGAAAGGAAGCGACGCCGACGCTGGCGGTGAGGTGGACGTCGAGGCCGTCATCCTTGAGCCATGGGGTTTTTTTGATCAGGGAATGCAAGCGGCGCGCGACACGGCAGGCGTTTTCCTTGGACGTTTGCGGGAGCAGCAGGACGAATTCGTCGCCGCCGTAGCGAAAAGCGAAGTCGATGAGGCGGCAATTGTTTTTGATCATGGTGCCGATTTCGCCGAGGAGCTTCGAGCCACACAGGTGGCCGTGGGTGTCGTTGACGGCCTTGAAATGATCGAGGTCGATGAAGATGATGGAAAATTCGTAGCTGTAGCGATGGGAGCGGTAAATCTCCGTGTCCAGCATGAAATTCAAGTGGCGGGCGTTGTAGAGAGTGGTGCAATCGTCGGTGATAGTCAGCTCGTGAATGCGCTGGACGTGGCGGGCGTTTTCGATGGCGATGGCGGCGTAGTCGGCAAGGGCCTCGAGAAGAGCGAGCTCGCGCGGGCTGAAGCCTTCTTCGCCAACACAGTTGATGAGCTCGATGACGCCGAGGCACTGATCGCGGAAGCGGACCGGGACGGCAACGATAGAGCGGGTTTGCATTTTGGTCTTGTCGTCGACTTGCGCGAAGAAGCGCGAGTCGGTGCGCGTGTCCGGAACGACAACGACTTCCCCGGTCTGCGCGACCCAGCCGGCGATTCCCTGGCCGAGCTTGATGCGGACGTCTTTGAGGGCTTCGGCGCCTTCACCGGTGGCGATCTCGAAGTAGAGCTCCTGCTTTTCGGTGTCCATCAAGAGCAGCGACCAAGTGTCGGGATGCAACACTTCGTTGATTTTCTCCATGATGGTGCGGAGGACCTGATCGAGCTGCAAAGAAGAGGTTAGCGCCTTGCCGAGTTCGTGGAAGACGGAGACTTCGCCCGCGTCGGGCTCGACGCGCACGGTGGCGGGGTTATGGCGGCGTTCGATTCCGTGGAAAGGCTTCGGTTCAGACACTTTAAGTTTAGGGGCGCCGAAGGCCGAGCCGGTGTCCTGCAGTTTACCCTCGGGCATCGCTGGCATTATAGGTTGACAAGGCGGTAACTGCAACGGGTTGCGACAGAAACCGTGCGCAAAAGGCAATCTTCCTGGCATAGTACTGCGCCCGCGAGCTTCGATTGACAGTGCCTGGATGGCCGCCTATATTTTTTAGTGAGCCTTTTCAGCGTTTTCAGCAAAAGCCCGCAATGAGCACGACGACCCTGTTTGGCGAACACTTGAAGCGCGAGCGCGAGATGCGCGGGGTGTCGCTGGAGGAGATTTCCGCGGCGACGCGAATCAGCGTCAAGTTCTTAGAGGCGCTGGAAAATGAGAGATGGGAACAACTGCCGGGGGGGATTTTCAACCGCGGATTCATTCGCTCCGTGGCGCGATTTTTGGGGATGGATGAGGACAATTTGGTGGCGGAATACGCGCTGGAGACCCGCGAGCGGCCGGAAATTGCGGTGTGGACAAGGGAGCCGGTGCGCAAGCGGCCGAATTGGTTCGCGATCGGAGGAACGATTGCGGCGCTGGCGCTGATTATTGCGGGCGGGTGGTACGTCCATCGCGCGTACGGGCCATCGATCAGCGCGTGGCATCAGAGCCATCCTATTTTGAGGACGGTGCTGGCGAAGTTGCACCACAAAAAAGCAGCGACGACGACGGATTCGCTGGGGAGCGCGGCGCCCGCGGCACCGTTGAATGCGCAACAGCCGATGCCCGCGCCGGGACAAACGACGGCTGCGGGAAATTTGCCGAATCGGGCGAGCGCAGCAGCGGCGAATTCGACGGCGACAAATGGACAGGCTGGGGGCACATCGGGCACGAGCGGTCAAACGGGAGCGGCGACGGGCAAACCGCAGACGGCGAGCGGCGCGGCGGGTACGTCGAACAGTTCCGGCACGATGGAGCTGAAGGTGGAAGCAGGCGAAACTTCGACGGTGACGGTGAGCGCGGATGGAAAAGTGGTGTTCTCCGGCAAGCTGGAAGCGCTGAAGACGCTGACACTGCACGCGGCGAATAGTTTTACGGTGGCGGCGAGCAAGTCGAATGCGGTGCTGCTGGAGCTGAACGGGCGGACGGTGCCTCCGCTGGGCCCGCCGAACGAGCCCGGGAAAATAACGCTTACGCGAGAGAATCTGAAATCCAATCCAGGAGATGAATATTAGCGACGAGGCGCGCAGCGCGGCTCGCGCGGAATTTGTGTTCGGGAAGGCGAAACCCGAGCGGAAGCTGGCGGTGTGCACGGGCGGAGTAGCGCTGAGCGGGCCGGAGCGCGCGGAAATTCTGGCGGTGCTGGCGATGGACGACGTGGAAGGAGTGGCGCAGCGCGCGGCGCAAGCGCTGACGAAGGTACCGATGGAAAATTTTTTTGAGGCGCTCACGCGCGAGGATGCGGCGCCGGCGCTGATGTATTATTGCGCGGCGAATCTGACGGACGAGATGGGAATTGCGGATGCGCTGGCGAAAAACGCTTCGTGCCCGGTAGGAGTGCTGGAAAGAGTCGCGAAAAAGCTGTCGGCGGCGAGCATACAGTTGTTGCTCGATAATTTGGAGCGTCTGAGTTCGTCGCCGGCGCTGATCGACGCGCTGGCGGCTTCGCCGAATGCGAGCCCAGAGCAGCGCGGTTTGCTGGCGGAGCTGCGGAAGGGCGCGCCGGACGCCGGAGAACTCAAAGAGGTGTTGGAAGCCGCGGAGCCGACCGGAGAACTCAACAAGGCGCTGGAAGCCGCGGAACCCGATCCCATAAAACGCAAGACGCTGCTGGAGCGGCTGGCAAAGATGAACGTGCTGGAACGCGTGAAGCTGGCGCTCACGGGCGGACGGGAAGAGCGGATCATTTTGATCCGCGATCCGAATAAGGTGGTGCAGCGGTCAGTGCTGCAGTCGCCGCGATTGACGGACGCAGAAGTGGAAAGCTTCGCGTCGATGACGACGCTGACGATGGAGATTCTGCGCATCATCGCGCACAACCGGCTGTGGATGAAAAGCTATTCGATTGTGAAGAACCTGATCTTCAATTCCAAGACGCCACTGGACATCACCATGCACCAACTGGCGCGGTTGACGCCGAGAGATTTGAAAATTCTGAGCACCAGCAAAAGCGTCCCGGAGACGCTGCGGTCGACCGCGGCGAAGATGATCGTCAAGAGGAGTGCAAAACCGGAGTGAGAGCAGCGCAGAGGCGCGCCGCACCCACTTCCGTGCCGGCAGGATGAC
>JBAUEH010000066.1:0-50659 GCA_049678505.1 Candidatus Acidiferrales bacterium
TTGCCAACTCTTCGCTGTAGAGTTTTTTTAACTCGGGCACGTCGATATGTTTGTACAATCCTGGCTTGCCGAATAATCGTTTTGTATACAGTCTTTGTGGCGTGGCCGCTCTGCCAGAAGACACCAACACATTTTTTGCGACTTGATGGGCCAGAATATCGGCTGCCTGAAGCGGAACTACGTCTGTTTTGCTCTGCGCGATTGGATGAAGGATGTTTAGGGCGTCCAACATCTCGTCGGTGAAAGAGGGTTCAAAACTTGGCCATGCCGAATTTCCTTTGTCGAAAATGTGCAATATTTTTGGCGCATATCCGGCAACGAACGCCAAACTGTGTATAGTTTCCATGCATCGCTTTGCGCAAATGTGGTAGGCGCGAGTAATGTCGGTTTCAAGAAGATTGCGTGCTTTGATTATCTCCATGTAAGCGTCGATCTCGATTGCCCAAGCTACCCATACTCGCGGACAATCCGCTATCACATCCAACAATTCATTTATAACCGATTCACGCCTTTCTTCAGTCCATGAGCCGTAGGGTTTCTGTAAGTTGACAAACGTCACCATATGAAAAAGCGTCAAACCTTCTCGCTTCAGAATAGTCTTCCATCTTGCCTCAAAGCTCTCCCATTCGCGTACATGCGCCAGATACCCGCCAACCAACAAAATCGGCATATCTGATTTTGATTTCGTTCCAGTGCCAGGGTCAGTTCCACTTTCATCCCAATAGCCGATAAAAAGGGGGTTAGATATCATGCAAACAATCCGCTCGTTGCGCCGCACTCCGAAAATGCCCGAGGCTAAGTGCTCGATTGCGCTGTAGGGGGTCATCTCGCACCCCCATTTGTGGTCTCATCATAGCATACTTGTCCAGAGGGGATACTTACCTTACTCGATTAGATTCGCCGTCCTTTTGCCTCGCATGCGCATAAAAGCGAAAAGGCCGCGTTTCCGCGGCCCGACTTTCTCTTTTCTCTTTTTCCATTCCCGTTCGGCTGGAATATCCAGTCGAAGATATTGTGTACCATATAGTTAACTAAAAGTCAAGAGGAAAATGGCAGACAGCGTCAGCATGCAAAAGAGCTTGACGGCGGTCGGCGTGGTGCAGAAGAATCGCCGCATGCGGTATTCGGTCGGTCGAGAGAAACATGGCTTCGATGTGTCCCAGGTTTGTCTCAACGGACATTTGAGGAATGCTTTTTCGCTGACAAACCGCGAGCGCTGCGAAAAATTCTGCTCTGACTGTGGAGCAGAGACAATAACTGCCTGCTTGGACTGTAAGGCTGACATCAGGGGCTATCTTCATTCGGGAAGATTCCACGGTATGATTCCAGAAGATCCACCCTCATTTTGTCACCAATGTGGTCATCCCTATCCATGGACTGCGAAGCGGCTTGATGCAGCTCGCGAGCTTACAGACGAAGCGACGGACCTGAAACCCGACGAAAAGGAAACGCTGAAAGCAAGCTTTGACGATCTTGTTCGCGACACACCAAAGACTGCTCTGGCAGCTCAAAGATTCCAAAAATTGTGGGCGAAACTGAAGGGGCCAACCGCCGATGGGCTCAAGGAAATCTTCGTTCAAGTTGCGACTGAGACTGCGAAAAGGTTGATCTTTCCTACCTCAAAATAATCGGTTCGGGCCGCGATCAGCTACCACCTCTGCCTACTTATTTCGAAGCTTTTTGCCGTGTTGCTTTTTAGGCAGTCCTTTTGCCGCGAAAAATATTTCTGACTTTCGATCGGCCATTTTTATTTTTTCGGCGCCGCCGAGTTTTCCACGCTGACGTGTCAGCGGGCGCAGGTAGAACGGAAGGATGCGCAGCAGCAGTGCTTCAAGGTTATGTCTCACGTCATTGTTTGGGACGGCATACCAACTGAAGTGGTCCCAGGCTTTGCCTCTTCGCTTGCTTATGCAGGCACCATGAAGCCGGCTGTGGAGATTACCTTTCCCGATGTACATAGGGAAAGATCCGGCATAGAGCACGTAGATTCCCCGGTTGCCGTTTTGCAGTTCGCCATGGCCAAGGTTCTTTTTGTTTCGGGCCCACATCTCTCCATACGAGCTAACCAGCTTCACGCTGAGCCTCCGGAATATCTCAGATGGGATTTACGACCATTTACATTTTAGTTGAGTCGTGCCCGCGTGCAGTCCTCGCACATCCGGAAGGTAAACTCGACTTCCGTACAGGTGCTGGCTTGGAGTGCCTTGTCGCAGGCCAAAATGGCGGTTTGCGGAGTGGGCGGTGTGCGCGAAGGTGTCGTGCGGAACGGGGCGATTTGAGATGATGGGCGCGGTCCACAGGCTGAGAGCCTGTGCTACAAGTATGGCATACTATCGCCGGAATCTGCCACACTGGCTTCCCGATGGAAGAATCCTTTTTGTGACTTGGCGGCTGACTGGATCCCTGCCAAGGTCGCTGACGAAGAAGTTTGCGGGGAGCAAGTCTGACGGCCGAACGTTTCGGTCGCTCGATGCTGTACTGGATCGTGCCGAATCGGGCCCACTTTGGCTAAAGGATGAGCGAATTGCATCATGCGTCATCGGATCACTGCAGTATGGAGAGGCCGCGCAGCAAGAATACAAGCTACATGCCTACGTCGTGATGCCAAATCATGTCCACGTTTTGCTTGAGCCGCAGACGGAGTTGCGTCGAATCACCCAGGGCATCAAAGGAACAACAAGCCGACGTGCCAACACAGTCTTGAACCGAACTGGAGTGCCATTTTGGCAGGACGAATCGTTCGATCGATGGATACGAAATGAAGACGAATTCTTGCGTGTGCGTCACTATATCCTGCGGAATCCGGTTGCTGCTGGTTTAGTGAAGACGGCCGAAGAGTGGCCGTGGTCTAGCTTAAGAAATCAATAAGACGTGGGGAGCGACGTGGCACAGCCTCTTAGGCTGTGGAGTGCAGTCCGGTGAGTGGATGTGGATATTTATCCATCACAGGCTGAGAGCCTGTGCCACCCAGGACAGGCAAACGAGCAATTGCACTGGCTGAATCTGTGGCGCTGCAAGGAGTGAAGCGAATGGCGAGGGCAAAAGCGAAGCGGGCGAGCAAAGTGAGGAATTGGGGAGACGCGGCATGAAAACACGCAAAAACAAGACCACGAAGAAATCTGCTGATCGTTGGGGGGATGCGACGACGGCGATACATCGCGGGGAGGCGCGGCACGGGCGGGGCGGGCCGGTGGCGCCGGAGATTGTGCGCAGCTCGACGTTCACGTTTTCGTCGACGGCGGAGATGAAGCGCTGGGCCGAGGGGAAAAGCTCGGCGTACATCTACACGCGGTACGGGAATCCGACGCTCGCGATTGCGGAGGAGAAAATCGCGGCGCTGGAAGGAGCCGAGGCGGCGATTGTGGCCGCGTCGGGGATGGCGGCGATTTCGAGCGCGCTGCTGGCGGTGTTGAGCGCGGGCGATGAAGTGATTTCAACGGCGCAGCTTTACGGCGGGACGTACCGGCTGATGCGCGACGTGTTTCCGCGGATGGGGATTCGCGTGCGGCACGTGGAGTCGGACCTGGCGGGGGTCGAAGAGCTGGTGACCACGCAGACGCGCTGCCTGTACGTGGAGACGCCGACGAATCCGTCGCTGCGGCTGGTGGATTTGCGGCGGGCGGTCGAGCTGGCGCGGGAGTTCAAGCTGGTGTCGATTGTAGACAACACGTTTGCGAGTCCCGCGCTGCAGAAGCCGATTGCGCTGGGGTTCGATATGGTGGCGCACAGCGCGACGAAGTATCTCGGCGGGCATTCGGATTTGATTGGTGGGGCAGTGGCGGGCTCGCGAGAGTGGATTGGGCGGGTGCGCGAAAACATTATTTATTTGGGCGGGTGCATGGACCCGGAGGGCGCGTTCCTGCTGATTCGCGGGATGAAGACGCTGGGGGTGCGCGTCGAACGGCAGTGCGAGACGGCGATGGCCGTGGCGCGATTTTTGGAGGCGCATCGCAAGGTGGCGAAGGTGCATTATCCGGGGCTGGCGTCGCATCCGGATCATCGATTGGCGCGGCGGCAGATGAAGGATTTTGGCGCAATGCTGTCGTTCGACGTGAAGGGCGGAATTGCGGCGGCGCGACGATTCTGCGATCGCGTGCAGGTGTTTTCGCTGGCGGCGAGCTTGGGCGGAGTGGAGTCGCTGGTGGTGCTGCCGATTTACAGTTCGCATTACCGCATGTCGCGGGAAGAGCTGGAGCGCGCGGGAGTGGGGCCGGGGACGGTGCGCGTGTCGATCGGGCTGGAGGACGCGGCGGATTTGATCGAGGATTTGCGGCAGGGGCTGGGGTAGAGGCAGTGGTTAGTGACGAGTGACTAAAAAAGGCAAAATAGCGCAAACTAGACACACAACTGGCTCTCGGGCCGAGTCGAGGAGCAGTAGTACTCGGGTTCTCGGTTCTGGCACGCCTGGCCGGACGGCCGGTTGACCCAGGCTTCCCAGCCCCCTACAATTTTTGGTAGGATGCGGACAAATTTGTGCCGCATAAGCGAGCAAACGTTGGCGCAGCCCAGGCGTCAATAGTATAGAGGGTCGCACGATATAGTCGCGGTTAGGCGTGAAGGGAAGCGGCTCCGCAGAATCACCGGAGCGCAGAAACCGCGCGTTCAGCCGGTTACGCAGAAGCGTGCGGGCAAAGCGCGCCGCGGTCCCTAGCGAATCGTCGCAAAGAAAGATTGCGCGAGGCCTGATGGTAAGGCGCTGTGAGGACAATTGAGTAGACGAAAAGGGATTGCGCTGGTAGCGGCGGCGCTGGCGGTCTCTCTGGCCGGATTTTCGGGCTGCGAAGAGACGGCCAAGAACAGCGTCCAAGTGCGCCAGCCGGCTGCTACGCCCCAGATCTCGGTTTCGCCGGCGATATTTGCCAGCGTAGGCGAGCTGCCCTTTCCGCAGAATCCCCCTGATTTTAGCGGTCTCACGCCGAGCCCACGTCCCTGGGTCGACGCGCTTATTGATGAGGTGCAGGCGAGTCTTAATGCGGGCGAGCAAGCCTATCAGGCAGGCCAGCTCGACGTGGCGCGCAAAGACTTCCATGCGGCGCTCAACCGGCTGATGAAGAGCAACCTGGAGGCGACGGGCGACGTGAGGCTGCAAGATCTCTTCAACCGCATCGTAGACACGATGCAAACCGATGAAATGGCGACGGAGGAAAAGGACGAGGCGACCGCCGAGGCCAATGAAGATGCCGCAGACGCGGCAGACGCGGGAGACAACGCCAGCGCGACGGCAAGCGCGGACAATTCCGACGACACCAGCGTTCAAGCCCCACCTGAATCTACAGCGCCCATCGAAGAAATCGCCAATATGGAGAACCTGCCAGCGAGCGATCCACGGCTGGCGGAAACGGCGGAAAAAGAGCTGATTACGGTTCCGCATGACTTGCCGTTGACGCTCAATCCATCCGTGCTGCAGTATTTGAGTTTTTTTGCGTCGCCGCGCGGGCGGGCGATCGTGGAGATGGGACTGGAGCGCGCCGGCCGATACCGCACGATGATCGAATCGACGTTGAAAAAGGAAGGGTTGCCGCTGGATTTGATTTACCTGGCGCAGGCGGAATCGGCGTTCAAACCTCGGGCGGTTTCGAGCAAAGGCGCGCGGGGAATTTGGCAGTTCATGCCGTACAGCGGCGAGGAATATGGCCTGCACCGGACGTATTGGGTGGACCAGCGGGACGATCCGGAAGCCGCGACGGAAGCGGCCGCGGAAACGTTGCGCGATTTATACCAGACGTTTGGCGACTGGTATCTGGCGATGGCGGCGTACAATTCCGGACCAATGAACGTGACGCGGGCGGTTGAGCACACGGGCTACGCGGATTTCTGGGAATTGCAGCAACGCAATGCGCTGCCGGAGCAAACGAAAAACTACGTTCCCATCATTTTGGCGCTTGCGCTGGTGGCGAAGGACCCGGGGCTTTACGGCATTCACGTGGATGCCGATCCAGGACCGGAATTCGATTCCGTGAGCATGGATCATTCGATCAGCCTGCGGCTGGTGGCCGATGCGACGGGAGCGGGGCTGGATGATCTGCAGGGTCTCAATCCTGAGCTGGTGCGGGGAGTGACACCTCCCAACTTCGTGCTGCGGGTGCCCAAGGGCACGGGCGATAAGCTGAAGACGGAGATTGCGGGCATTCCGGCGGACAAGCTGACGTCGTGGAGACTGACGACGTTTTCGAAGAGCGAAACGCTTGGCGAAGTGGCGCGGCAATATCATGTGGCGCTCGCTTCATTGGAAAACGTGAACCTGATCGATCCACACGATCCGCCAGCGGACGGGACCGTGCTGATGGTTCCGGCTGCACCGCCGCGCGTCCGGCTGATTTATTATCGTGTGCATCGAACGGATACGCTGGAGAGCATCGCTTTGCGGTACAACGTGAGCGTGAGTGAATTGCAGCGCTGGAATCGTTTGCGCAGTTCGAGAACGCCGGCGGGACGTACGCTGCGCATTTATGAGAATAGCTATCTGGGCGAAACGGTAACGGCGCCGCGCACGGCGACGGTAGCGCGGCGCTCGACGGAACACGCGCAGGCGGCCACGGAGACGGCCGCTCAGCATCAAACGGTGGAACACAAGGTACGTTCCGGGGAGACGCTATGGTCCATTGCGCGGGAGTATGGAACGACCGTCGAAGCGATCAAGCAGGCAAATCCCTTCCTAGCCAGCCGGGAATTGGAAGTGGGCGACCGGCTCAACGTCTCTCCTCGATAGACTTAAACCATTTATAATCATCTATATATGAAGAATATGTATTGCCATAGGAGTGGCAATATTTTCTGTTCGGGGTGTGCTGACTTTGCGCCTTGACAAACTTCCAGGAGTGCGATTAAAAGAACAAAGTGGGATTTTGCCGCTGAGCCGAGAGCCCACGGAGGAGAGACATGTTCGAAGCGAAGTTTCACGAGAACGAAGAAGACAACGAGCTCCCCGGCTTTGAAGAAGAAGAGGAACAAGCCGAGCCCGGCGGCGATGAGCATGAGGAAGTCGCCGAAGAGGAAGTGATTGAGATCGAGTCCGGCGACGATGAAGAAGAAGCTGAGCCGGAACATGCGCCGGCGCGCGGCCTGACTCCGAAGCCGGCACGGGGAGGTACTGCGCGGAAATCAGCGGCAAAGAGCAAGGCGAAGAAGCCGTCGAAGGCGAAGAAGACCAAGAAGACCGCGCCGCGAAAGAAGGCCAAGGCGAAGTCAAAGCCAAAGGCGAAAGCGAAGGGGCGCGCCAAGAAAGGGCGCCGCAGGTAGTAACGACCGCTTCAGAGTTCTGAAAGCGTCGCGAGTTTGCGCGGAGGGTCCGGGCGCTCGCGGCGCTTTTGTTTTTGGTTTTCGTTTTGATTGAGATTTTGATCGAGGCGCTGCGGGCCGTATTCGTCGCAAATCACTTCAAGGGCGGATCCTGAGCGGTGGCTGGACGATTGTCGCGCGTGGCGCGAATCACGCCGGATTGGTCCGTATAAAGGTTCTGGTAGCCGTAGTTTTGAGGGACGGCGACGAGAGTGTAAGCATGGGGGTTGCCGGTGGCGTCGGGTTGAGTTGGCGTGTATCGGATGGAATAGCCACCGGCCATGGCGGTCTGCGCGGCTTCGCGAGCTGGCTCGCCGAGCGCTTCGAGCGATGAAGGGAAGGCTCCGGCGCCGTTTTCGTAGGTGGCAAGCTGATGCTGGATGTCGCGAAGGGCTTCGACAGCGGAGCGCTCCGCAGCCGGACGCGGGTTTTCGAAACGCAGCGGAAGCGCAAGCCAGATGATGGCCCAGATGCCGGCGACGGCGCACAGAACCGCGATGACGAGTTTCCGCGAGCCGTCGGACCTCGCCTGCTTCTGCGGCGGTTCGGAGTCAGGCTCGGTTTGGCTTGCCCCGCAATAGGGGCAAATGGAACTGGCAGAATTAATCGGACGCTGACAATTAGGGCAGAGGTACATGCGGGCGGCTTAGGGCGTGGCGGCGTGGCCGGAGATCACAAGACCGATGGTCATCGGGGAAGGGCCGATCACAGCCGTGAAGTACACGGTCCATAGGTCTTCGCTTGTGTCTTGCTTGGTGCCGGGAAGCAGCGTTGGTGCGCTGTCGGTCGGGACGAGGCTCCAGACGGAAGGATGGCCCGAGGTTGTGGCCTTGCGGCTGAGCATGTACATGGCGTTGTCAGCGAGGTTTGCGGCGGAAGTATCTTGATCAGGCGGCGTCAGGAGAAAAAAATCGCGATAATCTGAAACGCCTTGATGGTTGCCGTCGACGGGCTGCAGGCCGTAACGCATGACGTAGGTGCCGGTCTTGACGGGCTGATTGCGGAAATCTTTCACGGGGCCGTCAAAGTGAATTGCGCCGACGATTTCTCCGTCGACGAGCTGGCCATAGGTCACACCCAGAGCGGTGCTGGGCTGCGCGGCGGCGGGAATGTCTGTGCGCAGCCAAATTTCGCAGAACGGGCCGCTGGGTCCCGTAATGGAAAGAGACGCCGGGGACAGCACCGCACGCACGGGCGCGGCGATTTCCGCGGGCACGGGCACGGAGCTTACGGCAGCTTTGTAGTCCTGGGCTTGCGCTGAAGCAGTGCCCGTGAAACAAAGCGCGACGACGAATGCGATTGCGGCAATGCAATGGGCCGAGCGACGAATCATTGCGAGTCTCCTCGATGAAGGATCAGCGTTCACAGTAATGGGATGATTATTGCGTGCGCGCGGTTTCGAGGCAACTTAAATGGAGCAAGCGCACCGATGCAAAAGAAAAAGCCCGCCGGAATGGCGGGTTTTTTGCGTTCAGGAACGAAAGAATTATTCGGCGAACTTTATTCAGCGCGCTTCAGCTCATTCGGCGAATTTGCCGACGAAGGAGCTGCGGCGATTGGCGTCGTCCCAGGTTACGCCGAGGGAATTTCCCTGGTAGCTGCTGTCGAGAGCGACGACAGGCATGGAATGCGTCAAGTGAGCGGACAGCGGCGGATAGTAGGTTTCCTCGTTGTGGCAAATCATGTCGCCCATGTCGATGGCGCGGGTCGAGAGTTTTACAACGTTGCCGACGGCGAGGGTTTCCCAGCCCATGCGGGCAGAGTCGGCGGCAAAGGAAATCGGCGCGACATTCGTGGCCACGACATGATTGAGAAGACCGGCGGATTGCGCTTGCGCAAAGGAAATGAGCGCGGCTTGCTGGGCGCTATTGGCGCGGGCATCCACGAAGAAAACAGCGCTGGCCGGCAGCGGGTCCGCATAAGGATCGCCGAGAGTGGCGCTGGCGCGAACGACGGCGACTACGCCGAGGCCAGACAGAGAAACTCCGTTCCATTGGCCGTCGCTGACTTGCCAAGCAAGCACGGCATTTTGGCCGGTGAGGCCGACTTCGGAATTCGCGAAGCACGGGCCGGTGTAAACATCGGCGTTGCGAAATTCCATGTAATTTCCGGAAATGTGATTCGTTTGGGCCATTGCGGGAATGGCCATCAGAAATGCAGCCGCCAGAAGCGCGAGTTTCGCTGTCTTCTTTGGTTTCATGGGACCTCCCAACTTCGTATAGTTTCTCACTATGGAATGTTTGCTGCAAGGGCAATACGAACCGTGTACACGATTCGCTTGATGCTGAGGGGTGAACTTACCTGACTGTTCAATTTGGAACAGAAAAAGGCTCTTTAGATGATTCAGTATGGGTGTTCCAATTTATCCGCAAAACATTGCATTGGAGGAACTGGGTTTTAGAGTAAACGGAGCAGTTGCAGCGATAGATTTGGCAAAGAAACTGCTCTGACTCAGAGTGCCAGGCTGCGGAAGGTGCAGCTTGGACCTAATAGGGGTGAGGGAGATGAATCGAATGCGTAAAATTACAATACTTGTTGCGTTCGTTGGGTTCGTGGCTTTGGCAATTGGGCCGACCGCTCGCGCTCGTTCTGTGAACAACAGTGATGCGCGGTTGATTGCCCCACGCTCAGATTTCAGCCAGCCCAGTCCCGCGAGCATGCAGAACTTTTCTAAGGACGATGCTGGCCGCATGCCGTACGGTCCGTTGGTGTTCGGGAAAAGAGATCTTGGCGTTCCAGGGCATACAGATGTGACGTCCTCTGTGCTGCCGACGCCCGAACCGGCGTCTCTGTGGCTCCTCGCGACAGGCCTTCTGGGTCTTGGCGTGCTGGGCCGGCGTCTCAAGCTGGGTCTCAGTTAATTTCGTTTGGGCTCGGATATGGCGTGCTGATGGGCAGTGTTGGTTTCTGACACCAATGCGGCCCATTGTTTTTCAGGGAAGTACTTCTTTGCCGAAACGAAACAAATCCTCCGTCAGTAAATCACCCTAGAGCGTATTGCATAACCCAGCTAAGCTATTGATTCCATTGATCCGAAAACAGGTTGTGCAACAGCTTCTACTCATATCGCAGAGCAACCAGCGGGTCGACGTCCATGGCACGGCGGGCGGGAAAATAGCACGCGGCGAAGGCGACGGCCGCGAGCAGAAGCGCCACTGCCGTATACGTGAGCGGGTCGGCGGGTTTAACGCCGAAGAGCATTGACGAGAGAAGGCGCGTGAGAGTGAGGGCTCCGGCGACGCCGAGCACGAGGCCGACAAAGATGATGGCCATGCCGCGGCCGATGACCAGCGCGAGAATGTTTCGCGGCTGCGCTCCGAGGGCCATGCGCACGCCAATTTCCTGAGTACGCTGCTTCACCCAGTAGGAAATGCTTCCGTAAATTCCCACCGCAGCGAGCAAAAGAGCGATGAAGGCAAACGCGCCGAGAAGCCAGGCGTTGAATTTGCGCTGGGATTCGTGGGCGGAAAGGATTTCGCTGACGGCTGCGAAGTGGTCGACGAAGGAATTTTTGTCGAGGGCTGTGACTTGAGACTTGATGGCGGCGAGCAGAGTTTTTGCGTCGCTGGTGGAACGCACGACGAGGTCATCACCGTAGTAGCCGGAGGAGGGCACGTAGGCCATCGCTCCGGGGGATTTTTCGAGGCCCTCCTGATGGACGTCTCCGACTACGCCAACGATGGTCTGCCAGGGCTGGGGGAAATTCGGATCGGCAAATTTGATGCGCTTGCCGATGGGGTCGTCGTTTGGCCAGTAACGATGGGCCATGGTTTCGTTAATGATGGCTGCAGGATGCTCGTTTCGGGCAACCTGAACAGCCGCCTGCTCACCGCTTTGAACGGCATCGGCGTCTGTGAAAAAGCGTCCGCGCAGAAGAGGAATGCCCATGGCTCGGAAAAAATCGGGAGTGGCTTCGCCGTGGGGAAGAGACGCTGACTGAGTCGCGAATTCGGCTTCACGACCCCAGATTACAAACGGCACCTTGTACATTTCGTTCGGGAAGAGAACGTTGGAAGTGGAACCGACGGCGCTGACGCCGGGCAGCGCGCGGAAGAACGCGGCATTCGCGAGGCCGAAAATCGCGGTGTTCGCGCCGATGCCGATGGCGAGCACGGCGACGATCAGAAAGGAGTAGCCAGGATTGCGAAGCGCCGAGCGCCAAGCCAAATGCCAATCGCGCCAGAACATGGAGCACCTCGGTTACATGGATGCAAGACTGGCACAGAGCCGGAGGAGTGCGCGAGGGGAATTTCCGTGGTATCGCGAAGTAGCTACTACTGGCGAATCCAGGATGAATTCGTGGCGCTGCGGCGTGAAGGCGGCATGAAGTCACCCCTACACCTAGGCGGTTTGGCAGCAGGAGCGGCCGGGGCGGCAGGAATCGAGGGCGACGAGCTGGCCGTCCGGACCGACGGGGCGCTGGGTGCGCGAGCACCAGAAGGGGCCGGCGTTGCGAGCGTCAGACGCGTCTTCGTCCTGCTGGTAAAAGAGTTTCTTGGAGTGCAGGGAGCGGCAGATTTCGCCGGTGGAAATCAGAACGTTGAGGCTGGGTCCGGTTACGGACTCGCCTGGGCGAGCAGGTTTCAGCATGGCTGTGACTCCTTCCAAGCGAAAAATCGAAACTCGAAAAACGAAACTGCAAATTCAGAATACAGGCCGCGATTCGGCGGCGACGGTGCGATAAGCCCGATAACGTCCCCGAGTCCTACAAAACAACCCAGGTCCAAAGCGAGGTCCTTCGCTTCGCTCAGGATGACAGCTAAAGCACACCGGCAAAGGCCTGCGCCGCCACTATCAAATCAACAGCAGATTCCCTGCCTGCGGCAGGCAGGCTCGTCGCATCCTCCGTCGGAATGACAACCCGCGAACGCAGCGGCCCGGCGCGATAACGCCAAGCGCGCCGTACGACGCAAATTCGCATCAATTCGCGGGCGACGTACCCCTCCGCAAAACGCGATCAGGGCGAGAAGCCGCCCGCTACAAAAGCGAACGGTAAGACAAAAGCCGCAAAGGTTCTCACGAACGAAACTCTGCGCTACAGAATCAAAACCAACAAATAACTTCCACAGGCTAAGAGCCTGTGCCACGCCAGTCCAAAAACAAAAAACTATGCCGTGGCCGCGGCGGAGCGTTCGCGGACGGCGGCGAGCAATGCGCGCTTAACGGAAACGCGCACGAGCTGAACTTTGTAGCCGTTGCGGCTGAGCGGTGTGGCGCCTTGCGCAGCAGCGTCGCCGGCCTTCGCGGCGTTTTCTTCGTTGATGGTTTTGCCCGCGAGCCATTTGGACGCGTCTTCGGCAGGCCAGGGCTTCGGCGCAACGTGCCCGAGGACGATGCTCGCGCTCTCGACGGTGTCTCCGCGCATTTTCAACGCGACGGCAGCGGCGGCGAAGGGCCAGTCCATCCCTTCTTTGTGGCGAACTTCGTAGGTGGCGCTGTGCATGCCGTGCGATGAGCCCGGAACGATGATTTCGGTGACGATTTCGTTGGGCGCTAGAGCGTGTTCACGTTCGCCGGGCTTTTGCGGAATCGTGAAGAAATCGGCGGCAGCGACGTCACGGCCTCCGCTGGAACCTTCGATGTGTAGTTGCGCGCCGAGGGCAACGAGGGCTGGAGCGAGGCTCGACGGACTGACGAATTTTGCTGGGCCGGAATTTCCGAAGATGGCGTGATAACGATTGTCGCCGTTGGTGACCAGCGACTGGCCGTTGGCGTCGAGCGCAAGCAGGCCAAAGCCATTGCGGTAATACCAGCAGCGCGGGCGCTGGCAAAGTTCGCCGGCGACCGTTCCCATGTTGCGGAGCTGAGGGCTGCGAATGCCTTCGGCGGCGTCGGCGATGGCCGGGAAGTTTTTGCGAACATCGGATGACGAAAGCAGTTGTTCAATGGTGACCGCGGCGCCGATGCGCAGGCCGCCATTTTCGTTCCGAACCGAGTGAAGTTCGCCAACTCTCTTGATATTGACGAGGCGCTTGGTTTCCTCGATGTCGTCCTTGAGCAGCGAGAGCAAATCGGTGCCGCCGGCGAAGACGGAAGCGTCTTCCCAATCTGAGCCAAGGAGAGCGATTGCTTCCTTCACGCTAGAGGGGCTTGCGTACTGGAATGCGTCCATTAGGCTACGCCTCCTTTGCCGAGAGCTGTGAGAACGCGGTCAGGCGTCAGCGGCAGCTGTGGCACGCGCACGCCAATGGCGTTGGCGACGGCGTTGGAAATGGCAGCACCTGGCGAAATGACCGGCGGCTCGCCGAGGCCGATGGTGCCGCGTTCGTCGTAGCCGGGACCGGTCATCATGTGAACGACGATTTCGCCAATGTCGCCGATGCCTGCGAGCTTGTAAAACTCCATGTTGGGATTGAGGCAGCGGCCGGTGGCTTGGTCCATGACTTTTTCTTCGAACAGCGAGTAGCAGACGCCCATGATGCACGCGCCGTAGACCTGGCTTTCCGCGGTTTTGAGATCGATGATCAGGCCACAGTCCTGAACAGCAACGTACTTGACCATGCGGACGACGCCGGTTTCGACATCGACCTCAACTTCGCTCATCTGGACGCCGCCGACGCCGCTGGACATCAAGTCATTCGAGGTGCGGCCCGTGCCGGTGATGGAAGCGGTGCCGAGCTTGGCGCAGGCTTGCTTCCACGGAATTGATTTCGAGGGGTCACCTTTGACCTGGATTTTTCCGTCCCAGGCTTCGAGCTGGTCGACGGAAACTCCGAGGGATGGAGCGACCTTTGCGAGCAGATCGTTCAGGGCGTTGGTGGCGGCGCGGCGCGTGGAAGTGCTGACGCTGCTGACCGTGACGGAGCCGCCGGATGCCGCCGCAGGCGGGTAACGATTGTCTCCGATATTCACTTTTACAGCGTCGAGCGGGAGACCCATCGTCTCGGCTGTGACGATGTTAATAACGGTACGGGTGCCAGTGCCCAAATCCTGGCTGCCCATTGATGTTTCGACGGAACCGTCTGGATGAATGACGACCTGAGCATTATTCGAATTGCCGCGGCCGCCCCAAGTGTGCAGAGAGACGCCAACTCCGCGCTTGATTGGGCCGGAACCGCTTTGGCCGCGCGGGTGCCATTTGCTCTTCCAGTCCATCAATTGAGAAGCGATGGCGAACTCTTCCTGATAAGTTTTCGCGCGCGCGCCAGTCAGGTTAACGTTCTTGAGCATGAAATCGACGGGGTCCATGTTCAGTTTGGCGGCGAGGTCTTCCATGGCGCTATTCGAGATTGATGCCATTTGCGGATGATTTGGAGCGCGCCAGGAACGTGCGGGGCCGATGTTGGTTAGAACAGCTGTGTACTTGGCACGCGCATCGGGAACCTGGAAAACGTAGGGAAGCTGGGGAGAGCCTTCACCTTGCGTGCCCTGAGTGCCCCAGGCTTCGGATTCCCAAGCGACGAGAGTGCCGTCGCGCTTGGCTCCGACTTTCACATGCGCGTGCATCGAGGGGCGGCAACCGGCGACCATCAGTTCGTGGTCGCGTTCGAGCATCATCTTTACGGGGCGTCCGGTTTTCCTGGAGAGTTGCGCGCAGGCGATGCCCCAAGTGTCGGCAGCGAATTTACTGCCGAAGCCGCCGCCCATGTATTGGGTGATGATGTGAACGTTGTTTGCGGGGATTTTGATGCCTTGCTCGCCTAATCCGTCGACGTATTCACCGGCTATACCGCTGACGTTTTGGGTGGATTCCCAGACCGTGAGGTCGTCGCCGTTCCATTCGGCTACTTGACCGTGGGATTCAAGACAGCAATGAGTAATTACGGGAACGCCGTATGTTCCTTCGATAACCGCGTCCGCCTGCTGAAAGGCCTGGTCAGGATTTCCAGCGACGCGGTTTTCGAGCTGCTTAATATACAGGGCACCAGCGTGCTGAGGATCTGTGTCCGCGACGAGATAGGGAAGTTGCTGGTATTCGATTTTGACAGCGTCGGCGGCGGCTTCGGCGCGCTCTTCGGAATCGGCGGCGACCGCGACAATTTCCTGCCCTGCCCAGAAAGCCTCCTGGCCCTCGAGCACAATGGTGACGACTCCCTTCACGCCGGGCATTGCCTCCGCGGCCCTGGTGTCGATTTTTGTGACTTTGGCATGAGCGTAAGGGCAGGTGGCCATTTTGCCCCAGAGCATTCCTGGGCGGTTCATGTCGTACGAATACTTGGCGCGGCCCGAGGATTTTTGCGGGCCGTCAATTCTCTTGATGCGCTTGCCAATGAGCGCGCGATGATCGGCGGGAGGCCAGTGATAGTCAGCCATTAGGCTTGCGCTCCTTTCGCTTTGATTGTGGTAGCGGCTTCGAGGACGGCGTCTTTAATTCCCATATAAGTGCCGCAACGGCAGAGATTGCCGCCGAGCGACTTCTCGAGGCCTTCGCGCGTGGGATGCGGCTCGTGTTCAAGGTACGCCGTGCAAGCCATGACGAAGCCAGGGGTGCAGAAGCCGCACTGCTGCGCGTCGTTTTCCCAGAAAGCCTGCGACATGGGATGGAGGCCCTCGGCGGGTTCGAGTCCTTCGATGGTGGTGATGTCGTGGCCCTGTGCGTCAATCGCGAGCGTGGTGCAGGAATAGACGGCGCGTCCATCGAGGTGCACAGTGCAAGCGCCGCATGTAGCGCGGTCGCAAACTTTTTTCGCGCCGGTCAAATCCAGATGGTTGCGCAAGGCGTCAAGGAGGGTGACGCGAGGTTCGAGTTGTAGCGTGCGTGTCTGGCCATTGATTTTCAGCGTGATGGGCACTTCGCCCGGGCCAACAACGCCGCCATTGCCGCCCATTCCACTGGTTTGCGGGCGCGGCGCGGCGTCGAGTACGCGGTCAGCGAGAAGAGCTCCAGCGGATGCGGCGACGCTGGCGATTCCAGCGCCTTTGATGAAACGGCGTCGCGAGAGATCCGGCAGATTCTTACTTTGCGCGCCTTTGGCGTGCGAGCGATCCGGTTTTTCCTCGCCGGTTGGACGCGGTTTATCGTCATTCGACGACATAAATGCACCCCCTGCGGATTACGGAATCAGAATGACAACTGTAAGGAAGAAACTGCGATGCGGGCCGACTTCGACGAGCCTTATGAATCACTTGCGGCTCCCTCAGAAACGTCGCGGATATGATAGTTTCAGCGTGACCGGAAAGTCAAAGTCTTAGAAAATCGGGTACTGGGTCAGTTTGAATTTTGACTCCTTGTGTCACGATCAAGAAATTCAAACTGACCCACCACCGGACGGTCAACGCACAAGGCGTACTGGGTCAGTTTAATTCTTGACTCCTTGTGTCACGATCAAGAAAATTCAAACGGACCCACTACCGGAAATCTTAGATGGGGCGTAGCAGAAGTGCGTTTCGATTCGCGCGCAATGCGCTAGGGTGAACCCATTACGCGCTCAGGTTTTTGCTGTATTGCTCCAGCAGGGCGCGCCGGTCAAAACTATATATAAGGTTGCGCTGAATTTTTGCGGCCGGGGGAAACTGTGGGGACAATGGGAGTAGGAACGTCCGAGACCAGCCAAGCTCCGCTCACGGACTGGTTTGAACAGAAGCATTCTGCGCACGTCGTTCAATTCTATACCGATGACGCCGTCCTTGTGGACGCGTCGGCGCGCTTTATCGGAGCCGCGCTCGGAGCGGGCGACGCAGCCGTAGTTATCGCGACACGCGGGCACCGCGAGGGAATTGCGGAACGTCTGAAGGCTGCCGGCATCGACACAGTTCTGGCGAGGCGCCAGAGCCGGTACGTGGTGTTCGATGCGGAAGAAACGCTAGCGAAGTTCATGGTGAAAGGACTGCCGGACGCAAAGCTCTTCGAACAGACGATAGGGCCGGCAATTGATCAAGCACGGGCCGCCACATTGCGACCGGAAGAGGCGCGGGTCATTGCGTTCGGAGAAATGGTGGCGATTTTGTGGGCTGAAGGCAATCACACGGCTGCCATCCAACTGGAGAAATTGTGGAATAACCTGGCCGAGACGCGCGCATTTTCGTTGCGTTGCGCTTATCCGATGGCACGGTTTGACCGAGGAGAGCATTCGGAACCGTTTCTGCAAATCTGCGCGGAACATGAAGGAGTGATCCCCACGGAGGCGTATACGGATTTAAGCAACGAGGGAGAACGTCTGCGGACCATCACTCATCTGCAGCAGAGGGCTCAGGCACTAGAGGCAGAAATCGCGTTGCGAAAAGAGGCCCAGGCGACTCTGGAACGAACGCACGCGGAACTGGAAGCTCTGGTCCAGAAACGCACGACAGCCTTGCGTGAGATGTCGATGCGCCTGCTCCATGCGCAGGATGAAGAGCGGCGGCGAATCTCGCGGGACTTGCATGACAGCGTTGGCCAAAGCTTGGCCGCGGCAAAGATGAGCGTGGCTCAACTGACGCAAGGCAGCGCCGCGAGAACCACCGAAGCGTTCGCGCAATTGGAGGAGATCCTGGAGACCTGCCTGCAAGAAACGCGAACACTTTCCTATCTGCTGCATCCGCCGATCCTTGACGAAGTGGGGTTCTTTTCGGCGGCAAGGTGGTATATCGACGGATTCGCTGAGCGCAGCGGCATGCGCGTCAACCTTGAAGTTCCTCCAGAGTCTAAAAGACTGGGGCTTCCACTGGAAACCGCACTCTTCCGCATATTGCAGGAGAGCCTCACGAATGTTCACCGGCACGCGAAGAGCGCGGCGGTCGACATTCGTCTGGAGCTGAAGCCGAGCGATGCGGTTGTCGAAGTGAGAGACTACGGCCAGGGGATTGCGCCGGAAGTGCTGGGAAGCTTCAAGTCGAATGGGACTGGATCCGGGCTAGGTCTGGCAGGTATTCGCGAGCGCATATCGGAATTGGGTGGCCGTTTGGAGATCGAGCCGGCATCCCCGGGCACGCGAGTTCGCGCGAGCGTCCCCCTCCCATGCGAAGCGGGCCGGTAGTCCTCGCACAGCGGTGCAAAATCGCCCGAACGAGTTCCCTAACACATCGTTCCCAGGGGCTGACTACGACGCCATTCGTGGAATAAGCTGCCGCGTCCGGCTCGGCGAAGCAATGGGATTTGACGTTCTTCCCGTAGGCGACAACGCGGTATAAGGTATAATAGGGTGCGTTAAGATCGGACTCGTTCCCCAGTACGAGCTTAGGGGCCGTAACCATGAAGAAGCCGCCCTTTTCGCAGGCGCTGAAGCGCGGGTTGTGTTTTCGGTGTCCAAACTGTGGACAAGGCCGCGTGTTTTCCAGTTTTTTCAAGATGCGGGATGAATGTCCGGTGTGCGGGCTTTCATTTTATCCGGAGTCGGGTTACTACGCCGGAGCGATGTATCTGGATTATGCGTTGTCGGCCGCAGTTTTTCTCGCATTCTTTGTGCCATCGCTTTTCCTTCCTGAGTTGACGCACCTTTCGTATATGCAGAAAAATATTCTGTGGATCGTTTTCGGCACAGGGCTCTGTCTTGGCTTTTCGCGGCCGTCCTATAGCTTGTGGCTAGCTATAGACTACTGGATAAGCCCTTGGAAGCCGCAAAAGGTGCAGAATAGCAGCGGAATCCTGGAAGTCCCGCTGGTCAGCATGGTTATTCGTACCGGCAAAGAAGGACCTCGGCCGCGAACACCGGAAAATTGATCCGGCGCGACCTCCCGCAAACCCGACGTGCGGCGCTCTATTGAGCGGGCGGTTCGGGTATGCGTTTCTGGCCGCGTAGCTCCTGGCCGGTGTACTGAATGTCAGGTTTCGCAAAACCGAAAAAGCTCCACGAGCTATATTTCTGAAGATCCGGCAAGACAGCATCGGTGAGCGCATCGCCGGATTTGCCGGCGGCCTGCGCTTGCGCAACATCAGCGCGCAAATCGGACAAGTAACTGCGAAAATCACTTACATCCTGCACGTGGCCCACTTCGCCGTGACCCGGAACAAAGGTCGCAGCGGGGTGGTCCTGGATCAGCGTATCAAGCGTTGCGAGCCAAGGTTTGGTGGAAGCATCGATCAGATTCGGCAAAGTGTGATCCCAGAAAAGGTCGCCACAGAAAACGACATTCGCATCGGGAACATAAACGACGCTGTCGCCGCCGGTGTGCCCAGGAAAAGAATGGACAATGATTTGCCGCGTACCCAGGTAGAGTTCGATGCCGTGTTCATAAGTGATGGAGGGCAAGCCGAGAGATTCGACCGTTTCTTTTTGTGCGGCGGTGATTTTAGGGCCGAAGAATTTTTGATTTTCGGTGCGTTCCCAGGCGCGAACATTCTGCTGGGCCAAAATGATGGCGCCCACGCCGGCGAAAATGTTGTTTCCGGACACGTGGTCCAGGTGGTAATGCGTATTCACGACGAAGCGAATGGGAAGATTCGTTTTCTGGCGAATCTGGTTCAGCAGCTCCTGCGCGGCAGCGGGATTCTCGAACGTGTCGACGACCAGCACGCTGTCGCTGTCGATAACAAATCCAGCGTTGGCTCCGGCGCGCGCGGCCTTCGCGGCAGGATTGTCGATAGCCGCCCAAACGCCCGGGCCGACTTCGTGAAGAGTGAAAGGTGCAGGGGCGCCGGCAGCGATGGCTACCGCGGAGATGAATGCGAGGGCCGGAATCAGGAGCGACAAGAATTTGGTTCGCGTGGGCATCGGGCCCTCCTTCGAATTGTGTCGAGATGATACGACGCGCGAGGAATTCAGAACAGCGAAACTAGCGAGCGGCCAATTCTGTTCGCGGGAGAGCGGAGGCGCCGAGGCGATTGCGGCGAATGATGAATGCGCCTATGGTTACGGCGAGGCCGAGAGCGACGAAGCTTCCGTCGCGTGCGACCGTCCAACCTGTAAGTTTTTCATTCGGGCCGAAGCAGCCGCAATTGATGGCCAGATGCATGGCGTAGGATCGAATGACCACAGCCCAAAACAAAGCGAGCAGGAGGGTCGCTGCAACCGCGATGTATCGCAAGCCTATGCCGGCCAAAAGCAAAATGCCGAGCGCCAGCTCAACCCACGGCAAGGTGCGCGCGAAAGGGTTTACCGCCCAGGCCGGCAGCATTTGATAAGAGTCGAGCTGCATCGCAAAGAAGGTCATCGATAGTCCCAGCGACGAAGGAGTGACCTCCAACGAACTGAAGGTCCAGGGAACAGCATTTTGCGGACGCAGTTTGCCGTAGGCGGCGAGAAGGAAAGTGACGGCCAGCGCCAGCCGCCCCAAGAGCAGCAACACGCGGCCAAAGCTCCAGCGCGATGGTTCGCTCATGGTTTCTGACTCAGGAGCTGATCGAAGAACTGCTTGAGAAGTGGCCACGATACGCCGCCACCTTGCGCCGGGTAGGATTGGCCGCGATAAGAGACGATCCAAGTTGGCGTCCGCGCGATGGGAATTAGCTCTCCAGCGGCAATGTCATGCTGTATCTGCACGTCCACGAGGCAAGGTTTCAGTTCATTGTGGTCATTGGATTCGCATCCGTGCATGAGCATCTCAACGCGCTTGAATTCGGCGGGCGTTAGTGCCGCCTGCACGAAGGGCTTCATAATGCCCTTGGGATTTTCTGTTCCGTACTCCGACCATTGCATCTGATTGTCGAAAAGCGCTCGCTCGACGGCCTCGAACTTGCCGATGCGCGCCGCGGCATTCACCCAGCGGGCGGCCTGGCGGGAATATGGGTGCATAAGAAGAGGAAAATCGCGATGAACCAAATAGACTTTGCCGTCCGCGACGTAGGAATCGATCAGGGGGCGCAGTGTCTGTTCGTAAAACGCGCCGCAGCCAGGGCATTCATAATCGTCATAAACGATGAGCTGTATGGGGGCGGAGGGATTGCCGAGAGATTTTTCCGCCTCAAGCCTATCTTCACTGCCAGCGGCACTCTGCGCCGTGAGACCCTGAGAGCGCAGCGAGAATGACAACGTGACGGCTAGCGCCGCGATGGCCGCAAGTATGGGCAGCAAGCGGCGCAAATTCACTGGCAGCCTAAATCCTCCCTCAGAAGGCTGACCGGCAGTCCAGCGCGAGGATTCGCTCATAAATTATTTCTGGCTCAGGAGCTGATCGAAGAACTGTTTGAGAAGCGCCCAGGAAACACCGCCAGCCGCTGGCGGGTAAGACTGGCCTTTATAGGAGACGACAAAAGTGGGCGTTTGGGTTATGGGCAGCAATGCTCCCGCGGCAATGTCACGCTGGATCTGCGCATCCACCACGCATCCTTTTATTTCATCGTGGGAGTCGGATTCGCATCCCTGCATCAGGCGTTCGACGCGCTTGAATTCCGTCGGAGTCAGCGCTTGCTGCACAAGGGGCTTGATGTTGCCTTTGGGGTTCGCCGATCCGTATTCGGACCATGCCATTTGATTGTCGAACAGCGCGCGCTCAACCGCTTCGAATTTTCCGATGCGTGCCGCCGCATTCACCCAGCGGGCGGCCTGGCGGGAGTATTGGTGCATAGGAAGAGGAAAATCGCGATGAACCAAATAGACTTTGCCTTCCGCGACGTAGGTATCGATTAGCTGGCGCAGGGTCTGCTCATAAAAATTGCCGCACGCGGGGCATTCGTAATCGTCGTAGACAATGAGCTTGATGGGAGCGGAGGGCGAACCCAGCGACTTTTCCGCCGACAGCCGGGCTTCCTCAGCAGCAGTGGTGTCCTGCGCAGCCGCCCGTAGCGAGCGAACCGAGAACGCGGCGATCACTAGCGCGGCTCCCGTTAGAATGGGCAGCAATCGGCGCAAATTCATTGGCAATGGAGTCCTCCTCCCTAATTGCAAAAACTGGGATGCATTTTACGCGATTCGTCGCGCGCGTTGCGCAAAATTGCGAGGCGCTGTCGCGAAAGGCGCATAGCCTGCCGTAAGCTTAGGATGCCGAGTTGGGGTGAGGGGTTCGACGGAAAGGGGAGAGTTGGGGGGAGCAGGAGCGAGGGGCGACAGGTGATCGAAGAGGGCAAGGATAGGGTGTAAGTGGCTAGATTTCTGAATCATACGGATGTATCAACAAACTTGACAACGAAGTGCTCAATGTGTAGAATGTTCTCTGTTAAGCACATAGCAATCATTTGAGGCACTTTATTGCTCACGAGCTAGGAGGCAGTAAACCATGAGTAAGATTATCGGTATTGACCTGGGAACAACCAATTCGGTCGTGGCCGTCATGCAGGGCGGCGAGCCAGCCGTAATCCCCAATCAGGAAGGCGCGCGCACTACGCCTTCTGTTGTAGGCATTACAAAATCGGGTGAGCGTCTGGTGGGCCAAGTGGCCAAGCGCCAAGCCGTGACGAATCCCGAGAACACAGTGTATTCCATCAAGCGCTTCATGGGCCGGCGCTACGACGAGATCGGAGACGAGGCGAAACGCCTGCCATATAAGGTGGTTCGAGGACCTCATGACGACGCTCGCGTGGAAATCGCCGGGAAATCGTATAGCCCGCCGGAAATTTCGGCGATGATTCTGCAGAAGCTAAAGACCGCAGCGGAAGACTTTCTGGGCGAAAAAGTGAGCAAGGCCGTGATCACAGTGCCTGCTTACTTCAATGACGCGCAGCGGCAGGCCACGAAGCAAGCGGGCGAGATTGCGGGTCTGGAAGTGCTGCGCATCATCAACGAGCCCACGGCAGCGGCGCTGGCCTACGGCCTGGACAAGAAAAAAGACGAGACCATCGCGGTTTACGATTTGGGCGGCGGCACGTTCGACATTTCGATTCTGGAAGTCGGCGAAGGCGTGGTTGAAGTGAAGTCAACGAATGGCGACACGCACCTCGGCGGCGACGACATCGACCAGCGGATTGTGGACTACCTCATCACCGAATTCAAAAAAGAGCAGGGCATCGATCTGAGCAAGGACCGCATGGCCATCCAGCGCCTGAAGGAAGCGGCAGAGAAGGCCAAGATCGAGCTTTCGCAGTTGATGGAGACGGAAATCAATCTGCCGTTCATCACGGCGAACGAATCCGGCCCGAAACACATGCAGCAGAAGCTGACGCGCTCGAAGCTCGAGCAGCTGATGGAAGATTTACTGCAGCGGACTGTGGGTCCGGTGAAGCAGGCGCTTTCCGACGCGGGCATCACGCCGGACAAAATCGACGAGGTGGTACTGGTGGGCGGCTCGACGCGCATACCGCGCGTGGTCGACATCGTGAAGAATCTGTTCAACGGCAAAGAACCGCACAAGGGCGTTAATCCGGATGAAGTGGTGGCGGTTGGCGCGGCGATTCAGGGCGGGGTGCTTGGCGGGGAAGTGAAGGACATCCTGCTGCTAGACGTGACGCCTCTTTCGCTCGGCGTGGAAACAATGGGCGGCGTGATGACCGTGCTGATCCCACGCAATACGACCATTCCGACGCGCAAGACGGAGATGTTCTCTACTGCGGCAGACAATCAGACGTCCGTAGAGATTCACGTCCTTCAGGGCGAGCGCCCTGTGGCGAGCGGGAACCGCACCCTGGGGAAGTTCCATTTGATTGGGATTCCTTCGGCGCCGCGCGGTGTTCCGCAAGTTGAAGTGACGTTCGACATCGACGCCAATGGCATCCTGAATGTTTCCGCGAAGGATATGGCGACGAACAAGGAGCAGAAGATCACCATCACCGCTTCGACAGGGCTCAGCAAGGAAGAGGCCGAGAAAATGCGCAAGGAGGCGGAATCGCACTCGGACGAGGACAAGGCGAAAATTGCCGAGGCCGAAGCGCGCAACCGCTGTGACAATCTGGTTTATCAGACGGAGAAGCTGATTCGTGAGAATCGCGAAAAGCTCTCCGAGGCGGACGTCAAGGCTGCGGAAGAAGCGGTGGAAGCCGCGAAGCGTGCGCTTTCCGAAGGCGGCGTCGAGAAGATGAATGCCGCGGTCGACGAACTGACCAAGGCATCGCACAAACTCGCCGAGTCTCTCTACCGTGCACAGGCAGCTTCCGGAGCTGCAGCGGGAGACCAAGGCGGAGCGGGTCAGCCGGGAGGTGGTCCGGGGCCGGGCCCTTCCGCGGATGGCAGCGCGAAGCCGGGTCAAGGCGAAGTGGTCGATGCGGAATACGTGGACGTGGACGAATCGAAGAAGCCGAATTAACCCGGCGCGCTTGCAGGGAAGATTGGACGCGACGGAACCCTAATCGAATCTTCCGCTCGCACGCTTGATCCACTCAGGGATGGCAAGGAGCAAGTATTGACGACTACGACGGGCATCAAGCGTTCAGGCCCGCCTCAGGCGGTTCAAAAGGTTCGCGACAACTACTATCTTGTGCAGGTATTGCTGAGCGGATCGCCCTCGGCGGATTGGCGGCGGCTTTTTTACGAAGCGAGAGTGGGGGCGTCTCTCGATTTCCAGCCGCGCTCAGTGGAAATCTCCGGCGCGCTGATGCGTTTCCGTTCTGAACCCGCCTCCGTTGAGCCGCGAATCACGCTGATCGATCGCTGGGTGGATCATGCCAACGAGA
This sequence comes from Candidatus Acidiferrales bacterium, assembly GCA_049678505.1. Classification (GTDB taxonomy): domain Bacteria; phylum Acidobacteriota; class Terriglobia; order Acidiferrales; family UBA7541; genus DAHUXN01. The sequence goes on from JBAUEH010000066.1 coordinate 24,614, forward strand.
AAGAGGCGGGGATGAGCGGCCGCAACGAGGATCAGCGCCGCAAGCAAGAAGAAATAGCGCGAGAGTCGACGGAGCTCGGCGAATGGAACGCGCGCTGGGCGAAGTTGTAACAAATAGGCCGTTCTTGATGACAGGGTTTTCGCGAAGTGAAGTCTGCTTCTAGGCACGCGAAAACAGAGAATCCAAAATGCCCACTGCAACCAAACAGGATTACTACGAACTTCTAGGCGTGGGGCGTAAGGCGACGCTCAAGGAGATTCGCCAAGCCTACCGCAAAGCTGCGCGCAAGTATCATCCTGATCTGAATCCCGGAGACAAGTCCGCGGAGGAAAAGTTCAAGCAGATTCAGGAAGCTTACGAAAACATTTCGGACCCGAAAAAGCGCCAGATGTACGACCAATTCGGTTTCAATACGCCGAACTTTCAAGGGGCGGCCGGTGGGCCAGCAGGGGCGGGCGGCGCGCCGCAGGACGTGCATTTCGATTTTGGCGGATTCGACTTCGGAGGCGCGGGCGGGACGAGTTTTCGCGACCTGTTCAGCCAGGTTTTTCGCGGCCAGAACGCAGCGCAAGCGTACGAAGAAGAGCCAGGAAACGATCTGGAATACCAGATCGATATTCCCTTCGCGGAAGCAATGCGCGGCGCGGTAAAGAAAATTACGATCACTCGACTAGACGTTTGCTCGGAATGCCGCGGCACGGGTGCAACACCGGGCACGGGCCCGCAAGTTTGTCCAACGTGCGGCGGCTCGGGCCAAGTGACGCAAGTGAGCGGACGCATGCGTTTCCAGATTGCTTGCTCGCGCTGCGGAGGGACGGGGCGCTTGCGCACGGTCTGCCGCACGTGCGGCGGCGAAGGCCGCGTAAGGCGAACCGACACGATCGACTTCCGTATTCCGCCGGGCGCGCAGACCGGTTCGCGTTTTCGCGTTCCCGGGCGCGGAAATGCGGGAATGCGAGGCGGCGTGCCTGGAGATCTTTACGTCATCACGCGCGTGGAGCCGCATCCATTTTTCGAGCGCCGCGGCGACGACTTGTACACGGTGGTGCCGGTCACGGTCTCGGAAGCCGCGCTTGGCGCGAAAATTGAAGTTCCCACCATTGATGGCCGCGCGCAAGTACGCATTCCTCCCGGCACGGACAGCGGCAAAGTGCTGCGGCTGCGCGACAAAGGCGCTCCATCCGTGCGCCGCCACGGGAAGCGCGGAGACCAACTTGTCGAGGTTCGCGTGGTTGTGCCGCGCCCGGAGGATGAGCGCGTGCGGCAACTGCTTCGCGACTTGACGAAATATTCTCCGGAAGACCCGCGGCAGGAAATTTTCTCCCGCGCGACGTTGTGAGTTGGTTGTAAAAGGAGCTTGCGATGGCTCGCCCGCGAAAAAAGGCCCGCGCCGGATACATGATCAGCGCTGTCGCAGAGCTTTACAAACTTCACCCGCAGACGCTTCGCCTGTACGAACGGGCTGGTTTGCTCAAGCCGTCGCGCTCGCAGGGCAATACGCGGCTTTATACCGACCAGGACCTGGAAAGGCTGGAAGTGATTCTGACCCTGACGCGCGATATGGGCGTCAACCTCGCGGGAATCGAAATTATCCTCAATATGCGCGACAAGATGTCCGAAATGCAGCAGCAGATGGAAGCATTTATCGGATTTGTTCGCGGTGAACTGGCCAAAGGCTTTAGCGCCGAAGACCGCCGCACAATGCGAAACGCCATCGTGCGCGCCATGCCGCCCAAGGCAATCCGCATCGAGAAATAAATCGCGTCTTTCAAACTTCACGAGAAAACCATTGGAGTACCATCACTTGCTTTCCTTGGAGCGGCGCTCGATGAGGCGCTTGGTCATCAGCACAACACCGAAGATTTGCGTCCATTCGGAGACGACGTTGCCGACGACCTGTCCCCACTTGCCTTCGGAGTCCATTCGAACATACAGCACGACCCAACCAATCCCCGTAATCAGCAGAAAGAGGGTGAGCGAATGGTCGCGCATCCATTCGAGCGTGGGGCGGAGCATCGTTTTCGGCAAACGGCGGCTTTCCGTCGAACCTTTTTCATAGAGATACTTTGTGGCGAGGACCATCACGACTGTGCCGCTCCAATCGGCGATGGCATTACCGAAAAACGAGCCGAGATGCGTGCTGGGATTCGAAATCAGGTAAAGGCAAATCCAAAGCAAGAGGATCGCGCTCGAAGCGATGCTCAGGGAATGCTCGTGAAAAAAACCGCGTTTGCGGTGATGCAAAGGTTGCGGGTTCGCCATGTGCTTCTCCTGCGCGGCGCGAAGAAGTCCCGCCGCGGAAAGAAACTTAGTGCCACAGACGCGAGCGCAGCGCAATCCACAGATTCCACAGGCGTGCACAGAAGGGCGGCTTGCGCAGGACGTTTGGCGCGAATATGCTTGGGCATATGGCGCAAGCGGATTGCCCGAAGTGCAATGGTACGGGATGGAAGATCGTCGAAGGCGAACGCGAAGTTCAGCCAGCCGAGCAGGGCGTTCCGGTTGCGGTGGCCAAGCAGGCGGAAGCGGACGGCGTGAAGGCGTTCGCGGTGAGTCCTCCCAACGGGTCAAAACATAACGCAAGTGCAGGCCTGCCGCGAATGGCGGTGCCGTGCGAATGCACGTTTGCTGACAAGCGTTCGAGGATGCTGGAGCGGGCGCGTCTACCGAAGCGGTATCAAGACCACAACTTCGAAAGTTACGACACGGACCAGTATGATCGCGAAACGCATGGAGCGGATGCGACGGGATGGAACCGGAGCCTGGCGCAAGCGAAGTTCGTGGTTCAGGGATTCGCGCGGGATTTCCCCATTGCTACCGAGCACGGGCTGATGCTCATGGGACCTTGCGGTGTGGGCAAGACGCATCTTGCCGTGGCGGCGCTGGAGGAGATCATTCTGCGCGGCCACAGCGGCCTTTTCTACGATTACCGCGAGCTTCTGAAGCAAATTCAGGATAGCTACAATCCGGAAAGCAATTCGACCGAAATGGGCGTGCTGGAGCCGGTGCTGAAAACGGAAGTGCTCCTTCTCGACGATTTAGGATCATCGAAGCCGTCGCTTTGGGCGCTGGAGACAGTCGGCCACATTCTCAATACACGCTACAACGAGCATCGCGTCACAGTGCTTACCACAAATTTTCTGGACAAGCCACTGGGAACGCCGCCGCGCATCGCTGGGGGGCGCGCGGTGCAAACCGAAGACACGCTGACGGATCGTGTCGGTGCGCGCATCCGCTCACGCCTGTACGAAATGTGCCGGACCGTGGAAATTTGCGCGCCCGATTACCGCAAAGAGATTCGCCAAGCCGGACATTTCAACGCCTAGAAGCCATGCGCACGGATTTTTGCGAGTGCCAGTGGTATACTCCTGCCGCTGAAGGGCCCTGAAAGCAAACCCACAACTCATCGGAGGTGTATATGCTCGGTAGGATTCTGCTTGGGCTCCTCGTCCTGTTTCCTTTTACGATTCAATCCGATAGCACGATGCAGCCATTGAATGTGAAGCCGGGACTTTGGGAAGTGGCGGTGACGATGAACGGCCTCCCCGCGATGCCCGCAATTCCAGACAGCATACTTGCTCAGATGCCCCCTGACCAGCGCGCCAAAATGGAGGCGATGATGAAGGGCCAGCCAATCACGACCAAAAGTTGCGTGACGAAGGACAAACTTGAGAAGTCGGAGGCCTTTCGAAATGCTCCGAAATCGTGCACGTACACGATCGTATCGTCAACGAGCAGCAAGCTGGAAATGAAGACGGAATGCACGAAAAATGGCACGAAGATGACAGGGAATTTTCTGGTGGAAGCCATTGACTCGGAGCACATCAAAGGGTCAATGCGCATGAACTCTTCGGGTGGTAACACTTCAGAAGGCAACAACGCCATGAATATGAACACCACCTTCACCGAAAAGTGGTTGGGCGCGGATTGCGGAGAGGTGCACTAAGCCGCGCGCCGTGCTCACTGCGCATGCGAAGCTATTTTGTCCGGCAGAGAATGGTGTGTTCCGGGTCGATCGCAAGCTTGAGCGGGCGAAAGCGCGCGGTGAGTCGAAACGGAGTTGTGGCGCCGGTGGTCACCACGTCTCCGAGAAAAACCGGTTTGCCTTGCGCCGGTGAGCCATAAATCGGGACCCGCTCGGTGAAAACGCCCGCGACGTTGCGTTGCTCAAGCGAGCCTTCGATTAGAAATCGGGACTCACGGGGGCGCACACTGAAGCTCAGGCTATATTCAGGAATACCCGTTTGCCGCACCCATTGATCGAAAAACCAATCCATGGAGCGGCTGCTCTCGAGGTCCATCGACGGGGTCATTAGACGTTCAACCTCATTTTCAAGTTGCGTGGTAGATAACGTCTGAAAGCGATGTTCCGCGAGAGTGTTTCTTAGCAGTTCGTCAAATCGCGCGTCCGGGTTTTTCTTTCTCGGATCGAGCAGCATCATCCGAAGCATGTGAATTACCCATGCGCCTTTTTCGTAGGTAATGATTTGGTAGGCGTCCGGAGTTTTCGAGGAGTCCAGGCGGTAGCCGAAGTCGAGCGGTCCGGTTTGCTCGACGGTTTGGCCGCTGCCCGGTTCCTTGGCGATGAGCGCATCGCGATACCGTAAAAGCCATTCTTGCAGCACGTGCTTCGATGCGTTTCGCTTTTGGTCATACATGATCGACTGATAGTCCGCCATGGCTTCCTCGATCCAAACGTCGCGGTAGCTGGCGGGAACCACGATGTTTCCCCACCACTGGTGAACCACTTCGTGAAATGGGACGAGCTGCTGCACTTGTTCCTGTGTGCGCTGGGTCAGCCCAGCCTGCTGCTGAGCTTCGGGCGGCAAAAAGACGAGCGTTGTGAGATAGAGCAATCCTGGCCAGCCCTGCCCGAATGAGCCGGGAATCTGCGATACGTCCAACTGGGGGAAAGGAAAAGGCCCGTTCAATTCTTCGTAATAGTGAACGGAGTCAAGCAACTTCGTTCCCAGTTGTTTGAGCACGGCGGCGGGGTTAGGCAAGGGTTGGAGCGCTCCGTCAGCGGGAAGCCGGTCCACGGCGTGCTGGCGCAACTGGTCGGCAATTCCCTGCTCAAGCTGCTGGTTTGCAAAGAGCTGAATAAGTGGTTTTCCCGCGACGGACTGCACGGCGTATTCGCCAAGATTGAATCCTGCGAGCGCGATGGGCTGGGTGCTGCGCCAATGACCGGTTTGCTGGCCATTTTCTTCGCCACTGTCGATTTCTTTGCCCGTTGCGACGAGCCTCAGCCGCTTGGGCCACCGAAACTTCAAATCGAAGGAAGCAAATTGGTCTGTTCCCGCCAAGTGCGGATACCAGCTACCTCGCGCGCCCACGAAGTAGACGCCATTGCCATCATCTTGAATCACCGTCCCGCGATAAGAGATGCGCAGTTCATAGCGCTGTCCCTCAATGGCCTGTGCGGGAAGGGCGATGAAAAGCAGGTCATTTCCGCGTCTGGCGATTTCCTGACGGCGCATGTCCTCGTTCTGGAAAAAATCCAGAGAACGGCCCTCGCCATCTGTCACGGATTGGACTTGCAGGAAGCGCGACAGTTCGAATTCCAGGATGTGTTCACCACCGGCCAGGCACTTCAAGTGAAGGGTGGTATTGCCAGTGAGAGTGAGGTCATCGCCAATGGTTGTATCGGGAGCGTAGTCGACTGCGGCGAAATCTTGGGTGTGAGGAGGCGCATTCGCTGCAGTGTAAGAAGTCCACACATCGAAAAAATCGGCGTCATTTGCATGGCGCGGCTGGCCGGCCAGCACTGTTTCGGAGCGGCGCTCGTCGAGCACGACATCAAAAGCTCCAAGCGTTGTTGAATCCAAAGCCGCATAGAAATACGCATCTGGTCTGGATGACAACAGGGCTTCCAGCACGCGCAGGGACGAATTGGGATTGAGCTGAGTAACGATAGGATTCCAACTGTTCGTGAAATCCGCTTCACTGCTCGCCGCAGCCTTTTGGGCAGTTAGGCCATCTTGGATTTCTTTTGCCGTGCCCTCGTCAAAGCGGAGGTAGGCTTGCCAGAATTCAGCATCAATCAGGGGAACGCGCAAGAATCGCGCTACGGACGCACGCTCGGCCGGGTCCGGCGGGACCGCAAACACTCGCCCGCGGCCTACAAACACAGCTCCCGTAATACGACCATCCACCGGTTGCAAGAAGGCGAGCTTTCCTTCCGCAAATGTGAAGGCCACGCCATCGCGCCGCACGGTTAAATCATGAACCGCGTAGACGTTTGATCCATCGACGCGCACTGCTTGAAGCAATTGGTAGAGTTGCCGCGGGCTTGGAGATGCGGAGGAAAGGCTTGCCGATTGCGTTTGAGCGATTGCTTCGGCGGACTGCCCGGCGACACACGCAGCGGCTAAAAAGCAGATTGCCAAAGCGAGCTTCGCTGCGTTTTGCACCGTTCGACTCTAACAATCCGCTCATTATCCAGCAAGGGCGCCGGACGTCGGTTTGCTGACGTCAGACGGTAGCGAGGAGGCCGGCAAGGATTGCGGCGCGTTCCGACAGCGAGCTGAGCAGAATGTGTTCGCGCGGGCTGTGCGCTCCGTCGCCAACAGCGCCAAGGCCATCAAGTGTCGGGATTCCCAGCGCCGCCGTGAAATTCCCGTCTGATCCGCCGCCCGTCGCGGCCTCACCGAGCTTCACTTCCATCTCACGCGCCAATTCTTGCGCGTGGGCAAACAACGCGCGCGATCCAGGTGTCCGCTCCATAGGGGGGCGGTTGATGCCGCCGATCACTTTGAGTTTTGCGTCGCGAAGGATAGGCCGCAATGCCCGCAATTTGCGGTTTAGCGCGTGTGCGTCTGCCAGCCGCGCTACGCGAACATCGATCAGAGCGCGCGCTCGGGCGGCTACGACGTTGGTTACGGTTCCACCGTCGATCACGTTCGCTTGCACGGTGATTCCGCGCTTGCGATCGTTCCATTTGAGCAAGCGCGCGATTTGCAGAGCTAATTCATGCACTGCGTTGACGCCGCTTTCCGGGTCGATTCCGGCATGCGCGCTGCGTCCCGTAATGATCAGTTCGGCCTCGCCCACGCCTTTGCGTTGGGTCTTCAAACGCCCATCGCGCCCATAAGCGGGTTCGAGCACAAATACGGCCTGGCTTTGGCGAGCCTCGCGCTCAATGAACAGACGCGAATTCCCGCTGCCGATTTCCTCATCGGAAGTCCACAGGAAGACAATTTTCCGCCGCGGTGAAATTCCAAGGGCCCGCATGGCATCGGCAGCCGCGAGCGCGATCGCGAGCCCCCCTTTCATGTCGAATGTTCCGGGGCCCCAGGCGCGGCCTTTCGCGACGCGAAAAGGCATTTTCGCGAGGGTCCCCATCGGATAGACGGTATCGAGGTGCCCAAGCACGAGGAGCTGGCGGCCCGCGGCCTTGTGCGCTGGCCGTAGCTCCGCAACTACGTGATCGCCGTACCGGCTCTGGCGTAACAGCCGTACCTGGGCGCCTCGGCGTTTCCATTCGCTCGCGACCATTTGACTCAGCCGGTCGGCACCTGACTTGTCATGGCTCGGTGATTCGATTTCGACCATACGGCCGAGCAACCGCACAATCTCCAGCTCGTGTCTATACAGCCAGGAATGTAATTCGTTTATGGGTATCATCGCGCCGCGTATCCTAGCAATCGTGCGCCGATTCGGCAACTTTGCCCGAAGCCACATCCGAGCACGGCTTCCGCGCAAATTCCTATTTTGTAGCCGCTCAGCCGTCCGGTATATTGTTTGAGTAGCTTGCACAGGCATACTCACCAACTTTCCCGGTGCGCTATTGTTTTGCGGCTTTGGAGAGTTTACGGTTTTCCGATGGCTCGACTGAAGCAACGACACGCATGAATCAAGACATCGCCAAGCATCTGGACCGCGCGCGCAAACACCTGGAGAAAAACAAGCTTCAGGAAGCGATCGCCGAGTACCATGCGACGCTCGACGCCTCTCCCAATCATTCCGAGGCCATTCAGATGCTTTCCGATCTTTACGTGCGCGTGGGCGACCTGGTGCAAGCGGCGAATTTTTACGGCTTGCAATTCGATCGCTTAGCGGAGTCCGGCGACGTCGCGCGGACTTCCGCGATTTTTACGCGCTACTTGAAGGCGTATCCGCAGCCGCCGGCCAGGCTTGCCCGCTACGCGTTCTTGCTACAAAAGCAGAACAAGAGCGCCGACGCGATTGAATATTATTTATCCGCGGCACAGAAGTTCCACGATCAGAATGACTTGAAATCGGAATTTGAATGCTTGCAGCGCGTGGCGCAATTGGACCAGGAAAATCCCGTGCGTCAGGTCGCACTGGCGCAGCTTGGGGAGAAACTCGGAAACGCGGAAACCGCCAGCCGGGCTTTTCTACGCGCCGCTCAATTGACACAGGCGGCCGGGCACGTGGCCGAAGCCTTGGAGCATTTTGCCAATGCCCATCGTTTAGCTCCGAAGGATCGCAGCATTGCACTGCTTTTTGCGGATGCCCGCTTGCATAGCGGCAACGCCGCTGGCGCCGTCGAATTGCTTCAGCCCTTCGCCCCACCCGATCCTTCCGATACGATGTTCTTGGGGCTCTATGGGGACGCGTTGTTGCAGACCGATCAGCTCGACAAGGCCGGCGAAGCGTTTTTCGCTCTGTGCCGTGAAAAACCGGAGGGCTTCGAAAAACTTTTCGAACTGACCGATAAGTACTTCGCAGCAGGCGCGGATGACAAAGCCATCTCCGTGCTCGAACAAACCAAAGAATGGATGTTTGGCGCTCGCGCGGAGACGGCATTCGCATCGCGGCTTGAGCAGATCGTTGAGGCTCACCCCAAGTCGCTTCCCTTAATCGAGTTTTGGGCCAAGCTCTACGATCAATTGAACCGCGAAGTGAAATATTTCGACGCTCTCGTCTGCCTCTTCGACCTCGACCTGGAACGCAACAAGATCATAGAGGCGTGCGATGCATTGGATCGCCTGGTCGAAATTGATCCTTACGATTACCGCATACACGAACGGATTGCGAAACTCGAGGGCAAGGCTACTCCGGCCTTTCTTCGCAGTATCAACATGCGGGCGGCAAAGGTTGTCAGCGTCAGTCAGACCCAGTCCAGTCTTGCCACTGGCGGATTGGGAGATGCCGCGCGCGCGCCCGCGACCGAAGAAGAAAAATCACAGCGGGCCCTGGACGACCTGATTGTTCAGGCGGAGATTTTTTTGCAGTATTCGTTACAAAGCAAAGCTATTGAGCGTCTGGAACGCATCGCAGACATGTTTCCAGGCCAGGAAGAGAAGAACGAGCGACTGCGAATGCTCTATGAACGCGCCAATTGGTGGCCAAAAGGTTCGCCAACGCATCCCCATCCCCAACCCGCCGCAGCGCTTTCCGCGCCCGCTCCTCCTCCGCCGACGTCGGCGGCGGATACGCATCGCGATCTGGCTGAAATCGCGGAGATCACGCGGCTGATGTACCGCGAAGTGACGCCTCGCGAGGTCTTAGCCACTGCGGTCCGGGAAATTGGCAAATACCTTTCCGCGCGCCGATGCGTTGCCGTCATTGGAGCGCCGGGCGAAAAATCGCAGATGACTGCCGAATTTGCTTCACCTGGGATGAAGCCGGCCGCCGCAGGCGTCCTGGCCAGCGTCACCGCGGCTCTGGCAAAGTGCGCTCCCGATGCGCTCGGCGGGATTTCCGCTCAGGTTTCTCAGATTGCTGATTTGCGCGCGCTCGATGTGGAAACGGTATTGGCCATTCCGCTGACGGATAAGGACACTCGGGCGGTTGCTGGGATTATTTTTGTGGGAGACACTGTTTCGCGTGTATGGAAGCCAAACGAGAGCTATTTTCTTCAGGCCGTTGGCGATCAGATTATGATTTCGGTGAATCACACTCGGCTGCGCTCTCTGGTACGCACGCTCGCTGTGGCCGACGAGAAAACGGGGTTGCTTGGACGCGGCGCTTACATCGATTGCCTGCTTGCCGAATCCAAGCGATCTCGTGTTCAGGGCACTCCGCTGGCGCTCGTGATTTTGGAAGTTGACCACGGGTCCGAAATTCTGCGCGAAGAAGGCGACGCAGCACTCGAATCGCATATGAATCAGGTCGCGCGCGCAGTCGAACCTTCTATCCGTCAAGGTGATTTGGGAGTTAAATACACCGCATGGTCGCTTGCGTTCGTGCTTCCGGATACGTCGCGAGAAAACGCGGAAGACCTTGCGCAGAAACTGCGGCAACTTGCCGCGCAGGTGCAGCCGGAATGGGCCAAGAAACCCTTGACGGTCGGCGCGGTTGTCGCGGATGCTGCTGCGCGGCCAGCGGATGAAAATGAAGACCGAGTGACCGAATGGATTAACCGCGCGGAACTTGGTCTGGATGAGATTCGGCGTCGCGGCGGCAATCGAGTTGTTTCGCTTGCCGCGCCGCAACCTGCCTCATAATGAAACAAGGAGGAATTATGTTTCCCACGGATGTGGTCATTCTGGCTGGAGCGCGCACGCCTATGGCGCGCTATAATGGCGAATTCGCGAATATTTCAGCAATCGACCTGGGCGCGCTGGCTTCCAAAGAAGCCATCAAGCGCTCCGGCGTCGACCCCGCCGAAATCGAGCACGTTGTTTTCGGCAACGTGCAGCAGAGCAGCTCCGACGCGCATTATGGCGCGCGGCACGTCGGATTGAAAGCGGGTCTGAAAGTCGAAACGCCTGCCGTAACCGTAAATCGCCTTTGCGGTTCCGGCATGGAAGCGATCAGCCAGGCCGCGCAGCGGATCCTCCTCGGCGAAGCCAAAATGGTTTTGGCCGGCGGCATGGAAAATATGACCCAAGTGCCGCACGTAATCCGTGGCGCCCGAAGCGGTTTCCGGCTTGGCGAAGGCAAGCTCGAAGATGCGCTGATGGCCGGCCTGCTCGACCCGTTCAGCGGCTGCACGATGTCCGATACCGCTGAAAATCTGGCCGTCGAATACAAAATCACGCGCCGCGAGTCGGATGAATACGCGCTGCGCAGCCAGCAGGCCGCCGAAGCTGCGTACAAGGCTTGCCGCATGAGCGAAGAAATCGTGCCGGTCGAAGTCGGCAAAGGCAAGAAGGCGCATCTTTTTTCGCAGGACGATCATCGCCGCGCGGACACCACGATGGAAAGCCTCTCCGCGCTTTCGCCGGCGTTTCGCAAAGACGGAGTGGTTACCGCAGGGAACGCCAGCGGCATCGTCGACGGGGGCGCTGCGGTGATCATGACGACGGAAAAAGCTGCGAAAGAACGCGGGGCAAAGCCGCTAGGCCGCATCGTCTCGTGGGCAACGACGGGAGTTGAGCCTCGCTTGATGGGTATTGGCCCTGTGCCATCGAGTAATAAGGCGCTGCAATTGGCCGGGTTGAAGCTCGATCAGATGGACTTGATCGAGGTGAACGAAGCGTTTGCGCCGCAATATCTTGCGGTGGAGAAGGCGCTGGGCCTCAATCGCGACAAAACAAACGTCAACGGCGGCGCCATCGCTCTCGGTCATCCGCTGGGCGCCACAGGAACGCGCCTGATTCTGACGCTGCTTCTGGAATTGCGCCGGCGCAATCAGCGATACGGCCTGGCCACCGCTTGCATCGGCGGAGGGCAGGGAATTGCGATGATCGTGGAATCTATTTCGTAAGCGGCGCAGGCTATCACTGTAAATTTTCTTTAAAACCATTTGAGGAGAGGGAATGCCAATCGAAAAAGTCGGAGTCGTAGGCTGTGGCCTGATGGGCTCGGGAATTGCTCAAATTGCCGCCCGTGCAGGCTGCACCGTTTTTGTTCGCGAAGTCAGCGAGGAGCGCCTGAACAAGGGACTGCAATCCATTGAAAAGAGCCTCGGCAAATTTGTCGAGAAAGGGACACTATCCGCTTCCGATCGCGACGCGACGCGCGCGCGCCTTCACGGGACCACAAAACTTGAGGACCTGAAGGACTGTGATTTGGTTGTGGAAGCAATCATCGAGCAGTTGCCGGATAAGCGCGAGTTGTACACGGCTCTCGATAAAATCTGCGCGAAGCACACGATTTTTGCCAGCAACACATCTTCGCTATCCATTACGGAGATGTCCGTTCTTACATCGCGCCCGGACCGTTTTATTGGCCTGCACTTTTTCAATCCTGTGCCTTTGATGAAGCTGGTCGAAGTGATCCGCACGATTGGCACTGATCCTAAGGTCTACGAAGAGGTGGTAGCATTTGCCACGCGCGTCGGCAAAGTGCCGGTGCGAACCTCCGACCGGACCGGCTTCATCGTAAATCGTCTGCTGGTGCCGTATCTTCTCGACGCGGTTCGTGTGCTCGAAGGCAGCGTCGCTTCCATCGAGGATATCGACAATTCCATGAAGCTTGGCTGCGGCTATCCCATGGGTCCGCTCACGCTGCTGGATTTCGTCGGCTTGGACACGACGTATTACATTGCCAACATCATGTTCGACGAATTCAAGGAACAGCGCTTCGCTCCGCCGCCGCTTTTGAAGCGCATGGTTCTCGCCGGATGGAATGGGCGCAAAGCGGGCCGCGGCTTCTACGATTATTCCGACGCGGCCAAGCCTCGCGCCATGCAGCTTGGATAGGCTAGAAATCAGAAATTACGGAGCCCAGCGATGGCTTACGAAAATTTGCTCTTTGAAGTCAAAAACCAGATTGCATACATCACTTTTAATCGGCCCAAGGTCCTGAATGCGCTCAACCGTCAGACAGTTGAGGAGCTGGGCGACGCGTTAGTTCGCGCGCGCGAAGATGCCGCCGTTCGCGTCCTGATTCTCACCGGCGCTGGCGAAAAATCGTTCGTTGCCGGCGCGGACATCAACGAACTTGCCCAGCGCACGCCTATCGACGGCAAAGATTTCTCGCTTTTTGGCCAGGAGATCTTTCATCGCCTGGAAACAATGGGCAAGCCGTCCATTGCCGCGATCAATGGCTTCGCGCTCGGCGGAGGCTGCGAACTGGTTCTTTCTTGCACCATTCGCATCGCCAGCAAGAATGCGCGGCTCGGCCAGCCGGAGGTGAAGCTCGGCATCATTCCGGGTTACGGAGGCTCGCAGCGACTGGCGCGTCTGTGCGGCAAAGGCATCGCGCACGAGCTCATCCTGACCGGCGAAATGATCCCTGCGGAGGAGGCGCTGCGCATCGGCCTGGTGAATCACGTTGTCGAGCAACCGGAATTAATGGCCACCGCGGAAGCTATCGCGAAAAAAATCATCGCCAACGCTCCTCTGGCGATTAAATTCTCGATGGAGGCCATCGAGCGCGGCATGGAAATGCCTCAAGAGGAAGGGCTGTTTCTCGAGGCGACGCTTTTCGGACTTTGCTGCGCGACGGAAGATATGCGCGAGGGCACGCGCGCCTTCATTGAAAAGCGCCCGGCGCAGTTCAAGGGAAAATAAACGCATGCCCGCGAAAAAACTGTCGCCGTTGCAGCCAAAGCTCGCGCAGGGCGAGCTCTCGGCCGCTGGGTTCCGCTTCGGGATCGTCGTCAGCCGCTTCAACCAGTTCATCACGGACCGGCTGCTCGCGGGCGCGCTCGACGCGCTGCAACGCGCGGGCGCCTCGGAGAACCATATCGAAGTCGTCCGTGTACCCGGCTCTCTTGAAATTTCCCTCGCTGCAAAAAAGCTAGCGCAGACCGGCCGCTGTGATGCGGTAATTTGCATCGGATGCGTGCTGCGCGGCGAAACTTCTCATTTCGACCACGTCTGTACGGAGGCTGCTCGCGGCGTCCAGCTTGCTCAGCTCGATACAGGTGTGCCCATGCCTTTTTGTGTTCTGACCTGCGACACGCTCGAGCAAGCCATTGATCGCGCGGGCCTGAAGACTGGCAATAAAGGCTTCGACGCAGGCCTTACGGCCATCGAAATGGCGCATCTTTCGCGCAAGCTTTCCGGCGCATCCAAGCCTTCGACGCCAGGAAAACCGCGCCGTCGCGCCCATCGCCGCTGAATCATGACCCTTCGCCGCAAGTCTCGCGAATGCGCTCTGCAAATGCTCTTTCAGTGGGGAATCGATCAGCAGCCGGCCGCGCGCATCGAACAGTCCTTTTGGAAATCTGCGCGCGCCGCCGAATCCACGCGCCGATTCGCGAACCAGCTTTTCGAAGGGGCCGTGGCGCAGGCGGAATCGAGCGACAAGCTCCTTGAGCAGCTCTCAAAAAACTGGCGCCTGGAGCGCATGCCCGAAATCGATCGCGGCATTCTGCGCTTGGCCTGTTACGAACTTCGCGCTGGTACTGCGCCCTTGAAAGTTGTCATCGACGAAGCCATTGAACTCGCCAAAAAGTTCTCTACTGCCGAATCCGCGCCATTTCTTAATGGCATTCTGGACGCGGCCGCCAAGTCCCTCGAAAAAGCGTAGTTACGTTAAACGCAACTTCCTGGCGGTCCCGGTGTTTTACAAGTTGAGGACAAGGGCTTGGTGGAGGCCAAAGGAGCCTCATATGAATTTCAGGAAAATGGTTCGCAACAGCTTTTTAGCCGTTGCACTTGGGAGCCTATTTGCCATTGGCGGCTTGGCTCAGCCGGCCAGCGCCGCTCCGCGATATGGCATGCATCGCGAGATTCGAAACGACCGCCGCGACATCAGGCACGACGCTCGCATGCGCAGTCGCATGAATCGCAATATTCGCGGCAACTTCCGGCAGTTGCGCCGCTCGAATCGTGAATTCGGCCGCAACAGCTTCCGTTCGCGCATGATTCGGCGACGTATCCGCCGGGATTTCCGTCAGCGCTATGCCATGAATCGTGACCTTCGTCATGACCGCCGTGACGTGTGGCGCGATCGTAACACCCGCTGACGATGAGAGCGCACCAACGTGCGCGAACGCAAAAAAAGGCCGGCTCATGGCGAGCCGGCCTTTCCGTTTCCTCCGCAAGAATGAGCGTCGTTAGATTTCGATGTGCCCTTCCAAAATCCTGACCGCCGACCCGCTCACGCGTGGCACCAGGCCGCCCTTTTCCTTCGCGACCTGCACGTGAATTTCGCTGGGCCTCCCCATCTCAACGCCTTGGGTGATGGACAATTCTTCGCCAAGCTCCAACCTCTCATGCCGCACCAAGTAGGCTCCGAGCGAACCTCCGGCCGAGCCCGTAGCTGGATCTTCAACGATTCCCAAAGGCAGCATCCCGCGCGCAAACGCTTTTCCGCGCCCGCCGAGCGCAAAGCAGTACGCGATGCCCCCGTTTCCATTCAGCGCGTGAAACAGTCCGCGCATGTTCAGGCGAATTCGCTTCAGCGTTGCCTTCCCGCGCAGAGGCACCATGAGATTGAAAATCCCCGTCGACGCAGCCTCAATCGGCAGCTCCGTATCAATATCGCCCGCCTTCAACCCCAGCGCCTCTGCCAGCAAATCGCGCGCAATCTTCATCGTCTTGAATTTGGCTTCCTTTTGCGTCATTGTCACCTGCGCAGGCCGGCCCTCGTGAAACGTGATCTCGACGGGCAAAATTCCCGCGCCAGTTTGCTGGTGAATCAGCACCGGCCCTTCCGACGCCGGCACGACGCCCAGTTCCGCGAGGAGGAACCACGTTCCGATTACCGGGTGGCCGGCGAGGGGCAGCTCTCGCGTGGTAGTGAAAATGCGCAGGCGCGCGAGCGCTCTATTGTTCGTCGGCCGCTGCACGAACACCGTCTCCGACAGGTTCATTTCGCGCGCCACTGCCTGCATTTGCTGGCGTGACAAGTTATCTCCATCCGTCACGACAGCCAGCGGGTTTCCCGCGAAGGGCTTGGTCGTAAAAACATCGAGTTGGTAAATCCGCCGCTTCACAGCCGCTCGCTCAATCCTCTCATTGTTGCTCCCAAACTGTGAGATTCAAAAAATCACTTCCATCCGTGTCACGTTTTCGAGCTGGTGGTCGAGCAGCGGCTCAACCCGTTCGAGGAAGCGTATCGTGTGCGGCAACCTCGCGTGAAGCTCGAAAGCGGCCTCGTCGATCCACTTCGAGTGAACGTAAAAAAGCCGCGCATCGCCAGTCGAGCGAAACGCATGAATACCCAGGCAGCCGGCTTCCTGCCGCGAAGGGACGACAACGTTGCGCAATGCGTCCTCCACAGCGTCCTCTTGACGCTCGCGAGCGTGAAAACGCGCGAAGATAAATAGCTCCACAACTCCTCGCCGCCGGTCGCCGCGATTTCTGATCTGTGCCTTCCGCTCAGGTCTTTTCAAATGCGCTCCAATTTTGCCACGGTTCGCTCGTTGTGCGCATTCCCTGTATTCAGTGTCGTCTTCGGTTCAAGCAGGACAATTTGGCACTCCCCATCCGCCACAGGCAGATGCTCCACGCCACGTGGCACAATGATGAACTCGCCCGGTCGCACCTCTACGTCGCTGTCGCGAAACCGCATGTGCAGAGCGCCTTTCACGACAAAAAACATCTCATCCTCATTCTCATGGTGGTGCCACATGAATTCGCCGCGCAGCTTCACTACTTTCACGTACGAATCGTTCAGTTCGCCGACAATTCTTGGATGCCACGCATCGTCAAAGAGACGGAACTTCTCCTCCAGGTTGACTTTTTCCATTAACTGCCTCCGCGATTTATCCGGCAAACGCGTTTCCGTGCGCCGGAGCCAAGTTAAAGTTTCCGCACCTGCGCGCAAATTTCGTCCAGTACTCGTTTTGTCGTATGCGGATGCGCAGTCTCTGCGTACACGCGCAGCATCCGTTCCGTTCCCGACACGCGGACGAGCACCCAGCCAGTTTCGCCGAGGTAGAGTTTCAGCCCGTCCAAGTCTTCGTGGCGCTCGATTCGCCATTCGAGCAGCCTCTCGACGCGCGAATCAAAATGTTCAATCGCTTTTTCCTTCTGCCCAGCGCGTAATTCCAGATCGACGCGTCCATAGTGGTGGACGCCGAATTCGTCTTGCAGCATCGTCACCAGTTCGCCCAGCCGCTTGCCATGCCAAGCCATCACTTCGGCCAGCAGCAGGGCGGTCACCGTAGCGTCGCGCTCCGGCAAATACATTTTCGTCGCAAATCCGCCACTTTCTTCGCCGCCCAGCAGGATGTTCCGTTCGAGCATCAATTCGCAAATGTACTTGAACCCGATCGGAGTTTCATAAACCGTGCGCCCGAATTTCTTCGCGATCTTGTCGATCATCTTTGTCGTCGAAAATGTTTTTGCGATGTCTCCGGATTGCTTTCGCGCACCGGCCAAATGCGAGAACAGAATCGCGAAAATCTGGTGGGGCGTGATGAACGTTCCATCCGCATCCACGGCGCCGATTCTGTCGCCGTCTCCGTCGGCGGCAAATCCCGCGTCGTATTTGCCGTTGCGGACCGCTTCCTGCAGCGCGGCCACGTGCGGCTCAATCGGTTCCGGATTTACTCCGCCGAACAGCGGGTCGTAACTTCCACGGATTTCATCGCATGCAACCCCATGCCGCGCGCAGAGCTCTAGAAACAAGCCGCACGCCGCCCCATGCATCGGATCCACAACAAATCGAAATTTGCGCTCTCGCAGGCGTTCCCAATCGATGAGTTTCGACAGCGTCTCCAAATACGGCGCACGCACATGCAAGGAATGAATCAAATCCTTCCGTGGCGGCAGCGCGCGACGGAACCCGTTGGCCAGCACTTCATCTAGTTCCTTTTCAATTTCCGCGACAATTCCCGGCAACGCCGAGCTTCCGTAGCTGGCTTTGTACTTCATGCCATTCCACCGCGAAGGGTTGTGGCTCGCGGTAATCATGATTCCGCCCGCAGCTTCTCGCTGCCGCACCAGCAAGGAAAGCGCCGGAGAAGGGCATGGCGCATCCGACAGCCAAACCGGGGTTCCCGTTGCGGCGATCGCTTCGGCTGCGGCGCGCGCGAACAGCGGACCGCCAAATCGCGAGTCGTAGCCGATGAGCACGCCATTTTGCGGTTTCTCAGCGCGAACGACGTAGCGCGCAATTGCTGTCGCCACTTCACGGACGTTTGCCGTCGTAAAATCTTCGGCAATAACGCCGCGCCATCCATCGGTGCCAAAGCGAATCTGCGTCACGACGAAAAGTATATGCGATAGCGAGGCAAGCGGAAAGCAGGCGGGATTGAAAGCTTCGGATTCGCGCGCCTTAAATCAAAGGAGCTCGTCTCGGCGCTCTTCTTCGAGGCGCTTCACGATTTTGCCCACATCCTGCGCGCGCTCCCGTGGACACACGAGCAGCGCATCGTCGGTCTCCACGATGATCAAATCCTGAACGCCGATTGCGGCAATAAATTTCTTGCGGCTCCAGAGAAAGTTCCCGCTGGCATCCAGCGTGAACGAATCTCCCTCAGACACGTTGTCGTCTTTCTTACGCGCAAGCAGCTCGTGCACCGCCGCCCACGATCCAATATCGCTCCAGCCAACTTTCGCGGGTAGCATGAACACGCGCTCCGCCCGGCTTGCCGGCTCCATCACCGCGTAATCGACCGAGACATTTTCCAGGCGCGGATAAACTTCTGCGAGCGCTCGTGAATATGCAGAAGTTCCAATCGATTGCTGTAATTCTCCCAGGGTGTTCCACGTACGTGGCAGGAATTTCCTCAGGCATTCGAAGAACGTCGAGACACGCCAAAAAAACATGCCGGCGTTCCAGAAATATTTCCCGGACGCGGCATATTTTCGCGCCAGCGCCAAATTCGGTTTTTCTGTAAAGCGCTTTACTGTGTATGCATGCGTCCCGGCATGCCGTCGGGCGCTCTCGCCTCGCTCGATGTATCCGAATCCGGTATCCGGCCGCGTTGGGGGAATGCCCAGCACAACCAAGTTTCCTGGCTTGCTTGCAAGCGCCATTGCCGCGCGCACGATGCGACGGTAACGCGGCGCGTCGGCAATGTAATGGTCGGCGGGCAGCACGGCCATCAAGGCGTCTCCATGTTCCTGCGCTAAATGAATCGCCGCCAGACCAATCGCCGCCGCCGTATTCCGTCCCATGGGTTCGGCGAGGATCTGCGTGCGCGGCACGCGCGGCAGTTCGCGTCGAACACCTGCAGCTTGCTCATCATTTGTTACTACCCACAAACGATTTGCAGGAAACAGCGGGGCCAGCCGGTCCGCCGTTTCGCGCAACATGCTCTTTGCGCTTACGATGCCCAGCAATTGTTTTGGCATGCGCTTTCGACTGCGCGGCCAGAAACGCGTCCCGCGCCCCCCCGCCAGGATCACCGCGCACTGCATTAGTTTTTTTGTATTCGACATTTCAAGATATGCGCCAGTCAGGCCTCAGGCACGGAAACGCATAATATTGTTGTAGCTTCCTTCGGCTCATAAAGGCGGTCCTGCAAGCCGCTGGGAACCAACCACGCTTGCGCTCGCGCATATTCAATGCTCGCGTCGCCGGGTTGTGTGCGCAGCGTGCCGCTGCCTTCCAGCACGATAATCAACTCAAGCTTTCCGTCCGAATCCGCAAGTTCTTGCGGTTCGGAGAATGCGAATTTGACCACAGAAAAATATGGGCAGTCCACGAGAACGATGGCATCGCCCGCTCGTTCGTTTTCTCGCGCAAGCGTGACCTTCCCGCCCTGCTGCTTTCCGAAGCGAATCACGTCAAGAGCTTTCTCGATGTGCAACTCGCGCGGCTTGCCCTTAGGGTCGAGCCGGTGAAAATCGAACACACGATAGGTTATGTCGGAATTCTGCTGAACCTCGCACAGGACCATTCCCGGCCCGATCGTGTGCACGGTTCCGGATGGAACAAAGATTGCGTCGCCCGCCCGCACGGGAATGCGCTCGAGCAAGTCTTCCGCGCTGTTGTCCGCAATCGCCTGGCGAAAGCCTTGTGCATTGACTTCCGGCTTTAGCCCCAAGCGCACTTCCGCTCCCGGTCGCGCCGAAACGACGTACCACATTTCCGTTTTTCCGACTCTCCCGGCGGCCGCTTCGTTGCGCATCGCGTAATTGTCATCCGGATGCACTTGCACGGAAAGTTTGTCTTCCGGGAACAGAAATTTCACGAGAACGGGGAAAATTTTGCCGCTCCGTGCCTGTTTGCCTGCCCATTCCTCGCTCATGCGCGGCCAAGCGTCTCCGAGGCGTTCGCCAGCAAATGGCCCGTCCACGAACCTGCATTCGTTGCCCGTCAACCAAACTTCGCCGATCGGTTCGCGCAGCGACTGTTTTTCAGGAAAGAGAGGGGCAAGACTTCGCGCGCCCCAAATGCGCGGTACGAACTGCGGTTCCACTCGAGCAGGGCGCAGCGCCACGAAATTATCCGCGAGTCGCCGCTACCGAGCTCACCGGCTTCGCGGCGCGAAAAAAACTCGCGAGGCGCCGCAGGCCTTCTTCAATGCGTTCCATCGAAGTGGCATACGAAATTCGCAAATAGCCCGGCGCGCCAAATGGTTCGCCGGGAATCACCGCCACGTGCTCGCGCTCCAGCAAGTCTTTCGCCACTTGCACAGTGTCTGCCTCCGTCGCGTCGCCGCTGTTGCCATCCATTGCTCCCGCGACGTTGGGAAACACGTAAAAGCTGCCGGCAGGCTCGTGACAGCTCACGCCAGGAATTTCCCGTAGCCCGTCAACAATCCGTCTGCGCCGTTTTGCAAACTCCGCCACCATCTTTTGCACGCTTTCCATTCCGCCGCGCAACGCTTCCAGCGCTGCATATTGCGCGATAGAAGTGGGGTTCGAAGTCGATTGGCTTTGCAGCTTCAATACTGCGTCGGCAATTTCTTGCGGAGCGAGCGTGTAGCCCATCCGCCATCCGGTCATTGCAAACGTCTTGGAAAGCGAAGCCGAGATAATCACGTGATCTTTTGCGCTGGGCAGGCTCGCGACGGAGAACGGTTTCGCACTGCCGTAGACGAAATGCGAATAGCATTCGTCGGACAGCACCCAAACGCCCCGCTTCTTCGCGACATCCAGAATCTTCGCGAATTCGTCTTCCGGAATCACCGCGCCGGTGGGATTCGAAGGCGAATTCACAATCAGAATCTTGGTCCGCGGCGTGATGGCTTTCTCAATCTCGGAAGCGCGGGGAATGAAGCCATCCTCGGCCGATGTTTCGACGATTACAGGCGTGCCATCGGCGCACTTCACGATCTCCGGATAGCTGACCCAATACGGCGCAAGCATCAGCACCTCATCCCCGGAATTGATGAGTGCATGAATCACGTTGAAGAGTGAATGTTTGCCGCCGCAATTGATTACGCATTCTTTCGGTGCATATCCGCTGCCGAGATATTTCGCGTGCCAATCAACGGCCGCTTGACGCAGCGCCATAATGCCGCCCGATGGCGTGTACTTCGTCTTGTTCTCCTCGATGGCTTTCACCGCCGCATTCTTGATGTGCTCCGGCGTTGGAAAATCCGGCTCGCCTGGGCCAAAATCCACCACGTCAATGCCGCGCGCGACGAGCTTTTCCTTTTCCATCAGCACTGCGAGTGTTGCCGAAGGTTCGATGCGTTTGACTCGTTCCGCCAGTTCCATTCTCAGCCCCCTTGAAGTTATTACGTAACTTTCGCTTTCAGCCGCTCCTCGACCGCGGGCGGCACTAAATCTTTCACGGCTCCGCCGAGGCGCGCGATCTCCCTCACCAGCCGTGAGCTCAAATAGCTGTATGCCTCCGCCGGCATCATGAAAACCGTTTCAATTCGCGGTTCTAGCTTGCGGTTCATCAATGCCATTTGCAACTCGTATTCATAGTCTGAAATTGCGCGGATGCCGCGCAATACCACCTGCGCATTTTTCTGCCGCGCGTAATCCATCAAGAGCCCTTGAAACACATCTACTTCGACGTTGGGCCACGGCCGCGTTACTTCCCGCAGCATCTCCAGCCGCTCACTGACAGCGAAGAGCGGATCTTTTTCCATATTGCGCAAAACGGCCACGACCAACCGGTCGAAAATCTTCGCCCCGCGTCCAATCAGATCGAGATGCCCATTTGTAACCGGGTCGAACGATCCCGGATAGATCGCCAGCACTGGTTTTATTGTCGCAGCAGCCATTGCGCTGCATTCTAACCTAGAATTCTTTGCCCGCGCGGCAAATTCTCGGTCCGCACCTCTCATATTTGTTTTATTTTGTATGCCGCCCTCAAACGTGAATCGATTTCCGGATCGTGCGTTTCCTCCCTTTGCCGATCGCGCCACGTTCTTTGAGAAATCACATCAATTTAACTCTCTGTTCATGTTTATTTGGACTCTTGGGCTTTATCTTCGACAAATGCCAAACGACACCCTGGTTGTGGAATCCTTGCCCAGAGCACGAGGCGGCGAAGCTATTCTTTCTTGTGTAGGGCCTTTCACTATTCAAACGCTCTTCTCGTTTCAGAGCATGGTGCGCGAGATTGGCTCCGCGTGTCTGCTCATTGTCGACCTGACCAAAGTGCCGTACATGGATTCCGCCGGCCTCGGCGCGCTGGTGGGCACGTTCGTTTCCGGACGCAAATCAGACCGCCGGATGGTCCTTGTCGGGGCCGGTGAGCGCATCACGGCATTGATTCGCATGTCGAACCTCGAACAGTTTTTCCCCTTGTATGCTTCTCGTGCGGTGGCAGAATCCGCTTGCGCCAGTGCGTCGGATCCGCAGTTCCACGCGAAGACGTAAATGGTTCCAGTTCTAATATTGCGCTAGAATCGCCACGTATGAACCAATCTGAAGCCCCGGCCCTCCTTGGTGTCGCAATCGCAGAAGCCCTCGCCAGTCTTGCGGAAGGCGGCATTCCCATCGGTGCAGCTCTTTTCGACGCTAGCGGGAAACTTCTTGGCCGCGGCCACAACTTACGCGTACAGGAAGATGATCCGGCGATGCATGCCGAGACGGATGCTTTCCGGCAAGCGGGGCGCCAGCCCAGCTATCGCGACAAAATCATGGTGACCACGCTTGCGCCCTGTTGGTATTGCAGCGGCTTGATTCGGCAGTTTCGCATCGGCGCGGTTGTTGTGGGTGAATCCCAAAATTTTCGCGGCGGCATCCACTGGCTGCGCGAAAACGGCGTGGAAGTGATCGACTTGGCAAATCAGGAATGCATCGGCATGCTTGCTGATTTCATCCGCGCCAATCCTGCCCTGTGGAACGAAGACATCGGCGAAGAATAATTTCCCTTAGCGCTTGGCGTCAATTTTCTCACTCATACCTGAGCGCCACCATCGGATCGACGCGCATCGCTCTTCGCGCAGGAATGTAGCAGGCAAGCAACGCGATTGCCGCCAGCAAAAGCGAGGCGCTGATGTAGGTGAACGGGTCAAGGGCGCCGACGCCGACCAGGAAATTGCCGACGAGGCGCGCCATCGCGGCAGCGGCTAAGACTCCCAAAATGACTCCGCCCCCAACAATAAACAATCCCTGGCCGAAAATCATTTTCAGGACCTGTACTGGTTGTGCGCCCAACGCCATGCGGATGCCAATCTCGTGCGTCCGCTGGCTTGCACCGTAGGATACGACCCCGTAAACACCCACCATCGCAAGCGCTAGACCCAGAATTCCCAGTGATGCCGCCAATACTGCGCCAATTTGGAAGAGCAACAGTCCGTTGATTGTATCGAGCGCCGCGGTCATGGTTTGAATGTCAAGCACTGGCATTGCCGGAGCCAGCGAGTGAATCGTAGTCACAACTTCGCGATTCATCGTCGCAAGCGGCAAGCTCGTCCGCAGTTGCAGTGTGACCGGTAGCTGATAATCGTAACGCTGCGCAAGCGGGACATACAGATAGGGCCGGTATGGTCCAGCAACGCCCGAGTCTCTGCTGTTTTTCACTTCGCCGATGATCTCCATCGGATGTTGCGGGTAGTCGGACCAGGCGAAATGCCTGCCAATTGGATTTTCGCCGTGCCAGTATTTATCCGCCATCGCTTCGCTGATGACTGCAACATACTGCGAATTTTGATTATCGGAATCGAGGAAGCCGCGTCCGCTAAGGATAGAAATGCGTATGGTTTCGAAATATTGTGGTGAAACCGTGTTGTAGCCGGCGTGTGGAGCGCTTTCACCGCTACGGGGCTGATAACCGTCGATTTTCAAGTCTCTGCCCAGATGTATGCCGCCCATCGGAACCGTTGTCGCAAGGCTCGCCGTGTCGACGCCGGGCAAAGCGCGCACGCGCGGCAGCAAATTCTTCAAAAATTCCTGAGCTTGAGCCTCGTTGTACCCCGTTTGGTGCGGATCGATGGTGAAATTCAGAACGTTGCTGGAATCGAATCCCAAATTTGAATGCTCGGCATTCAGCAAACTTCGCACAAAAAGACCCGCCACGATCAACAGCATCAACGAGCCACCGACTTGCGCGACAACGAGAAGGCCGCGAGCACGTTGATGGCCTGCTGTCGCTGTACGCGCGCTTTCGTGAAGCAGATTGTTCAAATTGCCTCGCGTCGCGCGCAGCGCGGGGGCAATTCCGACCAAGAGCACGGTCAAAAGCGCCGCGCCAAAAGCATAGGCGAAGACGCGCCAGTCGAATCGAAAATCCAGTACAAAAGGAATAGTCATATGCAGGTTGATTGAGCTCATATAGCGGCTGCCCACAAGCCCCAGAACGATTCCGCCCGCGCATCCAAGCAATGCGAGAAGAAGGCTTTCCGTCAGCAATTGACGTATCAGCCGGCTGCGTCCCGCGCCGACAGCGGCGCGAACTGCCATCTCACGCTGTCTCCCGGAGGCTCGTGCCAGTAATAAGTTTGCGACGTTCAGACACGCGAGAATCAGCACCAGCCCTGCGAGCGTCAGAAAAAGCGCGCTGATGAGCCTCACAATACTGTCGCCTTGCGGGTCATCGGCCGGACTCATGGGGCCGAATGCAAAGGCATTCAGGGACCTCCACTTATCGGTGGCGGGATATTGCCCGGCGAGGCGAAGACCAATCACCTTCAAGACTGGTTGCGCGGAAGCGAGCGCCACGTCCGGTTTCAATCGAGTGACGAGTGTCAAGTCGGAAGTTTTTCGATTTGTAAGAAAGTCCTTGCTGGCGTCCGACGTAACGGCTGCCATGCCGAGGGGCAGATAACCTTGCGTATCCAACAACGAAGTGATGCCGCGAAATCCTTTTGGCGCCACGCCGATGATCGTGACGGGATGTCCGTTAATCAAAACGCTCTTGCCAACTACGCGCGGATCGCTGCCGAAGTGCGTTTTCCAGAACGCATAGCCAAGTACAAGAACTGGGTCGTCATCTACAGACTTTCCTGGCTCTGGTTCGATGAAACTTCCCAGTGCGGGTCTCACGCCCATCATTTGGAAGAAATTGCCGGTAACGTAATTCGTCCAAATCGGCTCGTTGTTGCCGTCGGCGCTCAATCCGTCCTGCTGAAAAATCATTGCGCCCGCTACATCGGAAAAAACGGTGGAGGATTGGTTGCGAATGTCCGCGAAGTCAGGATAAGAAAACCCGTTATCGTAGCCGCCATTGATGTCCTCCGCGGCAAGCGTCGTGACTTGTTCTGGTTTCGCAACAGGCGGCATGCGAAGGGTCAGCCAATCAACCATGCTGAAAATCGCCGTATTCGCGCCGATACCCAGCGCCAGCGTTAGCACTGCGACAAGCGTAAATCCTGGGCTGCGGCGCAACTGGCGCGCGCCGTAGCGAAGGTCCTGCCAGAGCGTTTCGAGGAAATGCCCGGCGCGAATTTCACGCGTTCGCTCTTTCACTTGCTCAACGCCACCCAGTTCCATATTCGCCTCCCGCCATGCTTCGCGCGCATGGACGCCGCTGCGTATCTTTTCCTCCGCAAGCATCTCAGCGTATCCGCGCACTTCCTCATCGAGCTCCGCGTCCGCCCGCCGCTTACGCCGCCAATTCCGCACTGCATTTCTCAGCCACATGATCGTGCTCTTTCTTTTTTGCTCGTCCCGCGTCACTGGTTCATTCGTATCTTAGTGCCGTCATCGGATCGACTTTCATCGCCCTCCGCGCCGGGATGTAACACGCCGTCAAGGCGACAATCGTCAGTACAATCGCAACCCCTACGAACGTCGCCGGATCTGCCGCTCTTACCTGGAAGAGAAGGTTCGCCATCAATCTCGTCAGCACCAGCGCGCCTGCTATTCCGATGCCGATTCCGAGCAATGCCAGCTTTGCACCGTGGCCTACGACCAAACGAAGGACGTCACCGGGCTGCGCGCCAAGCGCCATGCGAATCCCAATCTCGTTCGTTCGTCGGCTGACCATGTA
>JBAUEH010000067.1:0-47435 GCA_049678505.1 Candidatus Acidiferrales bacterium
AAAGGTACATCTGCGTGCGATACGGCGTTTTGTCCTTCGCAAATCGAATATCGCGATTGATGCGCGAGAAATTCTCACCCGTGCGCCCGCTGATGCAAAATTCGGGATGCAACTTCTGAGCCCCCGGCGCAAGCGCATCGAGCAATCTGCGAAACGGCTCGACAACATGACGTTTGTAACGGTCGCGATTTTCGTCCATCCAGGCTTTGGAGTTATTGCGGCCAAGGTCGCGGAAGAAACGGAATGTTTCCGCTCCGAAAATCGCTTGTTCCATTGCCACTGCGCTTTCCTTTCTGTCCGAGTCGCGGACCGAATGCCACGCCCGCTGGAACATGGTATCTTTTTTGTCCAGGAATGCAGAAGGCGAGCCGGCAAGCTGCGCGCTGCTTGGATCGCTGATCCGGATGGCAATCCCGTCCAACTTGTTCAACGGAGAGGCTCAAACAGCAACTATGTACAATCCGTGACTACAGCGATTCGATTCATTTGACTTCTGCGGGGGTTGCCGTCCCAGGCCCTTCGCCAACGATTTCGAGCACAGCTTCCTGATCTTTCGCGCCATCGAAGTGCACGTGCTTGCCGTAGTGCGTGACGAAACTTCCCGCAGGCATCGGTACGGTTCGATCTGGATCGAATTTGGTTCCTGTTCCGACCCACCACGTTCCTGAGAGCACAGTGATGAAACGATCGTTCGGATGCCAGTGAGGATGGCTCATGTGATGCGGCGTCCATTTCACAAGCACGATGTAGAGTCCCGGCTTCGAGGGATCTCCCAAGAGCACTGCCGTTTTCGCTCCGATGGCGTCATCGACCCAATGGATTTGGCTGGGCAATTTGTATGCGAGCGTCGCCGGATCGAGCTTCGCATTTTGCGGTGCGCGCGATCCAGAGCTCCTTCCGTTAAGAACGAATAACGCGAGCAGGACTACCGCGGCCAGCCTGACAGTTCCGCACTGCACGATTCGAAGCTTCATCATGTTTTCTCCTCAGCTCGCCCCTTTGAAAACGGGGATGAGACTATCTCTCTCGGGCTTCAGGGTAAAGACCGATTCCAGTGCAATGTCTTACCGAACTTCCCTTTAATAGGCGGGCCGCCTCCGCGATTCTAAAGCCATTCACCGCAGACATGGCAAAGAACGCTTACAACTTTACAGTTCCTGAATCTTTTCCCATGGAGTGTAACGCTCTCGCGTGCACAGGTTCGTTGAGGACTATCCGTCCCTGCGGATGAGGGATTCTGCAAGTCTCGCGCCTTTGGAGGGATTGCTCCAACATGGGTTGCCACCTGAGCGAAGGGTTATTCGTATCTCAAGGCAACCATGGGATCGACGCGCATGGCGCGGCGGGCGGGGATGTAGCAGGCGAGCAGGGCGACGCCGACGAGCACAACCGCAACGCCGACGAACGTCACGGGGTCAGTCGCGGACACACCATAAAGAAGACTTGCCATCAAATGCGTCAGGAAGAACGCGGCAACAGCCCCGATGCCCACACCCGCAAGTGCGAGGCGCGTTCCCTGCTTCAGAATGAAGCGTAAGACATCCCCCCCTGCTGCGCACCAAGAGCCAGGCGAATGCCGATCTCATGAATTTGTTGCGTGACGGTGTACGCCAGTACGCCATAAATTCCGATCGCGCCGAGAAAAAGAGCCACCCCCGCGAAAATTCCCAGCAGGAGAGTGTTGAATTGTGGACCGGCCACCGACGATTCCAACTCCTGATCCATCGTAGCGATGTGCGCAACTGGGATATCAGGGTCAACCGCGTGAATTTGAGCTGTCACTGCAGAAGTAATCGAATCCGGATTTGTGATCGTGCGCACAGCGACATGCATCGAACGCGCAAGGTCCATCGTTCTGTCTTCAAGCACCTCATCAGGCAGCTGGAGATAAGGAACATAAACGTGCGGCAGAGGAATTGTGCCTAGTGGGCCATCGTCGACATCCGCAACGATTCCGATAATTGTCGCCATTCCCGGAGTTCCACCCGTCTCGACACGCTTGCCAATCGCGTCCCGGCCAGGCCAGAATTTCTTCGCCGCGTCCTCACTGATGATGACGACTGGTTGCGAGCCCGCGCGATCTTCCGGAGTGAACAAGCGGCCTTTGAGAAGAGGGACGCCCATGGTGGTAAAATAACTTCCCAAGGCCCATGTGAGTCTGACTGATGGCATAGACCCATGGCGACCTTCAATCTCCATCGCAACCGTCGCCACACCTTTTAACGGCAAATCGTTTACGATTCCAATGGAACGGACTCCAGGCAAGTTGCTAATACGCTGCGCGATTTCCTGATAAAACTGTCGAATCTGAGTCGCTTTTGAATACGCCTCATCAGGCAGCGGAACACTCATCGTCAAAACATGATCGGGCCGGAAGCCTGGATTGGTGTGAAGCAGCTTCGAGAAACTGCGCATGAGCAGCCCCGCACCCACCAAGAGCACGAGCGCCAGGGCGAATTCGGCAGTCACGAAAAATCCTTGCAAACGATGGCGCGCGCGTCCCGGGGTTCCACTGCGGCCGCCCTCTTGAAGAGAACCTTGGAGCGAAGTCGCCGAAATTTGAAATGCGGGTGCGACGCCAAAGACAATTGCCGTCACACAACACACAGCCGCGAGGAATGCGAGCACCGGGCCACCGAGCGAGACTACATGAGGGAGCGGAACGTCCGACGGAACCAAAGAGAGCAGGTCCCTCGCACCCCACACGGCGATGAGGATGCCGAGCGCGCCACCGGCGAGGGCAAGCACCACACTTTCGGTGAACATCTGGCGAACGAGACGGACTCGCGAAGCACCGAGCGCGCTGCGGATAGCGATTTCGCGTTGGCGTGAGGTGGCGCGCGAGAGCAAAAGAGTTGCGACATTTGCGCACGCAATCAGCAGAACCATTCCCACCGCAGCCATTAGCACGAGGAGCAGCGTCTGCACTGAACCAACGATTTCTTCTTGGAAAGGAAACACCCCGAAATGAACCTGCGCACCATTGAGAAATTTCAAGAGGTCGGCAGGATATTGCCGCTCGATTTGCCGACCGAGTAGATTAGCTTCGGCTTGCGCTTGCCCGGTCGTGACACCAGCTTTAAGGCGTGCGAGCACCGCGTTGTTATAAGTACCGTTCTGGCTCTGAAGCTCTTGTGCGGTGAATGCCATTGGGACCCAGGCGTCCGCGGGATTGTTATTTTCTTGGGGGTGCTCTTGGGGACCGGGCATAGGGAACTGGAAACTCTTGGGCATCACGCCGAGGACGGTATAAGGAACGCGGTCGAGCATAATTGTGTTGCCGATGATTCCCTGATTTCCTGCGTAACGCTGCTGCCAGAGGGGGTAGCTCAGCACGACAACATTTGCTCCGGGCTTGTCTTCTTGTTGGGTATATGTGCGGCCAAGAAGCGGCTGGATTCCCAGCATCGGGAAAATGGATGCAGAGACGCGAGCGCCACTGATGCGTTCCGGTTCGCCACCACCCGAGAGATCGAAGTCCTTGTTCTGGAATGCGCCGATAAATTGGAAAGATTTCTGCTCGCGCTCGTACATCGTCAGGTCAGGTACGGACGCTCCTGTCTTGGGGAAGCCGAGCGAAGGGAATCCCTCCCAGATCATCACCAGCCGGGAAGGATCTTTGAATGGCAATGGGCGAAGTAGGACCGCGTCCACGATGGTGAAGATAGCGGTGTTGGCGCCGATGCCGAGGGCGAGAGTGAGGACGGCGATAAATGTAAATCCAGGTGATTTGCGCAGCATTCGTGCGCCGTAGCGGATGTCCTGCAGCAGCCGCTCCAGCCAGACTACACTCCACACCTCACGCGTTTCTTCCTTCACTCGTGTTACGTTGCCGAACTTGAGAAACGCCGCACGGCGCGCTTCTTCTGGCGACATTCCGCGCTCGATGTTGTCCTGCGTCTCCATCTCGATGTGCTCGCGAATGTCCTGGTCGAGATCCTCCATCATGCGTTTGCGGCGCCTCATGATTCGCCTTGCTGCTCCGTTTCCTGCCTAGCTGGCCGGAGAATTTGCGCGATCGCTCCCGCCAGCTCGTCCCACTTGCTGGTCTCGACCGCCAATTGACGCCGACCCTTGGCCGTCAGCCGGTAGAACTTGGCCCGGCGATTGTTCTCTGAAGTACCCTCTTCCGCGGAAATCCATCCGCGCTTGATGAGCCGGTGCAGCGCTGGATAGAGCGACCCCTGCTCGACCTGCACGTCCGAGTTGAATTCAATTGCCTTGGCGATAGCGTGGCCGTGCGCCGGCCCCAACAGCAGCGTGCGCAGGATCAGCAGGTCAAGGGTGCCTTGCAGCAGTTCGATGCGTTCTTTCTGTTCGTTTTTCTGCCCGTTCTTTTGTTCCCTAGTAGACATTCTAGGTGAGATTATCGTGCGTCCCGTAGAATGTCAAGGCGAGCAAGCGCCACAGGCGGGACGACCCTGCACTCGAAAAATGCACCACTACACTACAAAATAATTCCCGGATGGTTGGCAACTCGGGAACTGCCTACCCGCTCTGTTTCAAGACGATCCTTCGCTCAAGGACTTCCCGTCTGAAAAACAAAACGGCCGGCAGCATCACGCTGTCGGCCATTTCGTTTCGAGCTAACGACGCGGGCTACCTGTGTCCGCCACCATGGAACCCGCCGCCACCGTGAAAGCCAGCGCCTCCGTGGAATCCGCCTCCGCCGTGGAAACCAGTGCCTCCCCGGAAGTTGCCACCAACGGATCCGCGTCCAACTGCGGCTCGCTGAGAAAGGCCGCCCCGCCCAACGAAGCCACCTCGTCCTACAAACCCAGGTCCACCACCACTGAAGGACCTAAAACCCGGCCGGCCGACAAAGGCGCGTCCAACGAAAGGCCTAAAGCCTGGTCGACCGATGAAGGCGTGTCCATGAAACCATGGGCCCGCGCCGATAAAGACGCCGCCAGAAAACCAGCTTGGCCCATAATAGCCATAAGGCGCGCACGCGTACGGGTAATATCCATAGTAGCCGTAGGCGCACGCGGGAGCCGGACCAACGTAAGCGGGGACGCCAATCCCCACGCCGACCACGACTCTCTGTGCATGTGCATATGATGCACAACCCAGGCCAATACCAAGCATCGCGAGAATTCTCAGGTATCGCATTTTGGATCCTTTCCGAGAGCCGTGAAACTCATCTCAAATTTCCTGTTATACGCCTTCACTGTGATCGCTCTCGTTGTGAACTAATGCACAGAGCCTGCCAAACAGCCGGTGGCCCTAGGTTCTAAGGATTTGCTGTATTATCAATAGTTTGCCAGGCGCAGTGTTGGTGAGGAGCACACGCCAGTCATAGGGATTATGGTGCTTTTGGCGCGGCGCTGGTGCTCTTCAACCACCAAAAGCAGTAGGCCTGGTGGTCGTCGCCAACACGAAAGCTAGTTGGAATCTAGCTCGAGAACGGCAAAGTTCACTTCCGAGTGCGCAGTTATCCGTCTGCGTCCGGAGGATCTCCGATTATTTCCAGGTACGATTTTTGTTTCCCCCAGAAGTAGAAAATCAGATCAGCAGTTTGAGAAATTCAACGTTACTTCGTGAGCAGCTTGCGGATAGATTTCAATTCCCAGCTTCGTTTTGCGGTGGTCCTGGGATATGCCATCTTCAAGTCGTGGAGGGCATCTATGACAATTCGGGAAACGATCAAGCGGGCGTTCTCCTTGTCGTCGGCGGGCACGACATACCAGGGCGCGTGATGAGTGCTTGTCGCGTGTAGGCACTCCTCATAAGCCTTCACGTATTGCTTCCAGTATTTCCTCTCGTGAATGTCCGCGAGGCTGAATTTCCAGTTCTCGTCCGGCTCATCAATGCGTTCGAGGAAGCGCTTTCGTTGTTCGTTCTTCGACAGGTGGAGGAAGACCTTGACGATCCGGGTGCCGTTGCGGTGAAGATGTTCCTCCAAGTCCACGATGGAACGATACCGCTCTTTCCAAATGGTCTTCTCGTCGCGCAACTCTTCCGGAAGGCCCTGATTGCGGAGAATCTCTGGATGCACACGAACCACCAGCACTTCCTCGTAATAAGAACGATTAAAGATGCCGACCCGCCCGCGTTCGGGAAGGCGGCATGTCGTGCGCCAGAGAAAATCATGTTTCAGCTCTTCGGCGCTCGGCTGCTTGAAACTGAAGACCTCGCAGCCTTGCGGATTGACCCCGGACATGATGTGCCGGATGGCACCATCCTTGCCGGCAGCGTCAATTCCCTGAAAAATCAGCAGTAGCGCGTACCGGTCGGATGCGTAGTGAAGGTGTTGAAGCGAACTTAACTCCTCAACGTGTTCTTCCAGCAGTCTTTGATACCGCTTCTTCGACCTGCAAAAGGGTTTTATAATCGTCGGCCATTCCCTGAGTTTGACCTTTTCTTTTGGCTGTACGCGGAAATCATTTGAATTGATTTTCATTTTCATACTTTCGGCTATTTCCGTCGCGTTATTCGCTTCCGTTTATTTGTGGGGTTCGTGTTCCCGAGTCTCCCGCTTCGTTTTCTCCCATTCCTCAACTGCTCGCACATCCTCGCGCCCCAGCTCCTCGTAGAGTTCATGGACTCGCTTGACGATGTGCAGATTCAGATCGACCGGTGGCTCGGCTTTGGCTTCCGGCTCGATCTTGACTTCGGGCTTCGGTTCGGCCTTGGATTCAGGTTTTGGTTCGGCTTTGACTTCAGGCTTGGACCCTGCTTTACCTTCATCTTTCCGAATTTCCTGCTCTGCCTTCTCCCAGTCCTGAACAGATCGACCGTCCTTACGGGCACGCTCCTCATAGAGTTCGTAGGCCCGCTTCGCGATCTGCGGTGTCAAGTCGGTCGGTGTCTTAGCTTCGGGCTTTGGCTCGGCGTTGGCTTCAGGCTCCGGACCGGTCTTTGCTTCAGGCTTCGGATCAGCTTTGGCTCTGCCAAAAATCCGATAGCCAAGCAATTTCACGCGGTCAGTCACGAGGGCCCAAACCAGAGCGTAGGCCCAAACGAGGCCTGCCAACTTCCAGCCGAGGGGCGTCATAAACAACCCATAAACCGCGATCAGAGTCGCTATCGTTTGTGTCCCGAGCACCGCCATCCACAGAATCCGCGCGGGGCGAATGGACCAGAACGGACCGCGCGTACGCGTGAGGAAAATCGTCAAATGCCCGGCCACGGACAGCAGCAGATACATCAACGTTTGCAGTTGTGGGTGGCCGAGGTGAAATACGCGGTCGCCAAGGTAAAACAGGCCAAAGGCGGCCACGGGGCCGACGAGGCCCAACACCGTGGCGATCCCGAGCACCTGTCGCATGTTCCAGGCCTCGGGCTTGTCCTTGTAACGAACGTTGTCATAAGCAATGGAGAGGATGGCTCCGTCGTTGAGCACCGCGATCATCACGATCATCACCGCGGTCACCGGATAGAAATTAAAGATCAGGATCGCTAGAGTCATGAACAGCAGCACGCGCAGGGTTTCAGCGATGCGGTAGATGGCATAGCTGTTCATCCGCTGGACAATTTTCCGGCTCTCCTTGATCGCGTCGATGATTACCGACAGGCCGGACGCCAGCAGCACGATGGATGCCGCCGCACGCGCCGCGTTCGTCGCGCCAGAGACGGCGATGCCGCAGTCGGCTTGCTTCAGCGCGGGGGCGTCGTTTACACCGTCGCCGGTCATACCGACGAAGTGGCCGCGTTTTTGCAGAACCTTTACAATTTCGAACTTATGTTCAGGGAATACCTGGGCGAAGCCGTCGGCTTTTTCGATGGCCTCGGCCGACTGCTCTGAGTCCTGTTGCTTCTTGTCGCCCAAAGCGCTGGCGTCGAGGATGTTCGTGCCCATCCCCAGTTGTTTTGCCGTTTCCCGTGCGATGGCCAATTGATCGCCGGTAACCATCTTGACCTTCACGCCCATATGCCCTGCGCTCGCGATGGTTGCTTTGGCCTGTGCACGCGGTGGATCGAACATTGGCAACACGCCCACAAACTGCCACTTATTTTCCTGATCCGCCCGAGCCACGCCCAAGGAACGGAAGCCACGCCCGGCAAATTCGTTGACGGCTTTCTCGACAGCGGGTTTTACTTCCGCGACGTTGGTGGCCATCTGCAAAATTACCTGCGGCGCGCCTTTGGCCACAAAAAACTGTTTTCCGTCCGAGCCTTTGACAGTAGCTTCAGTGCGCTTATGCACCGGATCGAACGGCTGGAAATGGAGTACCTGAAAGGCTTTTAACGCCTTATCGTCCTTCACGCCGCCGATCACCGCGAGGTCGATGGTGTCTTTATCTTCCGCACGCGAAGCGAGTGCGGCCCAGAGGATGACCTTATCGCCAGGGATATTGTTCACGGTGAAGGGATCGCCCAACGTCAGCTTGTTCTGGGTCAGGGTGCCGGTCTTGTCCGAGCACAGTATGTCGACGCCAGCCAGTTCCTCGATGGCCGACAGTTTGGTCACAATCGCTTGTTTTTTTGCCAACAGGCGGGCGCCAACTGCCATGGTGACTGATAGCACAGTGGGCATCGCCACGGGGATCGCGGCCACCAGAAGCACCAGAGCGAACTCCAGGGTGCTAAGGGTCGGGTCGTGACGGAAGAGCGCGATGGTAACAATCACCGCCACCAGGACCACTGCAAGAATGATCAGGTAGTTGCCAATCTTCAGCACGGCACGTTGGAAATGGCTGACAGTATGGGCCTCCTGCACCAGTTGCGCCGTCTTGCCGAAGTAGGTCTTCTCTCCTGTGGCGTACACCAACGCATCGGTTTCGCCCCGCTTGATAATCGAGCCTGAAAACACTGCCTCGCCCGGCTTGCGCGTCGCGGGCAAAGACTCGCCGGTCAACGCGGACTGATCTACTTGCACCGGATCGCCCGCCAGTAAGCGCGCATCCGCCGGCACGATATCCCCCAGCCGCAGACGGATGACGTCGCCGGGCACCAGTTCTCGCGCCACAGGATTAGTCCACTTCCCATCCCGTTTCACAGTGGCCTTGGTTGCCAGCTTGGCGCGCAACGCGGCAATTTCGTTGCCCGCCTGATGTTCTTCCCAAAATGCGATCACAGCGTTGGAAAAAAGCAGAAAGAGAATGATGAAGAAATCCAGCCAGTGCCGGACCACACCCGACAGAATTACCGCCCCCTCAATCATCCACGGAATGGGGCCCCAGAAATACGCGAGGAACTTCAGGAATACGTTCGTTTTCTTTTCCGCGATCTCGTTCGGCCCGTATTGCGCCAGCCGCTTCTGAGCTTGGGCTTGAGTGAGGCCGTTTGGCGACGACCCCAATTTCTTCTCCACTTCCGGCAAAGACAGAGATTTCAGATCATCCTTCGGATCAGGCTTCGACCCCGGCTTCGATTCGGGACCCTTGGGCTGGTCGGCAATGCTGGTCATAATCGGTATCCTTTCTATTCTCTTCACGTCTACCGAGTCTCGGTCCAAGGGGTTTTGGAAAATCGGTGGACCGGTGCGCTCGAAGAAATCTCATCTGCCTTTGAATTTCTGAAATCGGGCGCGTTATACCTTTGCTCCGGGCGGGTCCGCGACTCTTTCCGGCGGCAGAGACTCGGGCAGGTCAAGGCGTGCCACGCCAATCCGATTGTCAGCCATTCCGTAATAGACGTCGAAACGATCCGGTGCACCAAGATCGTCGCGCCGGTCGATGCCCGTAGGAAACACAACGTCGGTGCCGGTCCCGCTGCGTTCTTGCGCCGACACGGGTGTCAACACTGGCTCTGCCGAACGATAACGAATCGACTGCGGATGCTCCTTCGAGAGCACAATCGCCCCGGCCGAGTAGCACAATGGATGCGGCCCATTGTTTAGCTCTGCCATTGCACTTACGCCGTGGTAGATGATCAACCACCCGTGTTTGGTTAGGATGGGCGGAGTGCCACCACCAATCTTAAGACGCTCCCAGGGTGCAACCGGAGCGGCCAGCCGGTGATGCGAGGTAAATTGGCCGAAGCGATTTGGTTCACGCCCCTCCAAGGCCATCGTGCAGTAGGAAATCCAAATGCTCTCCCGAGCAAGATTCATCTTGCGAGACCCGTGCTGGCGGGCTGTTTCCTCCGGACGAGTGCCGGGAAAAAGGGGCCGGTGGAGGATGGCCAGTTCCGGATGTCCGGATGGATTAGGAATAGCGATAGGGAACAGGCTGGCATCCTTGTCATCCTCGTCGCCGATTTCGATGCCGTGGTATGGACCAAAGGTCGCGAGTCCCAGACGCTGCCAGTGAAAGAGGTCCGCGGATAAGGCCAGGGCGATCCGTGGTCCTTGAGGCGAAAATGCGGTGTATGCCATGATGTAGCGCTGGAGCGGTTCCACGAACGTGATACGAGGATCTTCGCAACCACCGCCGCCATTAGGCCGCCGCTCATAATCAGCTTCGGGCTCGAGCGCGATGCCGAGCCGCTCGACACCCGCTGGATCGCCAGCTTCATTGAAGCGCACTCGCGCAATGCCGATGCGCGAGTAATTGCCGCGTCCGACCAGCCGCGGAAAGAGATAGAGCTCACCATCGGGACCGCGCGCGGCAGCCGGATTCAGGACGCCCTCTATCTCCTGAGGATTGCCCGCTTCCGGTTCCATGAGCATTCCCAAGCGCTTTAGTCTAAATCCACTCATCAAACCCTTTCACAGCGTCACGCTGTCCGCTCACCGTCTAAACAAGCGATGATTGCTTCGGTAACCGGCTTCGTCTCACGGGGACCTCGAACTGGGATAGAAACAACGCCTGCTTCTTCGGCGGGATAGTCGTTACCTCCCACGAACAAGGCATCACCGATGAAAATCATCTCTTTCAATGAAATACCCAAGAGGTCGCGCAGCTTTCTGATTCCATATGCCTTGTCAATACCAGGTTTGGTGACATCAATGGATGTCGCGCCACCCATTCGGACAGAAAACTCGGGAATAAAAGTGTCGAGGATCGCTTTGATCTTCTTCCGCTTGGCGAAATCGGCGTCCCATTTGTCCTTTTCTTCTAAGGGAGCTTGCTGCCCTAATGCGGAATATGTTATCTGGCTCCCCCGGTCTTCAATTACTTCTCCCCACAGCTTTTCGACCTTGAAGCCCGCCACTCCGACGGCTTTCTTTAGAGAACTGATGATTTTTTGTTTTTCGTCTGCAGTGAAATCTTCTGAATAGAGCTTTTCCCATTTCCCTGTGTGGTATTGGAAGAACTTTGTCCCACAGGTAGGAAGAAGAGATAAATTCACCAGACGGTCATCGTGGGGAAGATGAGAGAGCAACTGTTTTTCAAACTGAGGCCAATCTCCTCCGGAAATCACGGCCACTTTGACGACACCGAGAAGGTCATGCAGTCGTGTCGCCATTTCGGCATCAAGAGCTGATTTACTTTCGGCAAGCGTACCGTCCAGATCAAAAACAATTAGCTTTTTCACTGTTCTCAGCCCCCTGAATTCCTGCGACCTCGATTACAATATTCGGTTTTGCCACTGATCCCCGGAATTGCCGGACTTGAACTATTCTGGCAGCGCAATTTCCAGTAAGTTCACTGCACCGCTTGGCCGAAAAGCACACGCTCCGACCGCCGCTGGCAAGAGCATTACGCCCCCTTTTCCGACTGCATAGGTGGCGCCAGCGTGCTCGACCTGCCCCGCGCCATCGATGCACACCAACACGCGCGCCACACCGGCGGCACCGACGGTAAATGGCAAAAGTCCGCGAAGACGCCACAACTGGAATTGCTTGCAATGAAAGAGTCTTTCGCGCTTCACGGGCGACGTCGCTTCCATTTCAGGTGTTACCAGGCCGGCCGCTCCATGCGCAAAATTAATACAGGCAAGAGCCTGATCGATTTGCAGTGCCCGCGGGTGCCCTGTCTTGGCGTCAACGTGATCCCAGTCGTACAGACGAAAAGTCACGTCGCTGTTCTCTTGAACCTCGAACACCACGACGTCGTCGCCCAGAGAGTGAACTGTCCCAGCCGGTAGGAAAACACCATCACCGGGCTTCGGAGTGAAGCAGACGAGATCCTCCGCAACGGTTCCGTTCGTGAGCGCCTGTCGCAGATCGCCCGGAGTGGTACCTAGCTTCAGCCCTGCAAAGATGCGGCTTTTTGTTCCTGCCTCCAACACGACCCATGCTTCGGTCTTCCCGCTCTCGCCCGCTGGCAGCAGGTCAGTTTGCGCATCCGCAGGATGCACCTGAACCGAGAGCATTTCACGAGCATCGAGGAACTTCAGCAGCAGTGGGAGTCGACGGAAACGCTGGGCAAGCTCTCCCAGCAATTGCTTGCGAGACTGCTCCAGCAATTGAGTGATGGTCTGCCCTTTAAGCGGCCCATCGGCGACGCGGCTCGGATGATCATCGCGGTCGCTAAGTATCCACGCTTCGCCGATAGGACCGCTTGGCAGAGTCGTGCTGAGCAGGTTGGCCAAACGCCGGCCGCCCCAAAGGCGATACTGATAGATCGGTTCGAATCGCAGCGGATACAGAGGTATTTGGCTCATAATTTATCTTTTTACTCGCAGTCATCACCAGCAGCCCGATCTCGCCGGTAGTAGCGTTTGCGACATATTTTTAAGCTCGACTCGCGTTGCTACTGCCCGGCTTCATCCATTTCCAGTTACGAATCTCCGGCATGTCTTGGCCGTGTTTGTCGATGTACTGCTTGTGCTCGATGAGCTTGTCCTGCATCTGCTGCTTCAGGTAGTCGCCCTTGGAACCCAAATGCGGCAGGCGATCCACCACGTCTTGCACCAGGTGGAACCGGTCTAGGTCGTTCTGCACCCTCATGTCAAATGCCGTCGTGATGGTGCCCTCTTCCTTGTAGCCCCGGACATGAAGGTTGCGGTTGGTGCGGCGGTAAGTCAGCCGATGGACCAGCGTCGCATACCCATGAAAGCCGAAGATGATGTGTTTATCTTTGGTGAAAAGCGAATCGTAATCTGCTTCGCTCAGTCCGTGCGGATGCTCGCTCGAAGACTGCAGCTTCATCAGATCCACGACATTGATCACGCGGATTTTCAGATCGGGGAGATGCTGGCGGAGGATGGAAACGGCGGCCAGAATCTCCAGCGTTGGCGTGTCGCCGCAACAGGCCATCACGACGTCCGGCTCGGCGCCCTGGTCGTTGCTGGCCCATTGCCAGATGCCGATTCCTTCCGTGCAATGAACAACGGCGGCGTCCATGGTCAGCCATTGCGGCAAGGCATGCTTGCCTGCAACTACCACGTTGACATAATGGCGGCTGCGCAGGCAGTGATCGAAAACCGACAACAGGCAATTGGCGTCAGGCGGAAGGTAGACGCGCACGATGTCGGCCTTTTTGTTGATGACATGGTCGAGGAATCCGGGATCCTGGTGCGTGAAACCGTTATGATCCTGCTGCCAGACGTGGGAGGCGAGCAGATAGTTCAGCGACGCTATTTTCCGACGCCACGGCAGTTCCAACGTTACCTTCAGCCACTTGGCGTGCTGACTGAACATCGAGTCGACGATACGAATGAAGGCTTCATAACTGTTAAACAGCCCGTGCCGCCCGGTCAGGAGATATCCCTCCAACCAACCCTCGCATTGGTGCTCGCTGAGCATCGAGTCCAGCACGCGTCCGGCGGGCGCCAGGAATTCATCGTTCTTCACTTCCCGGGCGTCCCACTGACGATTGGTGAATTCGAAAATCGCGCCCAGAAGATTCGAGAGTGTCTCATCGGGACCGAAGATACGAAAATTGCGCTGATCTTGGTTCAGCTTGGCCACATCACGCAGGAACTTACCCAGCACGAGCGTATCTTGGCCATCAACGGCGCCAGGCGAAGGCACATTCACCGCGTGGATGTGGAAATCCGGCATGCGCAAGTCGCGCAGCAGAATTCCACCGTTGGTGTGCGGATTGGCGCCCATCCGCCGGTCGCCCTTCGGCGCGAGATCGGCCAATTCAGGGATGAGCCGCCCATTTTCATCGAACAACTCCTCGGCCTTGTAGCTTTTCATCCAGCTTTCCAATTGCTTGACATGATCCGGATGTTCGGAATCCACCAGGAGCGGCACCTGATGCGCTCGGAAAGTGCCCTCGATTTGCAGGCCATCGACCACTTTCGGTCCCGTCCAGCCTTTGGGCGACTTGAGTACGATCATCGGCCAACGCGGCCGAGTGGTGTCGTTGTTGTTCCGTGCAATGCTTTGGATTTGCTGGATCTGCTCAATGGCCGTTTCCAAGGTGGTGGCCATGAGTTCATGCATCTTTTCCGGCTCGTCGCCTTCGACAAAGTAAGGCGTCCAACCGTTGCCTCGCAGAAATTGCTCCAATTCTTCATTCTCGATGCGGGCCAGGACGGTCGGATTGCTGATCTTGTAGCCATTGAGGTGCAGGATCGGCAGCACGGCTCCATCAGTAATTGGGTTGAGAAACTTGTTGGACTGCCATGCGGTCGCCAGGGGTCCCGTTTCCGCTTCACCGTCACCGATGACGCAGGCGACGATCAGATCGGGATTGTCGAGAGCGGCTCCGAAGGCATGGCTGAGCGAGTACCCCAACTCGCCACCTTCGTGAATCGATCCCGGCGTCGTCGGCGCAACATGGCTGGAAATACCGCCGGGAAACGAGAATTGCTTGAATAGCTTTTTCATTCCGGCTTCGTCCTGGCTGATGTTCGGATAAATCTCGCTGTAGGTTCCTTCGAGGTAGACGTTGCCGACAAGCGCTGGGCCGCCGTGGCCGGGACCAGCAATGTAGAACATATTCAGGTCATACTTCTTGATGACCCGATTCAAGTGTACGTAGATGAAATTCTGGCCCGGCGTTGTGCCCCAGTGTCCAACCACCAGGGGCTTTACGTGCGACAGTCTCAACGGCTCCTTCAGCAGCGGATTGTCGAAGAGATAAATTTGCCCGACTGACAGATAGTTGGCGGCTCGCCAGTAGGCATCCATCTTGTGCAGGAGTTCCGGAGTAAGTGTGTTGGTATTCACGGTTAGGTTTTTTTGGTTCACCGCGTCGGGTGTCTTGTCGAGTAGTTCCGGTGCGAGCGTGTTAGCTTTCATGGATCTAATCTCCCTTTTTTCGTCCAACCCCAAGAATGCAGCAAACTGTTTTGGCGATCATGTATTCCTCGTCCGTATGAATGACGCGAACAGCGGCCCGGCTGGCCGGCGTGGAAATCACGTCCTCGTTCGCGGCATTTCGCTTTTCTTCGAGTTCGATTCCAAGGAATCCCAATCCATCGCAAATCCGGGCGCGGACCGACGGTGCGTTTTCCCCGATTCCACCGGCGAAAACCAGTGTGTCCAGTCCACCCAACGCCGCTGCGAACGCCCCAATCCATTTCTTGACCTGGTAGCAAAACAGGGCGACCGCTTCAGCCGCCCGCACGTCCTGCGTTTCACGGTCGAGTAAATCGCGCATGTCGGAGCTGGTCTCGGACATTCCGAGCAGACCGGACTGGAAATTGGCCATCTCGCTGAATTGTTTGGCGCTCATTTTTTCAGTACGTGCCAGATACCAAACCAGCCCGGGATCGAGATCGCCTGAGCGCGTGCTCATCGGCACCCCAGCAGTTGGAGTAAAACTCATGCTTGTGTCCACGGATTTGCCGTCACGCACTGCCGCGAGACTCGCGCCATTGCCGAGGTGGGCGAGGATGACGCGGCCAGTCGTTGCCGCCGCGTCGCCCAGGCGTGCGAGTTCTTCCATGAGAAAGGCATACGACAACCCGTGAAAACCGTACCGCCGCACGCCCTGCGCTTCGTAGTGGCGCGGAATCGGCAACATTTGCGCAACGCGCGGCAGGTCATGATGAAAAGCTGTGTCGAAACATGCCACTTGAGGAAGATCCGGAAATCGGCGATGAAATGCCTCGGTCAGCAGGATTTCCTCCGGCAAATGGTCAGGATCGAATGGACTGAGCTGGTGCAGCTCCTTGATCATTTCCGCAGTGATTCGCTGCGGCTTGTAGTACTTCGGGCCGCCATGCACGACGCGATGCCCCACTGCGCTCAATGCGTCACGCCCGCTGCGTTCCTTGATCCAATCCATCAAAGCGCCCACCGCTGCGGTGTGATCCGGCGCTTTCAGTAATCGTGAAAAGTCGTCTGACTGGTTCAAACTTTTCACATGGAAGGTGGTCTCCGGCAGTCCAATTCGCTCAATCCCGCCGCCCAGAATCCGCCGGAGCGTGTCACCGGCTTCGAACAACGCGAACTTGATGCTCGACGAGCCGCCATTGATCACCAGGATGCGTGGATTCGCTTGTTTCATGGATTGGTTTTTCATCGTTTGGCAATCCGAACGAAGCCACTTTCGCGCACGTGGTTGTCGGGCTTGCGAACGTGGACGAAGTAGAAGGAAAACGGGTACGAAGTTACCGTTACGTTTAAAAGGCCCTGAAATACGCGCCAGCAGACAATACCGAGCGAGATAACCGTGCCCATACAACGCGCGGGAAAGCTAAACCGCTG
Source organism: Candidatus Acidiferrales bacterium (assembly GCA_049678505.1). GTDB lineage: Bacteria > Acidobacteriota > Terriglobia > Acidiferrales > UBA7541 > DAHUXN01. The sequence continues at coordinate 16,382 of JBAUEH010000067.1, forward strand.
CTGCGGTCACCTTTTCTCCTGTTCTCCTGAGTCGAGCGAGACGTGGTTTCGATATGTCCCTCGCTTTAGCCACCCCTACTGGCGTGCCGTGGACGATCAATAGGAACTGTCCCTCTTGAGTGCGGCTTCGTACTTCACAACGCTACCCTTGCTTGATCGGCCTCCGCAGGCGTGAGATAGACTGCGACACCTGAATTCAACTGCAGAACCTTCTCAGGTCCTGGCTATCCTTGAGTTCGGTCTATCAAGCTAAATCCCAACCTGAACTATGACGGAGCGCTAACGAGGAAACTGTCTCGTATTGGACAGTGCATGTTGAGAATCCATGCTGATCTGTTAGGCGCATGATCACAGATTTGGCTCACATCAATCAAGTTCCCAGCCTATAACTTCCGGACTACGGACAAATCGAAATCTGAGCGTAAATGGTTGTGCGGTTCTGCGACAGCTTTCTCCCGCAATCGGACAACTGCAAGTTCTTACGCGCCATCAATGGACTCATAAGAGCAGATCGCACAGGGCTTAGTTAAGAGGGAGTTCGGAAGGGCATTTGCGCTAAGCTTGGCGCGTTCAAGAGGTGCACCATGCGAAACCTTTGGCAGGACGTGAAATACGCGGCGCGAATGCTGCTGCGGAGCCCGGGGTTCGCAATCACGGCGATCTTAGCGCTGGCGCTGGGGATTGGTGCAAACACAGCAATCTTCACGGTGGTGAACAAGGTGCTGCTGGAGCCGCTAGCGTATCCGGAGCTGGAGCGGCTGGTGGAATTGGAGGTGAGCGGCCCAGGCGGGAGCCTCAACGCCACGTCCATTCCGATATTCAACGTATGGCGGGAGCAGACGCAAGCATTCGAGGCGGTGACGGCCTACGATCCGGGAGGGCCGGGCATCAACCTGACCGGTGGCGATAGACCGGAGCAACTGCACGGCATCCGGGCGTCAGCGGGGTATTTTCGTGTGTTTGGCGTGCCGATGGAAATCGGGCGAGCGTTCACGGAGGAGGAAGATCGCCCAGGCGGCCCGAAGCTAGTGGTGCTGTCGAATGGATTGTGGCGCAGCCGGTTTGGCGCGGACCCGCAGATCGTCGGCAAGACCATCGAGCTCGGAGGTGATCCGTACGTGGTGACCGGAGTGCTGGGAGCGGCGTTTCATCCCGACGTGCCGACGGACGTTATCCTTCCGCTGGAGGCCGATCCGACCAGCACTGACCAATCGTTCTACCCGGTCGCAACGGCGCGGCTGAAACCGGGCGTGACGGTGGCCATGGCGAAGGCGGCGATGAACGTCGCGGCGGAAGAATTCCGGCGGAAATTTCCGAAGTCCCTGGGGCCAAAGGATGGGTTCACGGTGGTACCGTTGCGTGACGCGGAGGTAGGAGACGCCGGGACTTCGTTGCTGGTGTTGCTGGGAGCGGTCGGCTTCGTGCTGCTGATCGCGTGCGCGAACGTGGCGAATTTGCTGTTGGTGCGGGCAACGATTCGAAGGAGGGAGATCGCAATCCGGGCGGCGTTGGGAGCAGGACGGAGGCGGATTATTTCGCAACTGCTGACGGAGAGCGTGCTGCTGTCGCTGGCCGGAGGAGCGGTGGGTTTGGTGCTGGGATATTTTGGAGTGCGGGCGCTGCTGGCGATGAACCCAGGGAACATTCCGCTGATCGGCGAGCACGGAGCAGGCGTGACGATAGATTGGCGGGTGCTGGGGTTTACGCTGCTGATATCGGTGGTGACGGGAATTTTGTTCGGGCTGATTCCGGCGCTCGGCGCGTCACGAGCGGATTTGAGCGTCACTCTGCGCGAAAGCGGCTCGCGGTCGGGAAGCGGACTGAGGCAAAACAAGGCGCGGTCGCTACTGGTGGTGACGGAAATGGCGCTGGCGCTGATTCTGCTGGTGGGAGCGGCGCTGCTGATCCGCACGTTTGCGGCGCTGCGAAACGTGAATCCGGGATTCAGCACTCACAACGTACTGACGATGAATATGTCGGTGACAGGGTCGCGGTTCCAGAAGACGGCGGGTGTGGCGCAACTGGTAGAGGATGCAAGGCGGCGCGTGGAGGCCGTGCCGGGCGTGGAAGCAATGGCGACGACGTGCTGCCTGCCGCTGGAAGGGGGATTAGGGCTGCCTTTTTCGATCGAGGGAAAGCCGCACACAAACGGGCCGAATGATGGCGGCGCAGGCTACGATATCGTCTCGCCAGAATATTTTTCGGTGTTCCGGATTCCGAATCACCATCGAGAAGGGAGTGGGGCCGGAATTCGCGGAGCCAGCAAGGGAGATTATCGGGATTGTCGGCGACGCCAGGAACGGCGGGCTCGACTCAGATCCGTTTCCGATCATGTACATTCCCGTGGCGCAAGTGCCGGACGGAGTGACCGCGCTGAATTCGCGGATCACGCCGATCCAATTTGCGATTCGGACGAAAGTGAATCCCTTTTCGCTGAGCGCCGAAATCCAGAAGCAGTTGCGCGAGGCGAGCGAAGGATTACCCGTGGGGCATGTAGAGTCTATGGACCAGGTGGTGGCGGAATCCACGGCGCGGAGCGATTTCAACATGACGCTGCTGACAATCTTCGCGGGAGTAGCGCTGCTGCTGGCGGCGATTGGGATTTACGGACTGATGGCTTATTCGGTGCAGCAGAGGACACAGGAAATTGGAATTCGGCTGGCGCTCGGCGCAAGCCCGGAAAACGTGCGAAGGATGGTGGTGAGGCAAGGAATGAGCCTGGCATTGGCGGGCGTGGTGATCGGCGTAGCGGCGGCGCTGGCGCTCTCGCGGTATATGGCTTCGCTAGTGTTTGGCGTGAAGACGTGGGATCCGATAGCATTTGTGACCGTGGTCGTCGTCCTGAGCGCGGTGGCGTGGGCCGCTGCTTACCTTCCGGCGCGGCGGGCTTCGCGCGTGGATCCGGTGGTCGCGTTGAGATATGAATAGTCATTTGCACAGCACCTAATCTTGTAACCAATCGAGCCAATGACCGGGATGACCGTATAGAAGGTCGTGATTGTCGGTGACATGTCGCTTATCTGAATTAACGGAAGCCCCGCAAGATCGTCCTGAAATGGTTCGGTTTCTTTCCCAAGGTGGGACGAAAACAAGTGACGAAGTGAAACTGCCCTTGCAGTACTGAAGAACGACGCGAGTTGTCCCCCTGAAATCAAAGACTTGTCGCGAGTTGATGCTCGCCTTAGGACTTAAGAATCCTAAATTACCTTTGGCACGGGCCCTGCATGGACTTCTTCCCTTATGAGTAACTGTGAGATCGAAATTTCAAAATTTTATAGCGTTCGCTCAATTACTTGATGTGGCCAATTTGAAACACACGCGGGCGGTTCATCGAGCAATCTTCCCGGACCTTCCAACATTCATGTCGTGTGTGGTGAAAGCGAGAGCTTCTTGTCGTCAACAGTCCACCCTTCAATCTAGCCTCCCTAGGGCGCCAATACGGCCAGAGGGCAACGCGATTTAACGACGGAAGAGGAGATTCTAATGCGTAGCGTAACTGTTCGAATGATCTGGGTTCTGGCGTTCTTGCTGACTGGCCTTGCAGCCGGATGCGGGCGAGAACAGGCGCCCGTTCTGGTTCCTGCTGTGATTGCCACAGTCCCAGCGAACGGTGCGACCGGGGTGGCCACCAATGCGACCGTGAGCGCAGATTTCAATTTGACGATGGACGCTACCACCATCAACACAACAACTTTCACGCTGACGGGGCCTGGAGGGGCGGCTGTGTTGGGCATGGTAAGTTACGCGGGAACGACCGCCACCTTTACACCAACAGTCTCGCTCGCCGTTAACACCATGTACGCCGCCACCATCACGACCGGGGCCCAGACCCCGACTGGCCAAGCGCTGGCGGCCAATTATGTTTGGACATTTACAACGGCTACAACGGCTGCGCCGCCACCCACGGTCGTTTCCACAGTTCCGGCAAATGCCGTCACCGCTGTGGCCTTGAACGCGACAGTGACCGCTACGTTTAGCGAGGCCATGTCCCCGGCGACCATCAATGGGACGACTTTCACACTGACCGGGCCGGGAATCACTCCCGTGCCAGGCATCGTGACTTACGCAGGGACCACGGCGACGTTCACTCCGACAACTGCTCTTGCAGCGAATACTTCATTTACGGCCACCATCACGACTGGGGCCCAGACTCCGACTGGCCAAGCGCTGGCGGCCAACTATGGGTGGACTTTCAGCACGGCATCCCAGCCTTCCGTGACTTCCACAAACCCCGCCAACACCGCGACACAGGTGCCGATCAACCAGAAGATCGCCGCAACCTTTAGCGAGCCAATGTCCGCTGCCACAATTATCACCTCCGGGACCTTTACGGTGACAGCTGGCGGAAGTGCCGTGCCAGGCACAGTTACCTATGATCCAGCGAGCGACACAGCCATCTTCACGCCAACGGCCAATCTAGCGGCCAGTACTCTGTTTACCGCCAAAATTACGACTGCGGCCCAGAACCCCTCGAGTAAGGCGCTGGCGAGCGACTACGTCTGGAGCTTCACAACCGGTGCGCTTGCGAATGCCACAGCCCCCACGGTGCTTTTGACGGATCCTGTCGCCACAGCGACGAATGTGCCGCTCAACCAGGAAATCGCCGTAACTTTCAGCGAGGCGATGGATCCTGCCACGATTTCCGCGACGGGGACATTCACCGTGGCGACGACTGTCGGCGCAACTCCCATAACGGGCACAGTCACCTACGACGCACCAAGCAACACGGCAGTCTTTACGCCAACCGCCAATCTTGCGGTCAGCACTCAATTCACCGCAACAATTTCAAACGCGGCCAAAGACTTGGATGGCAATGCATTGAAGACTGGCAACGTCCCAAATCCGTGGACCTTTACGACGGGAACGGCCCTGGACACGACCGCCCCGACGGTGACACTCACCTATCCTGTTGACGGGGCCACGGCCGTCCCCATCGACGCGACCGTCAATGCAACTTTCAGCACGGCGATGAATCCAGCGGCGATCACGACCGAGACTTTCTTGGTCACTGCGACCACGGACGGAACTCCCGTATCCGGCACCGTCGCGTATGACGCGGCAAGCCAAATCGCAACCTTTACTCCGTCAGCCAATCTCGCTGCCAACACCCAATACACGGCCACGATTTCACCGACGGTTCAGGATCTCGACAAGAATGCACTTGCGGCCGGCCAAGTACCGAATCCGTGGAGCTTCACAACGGGCGCGGTGGCAGGCGGAGCATATCCGGCAACCGTCAATCTCGGGGTGGCGGGGAGTTTTGCGGTACTGGCTACTGCTTCAACTACGAGCACGGGTCCTGTGATCGTTAACGGTAACGTTGGAGTAGGCCCCGGAACCTCGCAGGGAATACCTCCGGCCCAAGTGAACGGGACGATCTACGGTCCCGGTACTGTCGTAACTCAGGCCCAAGCCGCTCTGTTGGCCGCCTATAACGACGCCGTCAGCCGATCTACCAATTCGCAAACCCTGCCGGGTGACATGGGCGGCCTGGTATTCACCCCTGGACTCTATAAAAACTCGACATCGGTTTTGATCTCGACGGATGTCACTCTGGACGCTCAGGGCAATCCCAATGCAGTTTTCATCTTCCAGATGGGGTCCACACTCACGACGGCGGGCTCGGTCATTCTGGCCGGTGGCGCCAAGGCGAGCAACATTTTTTGGGTGGTTGGCACGTCAGCGACCCTTGGCACGAATAGCATTTTCCAAGGGACCGTGTTGGCCGACGTATCCATTACGCAGGATGGCGGCGCAGTGGTAAATGGGCGGCTCTTTGCGGGATCGGGCCCAGGGGGAGCGGGATCGGTGACAGTTAACGGCGCGAGCGTAAACGTACCTCAGCAATAGGCCCGGGATCGTTCGGACAGAGTGCACGGCGAGCAGGGTTCGACGGCTCGCTTCGCGGTTGGCAGGCACAGTTCAGGAGGCAACAATGAAATGGGGAGTCCGCATTATTGCGACAATGGCGGTTGCTATTGTAATGGTGCCTGCGCTGTACGCGGACGACGGAGCCAAACCGAAAACAACAGCGAAGAAGGATGAGCCTGCTTCCCTCGTCGTTCCGAATGCCCCCGCCAAGGCCCAGCCAGATGCGGCTGAACCTTTGCTCGTGCGATTCTCCTCAACAAGTCTGCAATCGGAGTCCCGAAGTGATGCGCAGCCGGACGCTGCGACGCACCGGTGGGACGAACCGGAAGGCTACTATCCTAAGGTCGAGTGGTTTCTCGGATATTCCTTCTGGCGTGCCGTACCCACGGCGCTCAGCAACCGTATGGGCTACCTGCATGGCGGAAGCACGTCCATCGCATACAACCTAAAGAGGTATTTAGGTCTGGTGGCGGATTTTGGCGGCTATGACAACAGCAAGGTGACGCTTTTCACGCCGACCACAAGCGAAACGTTCAATGCAGGCGGGAGTGCCTACACCTACCTTTTCGGTCCACGCTTCTCATACCGGCATGAAAGGTTCACTCCATTTGCCCAGGCACTATTCGGGGGAGCACATGCGAGTTCGGTGACCATTTCCAGATGCACCGGAATTTCAGCTTGTACGCCCCTTGGTTCCGACAATACCTTCGCCACGGCGATCGGCACCGGTTTCGACATCACAATTACCCATCACATTGCAATACGCCTGATTCAAGGTGATTTCCTGCTGACCCATTTTAAGGATCTCCTCTCGACCGACGGGACAGACCGCGGATGGCAGAAGAACGTCCGTCTTTCCACGGGCATCGTCTTTCGCTTCGGCGGAGCACCTTCTCCACCGCCGAGCGCACCTATGGCGGCTACTTGCTCAGCGGATAAGACGATGGTTTATGCCGGATCCGGTGATTGGGTTGCCGTGGACGTTCAGGTTGGCAATCCGGGCCAGAATCCTTTGAACTATACGTGGTCGGCAAGCGATGGCGCCGTAGAAGGAACTGGCCCTGAAGCTCGCTGGAATTCTTCGGATCGGCCACCAGGCACATACACGATCAAAGTGCGGGTGGACAACGGCCGAAACGGCGCGGCCGCATGCTCAGTCAGTGTTCGCGTCGAACCACATCCAAACCGTCCGCCAACGATGAGTTGCTCCGCAGACAATGGAACCGTGACGGTCGGCCAGCCGGCGGAGATCACTGCCACAGCCATCGACCCCGACAATGACCCATTGTCTTTCTCTTGGAACGCCAGTGGCGGGAGAGTGGAGGGCTCAGGATCTTCCGTGAGGTTTGGGACGGATGATTTGCCGCCAGGGTCGTACACGATCACGGGCCACGTGGACGATGGACGCAGCGGAACGGCCGATTGTGCAGTAATCGTTGAAGTGCAGGCAGCTCAGGCTCCGGTAGAAGTGAAGGAGCTTGAAACGAGGCTTGCACTTCACAGCATATACTTCGCCACCTCCCGGCCTACGGTTGTAAATCCCACCGGCGGTCTGGTGGGGAGTCAGCAGGATATCCTGCTAACACTCGCGAGCGATTTCAATCGATATCTCACATTCAAGCCACAGGCCCATTTGATCTTCGAGGGTCACGCAGACCGTCGCGGCTCGATTGAATATAATAAGGACTTAACGGATAGGCGCGTAGCGCGCGCCAAAAGCTTCCTGGTCGAACACGGAGTTCCTGAAGCGAACATCGAGACTCGATCCTTGGGCAAGGAGGAAAACCTGGATGCCGAACAAGTGAAACAACTGATTGAACGGAACCCTGACTTGAGTAATGAGGAGCGGCAGCGAATAGAGAGCAACCTGCACGTGATTCTTTTGGCCAGCAACCGGCGCGTGGACATTTCCCTAGACACCACAGGCCAACAATCCGTGCGTCAATACCCGTTTAACGCGAAAGACTCTCTAACATTGCTGAGCACGGAAGGCGGTGAACATGAAAAACGGACGAGACCGCCTGCCAGAAAGAAGACCGCTAAGCCCTAAAATGGGATCGGGCGACCCGGCGATGTTCCAATCCGACGCTACGGCGTGGGCGGCCCGAAAAGTGGATAGGGACCGCTAACGAATTTCAGGCACGCAATCGGGCCGAATTGAAAAAGGATTCTCGGATAGTTAGTGAGGGTGGCTGCGAGCCCGAAATATTAAGGTAACACGCCCCTGGCTGACTTGGACCCGGGGCGATGCAACCAACGTGATGTTGTTTCCGAGTACGCCGTCATCCGCCCGCAATCGCTAGCAAGCTCTAAAGGGGGAATGCGAGTCAACTTCCACGCCGATTCGATGCAGCGATCGAGCCAAATGCCTTGACCATCGCTTTCTTGCTCGTGCCGACGCAGCCTTCCTCAATTACTTCGCCTCGTTCACCCAGCACGCAGTAGCAGCTTTGCTTGTCTCCTTGTGTCCATGCCGGCCGTCCAGGTTGGCACATCGTTGAACATTGACGAGACGCCGCGGCGCCTGCAAGAATGTCCGCGCGATGAAGAGGACAAGACGAGGATTGCCCGTACTCGCGCTGTGCGTTCTTGCGGGGCTTTGTACGGGATGCTCGCATCCCGCCACTAAGCTTGAAGATTCTTGGAACCGGAAGGCGGCGGCTGCTTATCTCGACCAGCGAGAGGCTGCGTGGATGGCTTGGCCGCATGCCGCCCGAGATCAGGGGACTTTCTGCGTCTCTTGCCACACGGCGATGCCATATATCCTATCCCGTCAGGCAATTGACTTGGCACTTGGCGCGACCAGCCTTTCCGTCAATGAACGTAAACTTATCGACAACGTCACAAAGCGCGTGCGGTTGTGGAAGGATATTCAGCCGTACTACCCGAATCAAGCCGGTGCATCACGCGGAACGGAAGCAGTTCTCAACGCGCTGATTCTTGCAAGTTACGACGCTCGAAGCGGGAGACTCACCGCGGACACGCGGTCTGCGTTCGACGAAATGTGGTCCTTGCAGGAAAGCACCGGCGCGGAGCAGGGGGCGTGGCAGTGGATTGAGTTCAATAATGAACCATGGGAGGCATACGACTCAGCGTATTATGGTGCTACGCTGGCAGCAATTGCCGTGGGTTTGGCTCCCGAAAATTACCGCTCGTCGCCGGAAATCCAACAGAACCTGGAAAGCCTGCGCCAATATCTCCATCGGGAATCAGCGGCACAGACGCTACTGAATCGCATATCGCTATTGTGGGTGTCAGCGAAAATTCCCGGGATACTCAGACCAGAGCAGCAAGAATCCATCGTCAACGAGATTCTAAGTAAGCAACGGGCGGACGGAGGCTGGTGCGCGTCTTCACTTGTCGGTACGTGGAAGCGGAAGGATAGGACGCCGCTGGTGATGAGGAGCGATGGGTATGCTACTGGTTTTATTACATATGTGCTGCAACAAGCGGGCCTCTCGCGCGATAACCATCACGTGAAAGATGGCCTCTCCTGGCTTATTCGGAATCAAAATTGGAGCGGTCACTGGGAAGCGTATTCACTGAATAAACGGCGTCTCAATCCGTTTTCCAACGTCTCCGATTTTATGGACGACGCAGCGACGGCCTACGCCGTACTTGCTCTGACTGAAGCCGATGCTAAACGAGAGAGCGCCAAAGCGCAGAGGGCAATGCCTGACCTTTCGATTGAAGCGTGGAAAATCCCAGTGGAAACAACCATTGATGAGAATCGGGATCCCGTTACCAGGCTGCACCCATAGGAATAGTAATCGTAAAAGCCCCCAGCAATGCAAGATAGACGCATGTTGCCAGGTTCGCGATGAGCGCCAGCATCAAACCTGCGGTCGCACCCTTTTGTAATCAGGAAGATGTTGGTGGACGTGGCCGGGATCGAACCGGCGACCCCCTGCTTGCAAATGAGAACCGAGAATACTATGTGGCTGTCTTTTCTTGCCTTTACCTATGTCGTGATAGACGGTTTTTGACGGTATTTGGCACTACTTGTTCCCAAGTTGTTCCCGAATTCATGATCCCCTACCTGGGATCGATTATTCCGGGTCGTTTTCGTGACTTTTGAGGAACAACTTGGGAACAACGCCTCGGCCAAATAAGCCTGAGCGCCCACCGAGGCGCGGAACGAACTGCACGGTTCTAGGGCCGAAACAATTCGAGTCGCGCCACTCTTCAATGTCTTCCTCTGAAACGATTCACGATTACACATGCCATCACAGCGGCGCTGACAAGGATTGAGCGCGCACGCGGATTTCTGGATGCGGCCAAACTGTCGGAAGACTGGATTGGCAGAATGAAGAAGCGCGCCCTCGTGCTTGAGGCCACTGCAATACTACCAGCCGCTACTGTGACAAGCTGTGACACGTTACTGTGACAGTCAACATGACCGGCTTGATGCATCTAATGCTCGACTGATCTTAGCTACGACATTGTGTTTCCGATGCTGCAGTCAAGATGTCGCCGGCCGCCGATTCGTGCTAAATTGTGTGCATGGAAATCACCGTCAGGATACCCGACGAAATCGCTGCCCGAGCCAAAGCGCGCGGGTTGAGGGTCGAAGCCTACATCGAAGAAATTCTGGCGCAGCAAGTGGGGGCACAGTCTTCAGGAATTCGTCGGCCAGAAACGACTGCCGAGATACGCGCATGGCTGGACTCGCTCGCGCAGTTTTCCGACAAAATCCTGCCTTTGCCGGAAACAATCTCCCGCGAATGGATTTATCAGGAACACAACTAAATGGCGATTGCTTCGTGTCTGGTAGATACGAACATTCTGCTGCGCATCACACGCCGCTCTGATCCTCAGCACAAGTTGGTTGATACCGCCCTCGCACGTCTCGCAGGACAGGGCACAATGCTCCACTACACACACCAGAACATCGCAGAATTCTGGAATGCAATGACTCGGCCCGTCGAACGCAATGGCCTCGGTTTGTCAGTAGGCGAGACCGAGCACGAAGTGCGCGCGATAGAAGCCGGGATGAGTCTGCTGCCGGATAATGAGGCGGTTTACCGGGAGTGGCGAAGGATTGTGCTAAAGCACAGCGTTTCTGGAGTTCAGGTTTACGATGCGCGCCTAGCAGCGGCCATGTACGTCCACGGAGTGAGCCATATCCTCACACTGAACGTGGCGGATTTTGGCCGTTTTGATGGCGTCACGGCCTTACATCCTGATAGCGTCAAAGCTTGAGCTTAGCCTCCGCTTTCGGGAAGCGGAGGCTTGTCCGGCGTGATCGCTGCGATGATTTCGGCGGCGGTGCGCTGCACGAGTTCGAGGCTCTCAAGCAACACAGCGGCATCGCCATTCCACAAGGAGATGTAGTCCGCGCTCGCCGTTCCGGTCTCAAGGCCGATTGCTTGGCAAACCACGAACGCTACCGCCTCGGCTTCCGTCTCGCGGAGGCGCTTCGTTGTGCTCGTGCGGCGCTCGGTGCGGTGAAGCCGTTCGTGGGCCAGCTCATGTACTAGCGTGGCCACGGTTTCGGCTGGAGATTGGCCGGGCAGCAGCTTGATCTTTCCGCCTTCTGAGAGACCCTTCGCAGGCGCGATGTCTGCCGAATATTCCAGTGCGATGCCCTGGTTCCGAACGAACTGTTCGAGCCGCTCGCGATGCGCGCCCGGATCTCCGTTGACGCTGCCGATTTGGGGCAACGGATTTCCTCCGGTCATGCTCTCGTCGAAAACGTAAACAGCGCGGAAGCCCGTCAGTGTGCGGGAATCACTGGAGTCCAGGTTGGCATTTTCCGCTTCATTGCTTTCGTTCGTGCGGCGACGAAAGAGAGGAGCAAGGATCATGATTCCTTTTTCGCCCTTCTTGACGTAGCGTCCGAGCGATTTCCACGTCTGATATCCGGCCACGTGCGTTGCATTGGGGCAAGCACGCACGATAAGCATAACGTTGAAAAAGCTGTAGCGGTGGAATCTACCCATCGCTGCGAGATAATTCGTCAGCGCTTCACTGCGACCGGCATTGAGCGCCGCGACTAGCTCCTCGATTGCCTTGCTTGTGATTTGCTTGATTTGTTCTGATTTCATTTTCTTGTCCTTCCGGTGAGTTGAGATTCGGTCCCTTCAACCAGACACAGGGACCGAATCGAAACGCACTCACCGGAAGGGCAAAAAGGAAGTGACTCGCAGTTGCGGCTGGAGCGGGTCGCAGCGGGCGTGACAGAACGCCGTTTATCTGGCGCGACCGTTGCTAGCGGAAGCCGTGTTTAAAGTGTTTTTCTTGGATTGACCATTATGAACTTTACGTACATAATGAACATATGGGACAATTAAGCTGTACCGGATGACAAGGAGGATGTCCATTATGAGCGACGCTACGATTCACAGAATACCGGGAGTGAGAACTACGCCCAGTAAGTTCCGGGCAAAAATGGGAGACTTCCTTGCACGCGTTCAGTATGCGAATGAAACGGTGGTGATCGTGACGAGGGGCAAGAGGGTGGCAGTCGTTTGTCCGCCCGAGAACTGGCACAGCAATCAGCAGGCCAAGCGTTGAATGACTTAGCGGCGCGGCGAGTGACACGTGAATCGACAGAGGTCAAATCGGCTGCAAAAGGGCGACCCATCTTTGGAGAAAATCATCGCGCACATAAACCGCAAAGTGTGGTGGCATGTTCCGCCACGCGATCCCGAGGCTTATCGCAAGCGGGGCAAATTTTTAGCATCGAGCTTCAAAGAAGCCGAATTTTGGGGGCGACCACTTGATGAGCCTCAGAAGGTAGAAGTTAGGAGACCGTTGATCGGTGATGAGGGAACCATCGAGAAAGAGCTATTCGGGCGGCGCGTGAGTCGCGATCAAAACATCACGATGGAAGAGCGTTGGGAAATCGACGCAAAGATGAAGCGAGCTGCACTGGACAAGGGATACGACTCCATCTTGCTTATGGCACCGAAGGCCTATTCCCGGCTCAAAATGAGCGGCAAGCTACCACGCAGCTTGGAACTTAATCTACTGAATGCAACGGAAAAGACGGCAAGGTAGTTCAGGAATTCTCGGCGTTCTTTTCTCTCAACCTTGGGAAGAAGCCTCACATCCCCGAGAGGCATACGTTGGGATTACCGCCATTCCCAGAAAAAGCTTGTTTGGGAGGGCAGACACGGTATAAAAGTACGTTCTGTCAATGGTTGTAAGGCTAGCGAGGAACATGATGGTAAGCGATTCCAAGGCGAAGCGGCGCAAAATACACGTGGATTTGCCAGAGCACGTGCACCAAAAGCTGCGTGTAAAGGCAGCCCTTGAGGATGTGTCCATGCAAGCGTTCGTTGCGCGAGTTGTAGGGGAGGCCGTCAAAGACGTTGCTGTGCCCAAAATCTCAAATCGGAAGAAGCAGGCATGAGCACCGTCAAGCGAAAAACAGTGCCAGTCGCAAGGACGTCCGCTGCCTTGGCCGAAGATCAACTTGCCCGGCTGAAGGAAATCTTTCCCGAGTGCTTCACGGAGGGCCGCGTTGATTTCGACAAACTCAGAGAAACCTTGGGCGAGGAGATTGATTCAAGGCCCGAGCGGTATTCGTTCACGTGGGCGGGAAAGCGGGATGCAATTCGGCTGTTGCAAACACCAAGTCGCGCGACGTTGATCCCCTGCCCAAAAGAATCCATCAATTTTGAGGAGAGCGGCAATCTCTTTATCGAGGGCGACAACCTCGAAGTATTGAAGCTCCTCTATAAGTCGTACTTCGGTAGGGTCAAAATGATTTACATCGATCCGCCCTATAACACCGGCAACGACTTCGTCTACCCCGACAACTTCGCAGACCCTTTGGATACTTACCTTCGATTGACCAGGCAGAAAGAATCCAACGGCAATTTGCTCACGAGCAATCCTGAAACAAGTGGTCGTTATCATTCCGCTTGGCTTTCGATGATGTACCCGCGCCTGTTCCTCGCTCGCCAGCTTCTGAGCGACGACGGCGTAATGTTCATCAGTGTTGACGACCACGAAATCTATAATCTTCGACTGCTAATGAACGAGGTTTTCGGTGAAGAAAACTTCATTGCGCAAATCACGGTCCTTTCGAATCCTAAGGGTCGCGTGCTCGGAGAACACTTTGCGCGGAGCCACGATTACCTTCTTGTTGTCACTCGATCTGCCTTGGAATCCGAGCTTTCACTGCCCAAGACGAGCGATGAAGTTGAACAGAGTTACCCGGAGAGCGATGAGCGAGGCCGGTATCGGCTGCTCGAACTTAGAAACACTCACAGACAGTTCGGGCGATTCAACCGTCCAAAGCTTTACTTTCCTTTGTATGTTAATCCCACCGATGAGGCAGTTTCGTTGAGCGAGAACAGAGGCTGGACTGAGGTTTTGCCCAACTGGGATGACGGGTTCGAAGGGTGCTGGTCGTGGGGGGTGAAGAAAGCAACGCTCCAACGCAATGCCCTTATAGGTAAGAAAGTTTCGGGCAGATGGAAAATCTTCCGCAAAGCATATGCGTTGGGTGAAGACGGGGATGTTGTCCGAAAAAAACTGAAGACAATTTGGAACGACAAGGAATATCACACTGAAAAGGGACAAGCCGCTCTCGATGACTTGGTTCCTGGACGTGTGTTTCAATCCCCCAAACCTGTGGGCTTGATTCAGACACAATTGGAACTTTGCAATGATCCTGATGCAATCGTTCTCGATTTCTTTGCCGGATCGGCCACGACTGCTCAAGCCGTTCTAGACCTGAATCGTGCGGATGGTGGTGACCGCCGGTTCATTTGCGTACAACTTCCTGAACCCACTCCCACAGGCTCGGAAGCCAAGAAGAAAGGATTTAAGACTATTGCTGAGATTGGAGAGGAGCGGATTCGCCGCGTTATTAAGAAGCTAAATAAAGAGCGTGAAGGAAAACTCGCCCTTGGGGCACAGGAGGAGCCGGAAGACCTGGGTTTTCAACTCCTCAAACTCTCAGAGTCAAACTATAAGCCTTGGACCGGGGTTGAAGAGAAGGACTCTGATTCCTATGGCAAAACGATGGAACTCTACACAGATCCACTCGTGGTTGGATGGAAGCCCGAAAATGTAATCGTAGAAGTCATTCTAAAGGAAGGTTTCGATCTCAATTCGAGGATCGAAAAACTCCCCGGAATCAAAGGCAACACGGTGTATCACGTGTCTGACCCGGAAAGAGGACAGAACTTCCGCATTTGCCTGGACGATGCCCTGAAACCAGCCACTATCAAAGTACTTAGCCTCAGCAAAGACGACCTATTCATCTGTCGAGACAAGGCTCTAGACGACGGTACGGCTGCAAACTTAGCGCTGCAATGTCGCCTAAAGACGATCTGATCTACGCCGATGCGATTCAAATTCGATGCAAACCAGGAATACCAGATTCAGGCGATAGACGCGATTGCTGCGCTACTCGAAAGCCAGCCCCACATTGAGGTAGACCTGACTTTCCGGCTCGGATTTGCCGCCGTGGCGAATCGGCTCGACTTGGACGAGTCAGCAATCCTGAAGAATCTGCAAACCGTCCAGTCGGAAAATGGAATTGCGCCAGACGGGAAGCTCGCCTCCATCGAGGAAACGATTCACACGGCCTACGGGGAAAAAGCGGTTCGCTTTGTGAATTTTTCTGTCGAGATGGAAACCGGGACTGGAAAGACTTATGTCTATCTCCGCACCGCTCTTGAACTCTACCGGCGCTATGGCCTCCGCAAATTCATTGTCGTGGTTCCCTCAGTGGCGATCCGCGAAGGCGTCTTGAAGACCCTCCAGATCACGAAAGCTCACCTTGGGAAACTCTACGACAACGTTCCCTATCGCTACTATGTCTATGACTCTGAAAATCTCTCCCAAGTCCGCCAATTTGCGCTCTCCGACAGCGTCGAGATGATGGTGATGACCATCGACTCGTTCAACAAGGCGTCGAACGTGATTCGCCAAATGACGGACAGACTTCAGGGAGAAACCCCAATCCATCTGATTCAAGCAACGCGACCTGTGCTTATCCTCGACGAGCCGCAGAACATGGAAAGCGAGTTAAGCGTCCGAGCTCTTTCTGCTCTCGACCCACTGTTTGCCCTGCGTTACAGCGCCACTCATCGCAATCCGTACAACCTTGTTTACCGGCTAACGCCCTACGAGGCGTACCGCCAAGGTCTGGTGAAGCGAATCGAAGTCGCTTCTGTCCTCAAAGCTGACGACGAAAACCGGGTCTTCCTGCGTTTGGAAGGCATCCGTGCGGAGAAGAAAAAACTGACTGCGCGAATCGCAGTCCACAGACTGATGAAAGGAGGAGCAGTCAAAGAAAAAGTCATCACCGTCAGACCGGATGATTCCCTGGAAGAAAAAACAGAGCGGAAGGAATACGCTGGCTTCGATGTGGAAGAAATCAGCCTGGCAGGAAAGTACGTTCGTTTTGCGAACGGCTTTGAATTGAAAGTCGGCGAATCCTCAGGGGCCGACAAAGAAATCATCTTTGATTCTCAAGTTCGATACACGATTGAAGAACATTTTCGTAAGCAAGCGCGGCTCCGCGCGGAGGGCATCAAGGTTCTGTCTCTCTTCTTCATAGACCGGGTGGACAACTATCGCGACGAAAATGCAATCATTCGGCGAACGTTCAATAAGGCATTCGACGAATTGAAAGTCAGGTACCCGGAGTGGGGAGACAGCGATCCGAGCGACGTTCAGGCGGCCTACTTTGCTCAGAAGCGGCACAGGGGCGGTTTGATCGAGTTGAAAGACTCGCTGTCAGGCAAATCGGCGGAGGACGAGCAAGCGTACGACCTCATAATGAAAGATAAAGAAAGGCTGCTTTCTCTCGATGAGCCGCGTGCCTTCATTTTCTCTCACTCTGCTCTGCGCGAAGGCTGGGACAATCCGAACGTCTTTCAAATCTGCACGCTAAATCAGACGAGTTCGGAGGTTAAGAAACGACAGGAGATTGGCCGTGGTGTCCGGCTGGCAGTGAACCAAAAAGGCGAACGTGTGCGGGACGAGAAAATCAACATTCTGACGGTGGTCGCCAACGAGAGCTATGATCGGTACGTGGAACGACTCCAGAGCGAAATCGAGGAGGATTACGGCAAGGAAGGATTGCCGCCGAAACCAGCAAATGCCCGGAAGCGCGGCGAGGCGAAACTGCGCAAGGAATATACGCTCAAGCCGGAATTCAAGGAGCTTTGGGAAAGAATCAAACACAAGACTCGGTACGCGGTGAAGATCGACAGCGAAAAACTACTAGCGGACGTGGTTGAAGCGCTGGACAAAGAAGAAATCCGGCATCCTCGCATCACGATTACAAAGGTGGAGCTAAAGCCAGGAGACGAAGAAACACTTGAGGCGCTGCCAATGAGCGGAGCCAAGACTTGGCTCGATTTGGCAGGCCGTTATCCTCTGCCAAATTTGGTCGAGATGATGTCTCACTTGATGGAGCATACGACTCCGCCAGTCCGGCTTACCCGCGCCACGCTACTTGAAGTTTTTCGGCGAGCGACGAATCGGGATGCCGGTACGCACAATCCGGCGGAATTCGCGAGTGTCGCGGTTCGGATTCTCAAAGAGAAGCTGGCCGATCATCTCGTCAATGGAGTGCAATACGAGAAGATCAACGAATGGTACGAGATGACTCAGCTTGAGGCTTCCATCGAATCGTGGATGGATTACATGGTGCCGGCAGGTCATTCCGTCTACGACCATGTGATTTACGAATCGGAAGTGGAAAAGGAATTCGTTGAAGGGCTTGAAAAGCGCGGAGATGTGAAACTCTATCTCAAGCTGCCGGGCTGGTTCACGGTGTCAACCCCCGTCGGCGAATATAACCCCGATTGGGCCATCGTCATGGAGGAGCGGGACGCTCATGGCCATCCGACCGGAAAACCTCTCTTGTACCTCGTCCGAGAAACAAAGGCAGGAAATTGGAGGACCGCTCTCAGACCGAATGAACAGCGCAAGATTCATTGCGGGGAGCAACACTTCAAAGGTGCTCTCGGCGTGGATTATAAGGTCGTTTCGAAGGCCAGTGAGTTGCCATGAGCTTCGCGCCGCGATACACGATTACAAACCCCATCACGGCGTCGCTGACGAGGATGGAACGCACGCGTGCGGATTTCTGGATGCGGCCAAACTTTCAGAAGATTGGATTCGCAAAATGCAGAAGCGCGCCCTCGTGCTTGAGGCGCACCATACGACGCAATCCGCGCCCGCCGTTCCGGTCTCAAGGCCGATGGCTTGACAAAACACGAATGCGACCGCCTCGGCTTCCGTCTCGCTGATGCGCTTCGTTGTTCTCGTGCGGCGCTCTGTGCGGTAAAGCCGTTCGTGGGCTAGCGATAGGGTAAAGGGAAACGGAAACGGCAAGATATGCGTGAGACCTTTTTCGCCTGCGGATGATGGTGTAGTGTGTTGACAATCGAAAAAAGCCTATCGCGCGCGATAGGGCGAAAGAATCTTCGTCGAAGAGATGACGTGCTCATAGGAAGATCCACCACATGGTGACTGATCCAATCTATTCAAGTGCCGGCAATGAGACCGAGAAGATTGATGTCCGGTTGAGCTATCGGATTGTCCGTCTCTTCTCCGAAGGTCTGTATGCCAGTCCCAACAAGGCGATTGAGGAGTTAGTTGCCAATTCGTTTGACGCAGGCGCGTTGCGCGTCGCTGTTCTGCTGCCGGCGGACTTCCACGATCAGGGAGCGACGATCGCTGTTGTCGATGACGGCGAGGGCATGGACGCGGAGGGGCTGAAACAACACTGGCTCATAGGCAAAAGCCTAAAACGTGACTTGGCCAAGCTGCCGCTTGGCCGTAAACAGATCGGTAAGTTCGGTATCGGAAAACTTGCGACGTACGTCCTCGCCAACCGTCTGACCCACATCTCCAAGAAGGGCAGCAAATACTATTCGACGTCGATGAACTTCAAGACGGTAGACGACAGAGGAGACGAGGAGGTAGAGCCAAAAACCCCGATCAAGATCGGCCTCCACGAGCTCTCCGAGGACGAAGCCAAGGCCGCGCTGAAACAATGGACGGACACATCGGCTTTTTCAAAGTCTGGGATCAAACTGTTTGGTTCGGGCACCGCGAAGTCGTGGACTTTCGCAATTCTATCTGACCTCAAAGACAAAGTTCACGAAATTCGACGGGGCACATTGGAATGGGTTCTGCGAACTGCGCTGCCTCTGCGCGATGATTTTTCGATTCACCTGGATGGGAACAAACTAGAGCCTAGCAAGGCTGGCAAGGGCCGCATCAAGAAGTGGGTTCTCGGTAAAGACATCGTTGAACTAGATAAGCCGGCTCCCAACGAGATTGATGCGATAGAGGACGAGGATCAGCCCAAGGATTCCGAGACGCGCTTCGCCCTGGAATATAAGGCGCTCGGCCGGATAACGGGATACGCTGAAGCATATCGTGACTTACTGACAGGGAAGTCCGACGAACTCGGTCGGAGTCACGGTTTTTTCGTATATGTGCTCGGACGTCTCATCAACGTCCAGGATGGGCACTTTGGTATCCCCCCAGACGAACTGCGGCACGGCACCTTTGGTCGTATCCGCATTGTCGTTCATATGGACGGACTTGACGATCATCTCCAGTCGGATCGCGAGCATATCCGCGAAGGGCCTGTCCTCAAGGATGCTCAGAATATTCTCCGTGCAATCTTCAATAAGATCCGGCCTGCGTTGGAGAAAGCGGACGCAGAAGAAGACCCGGGCGCAAAACTGGCGCGTAAACTGGCAGGCAGTCCGGCTAGTCTGGTCCGCCGTCCCATTATCGAGATGGCGCGGGCTGCCGTAGAAGGCAAAATCAAGTCGCGGTATATCGCGTTTCCCCCAGCGGCCACAAAAAATGAGCGCGATAAATTAGTGGCGGCGCTCGAGACGCGGGGAGAGACACCGGAACAGTTCGTCGGAGGAATCGACTTTGTCTACGACGCAACGTCGAACGACGGGATTGCCGTCTACGATGCGGTCTCGGGTCGACTAAGGGTCAATGGCCTTCATCCGTTTGTCGGAGCGTTCTTTGATGAGTTTACGAGCAAAACCAGTGGCCTTCCGCTAGAGATTTTCGCTATGGCGGAAGTCCTTCTGGAATCGAGTCTTTATCAAGCTGCTCTGAAACAAGATCAGATTGACGCGGTTATGAGTGCGCGCGATCAGTTGCTGAGATATGTCGCTCAGGAGTCCGGACGGAGAACCGCGCTGACCGTCGCCAACGCTCTTCGGAACGCTCGGAATGATGAGGACAAGTTAGAGATTGAGGTCGTTGAGGCTTTCCGCAGTCTGGGATTCGATGCGACGCGGGTTGGCGGTAAAGGTAAGCCTGATGGTGTTGCCAAAGCCCATCTCAGCCCCGATGCCAATAGCAAGCCGCGGCGGTATGCAACAACGCTGGAAGCGAAGAGCAAAAAGAAGGAGGGAGCTAAACTCAAGACGAAGAGCTTTGGCGTGTCAACGATCGCGCGGCAGCGAGACGATTGGCAATGCGAACACGCCATTGTCGTTGCGCCCGCATTCGATCACACGGGGGGGGAAAGACAGCGCGCTCGCCAAAGAAATCAAGGCAGATCGAGACAGTAGCGCCGCGAACGGCACGCCTCGAACTATAACTGCGATCCATGTCGATGACTTGGCTCGCCTGGTCCAGTTGCGACCGGTCAAGCGATTGGGACTGGAGAGAATCCGCGACCTGCTTCAGACATGTAGTTTGCCCGAGCAATGCAAAGAGTGGATTGACAAGGTGGCGAAGGAATCTGTGGTGAAGCCGCCGTACGAGAAGATCATCAATGCGGTCCACGGTTTACAACAGGAGTATGACATGGCGGCGGTTGAATATGGAGCTCTACGAGTGGCGCTGGGCAAGGAGACGCCGCCGTACAAGGTGAGCACGAACGATGAACTGATGGAACTGTGCAAGGCAATGTCTGCGATGGCCAGCTACGAGATTACCGCTACGGACCGAACCGTTGAGTTGAACCAAAGCCCGGCGAATGTTTTGGCAGCGATAGAGTCAGCGACCAAGGACTACCTCGCCGAAAAGAAGTAACGGTGTTGCGGCGCGTCGGCGACGCCAGATTCCCTGAAGGGTCACTGGGGGCATATTGAAGTCACATAAGAAAACAATTCTGGAAGCGCTTGGGCGGAATCCGATCCATCCATTTCCTGCCCGCATGGCTCCCGGCATTGCGCTCGAAGCCCTGGGTGAGAGCAGGAATCCTCTGCGAGTTCTGGACCCGATGGCCGGTTCGGGGACCGTGCTCGCTGTCGCACGTGCCAATGGGCACCGGGCCTTCGGCGTTGACCTTGATCCCCTGGCTGTTCTTCTCGCAGGTGTTTGGACGCGAACGATTGACGCGGAGCAAGTACGGAACAAGGCAATTGAGGTTTTGGACCGAGCCAAAGCGGGTTTTGGTATGCTCTGTGCCGGCCAAGCCTATCCGGCCAGTAGCGACGACGAGACTCGTAAGTTTATCCGGTATTGGTTTGACGAATACGCACGCCGGCAGTTGGCAGCTCTCTCCACGGCTATTAGGCGAGTTCATGATGAAAGCACGCGCGATGTCCTTTGGTGTGCACTCTCTCGCCTCATCATAACCAAACAGGCGGGGGCATCATTGGCGATGGATTTATCGCATAGTCGGCCTCACCGGCAATTCACCCACGCGCCCGTCAAACCCTTCAATCGATTCATTGCGGCTGTGGAGACGATAATATCTAACTGTCCGCAATCCGGTTCTGGACCGATTGGACCTACTCCCGTTGTAAAGAGAGGGGACGCCAGAAGACTCGCACTCCAAAGTGAATCGATAGACTTGGTGCTCACTTCGCCGCCTTACCTCAACGCAATCGATTATATGAGGTGCAGCAAGTTCTCGCTCGTGTGGCTGGGACACAATGTGAGCGAGATTCGTCAGATTCGAGGAGAAAGTGTGGGTGCAGAGGTATCGTCTGAGGAAGCCCTGGATGCTGGGTGGGTGAAGGCTGCCATTAAGGAGCTAAAGCTCAGTCCGGCGCTCTCTAGCCGCGATCACGCACTCCTGGCTAGATACGCGTGGGATATGGGCCATGCACTCGCGGAAGCATCCCGTGTCTTGCGGCGTCGGGGACGTGCGGTATACGTCGTGGGCGATTCGATGAGTAGGGGAACCTTTATACGAAATTCGACGATTGTCACTATGATCGGGCAACAACATGGGCTTTCGCTCGTCTCTCGGCAAAGTAGATCCCTGCCTGCAAATCGCAGATATTTACCGCCGCCAAAACGAGGGATGTCGAGCGACGCAATGGACGGGCGCATGCGGAAAGAGGTTGTCCTGGCGTTCACAAAAGTCTAGAGGGCGGTGGCCCAGGTGGGAGAGAGGCCCAAGTTCTTTCATAGTTGGGACAATCCCGAAGCGAAGCCGGAGTCAAGGGTGAACGCAGCGAGCCGCGTTAGCGGGGCTGCCTCTTGACTGCGGTAGTAGCGGAGGAAGCAGCATTCATCTATTGATGCTGTGCCCTTCGGCCTGCGTGTGTCGTTGCGATTGAGTCGGTGTGATAGATCGCTCGATTTCGTGCGCTGACGCCGATTCACGGTTTGGTTCCATTGCAGATCGGTGCGACACGTCCCGCGAGAGTTGCTCGCCGAGATGTGTTTTGTCGTTTGTGAAGATTTGTGCATCGAACTTTCCCCGCGACAAGGCCACGTAAGCCAAGCGGCGATTGACGAGTTTTTCGCCAGCCTGCTCGGTATCCACGTGGATGAGGACGCGGTCGGCGGTCTGGCCCTGGCTGCTGTGGCTCGTTACAGCGTACCCGTAATCGAGATGCCGATTCTCTCGGATGTTGAACGCGACGGCCCGGCCTGAGTCGAGGCGGATTTGGAGATTGCCGCGCGAGTCGATCTGCTCGATGGTGCCTAGCTCGCGGTTGGCGATATGCTGCTCTCGATTCGGTGCGGTGAACTGCACGCGGTCACCCTTCGCAAACGCGCGCTCCGCCTCGCGGTACAACGTGACGCCATGCAGGCGGCGCGGATTGTAGCTCACCTGTTGACCGTCCTCGCGTCTCACGGTGACTAAATTCTCCTTCTCATGCGTGCGCTCGACGCGAGCATATTCTCCTGGCTCGATACCGAGTGCCTTGCTGCCTTTCGTATAGCGCACCATGTCACCCGACTGATATTGCTCGGCCCACTGCCGATCTGCTCCAGTGATTTCTTGGCGGGCTACGAGGACTTTCAACCGTTGCTCCCTGTGGTCCACTTGCCCTCGCGTTTGCATTTCGCTGTGGATAATCCGGTTGATCTCCATGCGCGATTGATTATCGGGTGAGACAACTAACGTTCCCTCCGGTTGCTTCGCGTATTCCCTGGCGATTTCCTTGAGTCTCTCGTCCCGATCCGGGATTTCATGCACGCGGCCCTGCGCATCGAGTCGCTCAATTGCTTCTCGCACATTTCCACGCGAGAGTTGTTCCACGATTTCTTTGAGCTCCGGGTCCTTCTGCCGCACAATCTCGTCAAGCCGTGCGGTCTGGATTCCTGCTTCCTGGAGTTGCTGATACGGGGTTCCGGCTTCGACAGCTTGGTGCTGGCGTGTATCGCCTACTAGGAGTACGCGATCATGTTCTTTGAGTCGGTGGAGCAATTCGTTCATCTGCTTCGTGCTCGCCAAACTCGATTCGTCCAGAACATACAACCGCTTCTGTCCGTCGCGCCCCTCATCCGTTCGTGCAAGATGCCGCTGCAACGTGGTCGACTCGATTCCCGCTTCTTGGAGTTTCTGCGCCGCGCGGGACGTTGGCGCGAAGCCTTCCACTTTGTAACTGTCGCGCTCGGCGGCTTCGCGGATCGCCGCCAGAGAAGTAGTCTTGCCCGACCCGGCAACACCTTCCAGTGCTGTGACCTGATCCTGGCTCGCGAGGATTTGCTCAACAGCTCGTCGCTGGCTTTCGCTTATTAATAGATGCGGATGCCCTGTCTCGACTCTTCTGCGGGTATCCGCACTAACAATCGCCGGATGTTTGTTTTGTCCATCCCGCATGATTTGGATCGTGTCGCGCTCGTAATCAATCATCTCCTGAGTTGTGTATGTGCGGTCTGGTGCGTCGAATTTCTTTTCTACTTCGATGAATTCACCGGCATTGATGCGTTTCTCGAATTCGGCGCGGACCTCAGTCAGTGTTGCCTCTCCCATCGAACGCCTCAACGCATCCCGCAATAACTCGCGCTCCTCGACCACAGCTTCCCGTTCTAGATTCCTTTCTTTCGAGAATGTCACCGCAGACCGCGCCGTCGTGGGTGCGGCTTCGTGTCCATGACGGTTTACCTTCCCCCTGGCTGCGGCCCTCACGTGTTCCGGTTGATTTCCGAACGCCTTCGCCATCTCCCGATGATGAAGTTTCACTTCTTCATGGGAAAGGTTGAGCTTTGCTTGACGGGTTTTGTGCGCAGCGATTTGCGCGGCGTCAGCTCCTCGCTGATTCTCCTTAGCCAGATGCTCTTCGATCTGCTGGCGACGCGGGCTTGATGCGGCGAGGTATTCTTCGGAATAACCTTTGATTTCCGGCTGTCCACTGTTTCCGCGCTCGACCTCGTATCCTAGTCCCTTGAGCCTCATGGCCAGTTCGGAGCGGTACACTGCTGTCGCGTATTGCTGCGTCCTGTAAAGTTCTCGGGGCTGTAGCGCGTAGGTTTCCCCGCCTTCCGTTTCCGTAAGATTGAAGAAAACCACATGGGTATGCAGTTGAGGCGCGGCATAGCCGTCCACAGGCCTCGCGCTGTCATGTTCAAACTTTGCCGCTGCCCATTTGCCGGTTGTTTCCGCTGGCAGGTTTCCGCCGATTCGAGCCTGGACGTATCGTTCCAGTTCGTCGAGGGCGACGGCTACGCTTTCTTGATGCACCACGCGCACCCGTTCATCTCCGCCCACCAGAGCAGTGAGCGATACGCTCTTTGGTGCGGAGAACGTCGCATCCCAACCCGCACGGTGCTCCATCGTTCGTACTTTCTGGCCGTGGTCGTTCACATATTCCCGTGCGGCTTTGTGACGGACGAGCTGCTCGCCCGTGACCGGGTGCTGGCCTTCGGAGAGCCGCTGAAAGTGCTCCTCACGCACTTCACCCTTGAGACCCCACTGCTCGGCAAGTCTCCCGTGCCACTCGCCGTGTATCTGGTCGCCTTGCGTGTAATAGTTCTCGCGGGCGTTCGAGAACTCTTCGGCGTGATACGCCTGGGCTTGGCTTGCGCTCAAGGGATTCGAGATTGTCAGCACGGATCGCCTATTCGAAGAAGTGCTCTTGTGTCGGGCCGGTTCGGACCAATTGACGTTCCCGGTCTTGCTTTACTTCCCTCAGGATAATTTTCTGTTCGGGCATCTCGTTCGCTCCAACGACTGCCATTCCTGCTTGTGGTGGCTCCTCGGCTCGTTTTCTCAGTGGTCGCTCGATGTACTTCGGGTGCTTGCTCCGCAATTCGATGAACGGGAAGTTCATCCGCGCGACAAGGTTTCCTTTCTTGAGATACCCGCACAAGTCGGCAAGCCCGCTGATCTCCGACGCCATTACAAGCGGTTCGACCTGGCGTTCCAGGTTATAGCTCTTGGTGTTCCGCTGTCGGCCCATTTGTCCGCTTGAACGGCTCTCGCGGAGTCTCTCGATTTCAACGTCACCAATTGTTTTTGAAATCCACTCGGCTGCACGGCACTCGCTGGTGCGCAAGAAGATTTTTGTCGCGGGCTGCGACAGCATTGCTTCCGCCTCATGCCCGTAGCGCGTTTCAAGCTGGCTGCGCCCCTGAAAGCCGAGCACAACCGGATTATTCGACTTGCGGTTTTCCGTGATGGCGGTATGCAATTGTGGCAACCGCTGCAAGCTGGCCAATTCATCCAAAACAAACCACACTTTGCGCGGGCTAGTCTGTCCCTGGATGTTCGTTCCTTGATTCATGAGACGCAGCACAAGCGTATCGAGCCACAAGCTCGTCAAGGGGATAAGCCGTTTGCGCGTTTCAGGTGTGCTCGTAAGGAAAAGCCAACCTTCCCTCTGCCGCGACCATTCCGCCGCGCTCCATCGCGCCGTCGTTTCTTTCTCTGAGGGAAGCAGCTTGAGGGTGTCGGCGATCATGTTCAGGGATGCCAGCACACCGCTCCGCTGCGCCGGAGCCTGCCGGTCGATCATCGCGGCATACTCGCTGCCTTTCACCCTCCGGTCGATTTCCTCCTCTTGACACATCCACCAAGCGAGTTCCTCCGGTGTCGGTCTGAACGTGAGAAGATGCGCGAAGATTTTTCTCGGACCTTCGACAAAGAACGGATTCTCGTTGTGGCGGTCAGGAAAAAGAGACGCGGCTAACGTTAGCGCCTCTGCGTCGTGCCGCAACTCCTCGCCGGGACTCCAATAGGGCATCCGGGCATCGAGCGGATTCAGGATCGCGTCGCCACGCTCAGGCGAGTAGAACTCCGGCGTGTAATCGAGTGCCGGGTCGTAGACAATGGCCGTCTCGCCGCGCTCCTCGACCTGCAACAAGATTCTTCGGATGAGCGTGCTCTTGCCGGTCCCGGTATCGCCCATGATGAGGATGTGGCTCGGCTCAATAGCGCGAGGTAGCCTTAGGGTGGGAACCCTTCCGAACGTTTTCTGTAAGAAACTCTGCTTCTGTTCGAACCCGATGCCATCTGATCGGTTTAGGCGATTGAACTCGCGCACGGTCACAAGTTCCGGCCCTTTGAGTCTGCGCCCCTCTTTCCGTGCGCGGGCGCGCGCCGCATCCTTGGGAATGGCGACGAGCAAGCCCACAAAGAACACTCCCAGCCCACCCCAAAGGGCTGGCCTCAAAAAGTCCGTGAAGCTTTGGTCGCGGTAAATCCAATGACCTAGGAACGCATGCAGCTTCGCGTTGTCATATTGTCCCTGCTGGAAGACGAGCCGTTGGTCTCCCATTCTCACTGCTTCATCCGCAAGGGAAAACGTCACCTCACCCGTGGCAGTTGTTACGGGCACCACCTCTTCGTTGAGTGCCAGCCGACTGCCTCGCCGATCCACAACATTTAGCAGCGCGTAACGGCCACTTTTGAAACCAATTTCAGCACGCAGTCCGCTCCGCATGTACGTCGCCAAATAGAACTTCTGTAAAGGCGTCAGTAGATAGGCATAACGGTAGGCGCAAATCGCCGCCACACTTGCCACGGCCAAAAGCACTATTGCGATGGTCCATGCGGCCTTTGGATTCGGCCACTCACCTGCGTACTGGTTTCGTCCCCATTCCTGGTTCATTTCGCACCCCGAGTTGCGACCGCCGCAAGACGCTCCTGCGCCTTGCGGAATTTGTCCTGGTCTGCCCGCTCAATGAGCCTTTGCATTTCCTCGGGCGTTAGCGCCTCTCCGTGGGCCAATTTGTAGTGCGCATTCAAGAGGATTGTCCGCAGTGCGATAATCTCTGCCAGAACCGCTTCTTCCAATGCACGCGGTTTCTCCACACCCGCTTGTTGCAAGAGTGCCTCTCGACACCATTCGCTGAGCGTCAAACCGTCGCGCTCAGCCACGGCAACTAATCGCTCACATTCGGCCTCGGTCATCTTGCAGCCTACGGTTCTGCTCCGCAGTTGATCGGCAGGCATAAGAGGAACCTCCCTGAGGAAACTTCAAAAACCTTCACTACTTCGGCTCGCAAATTCAACAAGTTAACCAGAAGCTCGGAAGGTTAACTGTCAGCGCTGACATTTTGCTAACTTGTGCCGCGAGAGCACGTTAACCAAAAGCGCCGCGCGGCGCTTTGCAGCACCCAATTTGGGGTGGCGTGTCCGCAAAACTCCCGCTGCGAAGCAGCGCATCCTCACAACTCTCCGTATTCGAGCGCGAGTTCATCCCAGGCCATACGTACCTCGGGGATTTCCCAAGCGCGGCGAAACAACGTCTGTACCGACTTCCACTCCTTCTCCGAGAAACCGAACGTAATCGCATTGGCGTGGGCGCGGAACCAAACATCTTCCTTGCCCTTACCCTCCTCCGATGGCGCGGTATATCCGAGGAAGTACTCGCGATTCCAGCGCCGCTCTCCTTCTGGCCCCAACGTCGCGAACATCGCGCGAAACTCGGTGATCCTCGGATATCCCTCGACCGGATACATAGGGCCGCGAGGACCTGGGAAACTCAGAAGAAGAGAGAACTCGCTGCCTTCCCCACGAGCAAACGAAACTGAAAATTCACCTTCCTTAACAGAGGGGATCGGAGGCTGATAGAAAGAATCCTTGGGAGTCGATGCTGGGCGAAGAGGCTGCTGCTTCACGAAGTAGTGGCCTCGTGCCGCTAGCCGCCAGAGAATGGGCCAAAAGGGTCGAAGAGCGCGGTCTAGTGCCTCGGCCCCGGAGAGCTTTTCTTCCTCCAGAACCACATACAGATTTCGAGCGGCCAGCAACGGCTCCCACTTCGTTGCCGGATCGCTCAGTCGTTTGCGAGTCTCCAACACCGTCCGGCGCACGATTTCGGGAGTCGCTTGCTCGCTTGTATCTTTCGCTTTGGCAGGCCGGCACTCGGTCGGCAGATTGCCAAGGTAATACTCGTCGAGCTTCGAGGTGCGTTCCTTCCGAAGTTCAAACGCCGCGACGAACGCATCCAAAACGCCAATTAGAGATTCGCGCGAAACAGGGTTGGGGGTCCGGTCGGAAAAGGCTTCCAAACCCTGCTGGACAAAGTAGGCAAGGATCGTCCATTCCGCGCGCGACAGAATGTGCTGCGCTTCGCCTTTCCTGCGAATTTGAAGAAGCGTTTCCGTCGGCTGGGCCAGCAGGTCCACAACTTCCAAGCGGTCCTCCCGAGCCGATTCGAGGAATTGCTTGGCGACATCGGAAGTCGTCACGGCCTCGCCGGTCTTCGAGGATATAAGCTCCTTGGCCCGCTCCAATCGCGTGCGCAATGCGTCGCTGATCCGAAGAGACAGGGTTTGCTGTTGCAAGGGCCTCTCTTCGTTCTCGGGTTTCTTAGGCATCCGGCGCGCCTTCCTTTCGCAGCATGAGACGCAACCCAACAGAATATGGTTGCATCCACAATTTATGTATGCAAACATAATGTAACGCATACAGAAAGTCAAGCCTAAACGGAGACCGGCAGATAACCCAAGAAAAACGCCAATGCAATCCCGCACAACTCAATTCGGCCCGCGCAAGAACCCAGCGTCGCTTCGGCGGCAGCATGGCTCGCGCCTCATAGCAAATGATTCGTGCCCGCCTGATGCGCAGACTCGCGAGCTTCACGCGGAGGGATCGTCTTCGCGAATTTCCTCGGCAAGCGGAAGATTAAGTTTTGGAGAGAGTGACCGCGCGAACGGAACCACAGTGGAAGCAGAACGAGAGATGGACCAGTTGCTCACAGTTCATGAAGTCGCAGGTCTCCTCCACGTGCCGGTCTCTTGGGTTTACGGACGGATGCGCAAACGATCTCAAGAGCGTTTGCCAGCTTATCGGCTGGGAAAATACTGGCGTTTCCGCGAGGCCGAAGTATTGGCATGGGTCGAGTCTCAACGCGGGGACTGGCATGGTGCCTGAGTTCCGGTTTACACTCGGACGCGACATAGGAAAAGGCAGGGAAGCCAACCACTCGAAAGAGAGGAAAAGGATGGCTCACTGCCAGTATCAAAGTGGTTGTCTTTTCATTCGAGGCAAGAAGCGAAAGATGTGGGTCGCACGCTGGAGAGAAGACGTAATCCAACCGGACGGCGCGGTGCTGCGTGTGCTGCGTTCGGAAACGTTGGGACCGGTCAGCGAAATTGCCGGACGGCGTGAAGCTCGCATTCTCTTGCAAAATCGTCTCGCGTCAATTAACTCAGGTCAGCGCCGAGCGGAAACCACAATGACGTTTGGGAACTTTGTGGTGGAACGGTTCGAGCCTGACATTCTTCCAACACTCAAGTATGCGACGCAGCAGAGTTACTCGTATCTTTTGCGAAAGCATTTGTTTGCGCGCTTCCAGGATTGCCGATTGTGCGACATCAAGCGTGCCGACATTCAGCAGTTCGTGATCGGAAAGCTGAAGAGCGGCTACGCCTGGGAGACGGCGAATCACCTCCGCAACGTGATGAGCAAAGTCATGAGTACGGCGGTAAGTTGGAACTATCTCCCGGACAATCCGGTGCGTGGCGTGAAAATGCCGGAACGCACGTACAAACGCCCGCATCGGTTTCTCGACGCACAAGCGGTACGTCTTTTGGTCGCGGCTTCGGAAGAACCCGTGCGCACTATCGTCATGCTGGCAACGATGACAGGACTGCGCATCGGCGAAATCCTGGCGCTTCGTTGGGGCAGGGTCAATTTGACGCAGGGAACTCTTCGCGTCGAGGAGACTTGCTACCACGGACACTTTGGCACGCCGAAAACGCAAGCCAGTCGCCGGGAAGTTCCGTTGCCATCAACGGTTGTCGAGGCCTTACTCGCACACCGCTCACGCTCACGGAATACGTCAGCCGCAGCGTTGGTCTTCTGCACGCGAGAAGGAATGCCACTCGCTCCGAACAATCTGCGCAAGCGGCAACTGACTTCCGCGTGTGAACGAGCGGGGATCGCGCGGATCGATTGGCACACGCTCCGACACACGCACGGGACGCTGCTGCACGAGCAAGGAACGCCGTTAAAGGTGGCTCAAGCTCAACTCGGGCACTCGCGCATGACGACCACGCTTGAGGTCTACACGCACGCCAGTACGAGCGCCCAAAGACAGGCGGTCAATCAGCTTGAAAGTCAGTTGTTCCCGAGTGTTCCCAAATTTGCCGAAGTTGGGCAAAGGCCGAATTAGGGAAGTGATTGATTTGCGGGCAGATGGTTGGTGGACGTGACCGGGATCGAACCGGTGACCCCCTGCTTGCAAAGCAGGTGCTCTCCCAGCTGAGCTACACGCCCACGGTTGTTTTCTCCTTCTATTCTAACGACTTGCAGACGCGCCCGCAGCCTCTTTTTCCGAGTCTTCCGAAACGTAATGAAAACGTAATACCTTTGGGTCGCTGTAAGCCTGAACATTCGCCTTTTCAATACCTTCGCGAACTTGCTCCACCATCCCCAATTGGTAGTGACGCTTCGTTTCTGGACTGCTGTGCCGCATGGCCCGTTGCACCACCGCATCCGGAGCCACCCAACTGAGACGCGTGCAGAAAACATGGCGGAGGTTGTAGATCGGGAAGTACGGAACTCCCGCTTTCTTCAACGCCGATCGCCAGGCTCCCTTCACGCTCCCCACTGGTTCCCCCAATTTGCGCGGGCTGGGAA
>JBAUEH010000068.1:0-1983 GCA_049678505.1 Candidatus Acidiferrales bacterium
ACCGAACCCTCGAACCGCCGCGGATGCGGGTCGGCGAATTGCACCGTCTCGGACATGCCCGCCAGCATATCGGTCCTGCGCACGCAGGGAAACAGCCCTTACGCCCGCGCGGCGGGGCAGGGCTGGCCCCGTGGCTGGGGCTGGGATGCCGTCGCTTCGTCGCGCCCGCACCGGATTTTGCGACTTGACACATGCATAACCCCACAGTTATACATAATCAATAACCAGCGGATTATAAGTCCTGAAAAGGTAAAAATGCGGAACGGTCACGATATGCTCTTTCGCACACTCGCCGATCCGACGCGGCGCGGCATCTTCGAACGATTATGCCGCGAGGGAGAGCAGACGGTCGCCGCGCTGACGGCGCGGGCCGGGGTTTCGCAGCCGGCTGTCTCGAAGCATCTCGCACTATTGAAGCACGCCGGACTGGTGCGCGACCGCCACGCCGGCCGCCAGACGCACTATAGCGCGCAACTCGGCGCACTAGCCCCGCTGATCGACTGGACCAGCCAGATGACCGGCTTCTGGCAACGCAAGTTTGACGCCCTTGAAGATCTACTGAAGAGAATGGACCAATGAACAAGTCCGCAACCGAAGCACGCTCCGTCGTCGTCGAACGAGAGTTCCCGTTTGCGCCGGAAAAGATTTGGCGCGCGCTCACCCAGCCGCACTTGATCGAGGAGTGGCTGATGCAGAACGACTTCAGCGCGGTCGTGGGCCACCGTTTCCATCTGCGTGGAGAATGGGGCGGCGTATTGGACTGCGAAGTTCTCGTTGTCGAACCGAACAGGACGCTGTCCTACACCTGGAATTTTACCCACGACGATGCGGCATTTAATCTAGCGAGCGTGGTGACCTTTACGCTCACCCCGACGAGCACGGGAACTCATCTGCACATGGAGCAGTCGGGTTTTCGGCCGGATCAGAACCAGGCCATCGGCGGCGCCAAGCACGGCTGGCAGCAATTTTTTGCCAAGCTTGAGCAGGTCCTGGCGCGGGCGGAGTGATGGCCGGCGCAAAAAAAGCCCGGCTTCGCCACCGGGCTCTTTTCACTTTTTTCCTTCGGGGAGCGCGACGCTTTTTGTCGGTCGCGATCCAAGCATGCTCGGCGCTAATTACTGCCTTTCGTACGCACCGGATTGGTAACCGTACGCACGGCTGCCGGGCCCATGATTATAAAATTGCCCCGAATATCCCCCGGACTGCATGCCTCCCTTCGAGCCGGGCACGATGTTTCCCGTCCCAACCGAGGGGTCATACGACTGCGCAAGCGCCGGCGCACCGGTCAGGGCCGCCAATGCCAACGCCAACAACACGATCTTTGCCATGAGAGAATGTTCCTTCTCAGTTTCGATCTTCCCTTTAGAAACGCCCAGCGCGCGGTCTTCGCTGTCCGGCAATCGCATTTCTCTCATGATCAAAGGACATGGAAATATTTTCAGGTCATCTTGGAACCTCGCACGCATCATTTCGCTCTCTTGACCGCGATCCCCTCACCGCTATCTCATTATGAGCGCAATGATCCGTTGGGCTAACCGGCCAACCGCCTCACAGGCGACCACAAATCGCCAGATGATGAAGAAAGTGGCGAACACCATGAAGAAGGCCAAGACCGAGAAGGCCACGACCGGCACGAAAGAAGCAAAAGGCGGAGACTCTCCGTCCCGAATGATCGACGCAAGGATCAAGGAACTCGACGACTGGCGGGGCGAGACGCTCGCGCGCGTCCGCGCGCTCATCCGGGAGGCCGACCCCGAAGTGGTCGAGACGTGGAAATGGAGAGGAGTTCCGGTGTGGGAACACGCCGGAATCATCTGCACCGGCGAGACCTACAAGGCTGTCGTGAAGCTCACCTTCGCCAAGGGTGCCGCGCTCAAGGACCCCGCACGCCTCTTCAACTCCAGCCTCGACGGTAATATGAGGCGCGCGATCGATATCCTAGAGGGTAGCAAGATCGACGAAAAAGCATTCAAGGCGCTTATC
>JBAUEH010000069.1:0-8435 GCA_049678505.1 Candidatus Acidiferrales bacterium
GACGAAAGCGGGAGTAGACATTCTCGGTTGGGAGTTCGCGCTGGAAGTGAATGAATTGGCGAAGCAGGTTGCCGCCGCATCGCGTGTGGACGTGTCGTTCAAGAAGATTCCGCGCGAGGTGCTGGACAAGAAAGCCGTCGAACAGGGTGACGTGAAATTCTTCGAGCTAGGCGCGCTGTCAGTTGACGTGAAGCAAAAAGACCGCGAAGCCACCCTGAAACTTAGCGATTTCGTGATTCCCACGGACGATATTCCCGAAGAGGCGCGCAAGGCCATCAAGCATTGGAGTCAATTGGTGGATTACTGGGCCGTGGACTGGGACTTCAAGAGCGACACATTCCATAACCAATGGCAGGCATATCGCACGCGCAAAGACCCGAAAATCGAACTGGAAACAAAGTATGAGTACAAAGAGGCAGGCAAGCACCAAGTTGTTGTGAAGGTGATTGACATTCTGGGAAACGACACCACGAAAACGCTCGAACTAACCGTGAAGTAAGGCTTACGATAGGCGCTTCATAATCCTTAACATGCCGCGAAAGAAAAAGACCGCCGCTCCTCCCTCGCAAACTGAATTGCTCGATATTGTCGGCAAGCTGCGCACGGGACCATGTGTGCCTGCATTGCGCGAAGCGGTGAAGGCCTGGAAAGCGGGCGATTACAAGGGCGTGACGGACACGACGCGCATCCTTTTGAACCATTGGTTCAGCACAGATCATAAGACGCGAACAGGCTTGCCTTTCCGCTACCACGAATCGCAGCAGGAGGCCATCGAGACGCTGATTTTCGTTTGGGAATATGAAAAGGTTCGGACGCGGAAAGGATTGCTGGAAAGATACGCGACGGACCTGAAAGATTTGCGCCTGCCGCCCTTTGATGACTTCGCCCGGTATTGCATCAAGATGGCAACGGGAAGCGGAAAAACGAAAGTGATGGCATTCGCTGTGGCATGGCAATTCTTCAACGCGATGCGGGAAAGTGACCAAATTGCGAAGGATTATGCGAAGACGTTCCTAGTTATCGCGCCAAACGTGATTGTGTTCGAGCGGCTGAAGACCGACTTTCAGGGAAACACTATTTTCCGCAATGATCCAATTCGGCCGAAGGAATTGGAAATCTTTTGGGACTTCGATTGCGTCATGCGCGGCGAAGCGGAGAAAGCCCACGCGGAAGGAACGCTTTTCCTCACGAACATTCAACAATTTTATGAGAGGCCAGATCGCTCGAACGAAGATGAGCCGGATGAGATGACGGCGGTACTTGGGCCAAAACCGCCGACCAAAAAACTGGAAATGACGGATTTTGGCGAACGCCTCGCCCTTCGCGCTGGGAAATTGCTTGTGATTAACGACGAAGCGCATCACGCGCACGAAGAAGATAACGAGTGGAATAAAATCATTCGCGCCTTACACGCCAAAACGCAGCTTGCCGCGCAGCTCGATTTTTCGGCGACCCCAAGATTCCAAAAAGGCGGAATTTTCCCGTGGACGATCTCAGATTATCCGCTGAAACAGGCCATCCTTCACGGCATCGTGAAGCGGCCTATGAAAGGAATCGCGAATATCGGCGAAGCGAAGTCCGACGTGGCAAGCGTTCGATACGGAGCATTTCTTGCAGCGGGCGTGGAACGCTGGCGCGAATACCGTGAGCAATTGAAGCCGCTGAGAAAGAAGCCCGTGCTTTTCATTATGATGAACAGCACGGATGACGCAGAGGATGTTGGCGACTGGCTTCGGACGAAATATCCAGAAGAGTTTGGCGGTAAGTGCACGCAAGTTATTCACACCGATAAGGGAGGCGAAGTCAGCAAGAAGGATTTGGACATCGCGCGAAAAGCCGTTCGCGATGTAGATGATCAAAATAGCCCGATCAATTCCATTGTGAGCGTTTTGATGCTGCGCGAAGGATGGGACGTTCAAAACGTGACGGTCGTGGTTGGATTGAGGCCCTATACAGCAAAGGCGAACATTCTGCCGGAACAAACTATCGGACGCGGACTGCGGTTGATGTTTCGAGACCTTCCTAATGACTATGTGGAGCGCGTAGATATCATCGGCAACAAGGCTTTCCTCGATTTCGTGGATGATCTCGAAAAGCTCGAAGAAATAAAACTCGATACCTTCCAGATTGGCAAAGACAAACTCAGAATCCTCACGATCCTTCCTCTGGCAGATCGAAAGGAATTCGACATCGGCTTGCCGGTGCTGTCGCCCACACTCATTCGCAAAAAAAGCCTCACGGAAGAAATTGCTGGACTGGACGTGATGAGTTTTCAAACGATTGTCCTGCCGATGAGCGAGGACGATGCCACAGCGAAGACATTCCGATATGAAGGCTACGACATTATTACGCTGAAGAAGCTAATCGAGAGGGACTACAAAGTTCCCGAATCGCAGACGGCGCAAGAAGTGATTGGCTATTATGCCCGCCGCGTTGCAGAAGCTGTAAAGTTACCGACGCAATTTGCGGCTCTAGCGCCGAAGGTCCGCGAATTCTTCCAAGATAAGGCATTCGGGCACACGGTTGATTTGAATGATCCTGCCATGGTGAAAGCGATGAACACAGCAATTGCGCATTATGTATGTGTGAGCGTTTTCAAGAAGGCCTTGCAAGAGCTGGCAATCGACGAACAGACGCCGGAACTTCTCGAACCGGCGCGGATGCTTTCAAGCTGCCAACCTGTTCCGTGGTCGCGCCCAGTCTGGGAAGGACAGAAATGCATATTCAATTTCGTTCCCTGCGACAACGATTTTGAGCGTGAGTTTGCGAAGTTCCTCGACAACGCCACGGATGTAAAAGCTTTTGCAAAATTGCCGCGTGCATTTGGCTTCGCCATCGAGTACACCGATAGCGCCATGAATCTGCGAAATTACGAACCGGATTTTGTCGCTATCGACAAATCCGGAACGCATTGGCTGCTTGAATCAAAGGGCCAGGAAAATGTCGATGTTCTCCGAAAAGATGTTGCTGCCGTGCGCTGGTGTGAGAACGCGACCAATCTGAGCGAGACGCAATGGAGATACGTAAAGGTTCCCCAAAAGGAATTTGACGCTTTACAACCCAGCCGTTTATCTGACTTGGCAGCTTTCGCTTCAACTCTGTTCGATCAGACTCTCAAACGTTGACTCCGAACCTGGCCCGATATCCTAAGGCCCAGTAGAATCGCGTTTCATATCCGGCATCCGCCTTATCGCCCCTCACTCCCGCTCCATCGATTTGTGCGTCTAACTAAAACGGCGTTCCCCAGTTAGTCCCTACTCTTTTGCCCTTCCTGCTGAAAACCTGCGCCTGAACCGCCCGCTCCTTCTGTCAAGGGTCTTCGCTTCGCTTCGATAAACGCCAACACCGCGCCCTTGACAGCGCAGACGGTCAGGCGCTCCCACCCGCCAGGAACGGCATTTGCTTTTAATGCGCCGCTCTCCGGCGTCGCCTCGAAAGCAGAAATCAAACCACGAAAGGAGTCCTTTCCAATGCACCAAACCAAGAAACAACCGCTTTTTCCGCTTGGCCAAATCGTCGCCACACCGGGCGCTCTGGCCGCTCTCGAAAAAGCCGGACAGCAACCGCACGAATTCCTCGCGCGCCACATTCACGGCGAATGGGGAAACGTGCCCGATGAAGACCGCAGGGAAAACCAATTCAGTCTCGAACGCGGGTTCCGACTTTTGAGCAGTTTTCGCACCGCCGCGAACGAGACCGTTTGGATTATCACCGAGGCCGACCGCTCCGTAACCACCCTCTTGTTGCCCGAAGAGTATTGAACTGAAAAAAAATCTCAAGAAATAAGGAGAAGAATGAAATGAACGCAGCAACAGTAGTAAGCACGACCCCTGTACTGGTAAGTGTTCAAGAAATCCCACTAAGTAAAATCTCGGAATCGAAGACCAATCCTCGCCGCCAGTTCGACGAAACGAAGCTCGCCGAACTTGCAGACAACATTAAGCAATACGGCGTGCTCCAAGCCATCCTCGTGCGGCCTATCGGCGAGGCGGACAGCTTCGAAGTCGTGGCGGGGACGCGCCGGTACCGCGCATCGAAGCTCGCCGGACGCGAAACCATACCCGCGACCGTCCGCGAACTGACCGATACGCAGTGTCTTGAATTGCAGTTGATTGAAAACCTCCAGCGTTCCGACGTTCACGAGTTGGACGAAGCGCAGGGGTATGCCGCGCTCATGCAACTGCAACCGGAGAACTACACGGTTGAAACCATCGCTACAAAGGTGGGCCGGTCTGAGGCTTACGTGTACGCTCGGCTACGGCTTCTCCATCTCATTCCCGAAGCGAGGCAGGCGTTCTACGAAGCTAAGCTCACTGTGGCGCATGCCTTCGAGATGGCTCGCCTGCAGCCAAACGACCAGCAACGCGCCTTGCAGGAATGCTTCGCGCAGCATCGCAGTGCCGCTGCCATCTTGAAAGACAAAAAAGCGGAAGCGGTCACAGTGCGGGAACTACGGCAGTGGATTGAACGGGAAATCCATCTTGACCTAACCAATGCACCGTTCGATCCACAGGATGAAACTCTTCTGCCATCAGCGGGAGCGTGCGCCCGCTGCCCGAAGCGCACGGGAAGCAATCCGTTGCTTTTTCCCGAAGTGCGGCAGAAGTCCATCTGTACCGACCGCGAATGCTACCGCGCAAAGGTGGAAGTCCTTGTCCAAATCCGAGTGAAGGCGCTTGAGGAAAAGGGCGAGAAACCTCTGCGCGTCTCGCAAGCTCCGTCATGGCAGACAAACGGGCACGAGCGACATGTGCTCGTCGAAGGCCAGTTCCTGAGAGCGAAAAGCAAAGGCGAGTGCCCGCACACAAAGCCCGCCGTGCTTATCGACGGCAAAGGCGCAGGCACAGTGTTCCACATTTGCCGCGATGAGAAATGCCCAGTGCATTCCCGCATCACTCGTTACGAGCCGACACCGCAGGAACGCGCCCAACGCGCCAAGGAAAGATTGGCCGAGCGGGTCGAGAAGCAGTCTCGCTTCCGCATCCTAGATGCGGTTCGCAAGAAGTTGCCCAACGACCTCCCCCGCGCCGACGTGGAGATGATTGCTCTCGACTATTCCCGCCGCTTGGGTCACGACAATCACCACCGCTTGTGCCGGGTGTACGGATGGGAAGAAAAGAAGAGCAAAACCTCATGGGGCACGCAAGCCGTGGACTACGAGAAAATCGCAAAGGCAGCAGTAGAAGGTATGACTGCCGCTGATCTGCATCGTTTTCTCGTCGTATGCGCTCTTGTGTCCGACCTGTATTGCCCGGGATACAATCCGCAACAACCGCTCGCAAAGGATTCAAATCTCGCGTGCGCGGCTTTGCGATACAAGGTCGATTCAGCAAAAATCACCGCAGCCATCCGGGCCGAACTGACGAAGGCGAAGAATAAACTGAAAACCAAAAATACTGGCAAGCTCCAAACAAACCGACACACAATCCAAACTCCAAAACCACACCACCCAAGACGTCAATAATGAAGTAAGACCTTTCAACTCCACGAGGGGCTGTGTTTCCATGCGGCCCCTTCTTTTTTGCACGTCGAATGCGAACCGGCGCTGTATATGACTTGCACTAAACCCTTGTTTGAAAAGTTCGATCGGCAGAAAACGGGCCACCGGATTTGCCGATACCGATTCCGACCGGCCCGCAAGTCAAATGTGTGTCCAGCTTTATACTGTGCGAATAGGGAAAGTCGGCCCCTGGATGCTCGATTGAACGGTCTACGTCAAGAGAGCGTTCAAGGCTTTGAACGCTTCCTCAAAACGGTACAGCGTCGCAGCCGACAAATTCTTTGCAAGCCTGCCCGTGTTTTCCATGAAGTATCGGGCGGGTCGATAATGGTTGAACCCGCCGGTCTTCAGCGGATTCTCTTTCAGGTACTCCTCGATCGACACCAGAATTCGCGGATGGTGCAGATTCAGATCCGCCGCCGTGATCGCCTGCGAGAGTTGATTTTTGTACTCTTCATTGACCAGCTCCACGTAAAAATCAGCCTCGAACATATCCTCGATATCGGCCTCGGTCTTGCCCGTGAACTGCGCGAATGTCAGAACATGATTCCTGGCCAGCAGCTTCCGTTTGTACAGATTTTCAACCATCTGGACGCCACTTGTTTGCAAATCGATCAGCGTCGCCACGCGCAACGCCTTTTGCGCGCCGATCAGCGCCACGAATGTCGGAACCTTGTCCGCGCCGCCAACCGGCGTGATCGTCCACGTCGGATTTAATCCCGTCCTGCCCTTTTCGGCCATAATCGAAGACAGCGCCTGAATGAACAGAAGATCCGACGCGCCCTCCACCACGAGGCTGTTAGGTCCGATGAAAAGACCTTGATAAATTTCGTACCCCAATGCACCCTGCAACGGGAACAGGCTGTCCTCACCGGCTTCGAGCACGTCAACCAGGACCTTGGTCCCCTCCTCTTCCGGAGGCAAGGCGGCATCGGAATCGATCGTCTTGTCCTGCACGATCCGAACACGCTCGAAGTGCTTCACGTCTACCATGAAGGGTGAATGGGTCGAATACAGAACTTGATGATCACCCTTTAGCTCCTGCTCGAAATAACGCAGCAGGTCCTCCTGCGCCCGCGCGTGAAGCGACAGACCCGGCTCATCCAGCAACAGGATAATCCGCTGCTGCATGGTTGCCTTCAACCGCGAATACCAGGCCAGGAACGAAAAAAACCAGACAAACCCGCGCGACCGCGTTCCAAGGGCCGTATTCACGAAATGCTTCTGATCCGCCACTTCCGCCCAGATATTCGTGCCGTCCCTCATGCCTTCGGGGTCGCCGGGACGTGCCGGCCGCACATCGAACGCCAGCCGGAGATGCCGGTTTTGCGACCAGTATTTAAGAATCTTCCCCGTCAGATGATTCCCCGCACCCTGAAGCTTGTTTTTCAATTCCTGAGTCCTGGCGGGATTCAGCAACTCCTCAAGCTTTAGCCCGGCCAGTTCAATCAAACCCAGAAGGGGATGATCTGACGGGTTAAGCTGCTTGGCGGCGATCCGCTTCTGGAGCGCCTCGATATTCTCGCAGCCGCGCATCTGATAATACTCATCGAAATACAAAAACTCCGGCACATACGCTTCGAGGAATTTGTCGTAGATATGCTTGTGAATCCCGGTCCCGTTTATCGCGTCGAGTTCAGTGCGTAGACTCTTGGCAGCGCTCGTTTCCTGCAGCGACTGCGCCTCCGCGACAGCTTTCTTTTTTTCATCCGTATCAGCGAGAGCGTTGGCCGCCACGTTCGCGTCCTCGAACTTCTTTTGCTGCGCCTGTCCCCGCTGCTGCAACGCAGCCGCCAGCGCCTTCAGGGAATCCCATTTGATATTCTCTGCCTTGAACTCCCCTGCTAATTTCGCTTTCGCCAGCAGCGTCTCCCCGGCGATTTTTTCATCGATCTTCAAATCAAAATGGGATTTGTTCTCATATCCACGGCTAAGCGTGACAGCAGATTCCGGAAGAACGCTTTTCCCAAAATATTCTTCCACTGCCCCAAGTTCTTCTTTCTCCAAGGTGAACGTGGCCGTGACCACAATCGCCTGTCCGCGCTTTCCGGCTTTGACCTCCTGCTCGTATTCCGTCACGCGCGAGCGCGGATAATCATCCGTTACGTCGAACTTGTCGTCACCCTTTGTAATCGGCCGCAGCCGGTACAATGCCTTCAGCAGCGCTGTCTTGCCCGCTTCGTTCTTGCCGACTAGGCAGGTGATGTCGCCGACCTTGGCTGGATTCGAGTCCGTGACAGACTGGAAATCGCAGATTTGAAAACTTTTCAAGATCATAAGGGGACATGCTCCATTCTAAAGGGGTTAATGACCCCCTACCCTAATCTGTTAGTTAGCAATATGTCAAATTGCAGCGCTCTGCCTCTACATACACACCGACTTCAGCAAAACTGGGTTATGGGCAACTCTCTTTATCGCGACCTGATTTCCAGGTTATCGAAAAAAGTTAACCGTGCGATCTCGACGGCTGCTTCCACCGAAAGACTCGCTACTTTCCTCTCACGACGTTGCTCGTGTGTCTCGGCTCCGTTTCTTACTGAGTCCGGCGCGTGATCTTTTTCTGCCGTGCATTTTCTTGGTCACGGCTTCGGGCTAATTCCTGCGCCCGGCAGCTTCGCGGCTTCTGCTTTCACGGTTCCTCCCGGAATGCATTGGTTCCCTCCCATAAAGCAGCCGCTCGCTTTGGGAGCAGCAGCCTCTCGCTTTTGGGTGCCTCAAGAAAATGAGGCAGAAAAAGGAGAAAACAATGTCTTACCTTAACTCAGTGACGATAATCGGATTTGTTGGAGCAGACCCGGAGCAGCGCCAAGCGCGGAACAACAACGGCTCGAAGTTCACCGTTCTTTCGGTCGCCACGCAGCGGTCGTGGAAGAACGCGCAGGACGAGTGGTCCTCGAAAACCGAGTGGCACCGCGTCTGCATCTTCCGTCCGCGA
>JBAUEH010000070.1:0-53851 GCA_049678505.1 Candidatus Acidiferrales bacterium
CTTTGGACATCCCGGGGATGAGCAAGTACTTGTCTTCCGGTACAGCGATAAACTTGTCCACGTATTCGATCAGCTTCGGATAGTTCTTCGTCTGGTTGTAGGCGGTGTAATACTGCTGATAAACCAGCGGCAAGAGCGAGGAGTTCGGAAACTTGGTCACAAAATCATCCAGAGCCTGAATCTTGGCCTGCGGATCCGTTTGCCCTGCGGCCGCCTGATACGCGTTGTATTCCGGAAGCGTATACGGCGTCTTCGCGCTCTGCTGCTCATCCTGTGCGCAGGCTCTCGGTGCCGCATAACACAGCAGCGCAACCCCAAGCCACACAATCGCGTTCGCGACGACCCACTTTCGCATCATCGTTCTCCTGCCTCCTCGGTCAAATTCGCTATCATTGCGTGAAGCCGTATCCGCGATTGCACTTGCGAAGACTTCGGGCACGCAGAAACTGTCGAATTATAGGGAAACGCCAGAACTCCTGCAAGGCCCCTTTCGTCGGCGCGAAACATTTGAGCCGCTTCCCCACACCTGGGTAACGCCGCCATTCAGGTGATAAGATGATGAATGGCCGCGAAATGTCGCCCTTCTTAGGAGTACCCATCATGAACAATTCCTCACTCGCCGGAAAATCTGCTCTCATCACAGGCGCAAGCCGCGGAATTGGCTTCGCCATTGCCCAGCGCCTCGGTCAACTGGGCGCTCGAATCGCTCTTTGCGGACGCAACCAGGACACTCTCGACACCGCGTGCGCGCGCCTTCGCGACGAAACGATCGATGCTTTCGCTCTCACAGCAGACGTATCTCGCAGCGCTCAGGTTGCTTCGCTCGTCGAGAAAACCCTCGCGCGCTTCGGTGCCATCGATTTCCTCATCAACAACGCAGGGACCGGCCGCTTCGGCCCGGTGCAGGAGTTCAGCGAAACCGATTGGGATACTGTGTTAGACACCAATTTGAAGGGAGTGTTCCTGGTGAGCCGCGCCGTTATGCCCGCAATGATTTCCCGCGGCCAAGGCCACATTGTGAATATTAGTTCCCTGGCGGGCAAAAATTCCTTCCCCGGCGGAAGTCTTTACTGCGCCTCCAAATGGGGCTTGCTCGGCCTGACGTACTCCATGGCTGAAGATCTCCGCACGCACGGAATTCGCGTCACCGCCATCTGCCCCGGCTCCGTCGCCACCGAGTTCGGCCACCCCTCCTCGAAAAACGCCGAAAAAATGCTTCAGCCGCACGACATCGCGCACGCCGTCGAAATGGTCATCACCGCCGAGCCGCAAAGCTTCATCAGCGAAGTCGTCATGCGCCCCACCCAAAAACCTTAGCTTCCTCCCTCTTAGTCTTCGCTGTCATCCTGTGCCTGCCTGCCGTAGAGCGGGCATGCGTGCGCATTCCGTGCCAGTCGCGGCATTTCTGTAGCTTAGGTCCCGCTCGCGCGAATTCTGCGCTCGCATAACAGTTTTCGTCAGAGCATGCCTTCAGTCGCACGGCTAACTGGTTTTCAGGAGGCCGGAGCTTCAGCTCCGACGTAACAGCGCATCCCAAAATTCTTCCTATCGCGCGCTTCATCCGCGCGAAGTATTGCCGAGCAGCAGGTAACGCCAACGATCCCGCTTCGGGGTTTCGGTAGCTCAGGCCCGCTGCGCTCCTTCTGCGCGATCTGACCTGGAGCCTTACAGGATCGAAGGGCTTGACATCGCTTCAGCCTTATACTATTTTGCTCTAGGCCTAGACCAAATAGACCTTCGGCCTTGC
Source organism: Candidatus Acidiferrales bacterium (assembly GCA_049678505.1). Classification (GTDB taxonomy): domain Bacteria; phylum Acidobacteriota; class Terriglobia; order Acidiferrales; family UBA7541; genus DAHUXN01. The sequence goes on from JBAUEH010000070.1 coordinate 1,748, forward strand.
AATCGCAAAGGAGACGGCATGAGCAATCGCCAGCCGCGCGACCTTTTCCCCGGTGCGCTCGAAATGATGATTCTCCGCACCTTGAAGGGCCAGCCTCTTCACGGTTACGCCCTCGTGCAGCACATCAAACACGCCTCCGACGACCTGCTGCAAATCGAAGAAGGCTCGCTCTATCCTGCCTTGCAGCGCCTGCTCAAGGAAGGCTGCGTCAAGGCCGAGTGGGGCATTTCGTCGACCAATCGCCGCGTACGCATTTACCGATTGACGCCCACTGGCGCCAAGCATCTCGAGCGCCAGGTTTCGAGCTTTGAGCAAATGCTCGAAGGCATCGCGCGCGTCCTTGCGCCCGCAAAATCATGAACTGGCTCACTCAACTCTTTTCTCGCCGCCGGCTAGGACTGTTTTGTAGCTCATGTCCCGCATGCCCTGACGAAGGAAGGGTCCCGATCGTTTTTATCGGGACTGACATGAGGCTTTTGTATCGTGGAGGTTTTGTATGAACTGGCTCACGCGACTGTTTTTGCGCCACCAGCCTTTGATCTTGATTTCCCGTAGCGGCGACCCGTGGCACAGGCTTCAGCCTGTGTGCTTTTGCCTGTGTAGCGCAGAGTCGTGCTTTTTGCGACTCTGCGGCATTACCTTGTGTAGCTCAGATCCCGGCGTCGCGTTCCTGGCGACGCCTGACCTGAGGCATTTAAGGAGGCCATGATGAGCTGGCTCACTCGACTGTTTTCCCGCCGTCACCTCTACTCCGATCTCTCCGCTGAAATTGCCGAGCATCTCGACGAAAAAATCGACGCGCTGGTCGCCTCCGGTTTATCCCGCGCAGAAGCCACGCGCACCGCCCGCCGCGAATTCGGCAACGTCACGCTCCTCGAAGAGCGCAGCCGCGAAGTTTGGCAATGGCCCTCCCTCGAAAGCTTTTTCGCCGACATTCGTTTCGCCTTCCGCATGCTGCGCAAATCTCCGGGCTTCACCGCCGTCGCTGTGCTTACTCTGGCCCTCGGCATCGGCTTCGTCACAGCGATTTTTTCCGTAGTAAATGCTGCGCTGATTCAATCGCTGCGGTATGAGCAGCCGGATAAACTTGTAATGATTCAAGAGCGCATTCCCAAATTCCTTCCACGAGGGATACCCGTTTCGGCTCCGGACATCGCGATTATGCAACGCGAGAATCGTGTATTCACTAGCGTGGCGGCGTTCCAGAGCGAACTCACGAACCTTGTCGGCGTGGGCGAGCCCCAACGCATTCTGGCAGTGCGCGCCTTGGCGAGTCTTTTTCCTACCCTGGGCATTTCTCCGATGCTTGGCCGCACTTTCACGCCGGATGAAGACCCGCCGGGCCACCTCGTGACGATCTTGAGTTACGGGCTATGGAGCCAAAAGTTTGGGCGTGACGCGGGCATCGTCGGCAAATCGATACGGCTCGATGACCAGGCATACACAGTCGTGGGTGTGATGCCGAGCAGTTTCGAATTCCCGCCGCGAGGCATGCCGAACTATGAGCCGGCCCAGCTCTGGGTTCCTATCGCATTCACCAAGGAAGAACTCGCCAACATCGACGACAATTTCAACAACGGCGTGATCGGCCGGCTGAAATCGGGCGTAACTCTGGTGCAGGCCCGCTCGAATATGCAAGTTATCGCAGCGGATATTCAGAAGACTTACGGTCCCGACGCAGCGAGCATCGGAATCAATCTGGGAACGGTTTTGACTCCGTTTCGGCAATTTGTTGTGGGTCCGATTCGGACGCTGCTTTATCTGCTGTTGGCTGCCGTGGGTTTTCTTCTGTTGATTGCATGCGCAAATGTGGCGAACTTACTGCTTTCGCGCGCGGCGGGACGGCAGAAGGAAATCACCTTGCGCGCCGCATTGGGCGCGGGCCGTAGCCGCATTGTGCGCCAGCTTTTGACCGAGAGCGTTCTGCTGGCGATTCTCGGCGGCGCTTTGGGTTTGGTCTTTGCGATTTGGGGTACGCGTATTTTGGCGGCGGCCGCGCCGGACAATATTCCGCAAATGCAAGGTATCGGCGTCGACCAGACGGTGATGATTTTCGCGATGCTCATATCCGTTGCCACCGGCTTGCTATTCGGACTGGCTCCTGCCGTGACGGTGTCTCGCGCGAACTTGGGAGAAGCGCTCAAAGAAGGATGCCGCGCCGCGGCCTCCGGACGGCAGGCGCTCCTCGCGCGTAACATTTTCGTCGTGGCCCAAGTGGCCATCGCGTTCGTACTCGTTGCGGGCGCTGGGTTGCTGGTTCGAAACTTCATACGCGTGGAACGCTCAAGCGGCGGTGTGCGATCCGAAAACGTCGTCACGGCGACGATCGCCCTTCCGCAGGTGCACTATTCGGATGCAAGGCGCGCCAACGCATTTCTCGAGCAGGTATTTGCGAAAATGGACGGTGCGCCGGGTGTCACGTCCGTAGGAGCGGCCACCGACCTGCCCACAGAAGGCTCGTGGAATCACATCTTCAGCGTGGAAGGTCACCCCCAGCCGTCGAAAGCCGCTTTGCCGATGTGCTGGCACACCCTGGTGCTCGGAAATTATTTCCAAACACTTGGAATTCCGTTGGTTCAGGGGCGTTTTTTTAATCCAGCGGAAGAAGCCGGAAAATCAAATGTGGTGATCGTCAGCGCCGCGATGGCGAAGCGCTACTGGCCCGGCGAAAGTCCCATTGGCAAGCGAATCAAATGGGGGCCTGAGCAGTCCAGCGATTCATGGCAAACGATTGTCGGCGTCGTTGGCGATGTGAAGCAAGCGGCCTTGGATGAGCCGGCGGGACTTCATACCTACGCTCCTTATCTGCAGGACTGTGACCACGGCACGTGTGGCGCACTCAACATTGCTGTGCGCGCAAGCATCCCAGCAGTTGCAGTAATTCACGAATTACAGTCCTCGGTGCAGCGCATCGATCCAGGCGAGCCGCTCACGCGCGTACGAACGCTAACGCAGGTGCTCCAGAGTTCCATAGCGCCGCGAAGGTTCAACACGTTTCTGCTGGTGGTTTTTGCCAGCGCGGCGCTTTTCCTGGCGGCGATCGGTGTTTATGGAGTGCTGGCGTATCGCGTCACGCAGCAGACGCACGAAATTGGCATTCGCGTGGCCCTTGGCGCGCAGCAAAGCGATGTGATGCGCCTGATCGTCGCGAGTGGAACGAAATTGGCGTTCGTCGGAGTCGGCATCGGCATTTTGGGCGCGCTGGCGCTGACGCGCTTGATGGCCAGCCTGCTCTATGGTGTCAGCGCAACGGATCCGTTGACGTTCGCTGTTGTGACGGCGCTGCTCCTAATTGTGGCCCTGGCTGCCTGCTACATTCCAGCCCGCCGCGCCATGCGCGTCGATCCTATGGTTGCCCTCCGCTATGAATAGGAGATCATTAATGAACTGGCTCACTCGCCTGTTTTCCCGCCGCCAACCGTTGACCGTTGATTGCCATGATCGCCGTGCATTGACCGCATCAGCCTTTCGGAGGCCGTCATGAATTGGTTCCATCGCCTGTTCTCTCGCCGCCGCATTTACAACGATCTTTCCACTGAAATGGCTGCGCATTTACAAGAAAAAATCGACGCGCTTGTCGCCTCCGGCTTATCCCGCGCAGAAGCCACGCGCATCGCCCGCCGCGAATTCGGTAACGCCACGCTCCTCGAAGAGCGCGGCCGCGAAGTTTGGCAATGGCCCTCCCTCGAAAGCTTTTTCGCCGACATTCGCTTCGCCCTGCGCATGCTGCGCAAATCCCCGGGCTTCACCGCCGTCGCTGTGCTTACTCTGGCCCTTAGCATCGGTGCCAACACTGCGCTCTTTTCCGTGGTCAACGGCGTCCTGCTGAATCCGCTGCCATATCCCGATCCCGATCGCCTGGTCACTGTAGCCGCAAGCAAGCCGAATTTCCTCACCGGCTCGATTTCCTATCCCAATTTCCTCGACTGGCGCCGCATGAACCAATGTTTTTCCTACTTCACAGTTTCGCGCTCCTCCGGCTACCTGCTGACCGGTGTCGGCGCCGCAGAGGAGATGAACGCGGCGCTGGTTACTTCGGATTTCTTTCCTATGCTCGGCATCAAGCCCGTTCTTGGCCGCTGGTTCACGCCGGAAGAGGACAAAATCGGCGTCTCGAATGTCGTGGCCATTAGCACTGGCCTTTGGCATCGAAAATTCGGCTCGTCGCCCAACGTGATCGGCAAAGGCATCTCGCTCGACGGCAAGGGTTACATCATCGTCGGCGTATTTCCCGGCAACCTCGATCTACACATGGGCTATTTCAACGGTGTCGACATTTACGCGCCGCTCAGCGAATTCCGCAATCCCAACCTCAACAATCGCCTTGCCGGACTCGGCATCCACGGCATCGCGCGCCTCAAGCCCGGCGTCACGATGGTACAAGCCCGCGCCGACATGGCCCGCGTCACCAATTATCTCGCTCAAGTTTATCCCGACGCCGACAAGGGAACCGGAGCCACTCTCATTCCGCTGAAGGAAAACATGGTTGGCAGAGTTCGTTCCTTTTTGTTGTTGCTGCTTGGCGCAGTGGGATTCGTTTTGCTGATCGCCTGCGTCAATGTCGCCAATCTTCTGCTCGCCCGCGGCGCAACCCGCAGCCGCGAGATTGCCGTGCGTTCCGCACTCGGCGCAGGGACGGCCCGCCTGGTTCGCCAGATGCTTACCGAAAGCGTCTTGCTCGCTCTGCTTGGCGGCGGCCTTGGACTCGCTCTCGCGGCGGCAGGCACTCGCGCGGCGCTTGCTGCGCTGCCAGCCACTTTGCCGCGGGCAAGCGAAGTGGGAATCGACGCGCGCGTCCTCTGGTTTAGCATTGCGCTCTCGCTTTGCGCGGGAATTCTGTTCGGTCTGCTTCCTGCGATTCGCACCGCTCGCCGCAGCACATTCGAAACCTTGAAAGAAGGCGGCCAGGGCGCAATCGGTTCGCGTCGCCGCGCGCAAGGCGCGCTTGTAATGGTGCAGATGGCCCTTGCGCTCGTATTACTCACTGGCGCGGGATTGCTCATTCGCAGCCTAGCGCAATTATGGAACATCAATCCGGGATTCGACCCCAACAATCTTGTGACTTTTAACCTTGCGCTCCCGCCACAAATGAACACCGCTCCTCCCGAGGCCATTCGCGCGGCGCTTCGCAATTTCAACGCATCCATCGCCGCCGTGCCAGGCGTGGAGGCGGAATCACTGAGCTGGGGCGCTTTTCCGATGTACTGGGAGGACGACGATAGTTTCTGGGTCGCCGGCCAGCCGCGCCCCACCAATGAGAATCAGATGAATGGCATGTACGATTACGTCGTCACTCCGGATTATCTAAAAGCCATGCGCATCCCTTTGCTTGCAGGCCGGTTTTTCACCGAGGGTGACGACGTGCATTCCAAACCGGTTGTAGTTGTCGATGAAGTTCTCGCGCGAAAGTATTTCCCGAATGGCAATGCCGTCGGCAAGGTGATCGATCAAGGAGACCAGACCCACACATTTCCATTTGAAATCATCGGAGTCATCGGCCACGTCAAACAGTCGGGACTCGACACCGACGCTAAAGATTCCCTCCGCGCCGAAGCCTATTTCTCCTTCATGCAAATGTCCGACAGTATTATCTCGCTGGTTCCCTCGAACACGGCTGTGGTTGTCCGCTCTTCGGGAAATATTCTTGGTTTAATGGATTCGATTCGCCGCGCCAATGACCGCATCAGCAAGGACGAAGTTCTCACTGGCTTCGAGACCATGCACGAAATCATCCAATCCTCCCTTGCTCCGCGCCGTTTCGCCGTCATACTGCTCGGCGCATTTGCCGCGCTTGCTCTCGTGCTTGCCGGCATCGGCCTCTATGGCGTCACTGCTTACGCGGTCGGCCAGCGTACGCACGAAATGGGCATTCGCATGGCCCTCGGTGCGCAGAAGCGCGACGTTTTCCGCTTGGTGATTAGCCAGGGCCTGCGTCTCGCTTTTGTCGGCGTCTTCATCGGAGCAGCCGCCGCGCTGATTCTCATCCGCCTGCTGTCGAGCTTCTCGCAGCTCCTTTACGGAGTCGGCGGCAGCGACCCGATCACGCTCGTCGTCGTGGCCATTGTCCTGCTCGGCGTCGCGTTCTTTGCCTGCTACATTCCCGCGCGCCGCGCCATGCGCGTCGACCCCATGGTCGCCCTGCGCTATGAGTAGAGTTTAGCTGTAGCTCATGTCCCGCCAGTGCCGCCGTTGCACTGGCTGACATGAGGCCCTTGCATCTGTAGCGTCGGCCTTTAGGCCGGCAGACTTGATTTGTCGCAGCGGCGACCCGTGGCACAGGCTCTCAGCCTGTGTGTTTCTGTGGCTTTTGCCTTTGTAGCTCCGGCCTTTAGGCCGGCAGACTTGATTTGCCGCAGCGGCGACCTGTGGCACAGGCTCTCAGCCTGTGTGCTTTTGCCTGTGTAGCGCAGAGTCGCGCTTTTTTCGACTCTGCGGCATTACCCTGTGTAGCTCAGGTCCCGGCGTCGCGTTCCTGGCGACGCCTGACCTGAGGCATTTAAGGAGGCCATGATGAGCTGGCTCACTCGACTGTTTTCCCGCCGTCGCCTCTACTCCGATCTCTCCGCTGAAATTGCCGAGCATCTCGACGAAAAAATCGACGCGCTCGTCGCCTCCGGTTTATCCCGCGCAGAGGCCACGCGCATCGCTCGCCGCGAATTTGGCAACGCCACCCTCCTCGAAGAGCGCAGCCGTGAAATCTGGCAATGGCCTTCCCTCGAAAGCTTTTTCGCTGACATTCGCTTCCCCCTCCGCATGCTGCGCAAATCTCCCGGCTTCACCGCCGTCGCCATCCTCACTCTCGCCCTCGGCATCGGCGCCAACACCGCCATCTTCAGCTTCATCGATGCAGTGCTCCTCCGCTCATTACCTGTAAAAGACCCGCAGCAACTCGTCCTTCTCCGCTGGAGCGCGCATGCGAAACCGAAAATTCATGGCAGCGACGGCTACGGCGATTGCGACAACCAGGATCCCGCAGGGCATTGCGGCTTCTCCCTGGCGTTTTTCAAGACCATCCGCACCGAAGCCAAGGCCTTTTCCGGCATGGCAGCTTTTGCCGGCCCCATCGACGTCGATTTCAGCGGCAACGGCGCCGCCAGCATCGTGCAGGGCACATACGTTTCCGGCGACTTTTTCTCCACTCTCAGCGTCAACGCTCTCATCGGCCGCCCGCTCATGCCGGCTGACGAAGCCCTCTCCGCATCGCCCGCCATCGTCTTGACTTACGCCTATTGGACGCGCGCTTTCGGCAGCGACCGCTCCGTCATCGGGCGCACCGTGCGTCTCGATAACACCACTGCCACCATTGTCGGCATCGCCGATCCGCATTTCACCAACCTCACGCCCGGCAAAACGCAGGATTTCTTCATGCCCATCTCCCTCGTCAACCGCGTTCGCGACCAATACGCATTCCACGCGCCTTACTTAACCGACCCTGGCACCTGGTGGCTCGTCATGCTCGGCCGCCTCAAGCCCGGCGTTTCCGCCGGCCAGGCGCAAGCCGCCGCAACCACAATTTACCGCAACGAAATGCTGCACGGCGCAGCTCCCGCATTCAAAGAAGCCGACGCGCCCGAAATTCATCTTGAGCCTGCGCAATCCGGCCTGAACGGCGAAACAAGCCGCATCGCTCCCATGCTGCTTCTCATGATGATCGTTGTAGGTTTCGTCCTGCTCATCGCCTGCGCTAACGTCGCCGGACTCGCCCTCGCGCGATCCGCTGCGCGCCAAAAAGAAATGGCCGTTCGGCTCGCGCTCGGCGCCGGTCGCGCTCGCATCGTCCGCCAACTTCTCACCGAAAACGTGCTGCTCTCCTTCGCTGGCGGCGTGCTCGGAATTCTCTTCTCCGTGTGGGGCGTCGACGTGATTGGCAAACTACTTACCCGCGGTGACCTGCCATTCCCCTTCGTCGTTGGCCCAGACTGGCGCATTCTTGCGTTCACCATCGCCGTCACGGTCGCCACGGGAATTTTCTTCGGCCTCGCGCCCGCGCTCCGCAGTTCGCGCGTGGATTTGACTCCCGCGCTCAAAGAATCCGCCTCTTCCCTTCCCGGCGGCGCGGCGCACACCGCACGTTTCTTCCGCCTCGGCGACGCGCTCGTCGTCGCGCAAGTCACTCTCTCGATAGTCGTCCTCATCGGCGCGGGACTTCTCGTTCGCACTCTGTGCAATCTCGAAAGCATCAATCCCGGCTTCGACCCGCAAAATATTTTGCTCTTTGACATCGATCCCAAGATTGTCGGCTACACTGACGCGCAAACGCAGCAGCTTTACAGCAATTTGCAGCAGCGCCTCGCCGCTCTTCCCGGCGTGATTTCCGTCAGCTATTCCGAAGAAGCGCTTTTGGCCGGCGGCTGGTCCGGCACCGAAATCCACCTCGACGGCGCGCCGCCCAGACAAGACATCACGAATCTCAAGCAACTCCTCGTCGGTTTGAATTTTTTCTCCACCATGCGCATTCCGATCCTCGCTGGCCGCGCTTTCACTCCCGCAGATTTCGCCGCCATCGCCGCAAACAGCGCAGCGCGAAAAGTATCGGATCAAGCGTACGATCACGCCCCGCCCACTCCCGTCATCATCAACGAAGCCTTCGCGAAGAAATTTCTCCCAAATAAAAACCCCGTGGGCATGCACATGGGCAGCGGGCAATGGACTGACAAAGACGTCCAGTATCCCGGCCCCGGTTACACCATCGTCGGAATTGCCGGCAACACGAAGTATGACCGGCTCAATATTGAGAATGAGCCGATCCTGTTTCTGCCGATCACTGGCAACAGCGCGCATTTCGAATTGCGCACCGCCGCGAATGCCACGTCTATCATCAAGCCTGTGCGCGGCATCGTCTCCGAGGCCGGCGCCAATTTACCGCTCACCGAAGTCCGCACCCAGACCGAACAGATTGATTACCTGCTTTTCCAGCAGCGCATGCTCGCGCGCCTTTCCGGATTTTTTGGTGTGGCTGCTTTGGTCCTCGCCTGTATCGGACTCTACGGTTTGTTGTCCTACGAAGTGGCGCGCCGCACGCGCGAGATCGGCATTCGCATGGCGCTCGGCGCACAGCGCAAGGATTTATTGCGGCTCGTGGTCGGTCAGGGAATTTTAATGGTGCTGATTGGTTCAGCGATTGGAATTGGCGCGGCGATGGGCGTGACGCGATTCATGGCCAGCATGTTGTATGGAATTCACGCTGACGATCCGCTGACTTTTGCTGGCGTCGCCCTTTTGCTCACGCTCGTCGCGCTTGCCGCGACCTACATTCCCGCCCGCCGCGCCATGCGCGTCGACCCCATGGTCGCCCTGCGTTACGAATGATCGCACCCGGCCCGCGCTTAGCTAACTTTAATTCCTTGACTTTCTCAGTACTATATGGTACACAATTAGCCTCGGCTGGTTTTCCAGCCACACAACTCGCAAGAGAACGTCACGCCGCGGAGACGCGACTTTTTGTTTTCAGAGGGCGGCATAGGGAGGTGAGGCAGGACCAATGACCAGGCCAATGATCAAGCTAATGACCAGGCCTTTGCTGGCTCAGCAGGATCCACCGGTCGCCCGCCGCCGCTTTTCTAATCGGTACACAGAATTATTAGAAACGCTCGTAACTCACAGAAAACAAACGCCCGCACCCCGTTCTAATCGGTACAGATTTCACTTTTCGTCGCGCGTGCTTTTCGCCCGCGCCATCACCATCTTGCCACTCCACGATTTGCACTCGCCGCGCCTCCTAACTCCTAAAAAACAAACCAGGATAGCTCGATTTTGCCCTCAAAAAATTCTAATCGGTACACAAAACACCAGTCGCAAGTTCGCAAGCGCCTCAAAACAAATGACATGCCATTTTCTAATCGGGACTGAAATCACGTTTTTCTCATCTCGCCCGCCGCGCGGAATCCAATGCCCTTCCCCGTCATCGAATGGTTACGAGGCATAACCAAATGATTACCATTCGGCCCCGCGACGAACGCGGCCACAACCAAATCGGCTGGCTCGATTCCCATTTCAGCTTCTCCTTCGACCAGTATCACGACCCAAAGCACATGGGCTTTCGCCACTTGCGCGTCATCAATGAAGACGTCATCGCGCCCGGCCAGGGCTTTGGCATGCACCCGCACCGCGACATGGAAATTCTCACCTGGGTGCTCGAAGGCGCTCTTGAACATCGCGACAGCACCGGCTCGCATGGCGTTCTTCGCCCCGGCGAGCTTCAGCACATGACCGCCGGTTCCGGTGTGATGCACAGCGAATTCAACGCTTCGAAATCCGATCCGGTCCATTTGCTGCAAATTTGGATTCTTCCCGAGCGCAGCGGTCTGAAACCGGCGTACGAACAGAAATCCTTCTCCGGTGAAAAGTGGAACGGCAGTTTCCGCCTGCTCGCGGGAAAAGACGCGCCCATTGCCATACAGCAGGACGCGAAACTCTACGTCGCAAAAATGAAACCCGGCGAAGAAATTTCTTACTCGCTCGAACCGAAACGCCACGCGTGGGTTCAAATCGCGCGCGGCACAGTTCGCTTGAACGGCAAAGAGCTCACTGCCGGGGACGGCGCCGCCATTTCCGATGAGACCAATCTTCGCTTTCACGCTGCGGATACTTCCGAAGTTTTACTCTTTGATTTGGCGTAAGATTGAAAATGCGTTCCGGGCCAAACTAAAATTCTCGAGCGAGAGGAGAGTTGCAGATGAAGCCTTGTGACCGAGTGATGCCTTTAATCGGCCGGATTTTGATCAGCGCCATTTTTATTTTGAGCGGTTTGATGAAACTGGAATCCTGGAGCGGTTCGGCGGCCTTCCTGGCGAGTAAACACTTTCCCCTCCCCTCCGCGATGCTCGCCGGCGCCGTCATCGTCGAACTGCTCGGCGGCCTCTTGGTGTTGCTCGGATTCAAAGCGCGCATCGCCGCGTTCATCATCTTTCTCTATCTGATTCCCACCACGCTCATCTTCCACAACTTCTGGGCCATGCAGGGGGCGATGCGCGCCGACAATCACATTCACTTCCTGAAAAACTTGGCCATCATGGGCGGCTTGCTGATGGTCGCTTCGTATGGTCCTGGAAAACTATCGGTGGATGGAGGCACGAAAACAACGACGTCAGCGTGAATTCTGGCAAAAATCGGAAATCACAGGCGCGGCAGCACAATTCCCTGCTGCGCCTGGTACTTCCCTTTCTTATCTTTGTACGAAACCTCGCAGATCTCGTCCGACTCGAAGAAAATCACCTGGCATAATCCTTCGTTCGCGTAAATGCGCGCAGGCAGCGGCGTCGTGTTGCTGATTTCCAGCGTGACAAAACCCTCCCACTCCGGCTCGAACGGCGTCACGTTCACGATGATCCCGCACCGCGCATACGTCGACTTGCCCACGCAAATCGTCAGCACGCTCCGCGGGATGCGAAAATATTCCACCGACCGCGCCAGCGCGAAAGAATTTGGCGGCACGATGCACACCGGCCCTTTGAACTCCACGAATGAGCGCGCATCGAATTGCTTCGGGTCCACGATCGTTGAATTGACGTTCGTGAAAATGCGAAACTCATCCGCCACGCGCATGTCGTAGCCATAGGAGGAAACACCGTAGCTGATCACTCCGTCGCGCATCTGCCGGTCGGCGAAAGGCTCGATCATTTTGTGCTCGCGCGCCATTTTCGTAATCCATCGGTCCGACTTCACGCTCATTGCTTCCTCCCCCGCTTTCGATTTCCAAAAGGCGCGGCATGTTAGTACACCGCGTGCAGCTTGACAACCCACAACCGGGCCATCTAGCATTACTCATCGCAAAGGAGCGGTCGCCCGATATGATCAAACTGGACATCGTCAACGCCGTCGTGCAGCGCACGAATATTCCTCGCTCGAAGGCCGAGCAAGCCGTCGAAACCGTATTCGAAGCGCTCAAGAACGCGCTGGGGCGGGGCGAACGCATCGAGCTTCGCCGCTTCGGAGTCTTCAACGTCAAACCGCGCAAGACCGGCATCGGCCGCAATCCGCGCACCGGACAGCAAGTGAATATTCAGCCCGGCAGAGCTGTGCGCTTCAAGCCCGGCAAAGAATTGCAGGCCCTCTGAGCGCGTAGTCTTCGCTTTCGTCCGAGGCGCTTCGCCGCTGTAGGATTAGATTTCGCAGAAAAAGTTTTGCTCCTAGCTATTTTGGAAGACGCCGCGCCGTTCTCTGAAGTTGGATTCCGTAGAAAACTCTGCCACGTATTTATTCGTAGCGGAGCGCGATCATGGGATCGACGCGCATCGCGCGCCGCGCGGGCAAATAACACGCGGCCAGCGCGACGACCATCAGGAAGACAGCGACGCCCGCGAAGATCAGTGGGTCTGCCGGCTTGACGTCAAAGAGCAGCGCGGTCATCGAGCGTGTGAGCGCAAAAGCTCCAGCGACGCCGAGCACCAATCCTGCAAGAGCGAGCTTCGCTCCCTGCGCAAGAATCAGTTTCATCAGGTCGCGCGGATGCGCGCCGAGCGCCATGCGAACGCCGATTTCGTGCGTGCGCTGCACGACAAGAAATGCAAGCACTCCATAGGTGCCAATCGCGGCCAACAACATTCCCATGGCCGCAAAGATTCCGAGCAGAGTGGCATTGAATCGCGGACGCGCTTCCAATTCGCTGACGCGCTGAGACATGGAATCGACGGTCACGGGTACAGTGGGATCGAGCGAAGCAACAGTTGAACGCATCCACGAAGCGACAGCAGCAGGGCTCAGCGATGTGCGGAGAATCACGCGCTGCTGAGGGCTGATTACACTGGCGGAATGCTGTTGCGGCAAATAATATTCGGGATCGGCAGGCAAAGCGACGCCATCATTTTTTACGTCCTGCGCGATTCCAATGATGGTGCACCACGGGCCGTTCGGCTGGAAGCGCACTTGGGTACCAATGGCATTTCCGTCAGAAAACAGGCGCTGGGCCAACTTCTGACTCAAAATCGTGACGTGAACATTGGGCGCGCGATCGTCCTCGGCGAATGCGCGTCCACGCAGGATGGGAATCTCGAGCGCGGGGAAATATCCGGGAGTTACGGTCCGATGTCCCACCATGCCTCCCGTGCCCTGCGGCATGTGCGGACGCCCTGGCACTTCGATGTTGGCATAAATGGTCGCTCCCATTGCGCCGGAAGGAGGAATTGTATCGCTCAGCGCGAATGCGCTGACGCCGGGAAGCTGGCGAAGGCGCTGCTCGATATTCTCGAAGAAATTCTGGCGGCGCGACGTGTCAGCGTAGAGGCGCGGATTGAGCGTGATGGTGGCGGTGATGACGCCCGAGGTGTCCATCCCAAGCGGCACGCGTTCCAGGTTGTCCAGGCTACGAATCAGCAAGCCCGCACCCACCAGCAGCACAAACGAAACTGCGATTTGTATGGAGACCAGCGCGCGGCGGAAAAAAGCTCGTGACAAGCCGGAACTGGCGCGGCCATAAAGCGCATCGTTGGACAAGACTTTCTGCGCCGAGGCCAAGCCGAAAAATATCCCTGAAACGATCGACACGGCCAGAGCAAAAATCAGCACGCGCAAATCCAGCGTGGCGTCGTTCAAATGCAGAATACCCTGCGACGAAATGGCTACGAAAATCCTGAGCAGCGCGTAGGCAAAAGCGCAGCCGAGTCCACCTCCGACGAGCGCGAGCATCACGCTTTCGGTGAGCGTTTGCCGGAGCAGGCGCGCAGGTCCGGCGCCCAAAGCGGCGCGAATCGCGAACTCGCGCTGGCGCGCCGTCGAGCGCGCAAGCAGCAAGTTGGCCACATTGGCGCACGCGATCAGCAATACCGCCAGCACTGCGCCAAAAAGAACCCATGAGGCCAGACGCGCGTCTTCGATCTGGCGATCGCGCAACGAGCGCACCGAAAGACTCACCTCGTTGCGAAAACCCGGAGGCACCCATTTCAACGAGGCCTGGAATGATGGCTGGAGCGCAGCGCGGGCTTGCGCAATGGTCACGCCCGGTTTGAGGCGCGCGAAGGCGCGCAGAATCATGGTCGGGCGAATGTTGGACTGGATGAACGCATCGGCGGGAAAAGCTTCTGGAATCAGCAAATCGGCGTGCGTAAGCGTCGGCAGTTCGAAATCGCGCGGCAAAACGCCGAGAATGGCGGTTTGCTGGCCGTCGAGCGAAATCGTCCTGCCGACAATGTGCGGATCGCCGGCGAAACGGCTCTTCCACAGGCTGTAGAACAACAGCGCGACTTTCGGCCCAGTCGAAGTGTCTTCTTCGTGCGTGAAATTGCGGCCGACCAACGGCTGAATGCCGAATGTGGGCAAGAACGTGGAGTCCACCTGCGCGCAGGACACACGCGCGGGCGGCGTTTGCGTGATGTCGCAATCTTGAACGAAATGGTAGGAAGCGGTCGAAGCGAACCCAGTGCTGACTTTACTCCAATCCGCAAAATCCGGAGCAAGCATGAATTCATTCGGCTCAATGGGCGCGACGTAGCCGAAGGTGACCAGGCGATCGGCATTCGGATAAGGCAAGCTGCGGAAGAGAATGCGATCAACGGCGCTGAAAACGGCGGTCGTCGCGCCGATCCCGAGCGCAACAGCCAGAACAACGGTCACAACAAATGCCGGAGCGCGGCGGAAGCCACGCAACGCATAACGCACATCTTGCCAAAGCGTTTCCAGAAAGCCGAGGCTGTTCATTTCGTATATCTCCTCGCGAATGCGGCCCATGTTGCCCAGCTTAATATGCGCGGCGCGCTTCGCCTCTTCCGGCGACATGCCACGCTGAATGTTGTCCGCTGTTTCCGTTTCGAGATAAGCGTGCAGCTCGCGGGTGCGCTCGGCGCCCCATTGCTTGCGACGAAAAAATCGCGACCAACTCATGCGTTCATTCCGTTGCAGGCTTTCGCGCGCGTCCCAACACTCGATTGATAGCCTGCACCAATTCGTCCCACCGGCCCGTTTGCTGAGCCAGTTGCTTGCGGCCTGCGGGGGTCAGCCGATAGTAACGCGCCTTGCGATTATTCTCCGACGTTCCCCAAAACGAGGCGATCCAGCCGCGGTCTTCCAGCCGGTGAAGCGCTGGATACAGGGAGCCGTGCTCGACTTGTAGAACATCTTCTGAGCGTCGCTCGATGGCGTAGGCGATGGTGTGGCCGTGCGCCGGGCCCAGCACGAGCGTCCGCAGAATGAGCAGGTCTAAGGTCCCCTGCAGCAGTTCTCCCTGCAACGGTTGCGTTCCGCGCTTGGGCATACCGTCTTTATACTCCCATAGATAATCTACCACAAGAACATTCTGCTCAACCGAAAGCCGTATCCGCGTCGCATGAATGCGTCAATTTGCTATGCGCCGGCGGAAGCGAAGTGAACAACCACTCGCCTGGAGGATTGTTCCGCTCGGAGCGATTGGATAGAGCGCGCGCGTGGCTGACAATGTTCACTTCGTCATGGATGGGGGACTGGAGAAGCTCTTTCACGCGAACATCCGGGTCCGGGCTTGTACATTTATCCATCTTTCCTTTGGCGCGCAGTCCGACGTGGGAAAGAAGCGGCAGCGACGAGACAAAGCCTTAGGCCAGTCCCGATGTGAAAAGCATCGGGACGCTTCCTTCGTCAGGGCACGCGTCAGAGCACGCGGGACATGAGCTAGCAAAAAGCGCGCGAGCTATGGGTTGATGGTGGACTTGGGGCGCTTGCTGAAGCGCTCATAGAGTTCGAGTTGCTTGTTGTCGAGGCTGGTCGGCTGGCCCTGGATGAAAAGATATTTCACGTGGGTGCGCAGCTCGAGCAAATCGCCGTCAGTGACGACGATGTTGGCCACTTTGCCAGGCTCGATAGTGCCGATGTCGTTCAAGCCGAGCATCTGGGCGGCATTGACGGTGACGGCCTTCAACGCCTCCTCCTGCGGCAGGCCGTAGCCGACGGCGGTGCCGGCATACTGAGACAAACGGCGGGACATGGAAGTGTTGAAGCTGCCGAAGGCAATCTTCACGCCCGCAGCATAGAGCTGGCCGGCCATGGCGTATTCAGAATCGTAGGGATCGTCATCGGATTGCGGCATGGACAGAACCGGACCGATGATGACCGGAACGTTATCCTGTTTGAGAAGGTCGATGGTCTTCCACGCTTCGGAGGCGCCGGCGAGAATCATGCGGACGTTCTGCTTCTGGCAGAATTCCACGGCGTTGCGAATGTCGCGCGCCTGAAAAGCGACGACGAGCAGCGGCTCTTTGCCTTCGACAACGGGCGCGAGGGCTTCGAGCTTCAAATCGCGGCTGAAGTCCGTGGCGCCGCTTTGCATCGCTTGGGCGTAATGCCGCGCCTGGTCGAACAAGTCGGAAAGGCCGTCGACTTTTTTCTGATATTGCTTGGTGGCTTCGTCGAAAGGCACCTGGCGAAACGACATGGTGGTGAGATCGAAAGAACCGGTGGAAACGGACGGCCAAGTAAGCTCCATCGCGGCGTGGCGCTGGATCACCATGTCGTTGATATTCCAGCCGCCGAGATTCACGGCCGAGGCTTCGCCGCCAATCACGGAATTGCCGCCCCCAAAGCCACCAAGAGCGCCAGGGACGGTGAGCACCTCGGTGATTCCGGCAGCGCGAGTGACGTCGACGTGCGCGCTATCGGCGTTGAATGCCGTGGCGGCGGTGACGTCGGGATTGAAGTCGCCAGTTTCCACGGTATCGATGGTGGCTTTGACCGCGCCGACTTCTTCGAGGCCAATCTGCGTGACGGCGTCGAACATGCCGGGATAAACTTGCAGGCCGGAAGCGTCGATGACTTGCGCGCCATCGGGAACAGCGACGTCGGCGCCGACGGCGGCGATTTTGCCGTCGCGAATTACCACCGTGCCGTTTTCAATGGGAGCTCCGGCGAGCGTGAATATTTTCGCGCCCTTGATGGCGTAGACGCCGCTCGTGGAAGTTTGCGCCAAAGCGGGCAATGCAAACGCGAAAGCGAGAAGAGCCAGAGCGAAGGCCTTCACGCTGGGCTTATTCAGTTTGAGATTCGCGGCGAGCGTTTTCATCGCGCACCTCCTGCCATCAAACTCGCAAGCTCGGGCGTCTTCTTGCCCTTTTTCGGTTTTTGTTTCTTTTCGTTCTGCCCATTTTCCATGTCAGCCTTGGGCGCGGGCTTGCCGGCATTTTCCTGCTTCGCGAGCAAATCCTGTTTTTCCTTCGCGAGAGCGGCGCGCTGCGCGAGGTCCTGATCGCGGTCGAAATAAACTTTTCCGTCGATGATGGTTTTCTGCACGACGGCGTAGACACTCAGCGGATCATGGTTGTAAATCGTGAAGTCAGCGTCCTTGCCGGTTTCGATGGAGCCAACGTGATTATCAATGCCAAGCTGAATCGCGGGATTGAGCGTGACCAAACGCAGCGCCTCATTTTCCGTGAGGTCGCCGTAGTGCATGCTCTTCGCCGCTTCCTGATTCAAATGGCGGGCTTCGTCGGGATCGTCGGAATTGACGGATACGATGACGCCGCGGCGGGTCATCAGCGCGACGTTGTACGGAATGGCCTCGTACGCCTCCATTTTGTACGCCCACCAGTCGGAGAAAGTTGAACCGTAGGCGCCGTTGGCAACCATTTCGTCGGCGACTTTGTAGCCTTCGAGAACATGCTGGAAAGTGCGGACTTTGAAGCCCATTTCGTTGGCGACGCGCATGAGCATCAGAATTTCGTCGGAGACGTAAGAATGGCAATGAATGTAGCGCTTGCCTTCGAGCACTTCGACCAGCGGCTCAAGCTGCAAATTGCGGCGCGGAGGAATCAGGTTCTGGCCGCCGGCAGCCTTGCGCTGATTGTAGTCGGCCCATTCTTTCTGATATTCCTTGGCGCGCGCGAACGCGTCGCGAATCGTTTCCTCGACGCCCATGCGCGTTTCCGGATAGCGCGGAATGGGCCCGCCGAAATTCGAATGCTTCACGTTTTCGCCGAGAGCGAACTTGATGCCGGGAAGCGCGTCGGGAAATGGCAATTCGTCCGGCGGCGCGCCGTACTTCAGTTTGATGACGATGGTCTGGCCGCCAATGGGATTGGCGCTGCCGTGGAGGACGTTGCCAATCACCACCCCGCCAGCGAGTTCGTGATAGATGTTCACGTCGTAAGGATTGAGCACGTCTTTGATATTCACCATGGACGAAACGGAGACGCTGCCTTCGTTCACGTCGCCATCGACGGCAATGTGCGTGTGGCAATCGACGATGCCGGGCATGACGTACATTCCGGTAGCGTCGATCACTTTCGCGCCCGCAGGCGCCTGCACGTCCGTGCCGACGTCGGCGATTTTGCCGTCGCGAACGAGAATCGAGCCGTGCTCGATGCGGCCATGTGTGATGGTGATGATCGTCGCGTTCTTGATCAGCGTGACGCCGGAATCGTCCTGCGCATGCGCAGCGAGCGGAAGCATAGTTAACGCCGCCGCAGTCAGAGCCACAATCGCAACGACTCGCATGGCGTTCATTTTTTTCGCATTCGTCTTTTTCACGCTCATTGCTGTACCCCCTCGGCGCTCTGTTGCGTGGGCATCGGCTTTCCGCCCGGCGGCCCCGCGGGGGGTTCCTCGTGAATTTGGTAGCGCATGCCATCGACGAACACGTCCTTGATTTTGGTTTTTTCGCCGAAGATGTCGCCATCGGTGACGACGAGATTGGCAATCTTGCCCTGCTCGATGGAACCTATGCTGTCGGCGACGCCGAGAATCTGCGCCGGGTTCACGGTCATCGCTTTCAGCGCGTCATCCGGCGACAATCCCGCATCGATGGCTTTCTTCACGTTTTTCAAAATGTCTTTTGGATCGGCGAGGCCACCGGAGTAAAACGCATACATCACGCCTGCCTTGGAAAGCGTCGCGGGAGTGGAAGGCGCGCGGTCCCAGAAGCGCAATTCGCGAAGCGTGATCCCTTCTTCGTCGCCGCCCTTCTGCATCTTCGGCCAGTTCACATTGACGAAAACGGGAAGCTTGCTGGCGGCGATTTCATTGGCCATGTCGTAGCCTTGCTGCACGCCATACATGGCGGCATGAATCTGCCATTCGTTGGCCAAGCGAATCGCACGATAGATGCGCAGCTTCTCGTCCGCAGGAAGCAAAACCAGTTCGTTGTTTTTGAGCGCGTCGGCGACGGTAACTTCCGTGCGGTCATACGGCGGGCGCTCGATGCCGTCGTGATGCGCGTCGTAAACCGACTCAGCATCCTGATACCAGCGCGTGTCGATGAAAACCTGGCGCACGTAGGCGACGGAGCCCATCAGCGAAGTGGGAAAACTGGAGAAATTTCCCGAAGTTTCGAAGGCAATGCCCAAAGTCGCGCGAGGCTCGACGACCATGTTGCCGGCGCGCTCATCGCCGAGATCGACGACGGAGCCCTGTCCGGGGAAAATTCCGCCTTCGGGTTCGACCAGCGCGGTAGTAAACCCGGCGTCGCGCCAATTTCCGATGCGCGGATCTTCAGGATTCAATTCGTTTGCAGCGATGATCCATGGCGTAGTTTGCGGACGATCTTGCGGCCCATTGGACTGCCGCACTGACGCAGCGGCGCGCGGGCCGCGTCCCCGACCAGCGGGAGGGCCTGCGCTTTCCGGCGCAGGCAGGCCGACGGTTGCGCCCGCGTCAATGAGGCCGGGATAAACGGTGAGCCCTGTGCCGTCGATGACCGCGGCTTCGGGAGGAATGGTCACATCCGCGCCAACGGCGGTGATGATTCCGTTGGCCATGACAACCGTGCCGTTTTCGATTGGCGCGCCGGAAACGGTGACGATGCGCGCGCCCTTAATGGCGAAGATGCGCGGTTCGCCGGCCTGGGACAATCCCGCCGATTCGGACAATCCGCTTTGCGCTTGCGCGAAGGTCACGCGAGGAAGGCTGAGCGCGGCAATCGCGCACATCCCCACTATCACGAGCGATACCACCAGCAAACGAATGCGGCTTCGTTGTTTCATTTCACACCCCAGAGTGCTGACGATTTGGCGCCACGTTCAGAGACGGCAGATGCTATCGGTAGGCCTTCGCCGTGTCAACTATTCCGAAGACTAAATTTGCGGGATTGCAGAGAGGCCCATGGGCGATCCTACTATCGCCCATAGGACAGGTCCGTCATGAAACAAACGTTTCGCTTTTCTCCGCGCGCTTACTTTCGGGCGAGCGGGCTAAGAGGGACCGAGATACATCACGTGCACGTAAGTGCCGAGCCTCACGTTATAGGCTAAATACCAGCCTGGATTGTCCGGGTCAGCGTAGATGACGATGTCGTCGGAGTCCCACAGCCAGTCCGAGCAGTAGTCAACATCGTACGGCGCGACACTCCAAAAAAACGCGCCGAACTGAAAGCGCGATGGGCCGCCGCCGACAAGGCGATAAACGTAGCTGCGACCGACCTGTCCGGGGAAATGGCCGTGCTCCCAGGGATGATCCAGGTGATAGTGCGGGCTCGGGCCACTGCCGACCCATTGGCCGGTGCTGGGGTGCACGTGAGGCGCCGAGGGATGTCCAGGCTTGTCAGCATAAGTGGGACGCTGATCCCCTGCCGGAGCCTTCGTCGCGCGAGTCGGAGTAACCGGCCTGCTTGTCCGCGCGGGGCCGCGGGCGGGAATGTATCCGTGGCCAACCGGCGCGCTCCTTTGCGGCGCTGCCGGACGTGCGGCTTGTCTAGCAGGCGCAGGCCTTTGCGGCGCGGCAAAAGCGGACATCGAAAAAACGAACAACGTTGCTGCTGCGATTCCGATGAGTTTCTTCATGACACCCTCCGGGAATGGCTGAGCACACTATACGCATTTTGCGCATCGAGTCACGATTTTTTCATCAGGGCAGAGTTCAGAAGCACGATTGACCGAGCGTGAAGCTCTTGGCGCCTTCAGATGCCCTAACTGCGGCGCATGGTATGAGTCCAACTCTTCGATGAAGAGCGAAATGCAGCCATTTGCCGGTCGGCTTAAAAGAGAGGCAAAAATAAACAACGATGGTTACCAAGCACTCTTCTTAAGTTTCGGCCTCGGAAAAGGTGACGGTTGGTTAAATTCCTTCTCATAGCGGTCAACTTGGGCATGTTTGGCGTCGACAATCAACTGAACGACGCTCTCGTAGTCGGTGGTGCCCGTCAAGACCAAACTTGAAGAGATATCGCGAAAAGCGCCTGAGATCGTGTTCACGATCTTGCCACCTGCCCCGAAGATTCTGTCGAGATCCCCAAAAGTAACTTTGGTTTCTTTTGCCAACCTTCCGGGATCTCCGACAATCGTCGAGTCTACATGTGCCAAAATCCTGTTCCGCTTTGCACGAAGCGGTTTGAGCGAATCTGCGATTCCACGTATGTCCGTGCACGCATCACGGATGAGCGCGGATACCTGCTCTGGAGTAGCTCTCTGAAAATCAGTCGAGCACTCTTGTGCTCGTTCGAGAAGGTACTGGACTGTCATCGAGCCGCTCCGCGTGTCGAAGAGCTTAAAAGCGAACATCTGAGCCGCGTCGATATGTGCTGTGATGCTCATACCCCAAAAAACTGGCGCAACGCCGCTAATTACGGGGTCCCCAGTAATTGTGTTAGCGATTCCCTTGCCGATTTCAACGTGAGCCTTGCCAAGCACGATGAACTCAGTCAGTCGCTCGATGATTTTTTCAAACTTTTCCCTTCGCGAATGTGTTTCCATCTCAAACCATCCCGTCAGTCTGAAGCAACTATTGTAGCTATATCACGGAGTTTAGTTTCTGAGGGGTTTGCCGGTCTTCAGGGTGTGGGCGATGCGCTCTTGGGTTTTGCGTTCGCCGCAGAGGGAGACGAAGGCTTCGCGTTCGAGGTCGAGGACGTACTGTTCGGAGACGGTTTGCGACGCGGAGAGCGCGCCGCCGGCGAGCACGCTCGCGAGCTTGCGCGCCACCAGCGCGTCGTAGTCGGAAATGTACGCGCCGCGCAGCATTTGATGGATGGCGAGATTGGCGGCGGCGAGCATTTCTTCGCCGAGCACGCGAATCTGCGCGGGCGCGGGCGGATGATATCCCGCGCGGAACATGGCCAGCGCGGTTTGCTTGGCGTCGGCGACCAGGCGGTCGCGATTCATGGCGACCAAATCCGATGGGCGCAGATAACCGAGCGCGCGGCACTCTTCGGCGCTGGTTCCGACCTTGGCCATGGCAATTGTTTCGAAGACCGGCTTCATGGCGTGAAATAAATCCAAGTCCTCGCCACCCGCGGCGTGCTCGTTCGCGCGAATCATCATTTCCTTCGAGCCGCCACCCGCCGGAATCAACCCCACGCCCGTTTCGACCAAGCCGATATATGCTTCCGCGGCGGCGTGAATGCGCGCGGCGTGCAGGCTGATTTCGCAGCCGCCTCCGAGCGCCATGCCCTGCGGCGCGGCGACGACCGGACGCGGCGCATATTTGACGGCCACGTTCACGTTCTGGAATTGGCGCACGGCCAGGTGAAGGTCATCCCACTCCTGCTCCTGCGCGCTCACGAGCAGAAGCATCAGGTTCGCGCCGACGGAAAAATTCACGGCCTGATTGGCGATGACCATGGCGTCGAAATCGCTTTGCAGACGTTTCAGGCCCGCATGCAGCATGGCGACGATGTCGCCGCCGATGGCGTTCATCTTGGCGTGGAATTCGCAGCAGACCACGCCATCGCCCAGATCGATCAGGCTCGCGCCGGAATTTCCTTCGACGACTTTCGATTGTTCGCGCAGGGATTTCAGAATGATGACGCCCGGCGGCTCTTCGACGGGCTTGTACTCAGCCGCGGTGAGGTCGAAGTAGCTCGTGTGCCCGGCCGCGGATTCGTAAAATGTTTTTTTGCCCGAGGACAAAAGCGAAGTCACCAGCGGCGGCATGGGCTTGCCGAGCATTTTGAGCATTTGCGCCATGCGCTCGACGCCGATAGCGTCCCAAATCTCGAATGGGCCCAGCTCCCAGCCGAATCCCCAGCGCATCGCGCGGTCGATTTCGACGATGCGATCGGCGATCTCCGGAACCCGCCGCGCGGCGTAGAGGCACGTTTCGGAAAGAGCGCCCCAGATGAAGCGCGCCGCTTTGTCCACCACTTTGCCGTCGAAAAGCGGATTCACGAACGAGCGCAGGCGCTCGCGCGTCTCGTCGATCATTTTGCCCGCTTCGATGGAGGCGAATTTCGCTTTTTGACGCGGGCGATACTCCATCGTCTTCCAATCGAGCGTAAGGATTTCGCTTTCGCCGCTGGAACTTTTTACCCGCTTGTAAAATCCGCTGCCCGTTTTTTCGCCGAGCCAACCGCGCTTCATCATTTCTTCGATCAGCGGAGGCAATTTGTAAATTTCGCGCGACTCGTCGCCGGGCACGCTGTCGTAAATGTTGTGCACCACGTGCGCGAGCACATCCAGGCCGACTAGGTCCGCGGTACGAAATGTCGCCGACTTCGGCTGGCCGATGGCCGGACCGGTGCAGGCGTCCACATCTTCCACGGTCATGTCAATTTCCATCATCAAACGCACAGCGTTGAGCATGGAAAACGTACCGATGCGATTGGCAATGAAGTTCGGCGTGTCTTTTGCGGCGACGACGCCTTTGCCGAGGCGCCGGTCGCAGAATTCATCGAGCGCGGTCAAAACTTCCGGCTTGGTTTTCGGGCCGGCGATCAGCTCGACGAGTTTCATGTAGCGCGGCGGATTGAAAAAATGCGTGCCCGCCCAGTGCGCTTGAAAATCCTCGGAGCGGCCCTCGGCGACCAGGTGAATCGGCAGGCCGGAAGTGTTCGTGGAGACAATCGTGCCGGGGCGGCGATGCTGTTCGACGCGCGCCAGCAGATTGCGCTTGATTTCCAGGTCTTCGACGACGGCTTCGATGATCCAGTCGGCGTCCTTGCACCAATCGAGATTGTCTTCGAAATTTCCGGCTTTGATCAGCCGCGCAAAATCGGGGATAAAAAATGCCGCGGGGCGCGATTTTTTCGCCGCTTCGATTCCCGCGAGCGCTAAACGATTTCTGACCGCAGGCGATTCGCGCGTCAGCCCTTTGCGAGTTTCCTCGACGGTCAGTTCGCGCGGAACCATATCGAGCAAAGCGCACGGCACACCCGCATTCGCCAGATGCGCGGCGATGCGCGCGCCCATCGTTCCTGCGCCGAGAATTAACGCTTTTTCAATGCGAATGGTCATGGACTTCGCGTGGCGATTCGGAGGTTACAGAAGTGGTATCCGGTGGTCAACCAGAAACCACTGCAACTTTAGGCGCGCTACAATGTTCTATAACAGGAGAGGTTTAACCGGGTGAGCAACGTCCTACGGTGGATCGGGTCCGCGGTCAAAGGAATTCGCGAGTTTGCGTACCGCCAACCAGAGGGCCGGCCGATTGTCGGCGTGGCGCTCGGCGGAGGATTCGCGCGCGGAATCGCGCACATCGGCGTGCTGCGCGTGCTCGAGGAGAACGAGATTCCTGTGGACTTGCTCGTTGGGACAAGCGTTGGCGCGCTCGTCGGCGCCGCTTACGCTGCCGGCACTACGCTCGACGAACTGGAACGCCAGGGTATGCTGACGCACTTCCGCGATTTTGGCCGCTGGACTATCTCGCGCATGGGCATGGCCACCAATGAACGCCTGGAAGGATTTTTGCGCCGGTTCACCAGCGTCCACACCTTCGAAGAGATGAAAATTCCGTTTGGCATCGTGGCCACGGATTTGGTCACCGGCCAGACGGTTTGCTTCACCAAGGGCGACGTTAGGCCTCCGCTGCGCGCGTCATGCGCTTTTCCAGGGCTTTTCATACCTGTCGAACACGAGGGGCGAATGCTGGTCGACGGCTTTCTGACCGAGCATGTGCCCACCGAATCACTGCGGCATATGGGCGCCGATGTGGTAATTGCCGTCCATCTCGACCCAGGACAGCCGAATCAAAAGCCCAAAAACACGATCGAGGTGATTGGCCGCGCGTTTTCGATCATTCAGGAACAGACCCCGCCGCGCTGGCTCCGTTACGCAGACATCATTTTGGAACCGGTGGTGAAAGACATTCACTGGGACGATTTTCAGAAGACGCCGGAGCTTGTCGCTGCAGGAGAGACAGCTGCGAGGGCAGCGCTGCCGGAAATCAAAGCGGCGCTGAAACGGCCGGTACTACGTATGCGCAGGGATGTAAGTCCGAGCCACGTGGAAGAGGGCGAAGCAGAGACAGCGTTAACAGATCCAAAATAGTCTGCTTTGCTTGCGATTAGGATTTCGAAGACACAGGGTGGATTTCGACGGTGACGGGTTGGCCGTTCGCCTTTCCGCGCTTGGTTAGCCACTCGCCAAAAGCGGCCGCGAATCGTCCCGGATCGACCTTCAAGCTCGCCTCCATCTGACCCTCCGCAGTGGGTAGAGTGTCGTCAAACTCCGCAGAGCCCGTGAAATTGCGCATGCAGAACGCGTCCAGCCAGTCCAATGGGCATGGCTTATTCTCTCCACCGACGACCACGTCGACCCGCAATTTTTGCGCGTACATGGACGCAGTATAGCATTCGCACGGTGCCGGCCCTTGTCGCTCCACTAAGCAGTGCGGCGCTCCAAGATGGTGCTCAATAATCCTGTGATATCGAACATCAGCAGCGTTGACGTTGTCTCCGCCAGCGACTGATCCCAGGCATCGACACGTTGTTTGCTGGACTGCGAAAGATCGCGCAGTTATTTTGTGGACTTGTCGCGCGGCTGCAGACGGCCGAGCACTGTTTGCGCAAGCGAGAGCAGCTGCTGGCGTGCGTTGGCGTTTTGCGGAATATTGAGCGTGAAAACCGCCGTGCCGCGGCGCACAACGATGCTGGCAGATGGTTTTTTCCCAGGCACAGCCAGATTGATCTGCGCGGAATCCGTGCCCGGCACGGAAACCGGCTGGAAGTGTCCGCCAACTTCCCCGTAAACGGTGCGCTCTGTTCCGATGGCGGCTGCGACCGTGTCACCGGCTGGATAAAATATGTCGAGTTCGACCTTTCCGTCCTTGTCCTGATATTCACAGTATGCATTGGTCGAATCGTCGCTGTTTTGTCCGCCTGCGCCCGTAACCGAAACACCTGCCTTTGCAAAATCAGCGGGTGACAACACTGCGCACATATCTTTGCCCGAAGATGGTGTGATCCGCGTATTGGGTGCAGTCTCATGCTCGCCTGGGAGATTCCGACCAATAAAAAAAGCGCCGCTGGCAGAAGGTTGACGCTCATTGGCAGTCGCATGTGTCCAACCTCTCTTGAGTGATTTTCCCCCTGGAAAACTACGCGAACTCGCAGAACTACGCACGCTCGCTGCTTGGCCGCTCGCAGAAACCGCACTATGTAGTCGCGACTATAGCAGAACGGCGGCCTGTGCCAAGAGTCCGCTTGCTTATCGGCGCCGGAAGTTCTGTTTCTGTGGGAATCTCGCGACGACCAGCGGGCGTTAACGTTTACTGCACCGGAAATCGTTCCGCCCATTTGGGTTTCTTGCATTTCACTTCTGGCAGGCTTAAACTTTTATTTTGTTGCTTTTGCACTACTTGAAGGCAAAATGCGACGCGTAAGGGCCCTGTCGGACGTTGTGGGCGACTTCCCCGCGCCAGCCAAAATCAGGAGGCCAAAGTGCCCACTCCGTTGGAAAAATGGGTTGAGGAAGTTTCCCGCCTGACGACCCCCAAAGAGGTCGTCTGGTGTGATGGCTCAGCCCGCGAATACCAAGCAATCGTCGAGGAAATGCTCAACGACGGTTCATTTGTGAATCTCAACTCCCGCACCTATCCTAATTGTTATCTTCACCGCAGCAATCCTAACGATGTAGCCCGCACTGAGGGAGTCACGTTCATTTGTACGCGCCAAAAATCCGACGCCGGCCCCACCAACAATTGGATGGCCCCCGAAGAGGCCAAGAAAAAAGCCGAGCCGCTGTTTCGAGGCGCGATGAAAGACCGCACCATGTACGTGATTCCGTACATCCTGGGGCCGGAGAAATCGCCGTATAGCAAAGTGGGCGTGGAGATTACCGACAGCGCTTATGTGGTCGCGAGCATGCGCATTATGTCGCGAATGGGCAAAGCGGCGCTCGACCGGCTCGGCAGTTCGGATGATTTTGTGCCCGGCCTGCATTCCCTTGGAGACATGGACCCGCAGCACCGCCTGGTATTGCACTTCCCCGAGGAAAAATTGATTTGGAGCGTCGGCTCGGGCTACGGCGGCAATGCGCTGCTCGGGAAGAAATGCTTTGCGCTACGCATCGCGAGCTGGATGGCGCATCAGCAGGGCTGGATGGCCGAGCACATGCTAATTCTGGGCCTCGAAGATCCGTCCGGAAAAACAATGTATATGTGTGCGGCGTTTCCGAGCGCGTGCGGCAAGACGAATTTGGCGATGATGGTATCTGCGCTCGAAAGCGAGGGTTATCGCGTCAAGACCATCGGCGACGACATCGCGTGGCTGCATCCCGGGAAAGACGGCATGCTGCATGCCATCAACCCGGAGAATGGCTTCTTCGGCGTTGCGCCGGGCACGAACAACAAAACCAATCCAAACGTGATCACCGCCCTGCACCACGATTCGATTTTCACGAATGTGGCGATCACTAACGAAGGCGAGCCGTGGTGGGAAGGAATGGACGGTGCGGTTCCTGCGAATATGATCGACTGGAAAGGCGAGAAGTGGACGCCGAGCAAAGGCAACGCGGCGCATCCCAATTCCCGCTATACGGTTCCCGCCAAGCAGTCGCCCTCCATTTCCAAGCATTTCGATGATCCCGAAGGCGTGCCGATTTCTGCGTTTATTTTCGGCGGACGCCGCGCGAAAGTGGCGCCGCTGGTGTTCGAAGCGCGCGATTGGCAGCATGGCGTATTCGTAGGCGCCACGATGGCCTCGGAGACAACCGCAGCGGCCACCGGCGCTGTGGGCGTCACGCGGCGCGACCCCATGGCGATGCTGCCCTTCTGCGGCTACAACATGGCCGATTATTTCCGGCACTGGCTGGAAATGGGCAAGCGCGTTTCCAAGCCTCCCAAGATTTTTCACGTGAACTGGTTCCGCAAGGGCGACGACGGAAAATTTATGTGGCCGGGCTACGGCGAAAACGTGCGCGTCCTGAAATGGATGCTGGAACGCATCGAAGGGCGCGGCGCGGCAACAGAAACTCCGATCGGCAATGTGCCCGCTTCAGGCGCGCTGGACTTGAAGGGACTCGACATTTCCGCGGAGGCCGTGCAGAAGCTGCTGAATGTCGATCCCGGCGTGTGGGCTGACGAGCACGAGACCATCGGCAAGTTCTTTGAGAAATTCGGCAGCCGGCTGCCGGAAGAACTCCACCAGGAGCACGAAAAACTGGGCCAACGCCTGCAGCGCGTGGCCGTCGCGCAAAAATAAACTGAGCAGATAGGACTTCAGGGCCGTGGGACGTCGTTTCGTCCTGCGGCTTTTTCGTTTATGCTCGCCCGCGTCGCCCTGCGCACTGGCAGATCGACGCACGGCCCCGCCGCGCGCGGCGCCGTGTCAAGAGAGAGATCGCATGAATATCGACTGGGTTCGTAAATACTGCATGCAGATGCCGCATACGACGGAGCCTCTGCAATGGGGCGACGATCTCGTTTTCAAAATCGGCGGAAAGATTTTCGCCGTGCTCGTTCTGGAGCCGACCAGAGTGTGGCTCTCGTTCAAGTGCACTCCGGAAGAATTCGCGGAGCTGACCGAGCGAGCGGGAATCATTCCTGCGCCCTATTTGGCGCGCTATTACTGGGTTGCGCTCGAAACGTATGAGGCGCTCAGTCCGAGCGAACTCGAATGGCTGCTGCGCGATTCGTATCAGATGGTGCTGGAAAAACTGCCGAGAAAAACTCGCGCCGCGCTTGCCCAGGCCGCCCCATCAAACGCGAAAATCAAATCCACAAATAAGCGCCGCCCTCGCCGTAGGGCGCGTTGACGTAGAACAAGTTCACGTGCTCGATGGAAGTGAGCGCAGAGCACAGCGTGTGGACGCCGTGCGTGGCGCAGAAATGCTCGCCAGCGACCTCGCGAATCTGTTCGGCGGCGTCGAGGTTCGGGGCGCGTCCGCGCGGAAACCAGAGCCAAGTCGCGGACCGTTCGCAATCCTGACAGGATTTTGAGTTGTCCACGTCGCGAGAGAGCCGCGCTCCAACGGCTTGCGACAGCGCGGGCTCGACGCCGGCCGCGTCGAAATCCGGCGCCGCAACGAAAAAATACTGCGTCACGGATTCCGGATCGGGCTCGAAAGCGACCACGCTGCCCGGATAGAGCGAAACTTCCTTCTCAAAAACTTTGGCGAAGCAATCGCGGCACAGAGAAACCTCAGGACGGCGCGGCTCACGCAGTTTTACGTTCTTGCCGCGCAAGAAAAGATTGTCCGGCAGAAAAGTAGCCATCCAAGGAGAATGCCCCTCCAGATGCTCGCACTCCGCGGGCATGCGGATCAGACGAGAAAGCCAATTCGCGGTGCGCCAGCGAAAAGAAAGCTCGGGATAAGCTTCTTGAATGCTGAGTCGTGACATTTCGGTAAGCGCCCCGCGGTGGCGGCGCAGCTATGGTACCGCACGAGCTTTGTTTCACGTCGTGTTTCACACCGGTTTGTCTCGAATCAGGGCATCGGTTATGATGAATTGCTTTTCGGCGAGCCATTCGCCAGCCATCATCGAAAAAATCAAGGAGGAATCATGCCAATTGCCGCAGGCGCTGCCGCGCCGGAATTCACGCTGAAGGACCAGGACCAGAAAGACGTAAAGCTCAGCGACTTCAAGGGCAAGAAAAACGTCGTGATCGTCTTTTACCCGCTCGATTGGAGCCCGGTCTGCACAAACGAACACATCTGCTTTGTCAACGACATGAAGAATTTCGAGAAGCTTGACGCACAGGTGCTGGGGCTTTCCGTAGACAGCGTGTGGTCGCACAAAGCCTGGGCCGAAAAAATGGGCATCCACTATCCGTTGCTGGCGGACTTCCAGCCGCGCGGCGCTGTGGCGGAAAAATTCGGCGTGTACCTGCCTGAGAAAGGCATCACCGGACGCGCCATTGCCATTATCGATCGCAACGGCAAAGTAGCCTGGTTCAAGAACTACGAGATTCTGCAGGTGCCCGACGTCAAGGAAGTCGCCGACGCGCTTGCAAAAATCAAATAAAACTCAGGATTATTTTGGCGCAGGGGCGCTCGGTGGATGCGCGAACAGCCGAATTAAGTTCACCAGTTCCCAGCGCTGCTCGTCGCTGAGGCGATTCTTGAAGGCGGGCATCGGCTTGCGCCCATTGGTCATTTTCCAGAAAATCTCGCCGTCGCTCATCGAATCGATCAGCCGCGCATTCGTGAAATTCGTCGGCTTGGTCGAGTAAAAATACGTCGCGCCCGGCGGCACCTTTCCGTCGCCGCTCACGCCGTGGCACTTCTGGCAGTTATTTGTGTAGAGCTCTCGCGCTGCCGCAATCGTGGTTGCATTCGCCTGTACTGGATTTTTCCAGTTCTTCGCGTCCGGCGACACATTCCATCCTCCGCAGCCGCCACACACGAACGCCACGGCAAGGAAGGCCGCAGCGAACCGGGATCTCCGCTTCGGAAATATTCTCGGAAGTCGTCCCATGCAGTGACCGTTTCCGCCGCGCAACTCATCCACCTCCGCGCAAGGCGCGAAAAACGGAAATCACGACGATTACGAGCATCAGGATCACGTAGATTCGCAAGCCCCATAGCATCAATCGCACGGGAAGAGACAGCCGCCTACGCCCGAACCGCGTCCGCTGTTTCGCGGCAACCACCTGGTCCGCTTCGAGCAGCGACAGCACTACGTTTGGATCCTTCAGGTCCGGCTGCGCGGACGCTGCCGCAGCAGGATCAAATCCCTGTTGCGAGACTTTCTCCCGCTCTTTAACTTGATCTCCAAATCGATCTGGTTCCAATGCGAAATTTCCTTTCTTCAAAAGTCCACGCGCGTGCTCGCTGCTTCACCCGCCCAGAATACCGGGAAACACGGTGGCGATTCCAAATCCCAGCCCCGCGCAAACCAACAATATCGTTACGGTGACCCCGGCAAAGTTCTGCCAGAAGCCGTTTGCATGTTCGCCCATCAGCTCGCGGTCATTGACGAGCAATAGCAAGAACGCCAGCGCCGGCGGCATGGCCAAAACGGCAATCACGTTCACGGTCAGCACAATGAATTCGAGCGGAGCGCGCGGAATCAGCACCAGCACCGCCGCCACGCACGCCGAGCCGATCAGAATCAGATAGAAAGGCCACGCCTCGCGAAGAGGGCGGTTCAAACTGTGCGGTGTGCCAAGAACTTCGCCAAACGCGTAGGCCGAAGAAGTGGAGATGGTAATGGCCGCCACGATTCCCGCTTCGAGTATGCCCAGTGCAAAGAGCATGGCGCCCACGTGTCCAATCCACGGCTGCAGCGCCTGCGCGAACTCCGCGCCCTGAAAATCCGCGGCGTTGATGCCGTGGCGAAAGAGAGGCGCGGTTGCAAGGACGGTCGCGACGGCGAATATCGCCGCCAGCACCGTTCCCAGCAAAGTATCGAGCTGGCCCGCAGAGATGTCCCGCGGCTGCATCCCCTTATCGACCACCGCGCTCTGCTGAAAAAAAAGCATCCAAGGAGTCACCGTGGCGCCTACCACGGAGAGCAGCAGCAGCACGATTTCCGATCGGTTGCCTTGCGGCAGCGGAGACCACGTCAGGAAGGCGTGCCCCACGGCGTGCCAATTGGGATGCGCGAGCAACGCCGCCGGAACAAATAGGCCGTTGAAAATCGCCAGACTGAGGGTGATGCGCTCCCATGTCCAATAGCGCCCCGTGGCAATGGCGCCCAGCACCAAAAGGAGCGTTCCGCCCACGGCGACTCCCGGACGCACACCAAAAAAACTCAGGCCCGCGCGCACGCCGATGAATTCCGTCACCAGCGTCAAAAAATTTCCAAACACTAGGTCGCCCATCGAGAACAAGCCCCAGAATTTCCCGAAGCGATCAAAGATCAGTTCCGCGTGCCCGCGATGCGTCACCGCGCCCAGACGAACAGTCATTTCCTGCACGATGAAGCCCATCAGAAACGTCAGCACCACAAACGGAAGAAAAAAACCGATGCCGTAGCGCGTCCCGATCGCCGAGTATGAGAGCATACTCGGCGCGTCGTTTTCGCCGAGGAAGACCAGTACGCCCGGCCCCACCAGCAGCCAAATCAGGTTCAAGCTTCGGAGAGATGCGGGTCGCCGGCCGCTCCATCGCGCACGCGCAACACGCCAGCGGTCCTGCGCGCGATCAAGGTCCTCATGGGTGAGCAAGCCGATCAATTGCCGGCCGGCTGCCGAGGCGGAGGCAGGCTCCGTGGTCGGCTGGGCCGGTTGATATGCTGAAATGTCAGTTTTGTCTGTCGGGCGTGGCATAGTTAATCGTACTAAACTAATTGACTAAACTACATTTAACTTGGAGCGGCGTCAATGATTCGGTTTTTCACGTTTTCGCACGATGAAACGCAGGCCAACGCTGGCCCGCGTGCGCGCGTCTACTTCTGCTATAGTGAGCAAAACGACACACGGAGGAATCCATGGCCGAGGCGCCCAAACAGCAGCAAGTGCAGATCAAAGCGGACGAAAAGGAGCTCGTGGGGCAATATTCGAATCTGGTGATGATTCATCACAATGCCGAGGAGTTCACCCTGAACTTTATTTACATTTTCCCCAGCGTGCCGCAAGGAAAACTGGTCAGCAGCGTTATCGTCAGTCCCGCCCACGCCAAGCGATTGCTGCGCGCTCTCACCGAAAATATCACGCGCT
The DNA here is from genome assembly GCA_049678505.1 of Candidatus Acidiferrales bacterium. GTDB lineage: Bacteria > Acidobacteriota > Terriglobia > Acidiferrales > UBA7541 > DAHUXN01. The sequence continues at coordinate 34,389 of JBAUEH010000070.1, forward strand.
ATGAAGCGCAGTTTGGTCCGATTCCGGAAGGTCCCGGCCCCACGCCCGAGCCCACTGTGGGCTTCGTGCAGTAGCGAAAATGCCGCCATGCCGGCTGGTCAAGCAACCACACTTGGAGGCTGCGTCGAGCCGAGCACCCATTGGCCTTCGAGCTCGAGGAACTCGACGCCAATCGCAAATCCCATGTCGCGGTTGGACTCGCAATAAGCGACGCGCGCCAGCGACCGGAACCCGTCGGAGAGCGACATCACGCAGACGCTTTCGCCGGGGCGCCATCGCCGGACGCTGCGCACGCGCGCGCCTCGCGAGCTGACGTTTTCCGTGAACGTTGTCTCCAGGCCCGGCATGAACGTATTGCCGGAGATGCGCACGCCGACTTGCATCGGCAACCGCGACTCGCATCGTTCTATCGGAACAGCCTCAGATTTTCCTTTCCGTGCGCTTGCCATTCCCCTGCCCCCTGTACGCGAGAATTTCCGCGCAATCCTTCCCCACCCCGATTTGCCTTCATGGCGTAAAGGGCCCCGTCCGCCGAATTCAACAGCTTCTCGATGGTCAGGCCATCGCGCGGATAGACCGCGACGCCCGCGCTGACGGAGATGCGCGGCTCATGTCCATCTTCCAGCAGGCGCTTGCGGATCCGATGCGTCACCTGGACGGCCACCGCCTCTTCCGCTTCCGGGAGCACCAACGCAAACTCGTCTCCGCCGTAACGCGCCGCCGTATCCATCCCCCGGCAGTGGATGCGCAGCACATGCGCAAGCCGCTTCAGCGCCTGGCTGCCGACCAAGTGGCCGTAACTGTCGTTAATTTTTTTCAAGCCATCCAGATCGAGCAATACCACGGCGAATCCGCGATTCGTCCTCTGCGCGCGCTGCAATTCCATTTCCATCACTTCGAGGAGGCGGCGATAATTCGCCAATCCCGTGAGAGGGTCGCTGATGGCCAGACGGCTCACTTGGTCAAAAAGTCTGGCGTTATCGAGAAGCGCTCCAGCCAGCACGATGGCGTAGCCGGCAGCCTCGAGGAATTGCGCTGCAGCGGAGGCCGCGTCGAACCGTGCCGACGATTGGCTCATGGTCACGTGACAGGCCACGTTGATAAGCGCCGAAAGGAACAGGGCGCGGTCTAAGGCCGAGTCCACGTGATCCAAGCGTCTCCAAAATCCGATGGTCGCCGCCAGGTAAATCGCCGCCGGCAGCAAATCCCAGGGGCGCGGAACGATGCTGTGCGGATAAATTTTCGGCGCGGCGGGCACGGCGAAAAATGCGACGCTGGTCAGATAGGCAATCAATCCGACGATCAGCACCGCCCAGGCGATTTCTCGATTCGGCTCGCGGGAAAGCGGCAGGCTCTTTTCGACGAGCAGGGCGGCCACCAGCAACATCGCCAGCAGCGTCCGGCTGACCATCCAGGAGAGCGGAACGGCGTGAGCCGCGCCGGTGATATTGGGCGTGAGGTTGGCGCCCATTTCGATCAGCCCGGCAAGGCCAAAGCCGAAAGCCAGTATCAGCGAAATGCGATCGTGCATTCCGCGGAAGCGCACCAGCGCATTGGCCGCAAACGTGAACGCCAGGACGCTTCCGGCAAGCTGAATATATCTTTCGAGCAGCGGATCAGCATAAAAAGTGGAATGCCGGAGATACCACACGGACACCACAAACACGCCAGCAATGAGCGTCCATGCGCAGGCCCACCGAAAACGCGTTGATCGAATTGCGTCCTTAATTCCCTCTGTCCCTAGCCCCAAAAGTGCCCCCGGGCACACGAAGCCCGCCCCAACAGAAATAGGTTGAGCAAGCGGCTAGCCATTTACAGGACGGTCAAGATTACTCGTAACTTTAACAAAATAAATTACTTAAGTGATTGGTGGCAGGGCTGGCGAGATCTCGCCATACAGGGGGCTCATTTAGTTCGGAGGCAAAAGGTTACCAACTGAATCGTGTGTTCCATTGTGGAAAACGCAGGAAAAGTTTCTCCACTTCCCATCTTTTTTACATCTTTGGGGGAGGCGGCGGGGGCGGCAGGTCTCTGGCCACGATTACGCTCTCGAACGCGCACTGCTTGTGAGTTCCGTCGCAAAATGGCTTATTCGCCGATTGTCCGCAGCGGCATAGCGCCACCTGCGTGCGTCCGCCAAGCCCGAATACCTTTCCCTGCGCGTCGACAATTTCAAAATCACCTTCGACTTTAATCGATCCATTGTCTCTGATTGTTATTTTCGTTCCCGCCATTTCATCCCTTTCCCAAACTCACAAACGGCACGCTTGCCGAAGGTTTCGTCGGCGACGCTCTGTCAATATTTCGGCACCGAAGGGTCAACTTCATCCGACCACGCCAGAATTCCGCCTTTCAAATTCCAAATTTTGCGGAAGCCTGCTTTGCTCAAAAACTGCACCGCGTCCGCGGAACGTTTGCCGCTGCGGCAGTGTGCCACTATTTCGCGAGAGCTGTCGAGTTCGCTCATGCGCTTAGGCAGATCGCCGAGCGGAATCAAATGTCCCTGGAGGTTGCAGATTTGGTATTCGTGCGGCTCGCGCACGTCGAGAATGTAAATGTCATCGCCGCGGTCGAGCCGCGCCTTCAATTCTTTGGGCGTGATTTCAGGAATGTCCAATGATTTTGTCTCCGTTTCTTCACCGCGAATACCGCAAAATTCCGCATAGTCGATCAGCTTCGTAATCGTGCGATGCTCGCCGCACACCGGGCAGCCCGGATTCCTGCGCAGCTTCAATTCGCGGAAACGCATTCTCAGCGCGTCGAAGAGCAGCAAACGCCCCACCAGGGGATCGCCACTTCCGAGAATCAGCTTCAGCGTTTCCATTGCCTGAATGCAGCCAATGATTCCCGGCAATACGCCCAGCACTCCGCCTTCCGCGCACGAGGGCACCAAACCCGGCGGAGGCGGCTCTGGGTACAGGCACCGGTAGCACGGGCCGCCGGGATAACCAAAAATGCTCGCCTGCCCTTCGAAGCGGAAAATCGACCCGTAAACATTTTGCTTGCCGAGCAGCACGCAGGCGTCGTTCACCAGATACCGCGTCGGGAAATTATCCGTTCCGTCGGCCACAATGTCGTAATCGCGAAGAATATCGAGCGCGTTGTCGCTCGTCAGGCGAGTCTCGTATGCGTCGATTCGTATCTCGGGATTCAAATTGAGCAGGCGTTCGCGCGCCGCTTCGAGCTTCTTGCGGCCAACGTCGCTCGTGCCGAAGATCACTTGGCGCTGCAAATTCGTAAAATCGACGACGTCGAAATCCACAATGCCCAACCGGCCCACGCCCGCCGCCGCCAGATACAGTCCCAGCGGCGCGCCCAATCCTCCCGAACCGACGAGCAGCACCTTCGCCTTTTTCAGCTTGAGCTGCCCCTCCATGCCCACTTCCGGCATGATCAGATGGCGGCTATAGCGAAGCACTTCGTCGTTCGTGAGCGCCGTGGCTGGCCCGTTCGCGGCGTGGCCTTTCACTTGCGTTGCCATTCCCGTTTTTCCTCTGCGATTATTCCGTCCCGCCGGCAATCGACGGCACAATGCTGATCGTATCGCCCTGCCGCACCGCGGTTTTTTCCTTCTGCAAGTAGCGGATGTCCTCGTCGTTCACATAAACATTCACGAAGCTGCGCAGCTTCCCATCATCGGAGTACAAATGCTTCTTCAGATCGCCAAACTGCGACGTCAGAGAACTCAGCGCTTCCGCGACCGTCTTCGCTTCCAAATCAACGCTTTCGCGCTTTTCTGCGTATTGGCGCAGCGGGGTGGGGATCATCACTTTCACGGCCATCTGTTTCTCTCCTTGTCAGCCCTGATAAATTAGATGCGTTTCACCGAAACAGGATTGCAGCGCCTCAAATCCGTTTATCGCGGCACGCTCGAGATGAACTCGATGCTTTCTTCCTGGTATTTCGCGCGGTCGTCATCCAGGCGCCACGAACGCATCTCGCGCGGCTCGCCCTGTTCCACCTGAACAATAATGTAGCTGTACCATGGCCACGCGTGTTCCCGGTCGAATTCGCTGGGGCGCGCCGGCGAATCGGGATGCGAGTGATACCAGCCGATCAGCTCCCATCCTTTGGCCGCCGCTTCTTTCTCCGCCAGCCGCACATCATCTGGCGTGACCGAAAATCGATTGCGCGGCGAATCGTCGCGCTGATTCACCAGCGGAACCAGTCCCAAGACCGTGCGTTCGGCTCCCGCGTCGCGGCCTAACAACGCCCCGCAGCATTCGTTCGGGTAATCGCGAGCGCCATGCTCATGAATTTTGTCGATGAATGTCTCGCCGACGCGAAGCATCAGTCTCTATTCTCCTCGTCCCAGAATCTCTCGCTCAAATAGCGGTCGCCGGAATCCGGAAAAATCATCACCACAACAGCATTTTCATCGCGTGGCAATTTTTCCGCCACTCGCAGGCACGCGCACAGGGCTGCTCCCGAACTGACGCCAGCCAAAATTCCCTCCTCGCGCGCCAGCCGCCGCACCATCGCAAACGCATCTTCGGTGCGCACCGCCATATCTGCGTCCGCCACCGAAATATCATAAATCGCCGGCACCATCGCGCTGGCCATGTGCTTCATTCCCTCAAGCCCGTGGAAAGGCTCGTCGGGCTGCACGCTAATCGCGTGAATCGCGGGATTGAACTCCTTGAGCCTCCGCGTAACGCCCATAAACGTTCCGCTCGTGCCCAATCCGGCGACAAAATGCGTCACGCGGCCCTGCGTCTGCCGCCAAATCTCCGGCCCCGTCGTATCGTAGTGCGCACGCGGATTCGCGGGATTGCTGTACTGATCCGGATAGAAATATTTCCCGGGATTTTGCTCGAATTCCTGCCGCGCGCGCCGGATCGCGCCATCCGAACCATCTTCCCCCGGCGTCAAAATCAATTCGGCGCCCAACGCGCGAATCGTGCGCAATCGCTCCTGCGAAGCCGACGACGGAACGCACAGCGTGACTCGATATCCGAGCGCCGCGCCAATCATTGCCAGCGCAATGCCCGTGTTGCCGCTCGTGGCATCCAGAATGGTTTTCCCCGCGCGCAGAGCGCCGCTTCTTTCTCCTTCGCGAATCATCGCCAGCGCCGCGCGGTCCTTCACCGAGCCGCCTGGATTGAACCATTCCGCCTTGGCATAAAACTCCACGTAGGGAAACTCGGCGCCCACGGCGCCCAGCCGCAGAAGCGGCGTATTGCCAATGAGGTCCACCAAGCTCTTGCCCATCGGCCGTTCGAGGCCTTCTGCGTTTTCGCCGCTTGCAGTTTTCGATGCCACTTCGATCCTTGTGTCGCTCAGACTCACCCTTGCAAAACCTCTTTTCTTAACGCCAATTGGATGCGCGGCAAATCGCGAGGAATCACGAAGTTCCGCCAGTATCTCAGCTTAACAAAAAATCGCGTGCTTGCGCGGAATAGCATCTGGCAGGATCAGCAGAGTCTGAACTTAGTGCCGGGCAGCAATCGCTTCGAGTTGCTTCACGTGATTCAAATCGTGCCCGCCCATCGTTTCCACCAGTTCCTTGAAGGTCAGTTCGCCGCGTTCGGGATGAGTCACGCGCTTCGTAAACGCCTCGGCTGGCGCGGCATGAATGAACAAGATGTTCCATCGCCGCAATGAGGAAAAGACGGCCAGCGCGGCGGGAGCGTCGTACGCGGCATACACGGCGGCCCATTTGTCCTGGTCGAACGGCTGGATGACGTGACGGTCTTCCGCCAGCGTCTGCCGCAGCCGGTACGCAAAGACAATCTCGCAATCGGCCAAGTGGCAAATGATCGCGCGCGCGCTCCATTTACCGGGCGCGGGCTTTTTTTCCACGCGCTCCGGCCCCAGCGCGCGCACGAACGTCGCGAGCTGCCCGGGCGTCGCGGCAATTACTTCCAACGGATCTTTTCCCGCCAAATTCGCTGCATACGGATTCAAGGGAGCCATAGTGGCAAACGATATCACGCAGCTCGCTGTCTCTCAAGCCGCGAGTATTTTCGGTAGTGACTCAGACTGATTTGGTGGCGTAGTTTCCGATAATGCGACGAATCGGGACTTACCCCAAGAAGGAGAACACGGCCAAACTGGGACGGCGTACTTTTCGCCAAGCACTTAAGCGCTTGGAGTTGACCGGCTTCGAAGCAAAGGATGTGGTATGTATGTGGGCAAGGTCGAGGTGATAAATGGCGCGTACCGCCGAGATCGTTTTTTTGGCTGTACCGGTTTTCGTGGGTAGCGCGGTCACGATGTCGTTGGGTGCGCTGATGGCATGGGAAGGCATCATTAGTTATCCGAACTGGACGAGTCCCGCAGGTGGATTTTTTGGGTATTACGCGATGGCAGCGTCGATTATCGTCATTGGATTGGGCGGGTGGGGCATTCCCTCAGGGGTCGGAATCCTCAACACGAGGCAATGGGCGAGGATTTCGACGTTAATTTTCGGTACCATCTCGCTCCTTATAGCTATCCTCGGGGCGCTGGAAATGTTTCTCGATCCTCGCGCTGGTGTCTCGTATATGGAGGGTGTTTATATGGGAAGTGTTCGACCCGACATGATGGCCTTGTACGGGTGTCTCGCCGCGTTTGGCGCTTTCTCGCTCTATTTTTTCAACAAGGAGAGCGTCAAGTCGCAATTCTTGGGTTAGCTGCCTGTGGCGAACCGATTGTGGCGATCTAATCGGTCAACGGCCCACCAGCCACTGAACCGAACCAGACTAAATCCTGAATTCCCGCGGCGCAATTTTTGCCTTTACAACTCCGCCCCGAAATCCTTACTCTGTTCCTTCCATGTGGTACGTCAACGCCAAGTTTGCCGCGAAGAAGATCGAAGCGGGCCTGCCGCAGCTCGGATTCACCGTCAGAAGCTCCGGCGGCGTGGCGCGCGTCGAGAAATACAATTGTGGCTCCGAATTTCGCAAAGCTCCCGACGGCAACTATCAAATGACCGAGCTTCCCGCCATCATGAAGGGCGGCCAGTTCACTCAGCTCTGGGACGCCGGCTACCAAAAATTCCTGATCACCCGCGACGGGCGCAAGCTTCCGGCCATCGTCAGCGAGCTCGGCGACCTGCGAAAATTCAACGAGGAACTGCGTTTCGCGCTTGGCGTGCCCGCCTATTACAACGAAGCGCTCGGCTCGGTAGCCCACTATTCTGTCTATGACCGCCTCAAAGGTCGCGCGGGTGATGATCCTGACGAAACGGTAGGCGCGCACTCCGTCGACGAGGAAGAATAGCAAACCGGTCACAACTTGTATCATAGTGGTTCTTAGGAGGTCGGAGCTTCAGCTCCGACATAAGAGTCTCCAAAAAGTGGGGCTTTAGCCCCTGAAGCACACTGTTTGGGTTGCTTTTTCGATTTATGGATGGCTACATGGCTTCTAGTTGCGGCTGGCCATCAAAGATCGGTTGATCCACTTTAATGCCATTCCCAAATCAAGCCGAAAAAGCTGCAAAGCTCCTGGCCCTTCACCACGGCCCGCACATTCTTGTTCTGCCAAACGCGTGGGACGTTGCCAGCGCTCGCATTTTCGAGGACGCAGGCTTCCCGGCCATCGCCACCAGCAGCGCCGGCGTAGCCAATTCGCTCGGCTATCCCGACGGCCAAAATATTGCGCGCGACGAAATGCTGGAAGTCGTCGCGCGCATCGCCCGCGCCGTTTCCGCGCCGGTCACTGCGGACATGGAAGCGGGCTACGGCAAGACTCCCGAAGACCTCGCGCAAACAGCGGTTGCGATCATCGAAGCCGGCGCCGTCGGCTGCAATATCGAGGATTTGGTGCAGGAAGGCTCAGGTGAGCTTTTTCCCATCGAACTGCAGCAGCAAAAAATCCGCGCGATGGTCGACGCGGCGAAAAAGCTTGGCGTGCATTTGGTGATAAACGCCCGCACGGACATCTATCTCGAAGGAATCGGCGAGCCCGCCACTCGCGCCGTGCGCACGGCCGAGCGCCTCAACGCCTATCGCGACGCGGGCGCCGAATCGCTCTTCGCTCCTGGCGTGAAAGACCCCGCATCCATCGCGCAACTCACTCGCGCCGTGCGCGGCCCGCTGAATATTCTCGCTACCGTCGGCATTCCATCCGTCGCCGAGCTCGAAAAGCTCGGCGTCGCGCGCGTCAGTGTCGGCTCCGGCCCCATGCGCGCCTCGATGGGCCTCACTTCGCGCATCGCCAAGCATCTTCGCGACAAAGGCACCTTCGAAATCATGACCGACGGCGCCATGCCCTACCTCGAAGCCAACCGCCTCCTGGAAAAATCTCGAGCAAAGCAGGCAAGCAAACAGACTTCGTAGTGCCATTTCACTTCACGAAGTCTACCTAAGCTGCCTCGGACAATTCGTCTCGAATTCTATCGTGGCGTGGACTTGGTGGCCGGCCGCCGTCTCTGGAAAACTCCAGCGGTTCACCACCTGCGCGACCGCCGGGCGCAGCAAAAAAGAATCACCGCTTTCGAAAATCAGATTGGTTATCCTGCCGGTCGGATCGATTTCGAAGTGAAACGAAACAGCACCCTCAGTCCGCGTGAGCCGTGCAAGCCGGGGATACACGGGCAGAATCAGTATTTCCGGCGCGACTGGTTCGCTGCTCACAAGCCGTATCGTAGGACGCGGCAACGGCTCTTGCGCCGCGCGATAAAGCTCCGACGGTTTGTCCGGTGCATTGGGAAACAATGCATCATATTTGCCCGCCCAGAGATCTCGCAATTCCTCCGAATCGGGCTCTCCTGCGGAAATCTGACCTTCGTTCAGACCAATCGGCACAGCCTTGTTCGCCGCTCTCGGAACCGCCATCGACAAATCGAGCAACAATTGTTGCGTCCATGTGCGATTCATATCCCACGCTGGTAGCGGCTTTGCGTCTCTGTCCAGTATGTCTGAGCGAATGACTCTTGTCTGGCCTCCGCACTGCACGCGCATCGCAATCCCCGAATAACTCAGGCGTGGGCGTCTCCCATTCGGCTTCAATTCCTGATCCAACTCCGCTTCGGGAATCGCACACGGATTCAAACCGCCGAGCAATTCAGGAATAGACTGGCTAAATCCTGACGCGACCTCGAGTTTCGCAGGCAGAACGCATGCGTGAGCGGGCGTCAGACTTACCTTTTGTACGGAAGCATCTTGGCCTTCTCTTCCTTTTACAACTAAGATGTCATAATTCTCGGTCGCCCCCACATCCGAAAATGTATAAGTCCCAATTTCGAATTGATCCGGCAGCGGGTTGGCGGGTTTAGTTTCTTGGGCGAACGCACCGCTAGATAGCAGCAGAATGGCGCAGAGGATTACGCCTCGTCGCATGGGCCGAGTCTACCACTCTTCTTTCTGTGGGACTTATCTGTGGATTACTTCCCGACTTTTTCCAGCGCCGCGCGAAACTTCACCGTATCCACGCTGTGCCGCGCAATTTCCTTCGCGCCCAGGAAAATCACCGGCACATCATCCGTGTAAAGCTCGCGCAATTCTTTGTCCTCGTCGATATTCACTTCGCGCAGCGCGCCGCCGAATTCGCGCAGAATTGGCGCGATGGCCTCGCGCGCTTCATCGCACAGCTTGCACTTCGGCCGCGAGTAGAGCGTCACGTCGAGCGGTTTCGCCACCGCGAGCCGCCCCTGCTCCGTGCGCTTGTAAAAATCCGCGCCGCCTGTGGACTCCAGGCAGCCCGCCCGTTCCAATAATTCCACTGCGCCCACTACAGAATCGCGCCGCGCCGGATCGTTGCCGCCCGCGATTTCCAGCAGGGCGTGCAGGTCGAGCGTATCGCGTCCCAGTTGGTCGAACACTTGCAGAATGCTGATGGAAAGCTCGTCCATTGAAGTTCCGTTAAGGCTTGATCGTATAGATTTTCTGAAATGGCCCCATCGCCGGATAGAACGCCCGTGAACGAAAAAGTTCCGTGATTTGCCGGATGTGGCCCAAATCGTGAAACGCCCATTCGTTCAACAATTGTCCTACCGTGATTGGCCCAAATTTCTGGTGCTGGCCTTTGCGCGCCACAATGCTTTCCGGCATATACCGCAGCCACGAAACGCTGCGGTCGCGCTCGTGGCAAAACGTCTTCAAATGCTCGCGCGCCTTCCCGCCAGTGTATCTTCCCGCTTTGTATTGCGCTTCCTGATCGTAAAACGCGAGCTGTGGCATTTCCGTTTGCACCATCATTTCAATGCGCTCGCGAAACCCAGCTACTTCCACGTCCGCCAGGTGCGCCAGCACTTCGCTGATCGACCAGCGGTCCATGGAGGGCTTCCATTGCAATTGCTCTTCGTTCGCCAGCGACACCAGCTTCTCCAGAATGATCGGCGTCTGCTCCAGAACCTCCAAGCCTGGCAACGTAACCTCGTTCATGGCGGATTTCATCCTTCGCCCCTCCGGCGATGCTTCACAATTCCTTTATACCGCATCTCGCCGCGCCGAAGAAACGTCCTCGCGGGTCAGTTTGAATTTTCTCGACCGTGGCACAAAGAGTCAAAATTCAAACTGACCCATTCCCGCCCGCAAAGCCCTTCGCCCGCTCCACGCATCCTACAAAATTGCGAAATCATCGGATGCGTCTTGTCTGGCGCGCACGCGCATGATACATCCATGAAGATTCTTGTCCCGGAGGATTCGTGGCACAAATATTGGCGCTTGTGGACGATATTTTCTTTCAGGCGAAAATGCTCGAGACCGCTAAGCACGTCGGCGTGGAAATGAAGTCTTTCAGCTCCGGCGACGCGCTGCTCGCGGAAATCGGTCACGCCACGCCGCGGCTTGTGGTCGTTGACCTGAACGCTCGCCACGCGCCGGTCGAGACCATCGCCTCTCTGCGCTCCGGCAACGCGGCGGTTCCGGTCGTCGCGTTTTTCTCCCACGTACAGACGGAACTCGCGCAGCGCGCCCGCCAGGCCGGTTGCGCTGAAGTGATGCCGCGCTCGAAGTTCACCAAAGACCTCGCCGCTATTTTTTCGCGCGCAAAATCATGAGCAGAAACCCTCTCCCGCCCGTTCTGATTCCCGTTCTGGAAGCTGTCCTGCTCGCTCTTCTTTTGTGCCCGTGCCTCCTCGCCCAATCACAACCTGCCGCCGACTTAGATCCCACGCCTGCTCTGACGGCAGCCCTCAGCGCGGCTTGCCGCGAGGACAGCGCCAAATTTTCCGTCTACTTGACCGTCGCAAACTCGACGGCTTTCAACAAACTTCCCTCGGACGAGCGCATCTCCCTCATGGAACGTTTTGTTCTCCTCGACACGCCCGGCCGCCCGTTGCTTTCCACGAACACGGAAGGCCGCCAGGCGCTGCATTGTGAAGCCACCGATGCCACGCAGGAGTTCACTCTCGGCGCTCCGCGCGTCCATGACAATCTCGCGTACGTCGACGTCACTATCGCGACCGGCGAGACGATCCGCGTCGGACTTGTGCGCGAAGATGGAAACTGGAAATTGCTTTCGCTGGGCTTGTTGCTAATCGATATTCCTGCGCTGCAAAAAGAATGGGACGTTCAAGCGCTCAAAGCTCGCGAACAATCCGCGATCGACGCGCTGCAGGATATCGCCCAGGCCGTCGAGACCTATCAACGCGCCTTTGGCAAGCTTCCCGACAGCCTCGCGCAGCTCGGTCCGCCTGCGCAGGGCGGCGTTTCGCCCAGTGCCGCCAAACTCATCGACGCTGCTCTCGCCGCCGGCGCGAACAATGGCTACAAGTTCCGCTACCGCGTGGTCACGCCCGCCGGCTCTGAAAATCCGGGTTTTGAAATTGCCGTGCTTCCGGAGCAATACGGAAAAAGCGGCAACCGCTCATTTCTCCTCGATAAAGACGGCAAGGTTCATGGGGCGGATAAAAAAGGCGCAGTGGCCACAGCCGATGACCCCATCGTCACCGGAGAGGATGCCGGTACGCCTTAGCCGCTTTTGGCGCCTGATCATCGTGCGGGAAAAAACCACCTGTGATTCTTTTTGGCTCGCACCCACGTATTCGCAAAGAGAAAGCTCAACATGCTAAAGCCTGCTAGAATCTCACCCGTGCGCGCAAGAGCGCTTGGCTCATTCCTTTTGCTTCTGGCATTTTTCTGCATTCCATGCGCATCTGCCTTCGTGATGCAGCAGCAGGCCGCTCCTCCCGCTCCTGACTATCCCGCTCGCGCCAGCGAAATCGTAACCAATCTCGCCGCGCGTCACTTTGACAAAGTCTTTGCGCAATTTGACGCCACCATGGCCGCGGCGATTCCCGCGGACAAACTCGCGCAAATCTGGGATCAGGTGCTCGCCCAGGCCGGCGCGTTTCAAAAAATCAGTTCATCGCAGGTCATCGAAAAATCCACGTATCACGTGGCAACCGTAACGTGCGCATTCGAAAAAGCACCGCTCGATATCATCCTGGCGTTTGATGACAGCGGGCGCATTGCCGGATTGCATTTCGCTCCTCCAGAAAGCGCCCAAGCAGCACCGCCCACTTCCTCCTCTTGGGCCGCTCCGCCTTACGCCGATCAAACGAAATTTCACGAAGAATCCGTCACCGTTTCCGACGGCCAGTGGCAAATGCCCGGCACGCTTTCCATTCCCAATGGCAAAGGGCCCTTCGCCGCTGTCGTACTTGTTTCTGGCTCCGGCCCCAATGACGCCGACGAAACCATCGGCCCCAACAAGCCCTTCAAAGATCTCGCATGGGGTCTCGCGAGCAACGGCATCGCCGTTTTTCGCTACCCGAAGCGCACCTATCAATACGGCGCGAAAAGCTCCGCCGACCCACAAAATCTCACCGTGAAGGACGAGTACATGGACGACGCCCGCGCTGCCGTCGCGTTGCTCGCGGCGCGTCCGGAAATCAACCCCAAGCGTATTTTCCTTGCCGGCCACAGCGAGGGCGGATATCTGGCGCCGCGCATCGTCGCAGGCGTTCCAGAGATCGGCGGAATTATCATTGGGGTCGATCCGCAGATCGCGGGAATCATCATTCTGGAAGGTAGCACCCGTCCGATTGAGCAGCTCGTGATCGAGCAACTTCAGTACGAAGCCAAGCTCGGCGGCCCGAACGCAGCCCCAATCGAAAAAATCATTCCCGAAGCGCAAAAGGACGCACAAGCAATTGAGAGCCCTGATCTAAAGCCTGGAACGACGGTTTCTCTTTTGGGCGTGCAGGTTCCTTCGTCCTATTTCCTTGATTTGCGCGGCTACGATCCCTGCGCCGTCGCCGCAGCTTTGAAAATTCCCATCTACGTGACCCAGGGCGGCCGCGATTACCAAGTCACCACCACGGACTTCGCGAATTGGCAAAAAGCGCTGGCTGGCCACGCAAACGCCACTTTGAAACTCTACCCCGCGCTCAACCACCTCCTGTTTTCCAGCACTGGTCCATCGAAACCCGAAGAGTATTTCGTCGCTGATCAGCATGTGTCTCCGGAAATCATCACCGACATCGCCGCCTGGATCAATTACCGCTAACACTTAAATCCCCGCCACCATAACGCAAACGCCGCGCGAAAATTTCTCGTATTTACCCCGCCCCGGCAAACCATTCCGCGTGGCCTGCTCCTGTGTTATGCTATCGTCTCTGAGACGGCGCCCCAGCCGGCCGGAATTCACCCCGCGAGTACCGCAGGCGAGCCGCACGGCTCCGTGAATGCCGCCGAACTGTCGCAGCAAAACCGGGTGGTGCGCAAATGGCTGCTGGAGACCTAAACGCTATGGCCGCTCGCACCGCAACCACGCAAACTTCCGAAATCCGCATCGCGCATTCGCCCGATAGCGACGACGCCTTCATGTTCTACGCTCTTGCCACAGGCAAGCTGCGCGTCCCGGGCATCAAGTTCACTCACGTTCTTTCGGACATCGAATCGCTCAATCAAGCTGCGCAATCCGAGAAATACGACGTCACCGCCGTCAGCGTTTACGCCTATCCTTTCCTCGCCGACAAATACATCCTGCTCGATTGCGGCGCCAGTTTCGGCGAAGGCTACGGCCCCATCGTCGTTTCCTCGCACGCCCTCAAAAAAACCGACCTGAAGGGCCGCAAAGTCGCCATTCCTGGCACGCGCACCACTTCCTATCTCGCGCTAAAGCTCTTCGAGCCCGGCGTCGAAACCGTGACCATGCCTTTCGACAAAATTCTCGACGCCGTTAACAACAAAGAAGTCGAAGCCGGCCTGCTCATCCACGAAGGCCAGCTCCTTTACGCCCAATCTGGCGCGCATAAGGTCGTCGACCTCGGCGTGTGGTGGCAAGAGCAGACCGGCCTTCCGCTTCCTCTCGGCGCCAACGCCATTCGCCGTTCGCTTGGCGCGGACCTCGCTCGTCAAGTCGCCGGAGCGATTCGCGGCAGCGTCGCTTACGCCCTCGACCATCGCGAAGAAGCGCTCAACTACGCCCTCCAATTCGCGCGCGACATGGACCCTGCGCTTGCCGACAAATTCGTCGGCATGTACGTCAATCGCTGGACGCTCAATTTCGGCGACGAAGGCCGCAAAGCCGTCAACGAGCTCGTCTCCCGCGCCAAAACCGCCAGCCTTATGCCCCTCGACGCCCGCGTCGACTTCCTCCGCGAATAACATAGCTAAACTTATTGTCTTGTCATCCTGAGCGGAGCGTTCCTTGCGCAGCGAAGGATCTCGCCTCGGCGCACTTCGGCGCCTGTCATGCTCGCACGAAAGCTCCGAAACGGACGCTTATCGCCGTTTCAATTCTTATCTTGTCATCCTGAGCGGAGCGTTCCTTGCGTAGCGAAGGATCTCGCCTCGGCGCACTTCGGCCCCAGGGAAAGCCGGCCACCCTGACGAATGGTTGACCGGGGCGCAATGATTTGCGATCTTTACCATGCAAAAACCAAGACCACATGAAAACTTACTGCGTGTACATCCTGGCCAGCAAATCCCTCAATCTCTACACCGGAGTGACCAGTAACCTGCAACGCAGAGTATTCCAGCATCGCGAAAAACTTCTCAAAGGATTTGCCGCGAAATACAACATAAACCGGCTTGTTTACTACGAGAGTTTCGACGACGTTTTCGCCGCTATCCGCCGCGAGAAGCAGATTAAGGGCTGGCTCCGAAGCAAGAAAATTGCCCTGATCGAATCCGCCAACCGCGATTGGAAAGACCTGAGCGACGCATGGTAAAGTAGTCAGCGGTTGGGGGACGCCGCTCCTCTTGTAATGTCATCCTGGATGGCCCACATTTTGTCCGGCAAAATATCTCATTTCGAAGCGAGATTCTTCGGGCCCGAAAACGGCCCTCAGAATGACAGGCTGCCTCAATGGCACGTGCACCGGATGCCTGCCATCCTGCGCCTGCCACCACCCGCGTCGACTTCCTCGCCGAATAAAGCCATCCTTCATTACTAAATGGGCAATTAGATGCGCCGGTCGCGCTCGTCTGCCATTTGAATCTTCTAACATGATCTCGAACATGAGCCCGCCGGTCATACTCGTCCCACTGTTCGCCGATGCTGGCATTCCAATGATCGCTCTTACGTGGCCTCTCATGCTGATATTGCTCATTCCCATCATTGTGGTCGAAAGCCTTCTGTGTAAGAAGTGGCTCGGATTGACGACGTGGGAAGCAATGAAATCCAATGCGTGTTCCAATCTGCTTTCTACAGTCGTCGGAATTCCCATGGCATGGGCGGCAATGTTTGCAGTGGAACTGGGAGTATCCGAATTAACAGCCACGAGCACAACAATTGCGAATTGGCACAGCCCGCTCGCTAACGTGGTTTCTCTTCTTCTTGGTTCGGCCTGGCTCGGTCCAGCGGAGGGTAAGGATGTTTGGATAATCCCAGCGGCAACCATGGTTCTCCTGATTCCGTTTTTCTTCGCATCGTATGGAATCGAATACCTTGTTCTGCATTTTATGGTTGGAATGCCTGAAGGAGGGCCGCCCAACTTAGCTTATCCACGCGTACGTATCGCCGTTCGCAATGCAAACCTCGTCACGTACGGAGCCATGTTCGTCGCCGCTTCGATTTGGCTAATGGTCTGGTTGCCTTACCGTTAGCCACCGCCCGCGTCGACTTCCTCCGCGAAGAATCGTGACGAAGACACCTGGGCAGAAGTCGGGCGCCGAGACAGCCGCTTGCCCGGCGAACTGGGCCGGCGTAGGATTGCTCCATGCCGCATGAATTCACCGAATGGCCCTATGAGCCGGAAACACAACCGTCGGCGCAGATGGGCCGTAGGCCGCCGGGAAGATTCACCGCGGTAGGCCTATTGGATCCTGGGGAGTCGCTTCCCTCTGCCGAGCGAAAGCCGCTCACGACGTCCGAAATCATGCAGCTTACTGCCATTTTAATCGGAGGCAGCGGTGCTGCGGCCCTGATCGGATATCTGATTTGGGCGCTTGCCCTGAAGTAGGTCGCCGTCCCTGTCGACATTCCTCCGCGAAGAAAATTGACAAAAGCCCGACGAAGATTCAAAAAGGACCCGCACGAAACTTTTCGCGTCTTACTCGTACCTTGATGTAAGCTCCATCGGCCAAACATCACCTCAGGTTTCGCAGCGCGCGCGAAGACGCCCGATCGCGCTGTGGAGGAAAAATGTCTCTGACTCACGTTGTGGTCCGAAATCGCTTCGCCGCCGTTTGCCTCTTGATGTTTGCCTGCCTGTCTGCCGCCACGCGCGGCAATACCCAAAATTCGTCCGCACCCGCGCTGGCGCCCGAGCAAATCGCCAGCATCAACCAATACGTCACCGCCGAGATGGCCAAAGAGCGCATCCCTGGGGCGGAAGTTGGTATTTATCACCGCGGCCAAATATTGCTGGCGAAAGGCTACGGGCTTGCGGACGTCGAGCTGAACGTGCCGGTGAAACCGGAAACACTTTTTCAGTCCGGTTCCGTAGGTAAGCAGTTTGTTTCCGCCGCCGTGATGATGCTCGTGGAAGAAGGCAAAGTCGGCCTGGACGACAGCATCGTAAAATATTTTCCAAATGCGCCCGCCACCTGGAAACCGATCCTCATCAAGAATCTTCTCTCGCACACGTCTGGCTTGGCGGAATACGAAAGCGGCAGCCGCACTGGGCCCAACGGTCCTTTCTACCTGCGGCTGGATTTCACCGAGAATCAGCTGCTGCAGAAAATCGAAGCGCTTCCGATTGAGTTCCCGCCGGGCGACAAGTGGAACTACCGCAATACAAACTACGTGTTGCTTGGAATCATGATCCACAAGGTGACGGGCAAGTTCTACGCTGATTACCTCGCCGAACGGATTTTCAAACCGCTTGGCATGACTTCAACGCGTCTCATCAGCGACGCCGACATCATTCCGAATCGCTCCTCCGGCTACGAAATCCACGGCGACAAACTTCAAAATCAGACCTGGGTGTCGCCCACTTTCAATTCCACGGCCGATGGCGCGCTCTACTTCAACGTTCTTGATCTGGCCAAATGGGACGGCGCACTCTATGGCACCACCCTGCTGAAGCGGTCCAGCCTCGACCGCATCTGGACCATATATCCGCTCAATGACGGCAAACCCAATCCCGCTCACTACGGCTTCGGCTGGGAAATAAACACGCTCAACGGGCACAAAGTTATCGAACACAGCGGTGCTTGGCAGGGATTCACCTGCGATATTTCAAGATATGTGGATGACAGCCTCACCGTCGTCGTGCTCACCAATCTCGACGCCGGTCATGCCCGCCCGGTCCGCATCGCACACCAGGTCGCAGGTCTGGTGAATCCGGCGCTCATGCCACCTCCGCCAAAATAGCACACAGAAATTCCCATCGACCCGAAACTGCTTGATACCTACGTGGGAACCTATCAACTCGGAGAGGACATAAAACTGACCGTCACTCGCGAAGGCGATCATTTATTCGTTCAGCCGGAAGGGCAGTCTAAGGGCCAGATATTCCCGGAGAGCAACCGCGATTTCTTTCTGGGCGACGCCCAGATCACCTTCGTCACCGACAGCACCCGCCGCGCCACCGAACTGATCCTCCACCAAGCCGGCATGGACCAGCACGCCAAACGCACCGGCGCGACTCCCTGAGCCGGCTGGCACTCTGGACATACGTGGCACAGGCTCTCAGCCTGTGTGCCTTCGTCGTATGTGACGCACGCTCCGAGCCCGTGGCCTTCGCCTTCGTAGCGGCGCTTGCTTGCCGCACCCGCATCAACCTGCCTCCGCGAACACACGTAACAAGTCAAAGTACGAGTTAGATTTACTCGCGCCGTCTTGCCTTAACATGGTCAGCCAGATTACCATCCCGACCCACGTGAGGCAGAGGCGTCATGATTCCCTCATTCTTGCGGTCAATCAATTCGTCAATCTCCTTTTGGGAGATCTTCGAGTACGCTGGTACGGTCATTGTCATCATCGGAGCTGTCGGAGAGTTTCTAGCTGAATTCAAACAGGTTCCACGAGATGACGCCCGCCGAAGGCGCTTTGCCAGACTGGCAGCTCTGATCCTGATAGGAGGGTTGGGGATAGAGCTAATCGGCGTAGTGCGTACTTCCCAGATATATGAAGAAAACATCGCCCAATTGAACTTCGATGCCAGACGGGCACAGAGTGAAGCCGAATCCGCTAAGGCTACCGCCAAAGGATTTAAGAGCAAAATAGCAGACGCTGAAGCACGGACAAAAAACGCTGAAGCATTAGTTGCGTCCGCGAATGCGGCATCTCGGGATGCCGTGGTAAGAGTAGCAGAAGCCGAGGCACGTGCTGCAGAAGCAAAATTCGAACTAGAAAAACTTAGGACGCCGCGCACAATTGACCCAGCGGAGCAAGACCAGATGATATCGGCATTAAAGGCATTTGCCGGAACTCCATTCGACTTAGACGTGGCCACTGATCCAGAATCAGTGGACTTGATGCATACAATACAATCCATTCTGTTAGCCGCCGGATGGAAACAAGTCTCGGCAAAGGGCACAGTCGGGCTGAGTAATTCAAGTCCACTAATTGGCATAAACATTGATACTGGAATAGCGGTCCAGATAAGCGATTCTAAAGTGCCGGAATGGTATGCTCCAGCTAACGCATTGGTGCGGCTTCTGAGATCAAAATTTGAAACGCGCGGGTTCGCTGCTACGACCGGACTTGATCCAAACGCCGTGCATATCAGTATCGGTAAGAAGCCATAGGCCTGAGTTCGGCCATGGGCAGCCCCCCCATGCCGTGAAGTCCGCAGATGCATCGAGGGCAGCCACGCCCGTAGCCGCGGGGATCATGTAGCCACGCTCGTATTTGTTTAACGAGTCTGCGGTGTTTCGTTGCCGTTTTTCCCGGGTGCCCCATCCTTCGCGCTTTCTGCGAAGGGTGGGGATTTTCAGTGTAGTGTGACCGACATACATATTCCTCCGCTAGTTTTTGTGTGACGCTGGCTGAGCTTCTCCGGATTTTGGTCGCCCCTCTGCCGTTTTTTCTTGACTTTTAGTTAACTACATGGTACACAAACGCTTGCAGCCTGGAATTTCCAGCTTGCCCGCCCATGGCGGGGCTGCACACAACTGAACGGGAGGCAAGCCGCGGCGACGCGGCTTTTCGCTTTTTATGCGCTTTCTAAATTCTAATCGAGTAAATATGGGAAATTA
>JBAUEH010000071.1:0-2250 GCA_049678505.1 Candidatus Acidiferrales bacterium
GCGGCACGTCCGCAAGTGACTGATTCCGCGTGATTGCTTCCTGCGAATCTCACACATCAAAAAACAGTTGATTATTGAAAGCCCGGAACGGCGCGCAATGGCATGTCGCGCAACGAGACGCGAGATCGCTCGCAAATGCAGTGTAAATTCTCGATAGATTTGTAGGTGATTTGCAACGGACGGCGGAATAGGATACGACACGGGCTTTGCGAAGCGGGCAGCCTCGTTGAAACTTGGGGAAAGTCTTATGGGACTCCTACGGCCTGTTCAACACTCCGTCGTGGTCGCCCCAGGGGTGGGTGTTCAACGCTTCAGATGTTGTTTGACGCACCAGCCGGAAAAAAATTCAGAACGAGGCCGACGCGAGTACGATTTGAGAGAATTTAGCGGCGCTTTCTCTTCAACGTCTGACGGGCGGCAATCTTTGCTAGTCCGAGCACGACGCCGGAGTTGGTCATCACCGCATCAGGCCAGCGTCGTTCCGATGCCTTCTTCAGGAGTTCAAAATCCTCCTGCGTCATCTTCACATTCACCTGAATCGTGCGTTTCATGCCCTCTTGTATCTGCTAAACACCGAGCATCAGCAACGTTACTAATCGTACTGAAGATACTCGCCTGTACGTTCGGCCAGCTTACTTTTCAAACATTCCAATAAACGGCAGAGCGTACGGCGGAGCCAACAAGCGCAGAATTGCGTATTGCACGTACAAATACACCTAGGAAAAGAGGCTATCACTCGTTATGAAGACTGCGCCCGTTCTGCTGCTGTCGTTGCTTGTCGGTATAGTGGGATGCTCAGGCGGTACGAAATCTTCAAGCCCTTCTTCTAATCCCTCTGTTACCTCAGTCGCAGTTTCGCCAGCTTCCGTTTCCGTCCCCACGGGACAGACGAAGCAATTCACTGCAACCGTTTCGGGATCGACGGGTGTCAGTCAGGCTGTTACGTGGAGCGTGGTAGGCGCGGGCACAATCAACAGTTCCGGCCTGTTCACGGCGAGTTCTTCAGCAGGCAGCGCAACTGTGATGGCTGTCTCTCAACAAGATACGTCGGTGTCAGGAACAGCGGCGGTGACTGTGAGCCAAGCTACCGTTAACGCGGGAAACTGGTATGGGAGCCTTACGTCATCGGACGGCACTCAGTTATATGCGACACTGGATTTTACTATATTGCAGCAGGGCAGTGCCCTTGTGGCACAGACAGCTTTCGATGTTTATGCCACTACGTCCCCTTCGTTTGTAAGCAACAACTGCCAAGTGGCGGAGCCACTGAGTTCTGCGTTCTTCTTGAACAGTGTGATGAGCGGCACGATGAGCGGGCAGAATGTATCTTTAACTTATACTCCGCCCGATGCGAATAACCCGAATTCAACACAGGACATCGTTCTGACAGGCACGAGAACCGGCTCGACGATGTCGGGTACATTCGTCTCGCCGAATGGCGCAACGTGTCTCCCGTCTCAAACGGGCAATTTTAGCTTCCAGCAGTACACGCTACAGCAAGTGAACTACACTGGGGATTTTACGATTGCCTCTGCTACAGGGCCTATCGCAGTGCCTTTCACTCTCTCCATAACGTTTCCGGTCAATGCTACAGGCTCTTTGAACGGCCAAGGAATCACAATAGGTGGCTGTCCTGACTATCCGGCGCGATCATTTGGAATGAACGGACAACAATGGGGAAGACTCTTCGTTTTCACATCGGAGAGCGTCTTGCCTAGCAATAGCCCAGGTCTCCAGTTTGACGGATTGCTGAACGACACCGCCGGTCAAACAGCGACTGTCTTTTCCTTCGGCGCAACACCCGTTAATGCCTTCCCGAATTGTCTTGCCAACGAAAACGTCACATCAAATCAGATGACGCTGACGGCCACTCCGTAAAGTAATCGACAGTCCTTGCTAAATCTCGTAGACGAAGGAGTCGAAGCGATGAAGATCATCGGGCTTGAAGGAATGACAACGGATGAGATCAATTTCGAGTTGCAGCGCGGTGGCAAGTTCGTCCTGTTCCAATACTGCGTCTCCGCTCTCGTGGTCACATTCAAGCGTGCTTCAGGCGTTTACTTCCTCAAGTCCGGCGAGAGTGCCTTTGTAAAGGGCCTGCCTTTCACTGCCATTTCATTTATCGCTGGATGGTGGGGCTTCCCGTGGGGGCCGATTTATACCATTCGTTCTCTGTTCGTCAATCTTCGCGGCGGCAAGGACATCACTGCGGAGATTATCACCGCAACACAATTAGCGAAAGGATAAGTC
>JBAUEH010000072.1:0-8648 GCA_049678505.1 Candidatus Acidiferrales bacterium
GAAAGGAGAACTTTTCGTAAATCCACTGGTACGCTGTGTACCGCGCCAGCGGAGATCGCTTTCTTGGTCATCGGTCTTAATTCTATAACGTCTTCTACATCGCCGCGCGATTCCAAATCAACGAACCGTCTCCCTAAACGAAAAAAGCCGCCCGAGGCGGCCTTGCACTTCTCTTGCGCGAATTGTCTGGCTGGGCAGCCGGAGACGTATGTATACCGGAAAGTTAACGGGAAGTCAAGAAAAATCAAGAAAGGCTCGTCCGGGTCGAATGGACTTCGCCTACACCGTGCGTTCATTCCATGCTTCCAATAGAAAGCTGGCAAGAGTAAAGGAAGCATGTGCGACCAATCTAGCGTGGCGCGGTTTTAACTTGTAGACGGTTTTTCCGTGCCCGTGTGCTGACCCCTTGTGCGTCCGCAGGGAGCCGACGCCCTCAATGATTGCCGCGAGACCGGTCAACACTGTTTTCAGATCGTCATCTTGCATGGCGGCAGGATCCAGCTTGAGGTCTGCTCGAATAACCTTCCACAGCGGCTTGATGGACCTATCTGTCGGCATGGCGAGCTGCTCGTCTTCGATGTAGCTTCTGAAGAGGGACTCAAGCAGTGCGCATGATGCGGTCACGGCTGATGCGGGATCGGATTCAACATTGTGGGAGATGCGATCAAATTCTGTTTGCAGACCAGACAGATCCCTAGCTCTTATTATTTCTTGTAGTGTTTTGCTTACGGCTGTTTCGCCAGATGAGAAGATGTAACCGCCGTTTGAGTACGAGAACCCGTACTTGGCAAGGATTTCATTGACTCTTTCTCGTTCGGGGTCCAAGTCCTTCCTTGATCCATAGCCGGAGGTATTCACTTCCATGAATTCTGTGATGACTCTTCCCAAGGTAGCTAACGGATCGGAGACGTTCTCATTCGCCCATCGCAGCCACGCTCTTGTCTTATCAACTTTATTACCAAATGGGGGATCACATTTTAATCCGGCTGCTTCCATAAAGTAGTCAATACGGGAGTGGGTGTATCGCGTGGCTAGAACGTCCGATACCACGGCAATAACTGCAACTGGTATCTCTCTGCTCACGTCCTCCCCGTACCCGATGAGGTGCGATCTACTTCAGGTAACTATATCGCTCGCCCGAGAACCAAACCGCAATTTCGGGCTCATCCTTGGTTTGTTTAACGTTTGGGATAGTGATTGTGAAGGACGCAGTCGAACCAGGGTTCAAGAGGCCCACATTCACCTGCCCATTGCCTACCTCAAAATCCGAGGTGTTCCAGAATACAAATTTGTCCTTATCCCATTTGGCGCGAACTTGGTACGGGTAAGGCCTCACGCTCATGTTTAGTGTGAGCGAGCTTATCCAGAGTTGCATTGGATTTCCGATTGTGCCGGTGAGGGTAAGACCGTCTTGCGAATAGTTGGCCGAGTCGAAGGTAATCGAAAAACCGCGTCGGAGAAACTGAATTACTCCAATATTGATTGTCACGAAATCTGCGTCACGATTGTAGTCGTTAACAGCGTCGCTGAATTGTAGGTCGGTTTGTGATTTTAGGATCTGGGCCTCGCTGGCCGTGGTTTTCCTCAAATTCCAAAACACAACTCCAGCGAATGCCAGGAGCAAGACAAAAACTACACATACCGTTGACGTTAGGACTAGGAATTGCTTTTTCTGGCGTCGCTCGATTAGTTCAAGGCGGCCTATGACATCTGCTTGCGGATTTGGAGCAGAAGGTTCCATGTCGCCAAGAGTCTAGACCACAACTCCGTGTCCGCCAAGTGTGCAAGTAGATTGAGTGCCCGTGAAGATAACGGTCGCGACGGACAAAGAGTGTCGGCGTTCCGGCTTCAGGTGATCCCCACCCTTTGCAAAAGTCTCAAAAGATTGGGCACCCGGCAAAGCGGCGTCGAGTTCCGGCTTTGCCGGAATCCGCGAAGCGGACCGCCGCACTCCAAAAATGCAACAGCAGATTCCTCGCACGGCCAAAGTGTGGCCGGTTCAGAATGATAATGGGCGGTTGGCTGTGTAAAGCTTTCCCACCCTTCGCAAGAGCGGCGAAGGATGGGCCACCCAGCTACAAAGGGGAACGACAGCTGAGATTCAGATTTCAGTTTGATCCCACCTTTCGCAGAGGCGGCGAAGGATGGGGCACCCCGTCACGGCGGGCAAGCGTCGGGCGAGTTCCGGGTGGCCCATCCTTTGCGGTTTTTGCAAAGGGTGGGAGTTCTGTCGCTTGCTAACAATAAACTCTTCAGTACAGTGGCTCTCAGAATATACTCCGGTTCTCATGCCTCAGGGCCTCAGCCGAATCTACGGATACGGGCACTTACACTTCATAACCTTCGGCTGCTATCGGCGTGCCCGGCTGCTTGAGTCGGAGGCCGCGCGCGATCGATTCGTCCAGATTCTTGGGGAAGTGCGCGACCGTTACGGTTTTGCGCTGGTCGGATATGTGGTCATGCCTGAGCACGTTCATCTTGTGATCAGCGAGGCGCCCGGCGCGACTCCCTCGACCGTAATGCAGGTGTTGAAGCAAAGAAGCTCCCGAGAACTTTGCGACCTCTGTCGAGCATCGGCGGAGGAGCTAAGCCAGTTTTGGGAGCGCCGGTTTTATGATTTCAATATTCGTACGTGGAAAAAACTCAATGAGAAGTTGCAGTACATGCATATGAATCCCGTAAAGCGCGGATTGGTCAACGAGGCGCAGCTGTGGCCTTGGAGCAGTTATCTATTTCACGCGAAGGGGATCACGGGGAGGATCCGGATGGACTTGGTGCCGTGGGTGCAGGAAGAGGGTCTTGAAGAGGGGATGAGGTGGTGAAGGTTTTTTCCCACCCTTTGCAAAAGACGCAAAGGATGGGGCACCCAAGACTGGTCACGAATGACTTGCTCCGCCCTTTGCAAAAGACGCAAAGGATGGAGCACTCCCGGAACTCCCACCCTTTGCAAAAAACGGCAAAGGATGGGCCACCCAAGACTGGTCACGAATGACTTGCTCCGCCCTTTGCAAACGGCGCAAAGGATGGGGCGCTCCCGGAACTCTCACCCTTTGCAAAAAACGGCAAAGGATGGGGCACCCAGCCTACAAGGCAACAGCAGATTCCTCACACGGCCGCGGTGCGGCCGGTTCGGAATGACAGCAACGCGACTCGGAGAGTCGCGCGGGCGGGGCAAGCCCCGCCCCTACGACCGTCAAAAGCGAACCGAGCGCCGCAAAAACAAAGCGGCGTCGAGTTCCGGCTTCGCCGGAATCCGCGAAGCGGTCCGCCGCACTCCAGAAAAGCAACAGCAGATTCCTCGTCGCCCTTCGGAAGAAACGCTCAGGGCTCGCTCGGAATGACAATCCAAAAACAAGGGTGCGTGCTAACATCGGGCGTTTGAACGGGGGCACAGTTGAAAGGCACACAGGCTGAGAGCCTGTGCCACACAAAGAGTTATGCAGACAGGAATTATCGGGTTGCCGCAGACGGGGAAGACAACGCTGTTTCGGATTTTGACGGGGGCGCGCGTGGAAGCAAAAGCGCAACCGGGCCAGACGCATGTGGGCATCGCGCGCGTGCCGGACGCTCGGCTTTTGAAACTCGCTGAGTTGTTCCAGCCGAAAAAACTGACCTACGCGACCGTGGAATATGTGGACATTGGCGGCCTCCAGAAAGACAGGGCGAAAGATTCGGCGTCGCTTGTGCCGTTGCGCGAAGCGGACGCGCTGATGCACGTAGTGCGGCTGTTCGAAGATCCTTCGATGCCGCATCCGGCCGGTTCGCTCGATGCGCTGCGCGACGTCGAAAGCGTGGAAATCGAGCTGATGTTGAACGATTTGGAGCAGGCCACCAAGCGGCTCGAGCGAGTGGAAAAGGACTTGAAGAAGAAGCGTGATCCGCAAGCAGAGATCGAGAAAAGTGTCCTTGAGCGCTGCGTCCAGTCGCTGGAAGCGGAAAAGCCTCTGCGTGAACTGGATTTCAAGCCGGACGAGCAGAAAATGATGAACGGTTTCATGTTCGTTTCGCGAAAGCCAATGCTGGTCGCATTGAATCTGGGAGACGAAGACGCCTCGGACATGCAGAAGGCTGTCGCGCGGCACAATTTGTCGAGGCTCGAAGGAAAAGCGCGAACCGCGATTGTGCCATTCTGCGGGAAAGTCGAAGCCGAGCTTGCCGATTTGAATCCTGCGGAAGCGGCGGAATTGATGGGCGCGTACGGATTGAAGGAGCCCGGACGCAACAGAATCTTGCGCGCAACCTATGAGCTGCTGGGGCTGATTTCGTTTTTGACGTGCGGCGAGCCGGAATGCCGCGCGTGGACGATCCCGCGAGGCACCTCGGCGGCGCGGGCGGCGGGCGCCATTCACAGCGACATCGAACAGCACTTCATCAAGGCAGAAGTGGTGAACTGGGAAGAATTGCTTGCCGCGGGAAGCTGGGCGGTCGCGCGCGAAAAAGCCAAGGTTCGGCTGGAAGGCAAAGAATATATTGTGGAGGATGGCGACGTTATCCTGTTTCGTCATTCCGGCTGAACTGCCGGGCCCAGTGCAAGCAGGCGGAGTTCTTCTGGCGCTGTGTCTTGGCGCGTTGGCTGCAGCCGCCAATCTGGCAGGCGGCTTTTTCGTCGTCCATCGCCAGTGGTCGCGCGAATACCTCAAGTATTTCGTCGCGCTCGGCGCGGGTTTCATGCTCGCGGTGGCGCTGCTGGACATGGTGCCCGAATCGCTGCGGCTGGCGTACGTGCATCCATATTCCGTGTATCCGCGGCCGATGGGAGCGGGGAGCGAATGGGCCGAAGTGATGCTGCTGGTGCTCGCCGGATATCTGTTGGTGCATTTCTTCGAACACACCCTCGCGCCCCATTTTCATTTTGGCGAAGAGACGCACATTGAAGAAATGACCGCGGCGCACGTGGGCTACGCGGCGGTGCTGGGACTGGCGATTCACACGTTTTTCGACGGAGTGGCCATCGCGTCGGGCCTTCTGGTTTCCGAATCGCTCGGGGTCCTGATCTTTGTGGCGATTTTCCTGCACAAATTGCCTGAGGGATTCACGGTGGCGTCGTTAATGATGGCGAGCGGGCAGGGCAGGCGCGCGGCGTTTTGGGCGTCGGCGATTCTTGGCGCGGCAACGCTCGCGGGCGTTGCTCTGATGCTGCTCTGGCGCGGACAAGTGAGAATCGCGCTGCCCATTTCCGCCGGAGTGACACTCTACGTGGCAGCATCGGATTTGATTCCTGAAGTGAACCACGAGCGCGGCGCGAGGTGGGCGTTGCTGGTGTTCCTCGGGGTTGCCGTGGTGTTATGCGCGGAATATGCATTGCAAATGTAAGCAAGGGACCAGATAAATGCTGTGGTACGCGATGGTTAGCCTTGCTCCGCGCTTTGAGCTGACTTTTCCGGCAAGCTCCTCGGCACGCAACTTTAAGGCTCTGCACGTGTTAGATACAATGTGGAGGCTATGGCCAGGTCCGACGTCCAACTGATGCTGGACGTGAAGGCGGGGGACGAACTGTCCTTCGAGCTTCTGTTGAAGAAGTATCGGACGCCGCTGGTCAATTTCCTCTACCGCATGGTGAAAGATCAGGCCGCGGCGGAAGACCTCGCGCAGGAAGTTTTCCTCCGTGTGTACCGCGCGCGCAAGGAATATTCTCCGAGCGCGAAATTCACCACGTGGCTTTTCCGCATCGCGACGAACCTGGCGCTGAACGCCATCCGCGACGGCCGGTACCGCCAAATGCAAATCTCGATCGATACGCCGCGAGACGAGGATGAGCCGGTGATCGAAATCGCCGCTCAGGAAATGCGCGCGGACGACCGCTTGATCGAGCGCGAGCGCAACGAAATGATTCGCGGCGCGATTCTGGCTTTGCCGGAAATGCAGCGCGTCGCCGTGATTTTGCACCAGTACGAAGAGATGGATTACGGACAAATTGGAAAGATTCTGGGATGTTCGGAGAGCGCGCTCAAATCGCTGCTCTTCCGCGCCTATGAAACCTTGCGGGTGCAGTTGGCATTGCTGGTCGCGAGACCGGCGGCGCAGCCCGCGGGGGAGGGGAAGCAATGATGAGTTGCGAAAAAGTGTCGAATTCGTTGATCAGTTATCTGGATGGCCGCGCCAGCGCGGAAGAGCGCAGCAACGTAGAGGAGCATTTGAAGTCGTGCGCCGCATGCCGCGAGCGGGCGGAGGAGTTCCGGCGGCTGTGGGACGTTATGGCTGAGGTGCCTGCGATAGAGCCGTCGTTTGCCTTCGACGCGCGTCTGCGCCAGCGGATTGCCGCCGCAGGGCGCCCGAGGCTCTGGACATGGCTGATGCCCTCGCCGCGATTGGCCGCCGCGGTTGTTGCGCTGGTGGGGCTGTCGATTTTCGTCTCGCTGCAACCGAACAAGCCGGTTGTCCCGGGAAATTCAGCGACGAACAGCGAAGAGCAGTTCCGCATGATCAAGGATCTGGGCGTGCTGGAGAATTATGACGTGCTCAGCAACTTCGATGCGCTCTCCGATCTGCCGGGAGTGCAGGCGACGCCGGAGCAGCCAGAACAGCAAAAGCCGGACGATCCCGGCTCCGGCGACGGAGAGAGCTAGAGGAGAGGGCTAAGCGCGAAACGGGATGCGCATGAAGAAACTCTTCCAATTCGGATGCGCTGTGGCGGCGCTGATGATGGCGCTGAGCGCAGCGCACGCCGCGCCGGCGCAGAGGTACTTTGCGGCGCAACGGCAGCAAGGTCCGCGCGCGCAGGCCCGTCAGGCGCAGCGGCAGCAGAAGCAGGCGCAAAAACAGGAAAACAAGCCGGGAGTGCGCGGCGCGTTGGGCTTGCCGCCCAAGTGGGTCGAAAAATTGCAGAGTATGTCGCCGCAGGAGCAAGAGCGTTTCATGAACAATAACCAAAAATTCCTCAGCCTGCCTCCGCAGCGGCAGGAGCAGATTCGGCGCCGCTTGCAGGCCTGGAACCAGATGACGCCGGAGCAGCGCGATGCCATGCGCAGCCGGCTGCAGGTCTTCAATCGCTTGTCGCCCGACCAGCGCCAGGAAGTGCTTAACGATCTGGCGCCGCGCTGGAAGGCATTGCCGCAAGATCGCAAAGAGCTTCTCACTGGGCGGATGCGTGTCCTGCGCGGCATGACCCTGCAGCAGCGCCAACAGGAACTGCAGGACCCTCAATTCATGCGCGGGCTGAACGAAAACGAGCAGGATCTGCTGCGCAAACTCACCGATTTGCGCGTGGGACCTGGCGCCGGGGAATAATCGGTCCGTTTCGGTACACGCATCGCACGGATTTCTCCCTTCTCCGTAACGCATACGGCACAATTTCTATTTTCAATGGAAGGCCCCGCCTAGCTCTTGCGCGCTCGCTTGCTTGTTTACACCACATATAGCGGTATTACTGGGCGCGAAGGCCGCGAAAGATTGTGCGCGATCGAAAATAAATTTACTTTTTCGCGCGATTCCCCTTGACAAGAAAAGAAGTCTGCATAGAATCGTGCCCCAAGTGGGAGAAAGTGGTAAGAAGTGGTCGGGGCGTGAATGAGCGGGGAATCACCGAAAAGCGCATCGAGCAAGGCCGGGAATGCTGCGGGGAAGCCATCTAGCGACGGTGGACGAGAAAGGGCGCATGAAGGTGCCCGCGGATTTTTTCGCCGAATTGCACCGTTATGGCAAGCAGTTCTACGTGACCAGCGAGAACGGCGACCACGCGCGCATCTATCCCATGAAGGTGTGGGGCGAGATCGAAAAGAAACTCGCCAAGCTTTCCTCGCACAATCAGGCCAAGCAGAAATTCCTGGCGCGAACGAATTACTTCGGGCAAGTGGTCGAGCTTGACGGGCAGGGACGCATTCTGATCCCCCCGGTGCTTCGGGATACGGCGCAAATGAAGGGTGAGGTCGCGGTGAGCGGCCAACTGACGTACTTGGAAGTCTGGAATCATGCGCGATACCTGGAGCAGATGAAGAGCAATCCGCTGAGCGCGGAAGAAGTGAAGGCTCTAGACATTCTGGGCATCTAGATTTTGAGCGTGCTGCACACGCCGGTTTTGGCTGAAGCCATTGTTGAGTGGCTGCAGGTCAAGCCGGAAGGAACATACGTCGATGCGACGATTGGCACCGGCGGGCACGCTCTGGGGATCCTGCAGCGGCTGAAAACAGGGCGTCTGGTTGGGCTGGATCGGGACCCGCAGGCGCTGGCTATCGCGCGGGAGCGGTTGAAGGAATTTGAAGGGCAGGTAACGCTGGTGCACACAGATTTCTCGAAGATCGACGAAGTGGCGAGCGAGTTAGGGCTGCCGAAGCTCGATGGAGTTGTCGCCGATCTCGGAGTTTCGTCGCTGGAGCTGGATACTCCGGAGCGCGGATTTTCGTTCCGCTGGGGCGGGCCGTTGGACATGCGCATGAACCCGGATTATCCGTTTGTGGCGGAAGAGATTGTGAACCATTGGCCGGAAACCAAGCTGGCCGACGTGCTCTACAAATTTGGAGAAGAGCACGAATCACGCAAGATCGCCAGGGCAATTCTACGCGCGCGGCCGATCCGCGACACTGAGCACCTGGCAACGGTTGTGGCAGGGGCCCGAAAAGCAAGGGGAAGGCAGAGACTGCACCCCGCGACAAAAACGTTTCTGGCGCTGCGGATAGCGGTGAATCGAGAGTTGGAGGAACTCGGGCAGTTTC